>JACRJQ010000001.1 GCA_016215405.1 Candidatus Tayloriibacteriota bacterium
CACCACGTTCAACGGCGACATCCTCGCCCGCGGCGTCGCTGCATGGCAGTACCTCACCGCTCCGACGATCCAGGCGACGTCTTCGACGGGCACGTCTACGTTCGCAGGGGCCGTGGGCATCGGCACATCGAATCCGACTGGCAGGCTCGAAGTGATGCACACGTCCGCAGGCAACGAAACCGTGCCTCTCGTCTTGTCCAACCTCGATAACACTTCGAATACCGCCGTCGCTTTGAGCTTTAACGCCGTATCGAACAACGTCGCCACCGGAAAGATCTCGAACATAAGGGTCGGATCGAGCGATTACCGCATGGATTTCTCGAACTACACGAACGGGCTCAATCCGGTCATGTCGCTCTATCAGACGAGGCTCGGGGTGGGGAACGCGAGCCCGACGTACAAGCTCGACGTCGCGGGCAACGGACGCTTTACCTCGTTCGTGGACGCATCGTACTTCGTCGCCACCTCGACTACCGCGACGTCTACCTTCGCGGGCTCGATCGACGTTACGGATTCGGACGCGAACGCGACGTCCACGTTCTCGTCGAATCTTTGGGTAAAGGGAACTCTCCAGACCGGTACCGGATCGATCTTCCTCAACGACACGGCCGTGAACGCGAGGAACGGAGGATTCAGATTCAATACGAGCGGGAATTCCTTTATAAACGGCGCCGGAGGCAATTTCGGTATCGGTACGACCTCTCCGTTCACGAAGCTCGGCATCGCCGGGGACACGTATGTCGGAGGAAATCTCACGGCGACAGGGACGCTCTCGGTGCTCGGATCGATCTCGGCTCCTTATTTCACCGCTACGGATGCGAACGCCACGTCTACCTTTACAGGAGGCGCGACATTCGCGACCGGGGGCGGGAACGTCGGCATCGGCACTTTGACTCCAGGCCAGCAGCTCGAGATAAAGAGCGCGAATCCGTTCATATCGTTCAACACGACGGGAACTTTCGGTGGATTCAGATTCCAGCAGAACGGCGTCGATAGGTATACAGCCGCGCTGCAAAGCGGCTCTCAGATATATTCACGCTTCGATTCCTCGGGCGTGTTCCAGAACAACCCTATGATACTCGACGCGTCGGGCAACGTCGGTATCGGCGGCAACCAAGGCGGCGGTACGGGACTCGCAGGATTCGCCCTCGTCGCGACGCCCGGAGGGAACGTCGGCATCGGCACCACGAGCCCTCAGGCGCTCCTCGGCATCCAAGGGTCGATCGGCGTGAACGCGTCGCATCTCTATCTCGCGGCTAACGGCAGGGTCGGTATCGGCACGAACAATCCGACCGCCGATTTCAACGTCGTGAACGGAAGCAATACGTTAAGGGCCCCGTTGTCCTCGTTACCTCAGGTCATATTGAGCGATGGCACGCATACGTTCTATTCAGGTCTCGACGGAAACCTCAATCCTGTCGTCTCTGCGCAGAGCAACGATCCTCTCGTGTTCAACACGAACAATATCGAGAGGATGAGGCTCAGCGCCGCGGGCAATCTCGGCATCGGTACGACCTCTCCGTTCGCAAAGCTCTCCGTCGCAGGCGATTCCTATTTCGGTGGCGATGTGACCGCTACGGGAACCTTGTCTGTGTCTGGGGCTGTCACCGCACCTTACTTCGTCGCGAGCGATGCGGCTGCGACGACCACTCTCTCTGGCGGCTTCAGGGTCGACTCGACAACGCTCGTCGTCGATAGGGATACGGGATTCGTAGGCGTCGGAACGGCGTCTCCGGTCGAGAAGCTTGAGGTTTACGGCACCGTTCAGTCACGTCTCGATAACGACTATGCGTTTACGCTGCGCGAAGCCGCAGGCAACAACTTCCGCGGAGGTCTCGGCCTTGAGAATAACGGCGACGCCTTCCTCGACCTTTGGAAGGATGATGGGACCGTGACGAGGATAGACGCCAACGGCTCTTCATATCTTATGGGCGGAAACGTCGGTATCGGCACCACCACTCCGGGAACGAAGCTCGAGGTCAACGGCGCCATTACAGGAGCGTATCAGCAATCTTTGGGCCTTCGAAACAGCGGTAGCGCGATCGCAGAGGTGGCGACGGTAAATAACGGCGCGCTCGCTTTGAACTCTGGCAGGCTCAATACTTTGAAATTCGCATCGTCGGGCGTAAACGGCTGGGAGATCGGAAATTCAAGCGCAGGCATCGCAGGATCTCTCGCTGCAGGAGGCACGATCAACACCCTCGCGTTCTATACGGGAGGCGGTGAAGCCGTCCGCTTCTCGTCGACGGGCGACGTCGGCATCGGTACGACCTCTCCGTTCGCAAAGCTCTCCGTCGCAGGCAGCGCATATATAGGAGGTAATCTCACTGCCACCGGAACCATCTCAACTGATTCCTTCAACGTAACCGGCACCGGCACCACCACGTTTAACGGCGACGTCCTCGCCCGCGGCGTCGCGGCGTGGCAGTACCTCACCGCTCCGACGATCCAGGCGACGTCTTCGACGGGCACGTCTACGTTCGCGGGGGGTATGAGCATCGCGGGATCGACCGGATTTCTGGTTCAGCAGGGAGGAAACGTGAGCATCGGAGGGCAAGCTCCTTCGAACCAGAAGTTCTCCGTGAATGGAACAGCTTACTTCACCAACGGCAGCACGGGCCTTAATATATCGGGCGGCAACATCACCACTCAGACGTCGGGTGACGCGGTATCTATAAGCGCCGGTTCGACCCTCTCGTTCGGGACTTATACGAGCGGATCTTTCAATGAAAAGGCTCGTTTCGCGAACAATGGGAACTTGGGACTCGGCACGACGAATCCGGGGAATCAGCTCACGATAAAGGCGACGACGAGCGTGTCCGCGTCGTCGCAGATCAACGCGATGGAGATCACTGCCGGCGGCGGCGCTTCCGGTAACACGGGAGGTCTCTTGGGTATCCTCTTTAACCACAACAATGGCGGCAGCGTGACCGAGGCGTCGCGCCAGGCGGCGATATATTCGGTGAGCGAAGCCACTTTCAGCAATAGCGTCGGACTCGCGCTCTTCACCCAGCAGACAGGCCAGTCGCTCCTTGAAAGGATGCGCATAACGAATACGGGCAACGTCGGCATCGGTACCACGACGCCAGGGAATAGGCTTGCTGTGGTAGGCGACGCTACGTTCGGTACGATGGATGGGGCAGGCAATGGCATCACTGTCTCTCCGGCGAACAAATCTATCTTGATCAATTCTGATACCGGTACCGGAGCGGTGGGCTTTACCCGGAGCGGCGCGACGAACGCCCGCATATCTTCGACGGGAAGCTTTAACCTCGATCTGTATTCTGGACCGTTCGGTTCGAACGATACCGCTCAGATCCATATCGACCGCGGCGCATCCGGCGGCGGTACAGGATTCATAACTTTCCTTACCAACAACAACGCCGCTGCTGTCGAGCGCATGAGGATCGACCACGCTGGAAACGTCGGCATCGGCACTTCGACGCCGACGGCGCCTCTTACGTTCGCTCAGTCGGTAGGCGACAAGCTCTACTTATACGATGCTGGGACAGGACAGGGTAAGTACGGTTTCGGCATCTATACGAACGAGCTCAGGCAGTTCACAACGGCGGGCTCCAACGGGTTTATGTCGTTCGGCAGTCAGAACGGCTCGACCTATAACGAGCTTATGAGAATGACGAATACCGGAAACTTCGGTGTAGGCACCACGACGCCATCCGAGAGGCTTTCCGTCCAAGGTAATGCGCTCGTGTCGGGCACCGTCTCTGCCGGCAATCTCACCGCCACGGGCACGCTCATGGTATCGTCTCTCACCTCGGGTCGCGTGCCGTTCGCAACGACCGGCGGCGCTCTCACGGATGATTCCGATTTCACGTTCGCTAACGGAAACCAGCTGAGGGCGACCTACGCTTCTACGACCGCTCTGTCCGCTTCGGGAAGCGCATGGTTCGCCCAGAGCGGAGGAAGCGTGGGCGTGGGCGTCGTGCCGATATCGGGATATAGGTTCGTCACGAGAGGCGGAGGGAATACTAACGCGAGCTATGCCCTCTACGCAGACAATTCTGACGGCACGACGCTCTTTGCGGTACGAGACGACGGAAGCGTGGGTATCGGCGAACTACTTCCAGGTTCGCGACTCTCTGTCTCCGGAGGAGCCACGGTCGGTGCCGGCTACGACACTACCGCAGCGCCGACCAACGGTCTCCTGGTGCAGGGCAACGTCGGCATCGGCTCGACCTCTCCGATGGGCAAGCTCTCGGTCGCAGCGAGCGGTTTCGATCCGAGCGCAAACTATAACGCTGCGGTGGTCCTCGACGGCTCGTACGGCGGAGGCATAGTCTTTGAGGATACGGCCTATAGCGGCATATGGACTAAGGATAACGGCACGACCCTCAACTTCAAGACCGGCGGCACCGGATCGAGCTTCGGCGCGACGGCTGGATCAATGATCCTTAATTCCGCTGGGAACCTCACGGTGCCGTATGCGTCGACGACGGCGCTCTCGAGCAGTGGATCGACGTACCTCGCGACCGCAGGCGGCAACGTCGGTATCGGTCTTACAAATCCATCCCTCACGTTTCAGCTCAACTCCTCACAGAACGGACGGATCGCAGGCTTCTATTCGAGCATAATGGATTCTGTCGGAGAAGAGGCCCTTATCCATATCGGCGGGTCGAGCGGGACCTCCCACTATGGCGTCGAGATAGGAGCTACTCCCGAGGTGAGCACTCCGAGCGTTCAGGATCACTCGTTTATCGTAAAGACGAACCCAACGACAGGTACTGGGCATATAGAGCGCTTTAGGATCACATCTGACGGCTTTGTCGGCATCGGAACGACGACGCCTGCGCAGAAGCTCGCCGTCGCCGGCAATGCCATAATCGGAGGCACGGCGGCGACCAACGCCTCTCTCACGGTCTCTCGAACCGATTCTGGTGCGGCGAGCATTCAGCTTTTGGCGAACACGAGCGCCCCCGCGATCAAGTTCGACTCAGATGCAGGGACGAGCGCATATCTCCGCTTTTTGAACACCGCTGATACTGAGCTCATGAGACTTCAGTACAATGGGAACCTTGGCATCGGCACCACGACTCCGCAGAACAAGCTCCACGTCGAAGGGAGCGGGACTCAGGCGTATTTCGGCAACGGTGTCCTCACCGGTACGGGAGCTGCCGGAACGATCAAGATAGGGGACGCGACGATCACGAAGAATTTCGGCTCAGGCTTCATATTCGCTTCGGGCATAGCGCCTGATTCAGATAACTCGAGGACGAACGGGTCAGCCGTCTCTCGATGGTCGAACGTATACACGACGTCGATCGAGAGCGTCGGATCTCCTCTCGCCATAAACGCAAGCTCCGGCAGCAACGTCGGCATCGGGACGTCTACGCCTTTGGCAAGGCTCCAGGTCGCGGGTAACGTGCTCGTCGGCGGGTTCTCTAACAACACCGCGGATTTCAGGATCCAGAGGACCTCGTCAGGCGTTAACACGAGCGAACATACCTATGTCGCGGTGAACAACAGCCCTCACTATCTCTTCGGTCAGAACCTCACATGGACGGGCGAGCAGGCGGGTACGGTAGAGCCTACCGCGGCGTTCAGGCCATACTACGAGGACTTTACTCCTGTAAACGGCCTCAAGACCTTCGGATTCGTCAATGTGACGTCGGGGGCGTTCACTTCGACGAATCTAATACCGAGCCTTGCTCTCACCAATACCGGCAATGTCGGCATCGGAACCACGTCGCCGTCGCAGGCGCTCTCGGTCCAGGGCAACGCCCTTGTATCGGGTAATATCTCGGCGGCAAATCTAACTGCTACCGGCACCGTATCGTTCCTAAATTCGACGAACTCTTCTACATTCTCGACCGGCGCTGTTACTTTGGCGGGCGGTCTCGGAGTGGCGGGCAACATAAACACTGGCGGGAGCGTCGGCGTGGCGCTTTCGAGCGGGTACGCGACGCTTCAGAGCGGGGGCGGCGATGTTTTGAGGACGAACGTGCCGGCTGCAGGATCGTTCACATGGACCAAGTCTGGGCCGACCACTCTCATGACCCTCGACAATGCGGGCAACTTGGGGATCGGTACCACGTCGCCGTGGGGCTCTCTCTCGGTCACCAACACGGGTTCCGGTCCTTCGTTCGTGGTCGAGGATTCCGCTTCGCCGGATTCTACGCCGTTTATCGTCGATGCGAGCGGGCAGGTGGGCATCGGGACGGCTTCGCCGACCTACGGCCTTCATCTAAAGGGCTCGTTCCTTTCCCAGAATGGGACCGGAGCCGGAGTCACTAACCCGAGCGGTTTCGTCATAAACAGCTCGAATGCCGGAGTCTTGAGCGTGGTGAACGCGAGCGGATCCATGAACACTGGCTCTATCTTCGATATCCAGGCCTATAATCAGAGCGATAGCTCGGCCTATAATTTCATAAACGTAAGCAATAACTCCGGCACCAAGCTCATACTTAGAGGCGACGGCAATCTGGGAATAGGCACTACATCGCCGTCGCAGGCGCTCTCGGTCCAGGGCAACGCCCTTGTATCGGGTAACATTACGGCTGGCACCATAACGGCTACGAGCTCGCTCTCTTCTTCGGGTGCTATATCCGCTCCGTATTTCATCGCTACCGACGCCGCAGCCACATCGACCTTCGCCGGCGGCGTCTCCGTGGGGACGACCAAGTTCAACGTCCTCCAGAACGGCAATGTCGGCATCAATACCGCGAATCCAGACGGCCTCTTTACGCTCTACAAGACCGGATCGGGAGCATCGAGCATCGGGGCTACGATCCGCGATGCTGTCGCTCCGACATATGCGGCGAACGCTGACAACCTCCTTACCGTGCGCGGGACGGGATCGTCCGCGTCTACATGGCGCGGCCGCATCACAGCAGGAGGCGACAACAGAGAATTCCTCATGGGCGAGTACAACTCGCAGGCATGGCTCGGCGCCCATACGGCGAATCTCGCTGCGTGGGCCGACCTTTACATCAACCCAGACGGGACCACGCAGAGCACCTACATCGGCGATACCGGAGGCGGCGCTGCGAACCCTGTACCGATACTTACCGTCTCGAACGCCCTTGGCAACGTCGGCGTCGGCACGACGAATCCAGGCGAAAAGCTCGAAGTGAGCGGCAATCTCAAATTCACGACAGGAGGCCTTTTCGATAGCTTGACCACTTTGGGCGTCGGACAGAACGACCTTACGATATCGGCACCCGATTATCTGAGGCTCTCTGCCGGTACGGGAATAGAGGTCAACTCTCCGTTGAGGCAGACGACGGGCCAGACTTCGTTCAGCTTTAGGAACACCGGCGGTACCGAGGTCGCTAACATCAATTCTTCGGGAAGGCTCCAGCTCGATGACGTTCTCGCTGTCGATGGGGTAGGAACAAGCTATGTGGCAGGAAGCTTTGGGGTCGGATCATCGAGCCCGTCCGAAAGCACTATTCTTACCGTACAGAACAGCACGATAAACCCTATACTGACTCTCGCTCAATCAGGAACCGGAGGGAATATGTGGCGCCTTTGGTCGACCAATAGCGGCAATGCTGCGGGAGCCGGTAAATTCCTCATTAACAACACGAACAGCACCGCTGACGCGGACTTTACGATCGACGTAAATGGCAACGTCGGAATAGGGACGACCTCTCCTTATGCGAAGTTCTCGGTCGGCGGAGCTGGAGTATTCGACGGAGACGGCACCTTCATCGGAGACGGGTCCGTTCCTAACGCGCCGGCCGTCGCAGGCTTTACTTTCGGAAAATCAGCGACCGACACCAACCGAAGGATGGAGATAACGTCTCCGACGAACGGCTCTTCATATATCGACTTCACGAACCCTGGAGTAGATTTCAAAGGAAGGATCCTCTACAGCACCGCCGATAACTCGCTTCAGCTTTCTACGAACGCGTCCGAGAAGCTTCGAATCACTTCGGGCGGCAACGTGGGCATAGGAACTACATCTCCGACCGCGAAACTTGAGGTTAATGGCGGAGCGATAATCGCTAATCAGGGTTTCAGCCAACTCGACGTCAGGAACGATACGTTCAACACTCAGGCCGGAGGAATGAGACTCTTCAACCAGGATGGCAACAGCCTCAACCTTGAAATGCTCGGCAGCGGATTTGCTACGGCTTCCCAGCAGAACTCAGGTCTAATCTATACCAATCAGTCGACGCCGCTCTTGTTCGGTACGAATGGACGAAATGAGAGGATGAGGATTACTTCGGGCGGCAACGTGGGCATCGGCACGACGACTCCGATGTCTCTCCTCTCCCTTACCGGCGCTGTGTCGACGACTCCTCTTGTGACGCTCACGACCTCGCAGAACCAGGGGAATGGAAATATCCTCGTCATGAATGCCGGCAACGCATCGAACAGGTTAGTGGTGAGCGATGCAGGTAACGTCACAGCGGCAGGAAGCGGCACGTTCAATAGCCCCCTCGGCAACTCGAGCGCGATCGTGCTCACGAAGGTGTCCAACGACGCGATCCAGTATATGTACAACGCCGCTGGGAATACTCCGATCAACCAATTTTCGACTAACGGCCTCAGCTTCTTTAACGGCGGAAACGTAGGCATCGGCACTTCGAGTCCAACCAATAAACTTACAATAAAGACCGACGGGTCGACCCCGGCATTACGCATAAGCGGTAACGCTTCTGCACCAGCAAATTCCGGACTCTTCATATCCTCTATTGATGAGTATTCAGGCGCGGGGACTGGCGAAAACGAGGTGGCGATATCGATAGGGGCAAGCTTCGGATTTGCCGGAGGCAATGTGGCGTCATGGACCGCCGGAGACACGTCGTTCGGAGCGTTTCATGTTGATAACGGTTCTCTCAACTACTATGCGGATTCGGGCCTGACTATCGGCAACACGTTTACACCTACATCACGACTTTTCGTAGGTGCTTCTGGCAGCGTCGGTGTAGGGACCACATCGCCGTCGCAGACTCTTTCCGTCCAGGGTAATGCCCTGATCTCCGGCAGCATCACGGCTGGAAGCATCATAGCTACTTCGTCATCCACCTTCGGTACAACGACCTTTACAGGTCAGGTCGCTATCCCTGCGTATACCACGCAGACTCTCCCGGCCCTCACATTCGCGGGTGATACAGATACAGGTATCACTTACGGAGGATCCGATTCGTTCAATCTCGCGGCGGGCGGTTCGAACAAGCTCCAGGTGAACGGCAGCGGGGCGGTAAGGCTCGTGAACGTCGGTACGAAGCTCCAGGTGCCTACGGGCAGCGCTGGCACTCCGGTCATCTCTAACGATACCGATACCGATACAGGTATCTTCTTTGGAAGCGATATCGTCGCTCTTACGACCGGCGGTACGGAGAGATTCCGCGTAGACGGTATGGGCAACATCGGTATCGGGACGTCGGCTACGCGCGGCAGGCTCCAGATCGCGACATCGACCGTACCGACGAGCCTCGAGGCAGGGAAGTCATATCTCCAATTGGGCTCGACCGAGAACGCCGTCAATTCGTACCGCGCGATAACCTTCGGCTATACCCCGAACACCGCCTCATTCGCTCCGGCTTACATGGGCTATCAGGAGACCGCTAACAATAACAATACTTCCGGAGACCTCGTGTTCGGCACCCGAAACGTGCAGACAGACACCTTGCCTTCAGAGAGGCTTCGTATCGCTTCTTCGGGCAACGTGGGTATCGGAACTTCGTCGCCGCAGTCGCTCCTCAATCTCTACGCGACAGCCCCAGGTATACAGCTCTCGCCCGCAAGCTACGGCGGCGTCAATTACTCGACATTCCTCGGTTCGAAGAGCGATGCCGAAGGCATACTCCAGCTCGGCAACAACAACATCAACAGCATCGTCGCGGGCAATACCGCGGTTGGAGGAGCCCTCCGCTTTGTCGTGAACAATACCAACTCGTTCCCGAGCGCTCCTAACGGGACTGAGGCCATGAGGATAACGTCGGCTGGCAATGTCGGCATTGGTAGCTCGTCTCCGTCGAGCAAGCTATCGGTGGCGAACGGAGGATTCTATATGTCGAGCGGCTCGAACGATACCGGAATCACGGTCGATGCAGGGGCGGGATGGGCGACGGATATCCTCAAATCGAAAGCCGGCGGCAGCGACGTCTTTAGGATGGTCCAATACGATAACTCAAAGACCCTCTACCTAGCGACCGACGCGACTACGACGTATGACTTCAAGCTCTCGACCGCTCTCAACGCGGGACGCACGATGACCTTGCAGGGATCGAATATAGACTTCCAGGACGCGGATGTATCGTATCCGATCACGATGACGGTCCGCGATAACAAGGTGGGCATCGGGACGACATCGCCTCAGAGAAAGCTTCATATCGAGGGTTCGAACGCCGATATGGTCCTCTATAACAACAATGCTTCCGGGGCCGGATGGTTCTATTTCGGCAGCGATCAAAACCTATACGGTAATAATTCGGTCATCGGAAAGGGAGGAAGCACATATGGATCATATGGAGGCGCGCTCTCTCTTAATATCGCGAACGGCGATAACGCTCCTATAGCATTCTTCACGAACGGCGCGAATGAGAGGATGAGGATAACCGGCGCGGGTAACGTAGGTATAGGAACGACGACCCCGAATACAAAACTGACAATTACGAATACGGGCGGAGATCAAAATCCAGCACTGAGGATCGATACAACCTCAGCGCCTGATGCGTTCAACTGGGCTGGTAGTTTTATGAACTCGAGCCTAGGTTCATCGAGGAATTATATTTTGCTCATCGGTCAATCACAGAGCACTAGAAATTCCGGTTATATAGGCTTCAATCATTCTGGCAGCTCAGGCTCTAACTCGAACTTCCTGACGTTCGGATTGTATGGCGCCGATAACCTCATGAATATCACAGGAGCGGGTAACGTCGGCGTAGGTACGACGTCCCCATACAAGAAATTCTCCGTTGCTGGTGGAGACATTGCGATCGAGTCGAACAACAAAGTCTGGCTCGGTAACTATCTGGGCGACACGCATCTTATGTACAGGACACCGGGAGGCATTCCGGGAATAGATTTCACAGTAGGGGGTAACTACGTGATGAGCATCGCGAACAATACGAACGTGGGAATCGGCACCACCTCCCCATACGCCCGACTCTCCGTCGTAGGCGAAGCGGTAGCCCGCAACTTCACCGCCACCTCCACCTCGGCCACCTCGACCTTCGCAGGAGGCCTCGACGTAGGCAACGGAGCCATCAGATACGACTGG
>JACRJQ010000003.1 GCA_016215405.1 Candidatus Tayloriibacteriota bacterium
CGAGTTAGGCAACATGTCCTTCGAATCCGACGCAGGAGTGCTCGCCTGGACCGATCTTCCTGTGACCTCCGCTTCTGCCCAGGGCGTAAAGCAGAGCTATACGGCCCAGCTCAACGGCAACTCCATGCTCACCGTATACGGTGAGTCAGACGGCGTAGGGGGAGTGCAGAACCTCGGCGTGGGCATCGGCTCTACGACTCCGTGGGGATACTTCTCGATCAATCCGAACGGCATCGGTTCGAACAGGCCGCTCTTCAACATCGGCTCCTCGACGGCATCCCAATTCATGGTTGGCACGTCGGGTTTCGTCGGCATCGGCACGACCTCGCCTCAGAGGCTCCTCCACGTTTATCGATCCACGGACGGCGCGCCGGTGAGGTTCGAGGACGCGAATGGATACTGCGAGATCGACCCTACGTCGACCTCGTGGACGTGTACCTCCGACAGGAGCCTCAAGAAGGACATAACCGACCTCTCGAGCGAGGATACGATGACGAGGATAGCCGCCCTTAACGCCGTATCGTTCAAGTGGAACAAGGATGGCGAGAACGATCCTCTCCGCTATGGCTTCATCGCCCAGGACGTAGAGGCGATATTCCCAGAGCTCGTCATCACGGCGGATAACGGCCTCAAGTCGGTCATGTATGGCGGGTTCACCCCATTCATCGTCGAGGCGGTAAAGGAGCTCCACCTCTCTATACAGAATCTCGAGTCGCGCGTGACGGATGTCGAGGGCAGGCTCGCTATCCTCGAGCTCGCACAGCAGGTGGGGTCAGGCACCACATCGACATCGACTAGCCTCAACGCGTCATCGACCATCGATACAATCGCGGGCTGGCTCGCTTCGCTCGGCGCGACCCTCCAGAACGCCGTCGCGACGTTCGTGGCGATAGTCGCCGACACGGTGACCGCGAACTTCGTGGTCGTAAACGATATAACGACGCAGACGGTTAATGCCGCCTCCGTCTATGCCGGCGCGCTCCAGGTCGGAACTACGACGAACCCGGGCGGATCCGGCATAACGATAGTCGACCGCGTGACGGGCCAGCCGTTCTGTATGTTCATAGCGAACGGCGTCATGCAGTCGGCCGCTGGCTCGTGCGACAATCCTAACAATCCAGCCAACCAGCCAGGGGTCCCAGGAGCGGCGGAGCCTGATCCAGAGCCGGAACCTGAGCCTGTGACGGAAACCGGTACGACTACGCCGGACGGGACAGAGGAGGGTGCGGGCACGGGCGGCGGAACGACCGAGAACGGGACGTCGACTCCTGCGATAGGCGACACGGCTTCGACTACCCCAGATGGCACGGATGGCAGCGCGACGACTACGCCAGCTCTCCCTGATCCGACACCAGAGCCTCCGGCCGAACAGGGGACTTCGACCGAACCTGTTATCGAGCCAGGGACGACAGAGAATCCTTAATCATCCATAACCTCACGACCATATGAAAAAGAAAAGAGGAAATAGGCATATCGCTCTCGCCACGGCGATCGCTCTGTGCATCGCCTTCGGGATATACCTCGCGTCTCGTGGAGGAGACGACTCCTCGGCAAAACTGCCTGCGGTCGGGGATGTAGGGACAGCCGCTCTCGCAGACGGCGCGGCAAAAGCAGCCTCGACCTATTCCGATCCTTCCGGATTTTCTTTCGAGGTCCCTACAGGGTACGAGCCGAGAGCGGTAGAGGACGGCTCTGGAAAGATGGTTCTCGTAGAGAAGCAGGGCGAGCCGGGAAGGGGCTTTCAGGTATTCGTGAGCTATTATGACGAGCCTGCCTCGGGCTTTACGGCGGCACGGATAAAAAAAGACATTCCGGACATCGTCATGAAGGGCGTAAAGGAGATATCGATAGCCGGGGGCAAAGGGGTGTCGTTCGACTCGGATTCCGGCCGCGAGATATGGTTCGTCGCCGGGGAGAGCCTCTATCAGATATCGGCGGCTCCAAGCGAGGCCTCTCATGCGGAAACGGCTTTCGAGACATTTAAAATCGAATGAGACCAGACAAGATACAGACGATCTGCTTCGCGTTCGCGGTTTGCGCATCTTTCCTTATCGGAGGCGATGTTTTAGCTGCTACGATAGGCAAGCCGGTGAGCAATCTGGGCTTGGTGGGATATTGGTCGTTCGACGAGGGCGCGGGCACGGTCGCCCATGATCTGTCGGGACGCGGGAATAACGGAGCTGTCGCCAACGGGATGCAGTGGTCTCTGGGCAAGAGAGGAAAGGCCGTTCAGGGCGACGGTATCGACGACGTCGTTTCGATACCTGATCCGGCGAACGGATCGCTTGATTTCGGAGCGTCCACCGATTTCACGCTCTCTGCCTGGGTGAAATCGAGCGACCTTTCGAACACGCCGTTCATAATCGACAAGAGGAGGACGTTCGGAGGCGCCGCTTCAGGGTATACGCTCCAGCTTTCGAGCGTCGGACTGCCCTCGCTTCGTATCGCCGACGGTACGAACGTGGCCTCGTACGGCCCTTCCACGGGCTCCTATGCGGACGGGAAGTGGCACCATTACGTCGTCTCTGCGAAGAGGGTGGGTACGACGCGGTTCTACGTCGACGGCGTCGAGGTCGCGACGGCTGACATAAGCTCGATCGGAAACATAACGCGTGCTCTCGACCTCTATATCGGATCAAAGGACCTCACGTCGACGAATACTTTAAATGGCTCTGTGGACGATGTCAGGATATACAACAGGGCGATCTCCGCTGCCGAAGCGACCGGTCTCTATTCTTCGGGTCAGTCATCGAATCTCGCCGCGACGAAAACTGGCCTTGTCGGGCATTGGTCGATGAACGAAGGATCAGGGACGATCGTGCATGACCAGTCGGGCAACGGTCGCAACGGCTCTCTATCTAACGCCGACTCGAGCACGGCGTGGATCGCGGGAAAGAAGGGGAAGAGCCTCGATTTCGACGGAGTCGACGACTATGTCGGGATACCGTGGTCGCTCAATCTGCCCGCGGGAACCATCTCGATCTGGATGAGGTCGAATTCGAATTTCGGGGCGACGAGAGTTTTCTTCGAAGGTAACGGGACCCAGGTGGCGTCATCTCCCTCGTTCGAAGGATCAGGGACGTCAGTCAATTTCTATGTAGCGAACGGCTGCGCGAAGAGCGTGGGGTATACCCAGGGTCAGTGGACTCACTTTGTAGGCACATGGGACGGAGTGAATTCAGCGCTGTATAAGGACGGAAGGCTCGTGAGCTCGAGCGCCTGCGCGAACACCGAGAGCGGGTTCACGCAATTCAATCTCGGAGCCCGCGGCGGAGGTCTCGCTGCGGACGTGACGCTCGACGACGCGCGCATATATAACCGCGCCCTTACAGCTGCCGAGGTCGCGTCGCTTTATGCTTCCACCGAGACGACCGTGAATCAATCTCAAAACAGCCGTATCACCGACGGACTCGTCGCTTTTTGGACGTTCAACGGTCAAGACGTCGCTGACGCTGGATCGCAGAATTTCGATCGTACGGCGGAATTCTCGTCGGCGGGGTCATGTCCTATCGGTTGGACTTGCGTAGGGGACGCCGAGACAGCGAGCTCTTCTGACGGCCAAGGGTGCGTCATAGCTACGAGTTTGGAGGGTACGAGATATATAAAGGCCGGCTGCGATATGACCGTAGGGACATCGACATCGCCTATCTTCGTAATACCAGCGAATGCGTCAAAGGTCGCTTTCCTGCGCGCGGGGGGAGCAGACGCTTCCAACGGAAGCGGCCTTTTTGTGAGACGCGCGTCGGACGATGCTTTGATCTGCGCCTCGCAGACCGGTACGGATACGGATGCTTTCTTCGCAGACGAGTGCACGGGACTTGCCTCGTATGTAGGGACCAAGGCCTATATCCAGATCGCAGACAATCAGGTAAGCGGCTGGGGAAAGACGTATGTCGATAATATACGCATACAGGATGGGTCGAATAACGACATCTCTTTCGGCATTCGCGCGTTGGATGTCATCGGATCAGGAGGATATGCTCCGGTATTCGGACCGTTTCCGGTATCTGGAAAGGTGGGGCAGGCTCTCTCTTTCGACGGGACGAATGATTATATCCGTCAGGGTTCGGATCTCGGCTTCCGGGGGGACGTGACGTTAAGCGTCTCTGCTTGGTTCAGGCCTAGGGGAGCGAACAGCGGCAATTTCCCTGCGATCGTAGACTTTCAGAGCCAAACAGGCTCGTGCACAGGGCTTTATTTCACGATCAAAGATAATCGTCCGTCGATCGATTTCGGTAGTAATCGATGGCGCACGACCTCTGCCCTCAGCCAAAATCGCTGGTATCATATCGTCGTCACAAAGACTCCGGGCCTCGTCTCCGCAACTTCGAAAATATACATCGATGGCGTCGAAGCGGCGTCAGGGCTCGAAGCGGCGGATTGCACTCCTAACGTATCTGCGCCTGGCGCTGGAGGGTTGGCTATAGGCAGGCTTACTCATACCGCTGAATACGTGGCAGGGGATATCGACGAAGTCCGCGTTTACAACAGGGTGCTCTCAGCGAACGAAGCGAAACAGCTTTATAATATGGGACGATGATGACTCATTCTGCTTTAAGGCTCGCTATAGGCTGTCTCGTCGCGTTTGTCGCCGGTTTTGGCGGCGTCGAAGCGGCGGCTGTCTCGAAACCAGTTTCAAATCTCGGGCTTGTAGGGTGGTGGAAATTCGATGAAGCATCCGGCACGGTCGCCCACGATTTTTCCGGGAACGGTAGAAACGGCACTCTGTCGGGTAGCCCTGCGTGGATAGACGGAAAAAGGGGTGAAGCGATCCTGCTCGACGGGACGGACGATACTTTTGCTGTTTCGAACTATGCGCCTTTGAGCCCAGGCACAGCCGATTATACGATTTCGCTCTGGCTCAGGACTACGGGTCCCGGCGACGTGCTCATGACGAGTGGCGGCGGGAATGCGGGTACTTTCACGACAGGGTTCGGCCTCGTTATCCCCGGAGGATGGCAGTGTTCATCGAACTCTAAACTCTTTTTTAATTTCGCGAATGGTACGACTCGAGACACGGGATTTTGCTCCAATTCAACCGTAACGAGCGGTACATGGAGGCATGTCGCGATAGTAGTCGACCGTGGTGTGGATGTGAGATTCTATATAGATGGAAATCTTGATAATACGATAGCTTCCTCGCTCGCCGGGTCTGTTGACTTCACAGCATTCGATTCCGGCACGGCTAGATGGCAAAACCGTCTCAACGGCTCGATAGACGATTTTCGTCTTTATTCAAGAGCCTTGACGGCCGCTGAGGTGACCACTTTGTATCGCTATGGTCAAACGACGAGCAAGGCTGTTTCGAACAATGGACTTGTCGGCTGGTGGAGGATGGATGAGGGCACATCGACGATCGCTCATGACTTTTCCGGTAACGGAAACAACGGCACTTTGACTAACATGGACGCTTCGACCGACTGGGTGAACGGCAAGCGGGGCAAGGCGCTCGACTTCGATGGATCGAACGACTACATCGATGCCGGTGCTTCCGTTTCTCTTTCTAACAACTCACCTTTCTCTTATTCCGTCTGGTTCAAGCTGTCCGGCTCGCAGCAGACGAGGACTCTCATGGGAAAGCATACCGACGCGACCGGTGGGGCGAGCCTCGGTATCGACGACAGCGCGGCGAACAAGCTCAAATTCCACCTCAACAGCTACGCTTCGCAAAGGGTGAACAGTACTGCTACATTCGATGACGGGAGGTGGCATTACGCGGTCGGCACATGGGATGGCGATATCCTGCGCCTCTATGTAGACGGCGCTCTCGATGTCTCTTCTGACGTGGCGAACACGCTTACCTTTCCAGCGGTCAATTTTCAGATCGGTCGATGGGTGGGAGGCTCTTCGCAGTACTTCAACGGACAGATCGACGAGGCTCGAGTCTATAGCAGGGCATTGTCCGCTTCGGAAGTCTCAGAGCTCTATCGGATGAATCAGACCGAAGTTGGAGGATCGCAAGAGGACCGCATGAGCAGCGGGCTCGTCGGGTACTGGTCGTTCAATGGTAAGGATATCGATTGGAGAGCGAATAAGGCCTGGGATAGGAGCGGAAGGAGCCTTCACGGGTCGATCGTTAATATGGGCACGACAACCGCGCCTGTAACCGGAAAGATAGGGCAGGCGCTCAATTTCGCGGGATCGACGGAGTATGTCGAGGTCCCTCAGCCTCTCGCATCAGGTAGCCCGTTCACTATCTCGATGTGGTATTACCCGAACGCCATCAACGGCTCGTACGAGATACTCTATAGCGGGACTGATAATATCGATCTGCAGCTCTTCTTCCATCAGACGACCAAAGCGCTCACCACGAGCATCGAGAACTTGGAGATAGGCGCTGGATTCACGCTCTCCGCCTCGACAATAAACAAATGGCACCACATCGTGTGGACCTATGACTATTCAAGGAGAAAGGTATATGTAGATGGCGTGCTCACCGCCGATACCGCCGATACCACTGCCATTACGATAAACGACTCTGCGGTCAGATTTGGCAAGCTCTTGAACGGCCTCGGCTACACCCTCCAAGGCAGATTGGACGAGGTTCGCGTCTATGATAGGGCGCTCTCCGCTTCAGAAGCGAAGCAGCTCTACATGCTAGGCAAATAGAACGAGGCGAAACCTCGGTAATTCGGATTTTACCGAGGTTTCGCCTCGTTCATGCACAGAAAGTCGTCGATATGAGAATAAAAATCAATCTTCTTTCTAAAGTAATCGGGAAAGTTACCGATGTCTAAAATTTTAGAACTCTTCCGCTGGTCTTCAAAAAAATCAGGAAAACTCGAATAGCAATATCGTTTGAGATAATCTCGTGCTTCGCTGGTGTTTATTTTATTCACTTTCCAATTCTTGTCTTTTAGTTTTAACGGATTAAGGTGAATGTAGGAGAATATGTATTTTAGGTATACGTCTGAATCAAGGTGTTCGGCTTTGAATACCCCTTGAAAAAGACTCCCTGTACGGTTGTACTTTCGGTTGAAGTACATGGTGTACGCGGTCGAGATTTTTTGCATGAACTTGCTGACGCCCAGCTCGCTCTCAGCCCTTATTGCTATGTGAAAATGGTTCGGCATGAGACAATAGGCGCCGATTGAAACTAGTTTCGACGATCTCTGGATATCAAAATAAGACTCGAATTTTACCGAGGTTTCGCCTCGGTAAACCCTGGATAGATTGCCCAGATGTACGGAGCTCGTATCGTTGCATAGATAGAGAAGCGCAAGAAACCGCAACCTGTCGCTTTTATCGAGGAAGATAGGTCGTTTGTCTGTCCCTCTATTGTAGATATGGTAATACTCTCCCGGAGCGAAAACGTGGATTTTTCCCATAGGGACAGTATAGGAATATCCGATAAAAGAAATATAAAGAAATTACCGAGGTTTCGCCTCGGTAACGCCTCGGTAATGGCGGCGCGGCTTTTTCTTTGCCGTATAATAAAGCAATGGATCTAGACGCGAAAACCGCTCCAGAGGATCACGCCCCTTACTCGTTCTTCCGTTCTCGTAAGTTCGGAGTCCTTTCGGTATGGGCTCTCATGCTTCTTGCGGCGTTCGGCACGTACGTGCTTACCCGCGACCTCGAGGATAGGGGCGGGAACGCAGCGAGCGTCTTTTTGTCGGCTGACGGCGTGCATGAGGTCTATCTATTTAGAGACAGGGCAGAGCCTGTCGCTCTAGTCGTACAGAGAGGCGAAGAGGTGGTCTTTGTCGTGCAGGACGAGGGTTTCCATAATATGGCGCAAGAAAGAGAGAGCCGCGGCGACGCGAGGCTCGAATCCGGGGAGTTCGGGATGGGCGAGAGCTATTCGCTCGTCTTTTCGAACAGGGGAGAATACTCCTTCTACGACAGGCTCAATCAGGATATCCGAGTGACTATCACGGTCAGATAGCCTCCGCCTCCTCTTCGTCGGCCTTTGGGTCCTCCCA
This sequence comes from Candidatus Tayloriibacteriota bacterium, assembly GCA_016215405.1. Classification (GTDB taxonomy): domain Bacteria; phylum Patescibacteriota; class Minisyncoccia; order Phycocordibacterales; family UBA6065; genus UBA6065. The sequence goes on from JACRJQ010000003.1 coordinate 7,926, forward strand.
TGGGCGTATCTCGATCGCTTTGAATTCGGCGTCGCTCGTCTTCGTGCCTATTATCTTTATCCTGTCTCCTGAGCTGAACGAGAATCCTTCCGGCATCGCGATGCCTCGGCCTGTGACTCGCCAGAGCTCGCCTGACGAGTCGCGGAGCATGAAATCCTTGTCGGATTCCTTGTTCCTGACATGTCCCGAGAGGAGGCCGCGCTCAGGGTCGAGCCAGAGATTCGTGTTAAGGGGCACTACGGCGTTATAGACCGGTATGCTCTTCGACGCTACGCGGTCGACGAACTCGGTCAGATTGAGCGCATAGGCGATCGAGCCGAGGGTGAGCGCGATAAGGGCCGATATGAGCGCGAATTGCCGTCCTGACGTCCTATAGCCGTGTCTGGTGTTCCTGAAGTTTATGAATGCGATCCCCGCTAAGGCGAGGGAGGAGAGTATCCAGAAGAACGGTATCGAGTATGCGACTTTTTCCGATGCGGTGAGCCCGAGCTTCTCGAAGAGAGCGAGATCGGCTCCTTTGACCATGAAGATGATCATGCCGAATCCCACGGAGAGCGCTGCCACGGACACCCCGAGAAGGAACCACATGACATAGTCGCGCGCTTTGAAATACCCTCTGGGCGTAGGGCGGACTCGCTCCTTTTGTATCCTCTCAAGTATCTGTTTTTGTAATGTCATGTTCTTCATATATTTCCGAGATGCATCCCTTTCTCCTCAGCCAGCCTCTTGAATTCCTTTTTGGCCCGGTGGATGAGGGTGGCTACCGTCCCGGGGGGCTTCCGCAAGATGTCCGATATGTCGTTATAGTCTTTTTCTTCGAGGAACTTCAGGACGAGGACTGAGCGATATTTCGGCTCGATATCGTCAAGGACCGCCGCGATACACTTCTTTATGTATTCTTTATCGGCGTCCCCTACGATATCCTCCTCTGCGGCTATCGTCTCGCCGAGGGTAACTGTCTCGTCCTCTCGCGTCGGATCGTCGAGGGAGCCTCCATACCTCTTCTTCTTCCTGAGAAAGTCTATCGCTTCGTTGTGCGCGATGCGGTAGATCCATGAAGAGAACGACAGATCGAGATCGAAGTCGTTGAGGTTCTCGTAGGCTTTTATGAATATGTCTTGGAGGAGTATGTCGAGATCGTCGGGTCCCGGCCTTGCTATGCGCCTCACATAGCGCCGCAGGGGTTCTTGGTATTTCTCGATGATACGGCCGAATTCAGCGCTCGATCGGAGCGCATTCTCTACTAAAAGGGCGTCGGCCCTCGCGGCTGTTATCTTGTCTTCGGCCATTGCCACTCCATTATAGTTGATACGTTCGCGGAAGCTATTATTTTCAAGGCGATAGTGGATACTACGTAAATATTGCTCCAAATCGATTATTTGCTATTATGAGCTTCGCCCCTCGATGGGGCTTTGTGTAGACATTCCGCGGTAGCTCAGTCGGTAGAGCGTCCCGCTGTTAACGGGAGGGTCCTTGGTTCGAGTCCAAGCCGCGGAGCCCAAAAGCATTAGCGCCCTTTATGGGCGCTTTTGCTTTTGAGGCTCCGCGGAGCAGGTCTACTAGACCTGCGTCTTGGACTCGAAGCCCGATTGAGCCGCGTACTCGCGCCAATTGGGGTACTGACCCTGTAAGAATCGAGAAGCGCGACCTAAATCTCTTGAGCGAAGCGATTAGAGATTGGAAGTACTCCTGTGGTGTACTCGCGCTCCAAGCCGTAAGGCAACTGACACAAATCGCCCTCAGGCGATCTTGTTATTGCCGCTGGGTCGAGGTGTATAATGAGGCCATGGAAAAGATAAAAATAGAGCAGCACTGCTTTTTGGGGGTATGGGTCGTCGGATGGCTTTTTACCATCGGGTTTTTAGGCCTTTCGTTCTGGCAAGGGGTCCTCGCGCTCGCGATATGGCCCTACTACATCGGGGAGGCGGTGAGCTTCTTCGCTCTCTTTTAGGAGCTGTCATAACGAAAGAGCCCCGCATTCGCGGGGCTCTTTCGTTATCTTCCGATGGTTATCATCGCGTCGAGCTTGTTCTCTTCGGGCACCGTCACGGTCTCGTCTATCTCGAGCGCGCCTGCGAGGGCTTCGACGAGGAGCGTAGCGTAGTCTTTCTTGCTCTCCTTTATCTCCAACGTGTTCTTTGTCTGCGCGGGCGCATTGCCTGTTTTGTCTATCTTGAATCCTTTTGACGAAAGAAGGTCTTTTATGGAGCCTGCTCGGCCCGAGACCTTCGTCGCATTGAAGACGCCGACAGAGACCGCCTGCTTGTCGAGCGCCGGCTTCGCCGCGATCGTTTCGACGCTCTCTTCGGGAGCCTTTGGCGTCTCTGCTGCAGCCTGTTCGACAAGGGCTTGCGGTCGGGGCGCGGGGGAGTCGTCTATGGCGATGTTAAGGCGTCTCGCGACCCGCTCGTACCCCGCGCGGTCCATGACGAGACCTTGACCCGTCTCGCCGTCTGAGAACACTCTGTTTATCTCGAGGGTGATAAAGCGGGTCGCCATAACGAAGAGTACCCATACCGCTACGAAGAGGGCTATGAGGATAGCGGGATACGCGACCGTACGGAAGGTGAGCCTCGATATGAATCTTTTGAGCTTTTCGTTCATGTTAGTTGTCGCTTCGCGTGTATATCTTCCCTTGGACCGCAACGTTCGAGGTGTTCTGCCATCCTTCTTGGGTCTGAGAGCTCAGCGCGATCGAACGTATCTTCGTGAAGTAAGGGAGCCTCTCGACGTCCTTGAGGAATCCGAGGACGGTAAATACGTTTCCCTGGAGGGAGAGCGAGAAGTTTATCTCCGAGAGAGAGTGGGGCGGGTTGCCGATCTCTATCCCGAGCTCTGACGGCGTCTCGAACCTCACCGCCATCGAGACATTGTTCTTCGCGGCCACGGATTCGAGGGCGGTGACGAACTCGAGGGTGTTCGAGGAGTAGATCAATGCGGATTCGATGAGCGCATCTTTGCCCTTTATGCGGCGGTATTGTTCCGTGAGCTCCGAGACGACCGCGGTGCGGTCCTTGAGGGCCTGCGACAGCCTGCGGCTCTCCACGACCGCGTCGCTCGCCGCGCCTATCTTGTTCGAGAGGAATACGATGACGAGCACCGATGCCACGACCGCTACGGCGATCTCGGCCGCGTCTTCGGAAAGCTGTATCCAGAGGCTCTTTTTGGTGAACATGGGCTTATTGGAAATATATAGACGAAGGGTCCTTGAGGGCGAAGGTTATCGTGAAGGGTATGTCCGCGCGGAGCTCGAGGTTCGTGAGGGGAAGCACCACGTCAGAGAGAGCTTCGGACGACTCGAAGCTCTTTTTGAGCGCGGTGAGCTCGGCTCGGGTCTTTGCGAGGCCTGTAATCTGTATCCTGTCTTCAGGCGCGCCCAAAGAGAGGCTCGTCACCACGATCCCGCTCGTGACCTTCGATTTTATCTCTTCGATGGCCGCGCTCCAGACCGTGCTCTCGGAGGCGATCTTCGAGGTCGCCTCGATGAGCTTGTTGAATTCCTTCGCCCGCTCTTCTTCTTGGAGTATCTCGGAAGAGGTGGGTTGGACCGAGAGCGCCGCGAACTCCTGCGTGAATCGCGCCTGCAGGGAGGTGATGATCGCGAAGGCCCCGACGAACGCCGCTATGAAGAAGAGGGAGATGCCGATGCTTATGTTCCTTACGAACGCGCCGAAGGCGACGGCCTGCTGGAATACGTAGGCGTCCTCTGTCCCAACGGGCAGGAGGCTCACGATGTTGTCTGTGCCTCGCGGCATGCGACCGCGGGAAAGGGCTCCGAGGGCGCAGAGCCACTTGGCATCTCTCTGCTTTGCGGGTACGAGCGGTGCGATATCGTCCTTGAGGGCGAGGGACTCGAGGTCGGATCTCTTCAGAGCGGAGGAGAATTCGGTCTTGCAGTAGCCTTCTATCCTCTCGATCTCGCGGGCTACGTCCTGTTCGGTCGAAAGCCTGTCGGAAGGGAGCGATCGCGAGAATCTCACCGCGGTGCCCTCGATCGCCGCGACGGAGACGCCGTCCTTGTAGGGTAACGAGATGAGGAGAGGTCCGGTCGCCTTCGTCGCTCTGGCTATGGAGAGAGGATGCGTCTCCGCGGCGACCGGCTTTATGCCCGCTGCTTTGAGCGCCGCGACGTATCCGTCGATGACCTCGCGAGGGCAAGCGCAGACGAACGCCTCGTTTTTTCCCGTAGGAAGGATCTCGTAGTCGAGGTATACGTCCTCTGGCTTGTAAGGGAGATGAAACGATAGGGAGAGTCGGATCGCTTCGTCTATCCTCGACGCGTCGACGGACGAAGGAAAAGAGATCGTCTTGAAATACGCGGCATGGGGAGGGATGGAGACCACGAAATAAGGTATGCTCTCCGGGAGCTTCGAGAGGACGGCGCGGATAGCCTTCGCGAGAGCCTGTCCATCCTTGACCTTTCCGCCCTCGATCGCGCCTTGGGGGATCGCCTCTTCGGCGAGGACGGCGCGGGCAGGGGACTTTTTCGTCGCCTTGGCGTAGATCGCGGCGCGCACGCGGGAATCGCTCACTTCGAGGCCGCCGACAGGCTCGTCCCTCGTGATGATGCTCGTAAGATTCATAGCTCACAAAAGTATATCACAGACGTGCCGTCGTCTCGATTATCCACATGCCAAAGAAAGGCCTCGGTTAAGCGGTGATATAATAACCTCACTAGAAAGACGCAAGGCTTTCGAGATTGTCGGTCACGGTTATTAATAAATTAGCTTTCATATCCATGCACGCACGAAGAGAGCAGGGCTTTACCCTCCTCGAACTCCTCATAGTAATCGCGATAATCGCGATACTCTCAGTCATACTTGTCATCGTGATCAATCCGGCCGAAACCCTGAAGAAATCTCGAGACGCGCAGCGAATCTCTGACCTTAACACGATGAAGACGGCCCTCGGCATCTACATCACTTCGACAGCGACCCCTGACCTCGACGCGAGCGTATCTAACTTCTGCCTCGGTACCGGCATCACCACCGCGCAGATCGGCTATAGCGCGGAGATAGCGGACACCACCTGCGCCGTAAACGTCGTAGAGGGCAACGACATCACCTCGGGAACGACCTTCAACGCGAGCGATATGTGCCGATACGTAGGAACTACGGGCGCCGCCGCGATCGACGGAACCGGCTGGGTCCCTGTGAATCTCGGAGGCCTCGTCGGAGGATCGCCGATCTCGAATCTTCCTCTCGACCCTGTGAACACGGTCGCTACCGCGGGCACTCCTACCTCGACCGACCTTGTCTACCGCTATGCGTGCCAGAACGCGGCTGCGGGCAACAAGCCGTCATACGTATTCGAATTCAACGCCCAGCTCGAGAGCGCGGCGTACACCTCGGACGACAACAGGAAGACCAAGGACGGAGGGGACAACGACAACTATTACGAGGTCGGATCGAGCCTCAGGCTCATCGGCACCGGAACGAACTTCTAAGAGATGCAGAGAAAATCCCCGAGAGATCGGGGATTTTTTCTCGCTCGGTTTTACGCGAGGGTCTTTTTAGCCTATGATGTCGACATATGGAAACGCTCGTCGCTTCGACCGGGATACTCCCGAAGCTCGCCCAGGCAGCCTTTTTCATCGCGGCTCTCGTCGTCTGGTTTAGGGCCACGGACAGGGCGAAGGGATTCAAAAGGCTCTTCGCTCTCTCTCTTTCGTTCCATGGGCTCTATGCGGCCCTTCTCACGGCCGCTCAGGGCTATGTGTGGTCCAAAGACGCCTTCACCAAGCTTTTCTTGAGCCTGCCCATCGAGGCGGAAGCCCCGCTTCCGGCGCTCCTCTCGCCTTTTCGATCGATATTCCTCAGCGACCACGGGTACTTCGCTTTCTATTCCGCCAGCCGCTTCTGGGTCCCGGCGCTCTTCGCCGTCTCGTGCGCGCTCGTCGCCTACGGGGTCTTTCGATTCGCCAACCGCTCCGAGTCTACGAAAACAGACGCCCTCATCTTCGCCCTCGGGGTCTCGATCGTAGGCTATCCGGCATGTATCGCCTTTGCCGCCCTGGCCTTTCTCTTCATCCTCGGCCAAGGCCTCTGGAAGGCGTCGACCGGCCGCTCCGGCCTCTCTTTCGCGCTGCCCGCAGCGCTAGCGGCGCTCATCGTCATCCTCGTGGGCGCGCGGCTCGTCGCCTTTCTCGGCCTTTCCGCGATCGCTCTATAGGAGAGCGCGGCGCATGCGCGTGGTATAATATCTGCGATGCACATAAGCGAAGACACCCTCAAGTCGCTCCTTGATTCCTCGGGCCTCATCAAAGAGAGCGAATTCGACGTCGCCTCCGACGACGCAAAGAGATCCGGCCGCGCCGTGACCGACGTGCTCATCGGAACAGGGAAGATATCCGAGGACCATCTCGTCGAGGTGCTCGAGGAATACTACAAGGTCCCGATAGTGAATCTCAAGAAGCAGCAGATCGACATAGACGTGCTCGAGCTCGTGCCCGAGCTCTATGCCAAGGCAAAGAAAGCGATACTCTTCGAGTGCGACAAGGAAAAGGGCGTCGCAAGGCTCGCGATGATGGACCCGTTCGATTATGAGACCATCGAGTACGTGAGGGCAAAGCTCGGTATGTGGGTCGAGCCGCGGCTCATGTCGACGGCGAGCCTGCGCTACGGCCTGCGCCAATACAAAAAGAGGATCGGAGTCGAGTTCGGCGAGATCATCTCCCACAACATACGCGAATCGCTCGCCATAGCGGGGGAGTCCGACGTCGCGAAGACCGCAGGGTCCGTGCCGATAATCTCCATACTCGATACGATCGTAGAGCATGCGACGTCGCTTAACGCCTCCGATGTCCATTTCGAGCCTCTCGAAAAGGAGCTCTTGGTGAGGTTCCGAATAGACGGGATCATGCAGGAGATAGTGAGCCTACCGAAGGCTATAGCGCCCATCCTCGTCGCGCGAGTAGAGATACTCGCGAACCTCCAGATCGACGAGCATCGAGTGCCTCAGGACGGAAGGTTCCGATTCGAGATGGAGGACGGATCGAACGTCGATATCCGCGTGAACGTCATGCCTGTATTCCACGGAGAGAAGGTCGAGATGCGAATACTCAAGAACTCCGCGCGACCCCTCACGCTCACGGACCTCGGACTCTCTTCGGACGCGGCCGAGACGCTCGCGGAAGAGATAAAGAAGCCTCATGGCATGATCCTCGTCACCGGTCCTACGGGACACGGAAAGACGACGACCCTCTACGCCATCCTCCATATCCTCAATACGCCGTCGGTGAACATCACTACGATCGAAGACCCTGTCGAATACGAATTCCCGCGCGTGAACCAGACCCAAGTGAACGTGAAGGCGGGGGTCACCTTCGCGAACGGGCTGCGCGCCCTTTTGAGGCAGAACCCGGATATCATCATGATAGGAGAGATCCGCGACAACGAGACGGTGGATATCGCGATACACGCGGCGCTCACGGGACACCTCGTGCTCTCGTCTCTCCATACGAACGACGCTCCTTCCGCGCTTCCTCGCCTCACGGACATGGGCGCCGCTCCGTTCCTTCTCTCGTCGACGGTGAACCTCATCGTCGCGCAGAGGCTCGTCCGCAAGATATGCACCTCGTGCATAGGCTCGTATCCGATCCCTGCAGATATGAAGAGGCTCATAAAAGACCAGATGAAGGCTCTCGGCGATAGCCACATAAAAAAGATCCCAGAGACCGTGTATAAGGGCAAGGGCTGCAACGTCTGCGGGCAGTCCGGGTTCTCGGGACAGATCGGCATATTCGAGGTGTTCCGCGTCTCCGACGCCATACGGTCATCGGTCATGAAGGAATCCCCGATTTCGGAGATACGCAAGCAGGCGATAAAAGAGGGCATGAAGACCATGTTCGAGGACGGGCTCCAAAAGGTCGAGCTCGGCGTCACCACGGTCGAAGAGGTGCTCAGGGTCGTGAGAGAATAGGATAAAAGCCATGGCGACATATATATACGAAGCATACGGAAAGGACGGCTCGATCGAGCAGGGAGAGTTCGAGGCGTCCAAGGAATCTGAAGTCGTCGAGCATCTCCTGAGGCGTTCGCTCCACCCGATATCGGTCTCTCCTCTGCGGGAAGCATTCTCGTCGAGGTTCGGATCGATCGTGATAGGGAGGCTCTCTACCGTCGACGTCCTTTTCCTTATCCGCAATCTCGCAGCAACGATAAAGGCGGGTATGAGCGTCGTCGAATCGCTCGACGTCCTCATAAACGACACCGAGAAGAAGGGCCTCAAAGCCGTCCTCCAGAAGGCGCAATCGGGCATAAAGAGCGGCTTGCCCCTCTCGAGGAGCTTCGGCAGCTACAAGAAATCGTTCCCGCCGGCCTTTATCGGCATGCTCAAGGCGGGCGAGATATCCGGGCAGCTCGATACCACTCTCGAGCGCCTCAGCCAATATCTCGCGCGCGACTACAGCCTCAAAAGCAGGATAAGGTCCGCTCTCATATATCCGGCCGTCCTCCTTTTCGCGTCCAGCGGCGTCGTGGCGCTTCTCCTCATCGCCGTCCTGCCGCGCCTCGCGAAGTCTTTCGAGACCAACAAAGTGGAGCTTCCGGGCATAACCAAGTTCTTCATCGCGCTCTCGGACGCCCTTACCTATAGCTATATCCTCGACATCGCCATAGTCGCGCTCCTCGCGTGGTTCTTTATATATTTCAGGAGGACCGATATGGGCAGGAAGCTGTGGTTCTCCGCCCTCTCAAAGGCCCCCGTCGCCAAAGACCTTGTAAAGAAGATCGCGGTCGTGCGCTTCGCGCGGACGTTCGGCAATCTCGAAGACGCAGGCATATCCGCCGTCGAGGCCCTGCACGTGTCGGCCGACTCTATAGGCAACGACGTCTATGCGGTGGCGCTCAACAGATCCGCGAAAGACCTCGAACAGGGAATATCCCTCTCGAAGGCGCTTTCGGCCCATCCGCGCCTCTTTCCGAAGGTCTTCGTCGGCCTTGTGGCGGTGGGAGAGAAGACGGGGTCGCTCGGGAAGGTCCTTCTCTCCCTCGCCGAGTTCTACGAGGAGGAGGTGAACGACAAGCTCAAGGACCTCACCTCGGTCCTCGAGCCGATACTCCTTCTCGCCATGGGCCTCGTCGTCGGCGCGATCGCCCTTTCGATACTCCTGCCTATATACAAGCTCGTCGGTAATTTCGGATAGCCATGAGAACTGCCTTTACCAGCCGGAAAGCGAGCGACGCTTTCACCCTCATGGAGGTCCTCCTCGTCGTCGCCGTCCTGGGCGTGGTGAGCGCGATAGGGGCGGTCAATCTCGGCAATTTCAGCAGGGGAGTAGAGCTCGATTCGTTCGCCCAGAAGGTCGTATTCGACCTGAGGCTCGCGAAAGCGAAGTCCATGTCGGGGGAAGAAGGCAGGAAATGGGGCGTGAGGTTCGTGAACGGGGCGTCGGAGGACTACTATGAGATCTACTCGACCCCTACGAACTATCTAGACCCGGCGGTCGCGATATCGTCGACAGAATACCTGCCGAGGGGCGTGAGCTTCAGCGATCCTGCGCCTCTGGCGAACGACGACGTCCTCTTTAGCAAGGGCTTCGGGACTACTACCTCGCAGGCTATCGTGCTCGACTCTCCCCAAAAATCTGTGACGGTGACCATAACCTCGCAGGGAGGGATATACTAGCTGTATGGAAAAGAACCCCTCGAGAGAGAAAGGCTCGCTTCTCATAGAGATACTCGTAGCTGTCGCGGTGTTCGCCGCCGTCGCGGCTATGGGCGCCCAGTCGACGCTCGTGGGCTTGCGGTCGAGCGAGATCGCGGGAGAGAAGACCGCGGCGTCGAATCTGCTCTCCGAGATGTCTTCTGCTATCCAAGGCGCGGTAGAGGAGAGGTGGGCGAACCTCTACGATCTCGCCAAGGACGGGACGAAGTATCACGTCGCTCTGAGCGGGAACAGGTGGGTCATCGCGGCGGGCGAGGAGGCCCTCGCGGTGGGCGGCATTACATACGGAAGGTATTTTACAGTCTCGAACGTGAGCCGCGACTCTTCGACGAGGGATATCGAGCTTGCCTACGAGCCGTTGCGCGACGACCCTTCTACGCAGAAGGTCGATATCGTCGTCGCGGCCTCCTCTACCGAGCCTCTCGTCGCCTCGCAGTATTTTTTTAGATGGCGCAACAAGGTCTGCAATCAGACGGCGTGGACGTCGGGAGGTTCGGCGGGCGTAAAGGATTGCCCCGACACGACATACGCGAGCCAGACGAACCTCACGACCGGCGCCTCGCTCGAGCTCGACGGTGGGATATAGGCTCTACGCAAAAAAGAGATAGTATGCTTTCATAAAAGGACAACACCGAGATGAAAACGAGCAAACAGGACCGCACTATCGAGCCTTCCCGAAGAGGATTCCTCGTGCCTATGCTTTGGACGGCGATAGCTCTCCTCATTCTCGCTCTCGCGGCGCTCTTAAGCTCCGCCCGCCTCGCGCCGAAGGAAGAGGTCGGCGCTGCATACCCTCTCCTCAACCCTTTGAGGAAATTCATCAGGTCAGAAGACCTCATCGTCAATTTTCAGCCGCTGCGTGAATATCTGAACGATACCTATGAGAGCGATCCCGGAGTCTCGGTCTATTTCGAGTATCTGCCGACAGGAGCGAACATAAGCATAAGCAAAGACGCCGAATTCTTTCCGGCGAGCCTTCTCAAGCTCCCTGTGGCGATGGCGGCGATAATGAAGATACAGAGAGGCGAATGGAAATGGCAAAACGAGCTCGTTCTTATGGCCGGCGACAAGGATGACCGCTTCGGGGATCTCTATAAAGACCCGATCGGCACGCGCTACACGATAGAGGAGCTCGTGAGGAAGACCCTTGTCGAGTCCGACAACACCTCCTATTACATCCTTTTGAGGAACCTCGAGACGAGCGAGCTCGAAGAGGTCTATGATCACCTCGGCCTGCAGGATTTCTTCGCGAAGGACGGCAAGATAAGCGCAAAACGGTACGCGGTCGTGCTCCGCTCTCTCTATCAAGGGGCGTATCTTTCGCCCGAGAACGCGAATAAGGCCCTCGAGATGCTTTCGGAGACCAGATTCGACGACTATCTCCAGAACAGGCTACCAAAGGATGTGAGGTTCGCCCATAAGATAGGCGTGAGCGACGAGGATGGTGTATTCATGGACGCGGGCATCGTCTATCTAGATGGCAGGTCCTACATACTTATCGTCATGACGAGCGGCAAAGGAGAATCGGACGCAAAGGGAATCATGGACGATATCTCCGATAAGGTCTATAGGTACGTGACCGGCTATAAAGCAGTGGACAAAGAGAGTTAGGCGCATCGTTCGGGATGCTATAATCATACGCAAGGGAATCGAAGGCGTTTCCGTTCCGGCGCGGCACAAGAAGCCTCCTCGAGGAGAGGCTCACCGCCTGCGGCGGCACGGTCTTTTTCGGCAATAAAGAACTAATGCGCAACAAAGCGACGTTGACAGCGAAGATCATCACGAAAGCGACGACCCTTCTCGTCGTCGTCGCTATTTTTGTCACCAATCTTCCGCTCGATATCCTCGGAAGGGGGATAGAGAGGCTCATCAACGAAGCTAACGTAGTCGATATCGCATGGAAGGCATCGCGCGACCCGAACGTGGTCGATTCGTTCCCGTCACTCAGAGGGCTCGCCAAGCAGCTGCGTACGAGAGGAGCTCTTGCTGCGGCTCAAGGCGACGGCAAGATATTCTATAGCATCGCCGCTAACACTACGCCGAGGACGCGCGATTACGTCGCGACGACGAACTCCTTCAATAGCGCCGCATCGACCGTCGCGGGCGGGACCGCTCTCCAGTCGTCGATCAAGGCGTCTCCGACGAAAGACGAATACATAGCAGGATACGTGAACTCCGCCGGCACGCTTCAGGTCATGTGCTATGACGGCGCGTCATGGACGAATGAATGGTCGGTGTCAGTGGGAGGCACGGGAACGACGAGGCGTTTCGACATAGCCTACGAAAAGACTTCTGGCGACGTCATGGTCGTCTATGGTACGAACGCGGCGACGACGAACGAGCTCGCGTATAGGACTAAGGCAGGGTCTTCGGCTTGCGGTTCGGCGAACTGGTCGGGAGCTACGAACTATGACGCTGTCAGGACCTCGGGCATCGTCCATTGGGTGAGGGCAGAGGGAAGCCCTGCGTCAGGCTCGAATACCATCGCTGTCGCGTGGGCTGACGCGAACGCCGATCTCTCGGCCATGGAATGGACAGGAGCGAGCTTTGCGGTCGCGGAGCCTGCCGCCGCGCTCGAAACGTCTCTCGAGTTCGTGACAGCGGCCCAGGATGTCCAGTCCTTTGATATCGCTTTCGAGAGCACCTCCGGCGAGCTCATGGTCGCATGGGGTCTTACTCAGGCGACCTCGTGTACGGCCGGAACCGCTATCGCGACGACGAACTGTATACGCTATGCGACCTATACGAACGCGTGGTCGTCCGTCGCCGCCATACCTACGGTCGCGGACCCCGCAACACATCTCGATATGTCGGGAAATCCGAACACGAACGAGATCGTGCTCGCCTCGGTCGATAACAGCCAGGCTGACGTGTCTGCGGCGTATTGGTCGGGAAGCGCTTGGACCGGTCAGGCAAACATCGATATCACCGCTCAAGCCGCGACGGCCGGAACGAAGTTCGTAGCGACCGGATGGCTCATAGCCGGAGCTACGACGCGAAGCGTCATCACGTATTACGATTCCGCCACTACGAACGTAGGCTGGATCGTAGGAAACGCCGGGTCGTTCGCCGCGCAGACCGACTTCGCTCCGACCCCCGTCTTCGGCGCGCAGAGGCAGTACGCCATAGATATGGATCCTTTCAACAAGGACAGGCTCATATTCACCGTCGGCGACACCAACTCCGACGTGTTCGCCAAGAGGCTCATCATGACATCAACGCCAGGGTTCACCTGGTCTAACGCAGACGGCGGCGCCGCTCTCGAGGCGAATACCGGATCCAACATATACAGGACGGCGGATTTCGAATACGCCCGCTATATTCCCGTGACGACGACGCTTGCGACTGGGTCCGATCCCGCTTCGACGACTGTCGCTCCAGAGTCGGGGATAGTCGATGCGGGGCAGTTCACCTTTCAGGCATCGTCGGGCACCGATTCGATAACCGGCCTCAACGTCACTCTCGCCGGCGCGGGGACCCCCTACGACGGAGTGTCCGAAGTCCGCATAACGTCCTCTGACGGCCTTACGACGTATTTCACAGCGATAGCGAACCCTTCGAGCAATTCGCTCTCTTTCTCCGGCGGGACGCCGATCCCCGTCACCTCATCGGTAGCCACGTTCAAGATCCGCGTGACTCCAAAGACGCACGCGAATATGGCAGCGCCCTCTGGGGCGAGCTACGCGCTCTCGCCTCTAGTATCGAATTGGACGGGCACGAACGCGCACGGGGGCTCCGACACGAACGCGAACACCCTCACCATCGACAACCTCTCTCCCGCGAACGTCACCTCTGCGACTGCGACGGCGGGGGATACGCAGGTATCTCTCTCGTGGACGAATCCGGTAGACGGCGACCTCTCTCAGATCGTCATCTTGCGCCGCGCGACGAGCGCGGTC
>JACRJQ010000006.1 GCA_016215405.1 Candidatus Tayloriibacteriota bacterium
CCCGTCGAAGACGTCGCCTGGATCGTCGGAGCGGTGAGGTACTGCCATGCAGCGACGCCGCGGGCGAGGATGTCGCCGTTGAACGTGGTGGTGCCAGTGCCTGTGACGGCGAAGTTCGGAGTCGAGATGGTGCCGGTGGCGGTGAGATTGCCTCCTATATACGCGCTGCCTGCGACGGAGAGCTTTGTGAACGCCGACGTGGTGCCGATGCCGACATTGCCGCCGAGGAGGTGTATCTGACCGGAATTGCCTGAAAGGTCGAGACCTGACCGGAGCTCGAGATTTTCCGACACGCCTCCGGAGGCTCGTATATTTGAAGTGGTAGCTATGCTTGTCTGATGTCCGATGACGAGGCCGCGATCAGTGAATCCAGGGCGCTGGAAGTATATATATGAATTATCGCTCGCGCCTGTATTCACTATGCGCGCCGCTTCGAACTCCGTTCCCTGATTGCCCTGGATGACAAGCTTCCCTAGCAGAGCATTCGACGAATACAGATTCGTCGTAGTCGCGTTGGTACCTGTTGCATTCGAGAACGAGAGGTTGTCGATCGTACCGTTGGTCGACCTGAGATTCGTCGCGAAGGAATTCGTGGTCGTCGAGTTCGTCCCTGTCGCGTTCGTGAAAGCGAGGTTCGTTGCGGTGCTATTCGTAGCGAACAAGTTCGTAGAGGTCGAATTCGCAGCCGAGACGCTTATAGAAGAGAGATTCGTCGTCGTAGCGTTCGTGGTCGTAGAGTTCGTAGCGGTGAGCGCGCCGACCGTTATATCGTCGGCGATAAGAGATGTGATCGTCGCGAGAGTCGAAGTGAGGGTGTTTACGACCCCGTTCGTGAACCGCGCTATAGAGGAGAAAAGGGACGTCGTCGTCGCGGCCGTACCGGTCGCGTTCGAGAAAGAGAGATTATCGATCGTGCCGCTCGTGGACTTGAGGTTCGTCGCGAAAGCGTTCGTGGTCGTGGAATTCGTCGTCGTGGAGTTACCGACCGTCAACCCCGATATGTCCGCGAGCATCGAGGTGAAGGAATCGACGGATCCGAACATCGTCCTTAATACCATGGAGAAGAGCGACGTCGTAGTCGCATTGGTGCCCGTTGCGTTCGAGAAGGTCAGATTCTGCAGAGACGACGCGCCGGAGACCGAGAGCGTCCCGGTGGCATTAAGGTTCGCCGCGCTTATGTCGCCCGAGAATAGGCCGTTGCCTTGCACAGAAAGGCGCTGCGAAGGAGAAGTCGTGCCTATCCCGACGTTGCCCGAAGACGTGACGTTAAGGAGAGAGGACCCCGACGAAGAAGCGATAGAGAGGATGTCCGAGGTCTGTCCTGCGTATCCGGAGAGAGTGAGCGTCGGATTCGAAGACGAAAGCGAGTCGTTCTGTATGGCGAGCGCCTGATTGAATCGGAACCTGTCGAGGGTCGAATTCCAAGAGAGGAGCGCGTTAGGCGACACCGAGCCGCGCTTGAATATGAGATCCATGTCCTCGGCGTCGACGGAGAGGTTGTCCGAGTTTATCGTAAACGTGTTCGAAGCCGTGCCCGCGATCGTGGTAGACGCCGCGGATATCGAGTTGACGTTGATGCTATCGAAATATCCTGTGCGCCAATATGCTCCCGGCGACCCGATGTCGCGCAGCAAGTTAGCGTCAGGGATGAGATTGCCCGAGATGCTTCCATTGACATATATATTGTCGGTCGAGGAATCGCCCAAAGCCAAGCTACCGGAGACAGCGAGGTTGCCCGCGACGGTCGTCGTGCCCGCTCCTATTACGGCAAAGCTCGTCGTCGTCGCGCCGGTAAACGTGGCGTTCGCGGCAAAAAGATTTGTCGAGGTCGAATTCAGCGCGATGAAATCCGTCACATATGAATTGGTCGTCGTCGAATTCCCGGCTACGAGGTTCGATACGTAGGAGTTCGTGGTCGTTGAGTTAGTCGTAGTCGAATATATGCCGACGATATTGGAGAGGACGGCCCTATCGGACAGAAGCCTCTCTATATAGAAGTCCGTGGAAGTTCCCGCGCCAAACGACGCAGAGGTGGAATAGAGGCTCGTCGTCGTAGCCCTCGTGCCGGTCGCGTTCACGAACACCAAGCTGTCGATGGAGCCCGACGCGAGAGTCGCGTTCGAGGCGAAGAGGTTCGTCGAAGTCGCATTCGTGGTCGATGCGTTCTGGGCGTAGAGATTGGTCGACGAGGCGTTCTGAGATACCGAGGACGTCGAGAACGAGTTTGTCGTGGTCGCGTTCGTGGTCGTCGAGTTCGTGGCGGTGAGCGCGCCGACGGTTATATCGTCTGCCACGAGCGACGTTATCGTAGCGAGGGTGGCGGTGAACGTATCGATGACGCCGGTGAGGAACTTGCCCACCGAGGCGAAGAGGTTCGTCGAAGTGGCGTTGGTCGTCGTCGAGTTCGTGGCATTGAGCGAATTTATCGACGCAGAGCCGATGACGATGAGGTTCGAGACGCTCGTGGTGCCCGTAAGGGTGAGATCGGACGCGGAGATCCCGCCTGAGATAGAGATGCTTCCACCGAGCGAGAGCGATCCTGAGAGCGTCATATTGCCCTCCTTATCGAGCTGGATGTCCTCAGAGTCTATGGTGAGGTCGTCATCGGAATTGCCGAGCTGTATCTCTCCGCCCGCCGAGAAATCTCCAGAGACTGACGCATGAGAGAAGGATCCCGACCGCGCGATCACCGCGCTGCCCACGTCGAGCGACCCGCGGACGCTTGCGTTCCTTCCCACCCGAAGGCCGCCCGTGACGGACGCTTCGCCGAGCGTCGCTTTTCCTGTATTCACGATCGTCGCGAGATACGCGGGACCCGCAACTTCGAGCGTCTTGGCGAATTTCGCCTTTCCGAAAACCTCGAGGTCGCCGTCGACCGTAAGAGACGATAAGAGGTTCGCGGCCCCTCGCACGAGGAGCGTCTTGCCCACCTCGACGTCTCCCTCGAAACGCACATCGTCGGTCGTCACGTTTCCGTTCTTGGTCACGAAGGCTAGAGTAAAATCAGTGGCGCGGTTTCCGCCGACCATCTCCGCGTTGAGGTTCTTGACCTCTGTCATCGAGTCGACGACGATCGGCGCGACGCCGTCCGCTATGAAAGACCTAAGCTGCCCCTCCGTCTCGATGTGTCCCATGATCGAGATGTTTCCTGCCTTATCGAGGAGGAGTATCTCGTTCTCGTGGGTGCCTGGCCTGAAACCCATCACCGTGTTCGCGTCCGTCCAGACCTTCTTTACGAAACCGCCCGCCTTCTCCATGAACCCGAATACGAACGGCGTCGGAAATATGGCGAAGAAGACGGTTACCGCGAGAGCGGTCGCGATGAGCGGCTTGCTGCCGAATACGGTCCTAAACGCCCTAGCGACGATATTAGGCTGTCCTGGCACGAGTTGAAGAGACGCGAACTTCTGGTCTAACGCTTTCGAAACTTCGGCCGCGACACCCTCTGCAGGCGCCGAGAAAGGAGATGCTGCCGCAGCGACCCTTTCCAAAGAGAGCTTCTCGAGCCTCGAAGATATATCGGCGAGGGTCCTCTGGATCGATTCTAGGCCGTCGGCGGCAGGCTTCGTTGCCGCAACGGGCGCGAGCGCCCTCGCTTCCTTAACGATGCGCGGCGCAGGGACCGAGACCTTCTCATCTGCCGGCTTAGAGACCGCTGGCGCTGACGGCCTCTTTATCGATGGGATAATCGAGAATATCTTCCTGGGGAGCGCGAACCTCTTCGCCTCCGGCTCGACAGCCGCCTTCGCGGGAATCGACGCAGGAGCCGTCTTGGGAGCAAGCTGGCCGAAAGTTGGCTTCGGCGCCTTGAAAGATTCAGGTATGTGTATGTGCTCTATGCCGACGGCAGAATTCTTTTTCCTCTCGGAATTGATCATCTCGAGGTAATTCCTCAGATCTCCGTGATAGGTCCTTATCTTCTTCGTGTGAGGATGGTCTGTCGTGACCGATATGTCCGCCCGACCTTCCGTCGATTCGACGTACGGCGCCGCCTTTTCTGCCGCGTCTTCCACGATCTCTGCAGGCTTCTTCATGTAGACGATCATCTCTCCCTCGGCTGTAGTCCTGCGGGCGAGACCGTCATGATCGACGGAAGCAGAGGAGTTTACAGGAACGCCGCTCTCGGAAAGCTCGATCGGAAGAGGGGCGAAGAATTTAGGCGCTGACGGCTTCGTCTCAGGGCCGCGATCGACGGACGAAAGGTCTCCGTTCTGGATCTGGTTCCTGATCATCTGCCGCCTCATGTACTCATCGAGTATCGCCTTAGTCGTATACCAGACCTTTCCGACCTTCTTGGCCGAGAGCTTCTTCTTGCGGGCGAGTAGCGAGAGATATTCCGCGGAGTAAGGCGTAAGCCCTGACGCCTCCGACATAGAGAGCCATCTATCGCCCGATGCGGCAAAGGACCTATCCTGAGGAGCTATGCTCTCTTCGGGATTCGCCCCCTGGTCGTTTTTAAATTCCTGGCTCAAGGATTGGTTTGATTACTATCCGATACGCCGTATCGGATGCTCAAAAGTTCACGTGTTCATTATACGGACCGACCTTCTTTCGTAGGGCTGTTTTTCTGGGGACAACCGATATTGGTTTCCAACCGATACGAGATCGATAAAAAACAATCTGAAATCGCTCTGAGATAAATAAAAACGGACACCGGAGGACTTCAAGCCACAGTGTCCGTTCTGCAACGACCCATTCGCTACATGTTCTTTATTAATTCTTATTGTATTTTTATATACATTACTAAACCTTAATAGATTCAATTTCCTAAAAACCTATATATTTCAATGATTTAATGCGAAACGCTCCAAAGACCCTTCCCTGGATGCCGCTCCCGTCGATGAGGCCCAACTCTCTCGAATCGATGCTTACTTTACGATTATCTCCGAGCGCAAAGTATTCTCCTGGATCTATATTGGTTCTCGACTTGCCCACGGCTTCTGTATCAGGAAATTCTAGATAGCCTTCGTCAAGATTGACGCCTTCGTCGGTTCTGGAATTTTTGATGACAACCCTTTGATTTTCAATCGAAAACCATTCGCCAGGAAGGCCTATTATCCTCTTTACCACACGCCCAGGATGCGTCCTTGGAACCGCTACCACGATATCTCCCCGTTCAGGCTCGCTATTCGCATATGCCAGCTTGTTCACGAGAACGAAATCGCCCGATTCGAGCGCGGGCGACATAGAATCACCTCTCACGAAGAACGCCTCGAACGCAAAAAGCCTGATCGCGGCGACCATAATGAAGGAAACGATGAGTATATAGGCTATGTTCTGCTTGCTGAAGGGCTTCATCATCTTGTTTTATCCTGTGGACTTAGACGAGGTGCTCCTTGTATGGGAGTCCAGACAGGTATATTATACAAGGAATTCAAACCTATGTCTGGTAAATTCATGACCATCAAGGAGGCTGCGGAAATGCTCGGGGTGACTCCGCTCACTTTGCGTAATTGGGATAAGAGCGGAAAGCTCCCCACGACGAGGCATCCGATGTCCAATTACCGTATCTACAAGACTGAGGACCTTGAGAAGCTCATGAAGGATATCGAGGCGGGAACCGTGCCGACGAAGGCGAAACCTCGGAGCGCTCCGAAAAGAAAGCTCACCGCTCGAAAGCTCATCGTGAGATCCATAAGAGAAGAATAGAGACGGCGCTGAGAATCCACAGAAAGCGCTGGTACGTTCGCAACAGGATCCGCAGACTCTCTGCGGATCCTGCTTTCGGTCCGCCCACCATTCTTTTTCGCGCGACCCCTCGCGCGCATTGAGGCGCGAGGCCGAAGAGATCCGAACAAAGGGTCCCATTCCCCTCGTCCCTGTGCGACAGGCTCCCCATCCTCCGAGACGGGGAACTCTTTGACGCCTGCTGTTTCTGCGCAGCAAAAAACCGCCTTTAGGCGGTTCTTTGTTACGCGATCGCCTTGATCTCGACTTTGAAATAAGGCTGGCGATGTCCGTACTTCTTGAAGTATTTCGACTTCTGCTTATAGTGGACGACCACGACCTTCGCATCGCGGCCAATCTCCTTCACCTCGGCCTCTACCTTCGATCCTTTTATAAAAGGCGCTCCGACCGTCGTCTTTCCGGCATCATCGACGAGAAGGACGTCGCTGAATACAACTTTTCCTCCTACCTTGTGTTCGCCTGAGAGCTTCTCGATCTTTACGATATCCCCTACGCTGACCTTGTACTGCTTTCCGCCCGTCGCGATGACGGCAAAAGCGTTAGTCTGAGCGGTCTTTTTAGCTTTAGCAGTAGCCATATTTCTTGAAAATTAAGAGCCCTGTGAGGGGCTTTTGATTCGTCTAATATCGCATAGGGCCCATAAAAATGCAAGTCTCCTGACCAAATACGCTCATAGTATGCGACCTTCATAGCCAAAGCGCCCTCAAGAAAGGTCAATTGCTCGAGATTCGGTCGAGCTACTGCCCGAACTTAGCGAAAACATCGCCTCTCCTGCCTAGAGCATAGATCTTTCCCACCTCGCTTGCGGTCAAACCCTTTGAGAACACCTGTACCTCGTCTATGGAACCGCTGTAGCCTCCCCAACCGCCCTGCTGCGTGGACGCGAGGCGCAGCGGGAATGCCGTACCGGAAGAGCCGGTGGATGCGACAGAGGCCACGGCGACGCCGTCTTGATAGATCGTTATTTTGGAATTATCGTAGACAGCTACGACATGCACCCACTTGTCGTTCGGGATCGGATTCGGAGCGACCGCGATATCGGCGCCTCCCGAGACATTCCTCTCGAAGAAGAGCCTTCCGTCAGCCGACGCATAGCCCTCCGCTACCATCCATCCGCCGACCGTATAGTTCGCGGAGGACATCATGCTCGCTCGCGATTGGGCCGATGACCTCTTGGTCCAGAACGAGACCGCGAACGGGTTGTTGCCTGCCGCCTCCGTGGTCGCCGCGCTCGCTACGACATAATTGGTCGCATTGAAGGAAAGCGAGCAGCCGCTCGAATAAGGCGTATCGGCCTGCCATATCGGCGTGCCGGAGAACGAGAACGCGATCCCATTCGCCGCTTTGTTAGATGGAGCGCTGCCCGCGCACTCGTTGAGGTCTAAAAGCGCGATCGATTGCTCTCCTGCGACATGATAGACCTGTGCCGCGAAATATTTGCCCGCTCCGAGCCTCCCCTTCTCTCTCGCCGAATTGACGTTCGATAATACAACGCTCGAAAGGAGCGATATGATCGATATCACGACGAGGAGCTCGATGAGGGTGAACCCTTTCTTCATACGTCTCATAATACCAGGCTATCGGGCGGCGAAAAAATGAGACGACTCGAGAGCGTAGAGATCGCCCACTTCCGATGCCGCGAGGATCTTGGAGAACAGCCTCACGTTGTCTATGCTTCCCGGAAAATTGCCTCCCGTGCCGCCACCGTATCCCCCAAAAGCGAGAGTGTCGCTCCCCGACAGGTTCCATGTGTTATTGAATGAATTCGTATTATTGAGCTTTCCGTCTATATAGAGATAAAGGGTGGAATTCGACCTATTCACGACCGCCACGATGTGGTGCCACCTCCCGTCCCCGATGACAGCTCCGCCCGTGGCCGTCACGCCTATCTGAGAAGAGCCGTTAGCGATACGGAAGTAGAGCGTGCCGATCGTGCTCAGGTCGAATCCCGGATTGTTCGTCCCAGCGGTCTTTTTGTCGACGATCCAGAGGTTCGAAGCCGTGGACGACGTCTTGACCCACACCGAGAGCGACATGTCTCCCGTGCCCATGTTAAGCGACTGCCCGTTCCCAGCGTTCACATACTGCGCGGAACCGCTAAGGCTAAGCGAGCACCCTCTCCCTGTCGGCGTGTCGCTCGACCAGGTCGGAGATCCAGACACGCTCCCGTTGTTGCCGAAGCCCGATCTGTCGGCAGCCAGAGAGCCGCTGCATTCGTCGAAATCCCAGACTCCGACGGCCTGTTCGCCGGCGATACGGTCCGCCTGAGCGGCGAACGAACCGACGGCGGCCAGCCGCGCCTTTTCTCTCGCGGAATTAAGATTCGAGAGCACGACGCTCGAAAGGAGCGATATGATCGATATCACGACGAGGAGCTCGATGAGAGTGAAAGCTCTCGTCTTCATGGCTATTCTTCGAGATCCGGCTTCTCTATAGACAGAGGATCGAGTCCGACTGCGGTGCCTGTTATGCGCAAGACGTCCTTGTCGACCTTCTTGAGCTCCTTTGAGGAGAACATATATTGATTCACGACCGTCGCTAGGTTGTTTCCGAGCTTATTATGGTATTCCTCGTAAGCCTTGAGGTGTTTGCCGAGCTCCCCTACCCTCTGGACGATGTCTTTGGCGGTATCTTCGATCTGCATCGCTTTGAGGCCCTGGAGGACGGTCTGGAGATACGCGAGGAAGGAAGTCGGCGAGACGATGATGACCTTGTATTTATTGGCGGCGCGCTGTATGAGATTGTCCGTATCTTCGGTTATCGCGCCCACTTTATTGACGAGGAGGTCGTAGTAGATCGCCTCATGCGGTATGAACATGAACGCGAAATCCATAGTGCCCTCGTTCGGGCGTATGTATTTCGAGGTCTCGACGATACGATTCTTGAGGTCGTTCACGAAGAGCTTCTCCAGACGGAGCTTCTCCGAATCGTTCTTCTCCTCGGCGAGTCGGTTATAGTTCTCGAGAGAGAACTTCGAATCGACCGGAATAAGCTTGTCTTTGACCTTCACGACGGCATCCACGATCTCTCCGTCTTTGAATCCGTACTGCATCTGGTAGCTTCCGGGCGGCAAGACGTTCTTAAGCAAGGTCTCCAGATAGTATTCGCCCAGGATCCCGCGCTGTTTCGGATTCTTCAATATGTCTTGAAGGTTCTGCAGCTGGTCGGCGAATCCGACCATCTGCTTTCCGGTCTCCTCTACCCTCGTCACCTTCTCCGTCATAGAGGTGACCTCCCGGAGGAATTTATCGACGAGCTTCTGGGACTCCGAGAACTGATTCCTCATAGAATCGGTCATCGTGCGATTCGTCTCGCCCATCTTTTCATCCACCGTCCTCGACAGGTTGTTCATCTGCTCCAAAAGGAGCTTGAGCCCTGTATCGTCCTGCTTGGGAGCCTCTCTCTTTCGAGCCACGAAATAGAGCACGCCCGCGTTGATAAGGAGGATAAGCGCTCCGATAGCGATGATAAGGCCTGTTTCCATGCCGACATTATACCAGAGAGAAGCGTGATAGAATGGCCGTATATCAAAGGAACCACATATGTCACTTCACCAAACGATAAGGACCCATATAAAGGAGGCGATGATAGCGAAAAACGAGACGAGGACCCTCGTTCTGCGCGGAGTCCAGGCCGAGATCCAAAAGGAGCTCATCGCCAAGAAATCCGCAGCGAACGAAGCGACCGACGAAGAGACCCTCGCCGTCATAAAGAGGCTCGTAAAGCAGAGAAAGGATTCGATCGAGCAATTCGAGAAGGGCGGGCGACCCGATCTCGCCCTATCCGAGAAAAACGAGCTTGCCGTCCTGCAGGCATACCTCCCTGCCACGATGCCCAAGGACGAGATAAAGAAGTTCGCCCTCGCGAAGAAAGCAGAGCTCGGCGTAACGGATAAATCCGGCGCAGGAAAGCTCATAGGCGCTATATCGAAGGAGCTCAAGGGTAAAGCCGAGGGCAGCGATATAAAGGCGGTAGTCGACGAGATGTTCGCCTAAAGTCGAACAATCGAGAGATGGAAAAGCCCCGGGCGCTTCGCGCCCGGGGCTTTTCTTGCCATTTCTTTTCATTCGTTTCCTACTATTGACAAACCATGACGTTGGGTGTATAATAGTATGGATAAGTTGTTTGAGATCACTTTCCTTCGAAACCTCAACCCCCTCCTACCGTCATGGCACTCATGCTCTCCGATGCAGTTGCGGAAACGAGAAAGCTCGCGCACGGAAGAAACTATGGACAGGCAGCCGCAAAGGCTCTCCGCTCTATGGGCTTCTCCAAGCCGAGCATCTCCGTTCGGGTCGCACGGATCGTGAACGATATCGGTTCGCCGGAAAACGTCTCGCTCATCTCTGCCGTCACCTCCTATCTCGGCAAAGAAGGCGGGATGAAATCCACCGCGAATCGCAGACAGCTCGTTCTCAGTCTGTGAAGACCTTCTCCCCCGCGCGCCGCTTAAGTGTGGCTCGCGGGGGATGGTTGTCTCTAGAGACGACCTTGACTCATTTCAATATGAAAGGTATCGTATTTTCAACAAGCTCCCGCCATGGTCTACAAGCTCTCCGGCGCTGTAAATCTCGTGAGGTATGGGAAGGGCGGACTAAAGAAACGGGTGGCGAAGGTCTTTAAGGAGTGGGGCATCCCCAATCCTGAAAAGACCCTCGTGAAGGACCACGCTGTCGAAAACGACATCGGCGCGAATCCCGACGAATCGATCCTAGAGGCCGTCGCGCGACATGTCGTCGCGAAGATCCACAGGAAGCGATTCTGGGTGAAATTGACCCACCGCAGGCTCCCTGCCGCCCAGAAGAAGCCTGTCCCGGCTATCCGCCCCTCCCCTGCCAGGACCGTAACAGAGGAACAGACCGAGCTGTTCTAACGGCGAAGGCGCTCCACGAAGGAGCGCCTTTCTTTTTCATCTAAGACTCCCGCTCTAAGCCTGAGGCGAGCTCGGGCCCTTGCCTGATCCCTCTTCGAGCTCTCGTATCTTATTCTTGAGCTCGACCATGCGAAGCTCCCGACCCACCATGAGCTTGTTCACTCTTTCGAGCTCCGTGTTAAGCCCCTTGAGCTCGTCGTATTTAAGGACGATCTCCTCTTGAGAAGACTGGAGCTCCTTGGTCCTCTTCGCCACTTCCTCTTCGAGCCCTTCCCGCGACCTCTTCATCTCGATGATCATCTGTTCGAAGCTCTTGGACAGGAGCCCGAATTCGTTCTTCGCCCTAGGCAAAGCGTCGAGTGCGTCTTGGCCCAAAGAACCTTTCGCGACCATCCCAGCCGCTTTGCGCAGCTTGTCTACGTTCGAAAGCAGGATCCTCTGGAGGACGAATATGAGGATAAAGGTCGTGACGCCGGCGGTGACGAGGAAGCCAGCGAAGAATATGTTCCTCAATACGGCCTTCTGCTCTGTGATGAAATCGGTCCGTATCTTCACATACACGAAGAGGAAAGGCGCCTTGCCCGCGACCGAATAGATCGGCGTTATGCTCGCTATATAGTCGCCCTCCGCGTCAACCCCGTGAGCGACGACCTCTTCAGAGCCGCCGGTGAAATGCGACAAGTCTATCCGTCCGAGGTCGCCGGCGTTCTTGCCGAGGTCCTCCGGATCAGCAGAATAATACACGGTCTCGTCGAAGCCGAAGATCATCGCCTCGGCGAGGTCCTCCCCGACGATCTGCTTCATGGTCTCCTTCTTGGAGAATGCCTCGAAATTGAGGAGCCCTTGGTTCATGAGCCTTCCGGGTACGGATATCTGGCTCTCAACGCGCGCGTCGATGTCTTCGGAAAAGCGGTCGACGTAGTAGTATCCGGCGACAGAAAGGACGATCGTCTGCATTATGATGATCGTAGCTATGAGCCGAAACGCGATCCTGTCGAAGAAATTGATCATTGTCGTCCTTATTCGATAAAGTACTGGCTCGGGTTCGTGGGCGCAGGGTTCGGATACACGAACGCGGCGGGCATCGCCTCGGGGACGTTCTTGAACCCGTCGCGCACGATGCCGAATCCGTCTACCGGAAGGCTTACCCCTATGGCATAGAACTGGTCCTTCGCTATGTCGAGGATCCTCGCCATGAGCTCGTTCTGCTTGGCCTCGTCTGCCGTTCTCCTGATCTCTCTATAGAGGCTCATCTGCTCCTTTACGATCTCCGGCGGCTCTTCCGCGAGCGGGTTATCGGGAGAAGTGAACCAGTAGCCCCACGCGAGCGCGTAATTAGATTCGTTCGTGCTGCCGAACGGGAAATAATATCGCGGCTCCTGCATCACGTCTATGCCGCCGTCTCCGGTCCAAACGGCCGCGTCGTGGTCGAGGTTCGATTTCCTTGAATAGAACGCGGTCCTGTCCGTCGTGTTGCCTATCTTCATATCTATGCCTACCGCCTTCCAATCCTCTTGGATCAAAGCGAGAGCCTTGGCATCGCCCCAATCGACGGTGAATGTAAGCCTCTTTCCGTCCGGCCTCTTTCGATAGCCCGCGCTATCCCTCTCTTTGAGCCCGGCCCTATCGAGATAGCCGTTCGCCTTAGCGACATCGTATTCCGTATATTGCTTCGCCATCTCTTCGTCATAGAAGGGCGATTCCGGGCGAGGAGCGCCTTGATACGGTATGCCGTACCCGGCGAATATGAGGTCTATGATCCTCTCTCTATTTAAAGCGTGCGAGAGGCCGATCCTGAAATCCTTATTCTGGAATATCTCCCGGAGGGCAGGGTCTTTGTGGTTAAGGTTAAGCGAGATCATCATGGTGTTCATCGTCGCGAACACCGTCTTGAAGAGATGGTAGCCGCCCTTAGTCGCTCCGTCCTCGATAGCTGCGCGCGCGGTAGCGACGGATATCATGCTCGATCCGACGTTCCTGTCTTGCATATCGACCTTACCGGCGAGCACGAGATCTATTATCTTGCTCGAATCGTCCTCGATCGCGTATTCGAGCCTATTGATATAAGGAAGCTGGTTTCCCGTGGGGTCTATCTTCCAATAGTACGGATTCCTCGCCGCGACGAGCGGGGCATCCTTTCCGTAGATTCCTTGAAGCACCCAGGCGTTGAGGGTCGGGATCTCAGGATGTTGCCAACGGGTCTGATTATCAGGGGTGCCGATATTGCCGAACTTCGACTGAAAAAGATCGGCCCAATCCTTCGCTCCCGCATCCTTTACGGCCTGATCTATATCGGGATTATATTTCGGGTGATATCCAGAAAGCGCGTGCTTCGGGTACGAGACGATCTCGCCGCCCTTAGGGTGCGCGAGAGACTGCAAAAAAAGGCTGTTGGGCTCTTCGAAGGAGAACTTTACGGCGCGGTCGCCGAGCCTCTCTACCTTTACAGGCTTACCTCCGGCGATGAGCCAGTCCTGATAGACCGGCGTGAGCACCTTGTCCAGAAAGACGTCCTCATACCAGAACATTATATCGTCCGCGGTGAAGGGCTTTCCATCGGACCATTTCAACCCGTCGCGCAAATAGAAGGTATATTCCCTGCTGTCCGAGCTCACGTTGTAAGACTGGGCTATATTGGGGATGATGCCCGTCCAGCTCGCGTTCCAACGGACGAGATTCTCGTAGCCGAGATATCGCAGAAAAGCGTTGTGGTCGCTCTTGCTCTTCGCGACGAGATGCCAGGTGCCGCCGTATTTTCCGAGCTTCTCATGAGGCACTACGATAAGAGGGTTTTTGGGAAGCCTCTCCCCGACCGGCGGAAGCTCTCCTTTCGCCACCTTCTCCGCGAGTTCAGGAGCCTCGGAGAAGTTTCTCTCTCCTATGAAGGCCATTCCCCCTGTCGAGGGGCGCTTCGAGCCCCGGCCATCCATGGTCGAAACATAGAAATATCCTATCCCTGCGGCAAGGACGAGAAACGCGATCGCGATAGAGGCGACCTTGAAGACAGGCGTCTTCTCTGCAGGGTTCATATGCTCTCAATTATAGCCTGTAAGATACCTATCGGCTTTCGCCGGGTGTGGACATTGAGAGGCTCCTTCTGGCGCAGTGGGATATACTTAAGCCATTATAAGCATCTCACCAATCAGCATGCTAAGGAATAACGTGTTTAACCTGATGAATCAGGCGGTCCAGGAATCGAAGAGCGTCTGGCGCATCAAGAACCAGTATATGCAAGAAGCGGTCGGATCTGACGATATCATGGCTTTCTGGAGGAAGCTCGAGAAAGACAAGGAGGCTCACATAAGCGAGCTCCAGGCCCTCATTAAGAAATATAACGCTTAAAGCATATGGGACTCTTTTGGGACGATCCGAAGCCGCGCGTGACGAGGATCGAGTGGCAGAAGGTGAGGACTTCGCTCTTTAGCCGCGGGCTCAATAAAAAGGAGATAGACCTGATCGAAGGATTCTTTTACTCGAGCCTTAACGAGACGGGGATAAAGGACGCAGGCATACAGGAGAACGAGATATCCATGATGATCGAATGGCTCAAGCTGAACAGGGCTACCCACAAGATGTCCGACCAGAAGATCGCGCAAGTGGAAGACGCGCTGCGCGACAGGCTCTAGGAAAAGAAAAAGCCGCCCGAAGGGCGGCTTTTTCTATCTCCTCAAAGTGAAGGTCTCGACGCTCGCCGTTCCGTCTCTCTTGGCAGAGTATGTGAAATCGCCTATAAAGGCGTTGTGCCCGTCCTCGTAAAAGACGGTGCCCTCGCCATCGCGCATGTTTATCTCGGTCACGATGAATTTGCCGCCGAGGACTTCCTTTTCCGGCGAAAGCGCAGAGATGTTCGTCTGAAAATATTCGAAAAGCGACGAGGCCTGGACCTGCTCTTCTGTGGGTTGGGGCGCCTTCGGCGAAAAGGCATACGCAAGGGCGGCGAGAGCCAGGAGAAGAGCTAGGGCGGTAGCGTATCCCTTTATATCGCTATCTCGCAGCCGCATGATGCTTTCTCATTATGGAAGCGTAGACGAGGCAGAGGATCGCGGAAGCGAGGGCGACGACGAACGCGACCTTGGAGAAGTTCATGGCATCGAGAAGCGCGCCCAAGACGATCGGCGCCGATATGTCGCCCACGGTGGCGAGAGTCTCGAAGGCTCGAGCCCTCTTCTCTCTCCCCTCCTCCGAGCCTAGCTTCGAGGAGAGAGCCGACTGCATAAGGGTGAAGAGCTCGAGAGCCGCGCCCAAGGCGAAGCTCGCCGCGAGCATCCAGGCATAATGCGGAAAGGCCGCGATGCCCGCTATGACGAGCGCCGTGCCGAAGAGGCCTCCTGTGACGAGGGCGTACTCGTCCTTCGCGTTCGTGAACTGGCGCAAAGAATAGGACATGAGCGACGGCACGATCCCTACGGCAGAGAGGAGGATGACGAACGAGAGGTCGGCCCCCCTCATATATGCGTACATAGGAGCGAAGAACCAGATGAAGGCCTCTATGAACCCCGTGAACACTGCGACTGCTCCGAGAAGTCTCAAGTGCCCGTTCCAGGATCGCCATTCGGACCAATCAGCGGCAAAGGCTTTTGCGAACGAAGCCCCAGCTTTGGCTTCGACCCTCTTCTCGGGAGGATCGAGCGGCGCCCCGCGAGCGATCGAGAGCGCTACGAGAGAGACCGGCGCAATGAGGAATAAAAGCCAATGGACTGGCACGAATGACGCCATAGCCATGCCCGCGAACGCCGCGCCGAGCCAGCCGAAATGAGTCCATGTATCTATATAGCCCAAAGAGGAGGCGACCGCGCGCTTCTCGGCCATACGGCGATAATAAGCGGCAGCGCCGGTATTCTCGAGGCTCCACAAGAATCCGTTAAGGGCGCGCGCGAGGACTATGAAAAGCGCCATCCCGAAGAGGCCCGCAAAAAGGTAGCTGAGGCCCACGAACGGATAGAGGCTCAAGGCTATGATGATGAGATAACGCGCTGAAAGCTTGTCGGCGAGAGCTCCTGCGAACGGGATCGAAACGAGCAGCGCAACGTCGAAGACCGCTCTGAGAAGGCCGGCTTCGAGGAACGACCCGGAATTCCTGAATATGAGTATGGCGACAAGGGCCTCTCCGAAACCCCAGCCCGCCCACCTAGCCGCCCTCGCCCACGCGATATGCTTTACCCCCGACGAGAGCTCGTGGTGCCCTGTAGTCGATGGGTGCTTTCTGTGCTTTATAAGTTCCATATGCTTTATGAAAAGCTAATGGAAATATTGTACCACGCGAGGAAGACGCGCTATTCCCTGATTTCGAACGACCTCATATCGATCGCGCCTCTTTCATCTATGGAATACGCGAAATCGGCGGTATAGGCGCTGTGGCCGTCTTCGTACCGGACAGTGCCCGCTCCCGCGCGCGCCTCTATCGACGTAACGAAGAACGAGCCTCCTAACGACTCCTTTACGGGAGAGAGCTCCGATATATTGAGCCTTACGTAGTCTTCGACGGGCATGGCCCGCTCCTCGAACGGCGAACCGACGACGGATACCGGGACCGTACCGCTATTCATGCCGATCGCCGCCACGAGCGCGGCGATAGCGCAGAGGATGATAGCGAGAACGATATTCCTTCGGATGTTCATAGATATAATACGTTCCGCGCCCATTCCCTGATTCAGGCCCTGACGTCCTTGATTAAAGGCCGGAAATTCTGTATTCTCTAATTCGTTCGCCCAAGCGGCCCTATCGTCTAATGGTTAGGACGGAAGCTTCTCAAGCTTTAAGAGGGGCTGGAACGCGAGCGCTCGGAGCGTTTCAGAGCCGGAGGCGGACGCGCCGAGGCGGGGTCGCGGAGATTTTCAGCAGAAAATCATCCGTGACCGATTCATCTAGAATCGAACTTCCCCGGCTTGAAAGTGAAATATGGCCCTATCGTCTAATGGTCAGGACGGAAGCTTCTCAAGCTTTAAATCGGGGTTCGATTCCCCGTAGGGTCACACACGCATAAAAGCCCGGCTTCCCGCCGGGCTTTTATGCGTGCTTGTGATCGCCGGTGGCGAGAATCGAAAGCCGGAGGCCCGCGGGCCGAGGCGGGGTCGCGGAGATTTTCAGCAGAAAATCATCCGTGACCGAAAGCGTACCCGCGATTCCCCGTAGGGTCACAGCACGATAAAAAGCAGGCTTCTCGCCTGATCTTTCTTGTGCCTCATGACCGCCATATCACAGAGATCAAAGACAACCTCTCTCCAGCATACCTGCCCTTAAAATCAGTATCATATATGATACTGATTTTAGGCGGCTCTTTTGCTGTCATCCATATCCATACTGGCTGAAAGAGACGGACTCGATAGAGGGAACCGAGGAGCGAGAGGCGATCCGTAGCCTCTTCGCCTCTATATGAAGTCGACCGTGAAGTTATACATCCCCATGGAGCAGAGCCCTCTGAGAGTCGTACCGGGCGCTTGCGCGGACACCTCTATGTCAGTCGTCCCTGTACGAGGGAGGAATCCAGAGTAGCCGATAGAGGGTATGGTGAGAGCAGCCGAACAGTCGAAGGTTCCCTTCGTAGTGAGCCGAAGAACGGTCGGCACGCCGGATGCGGCCTGCGACTTGCGCGGCGAATATCCCCCTTTCGCGCCGATGTCTATCACCTGGACGCCGTTCTCCATGGCGACGTTCCCTTTATCCGGCGCAGGCCCTGCGCCCTCCCCCGTCGCGCCGCGAGAGAGCGTGAAAGCTCCGCCTATGAGGAGGCCCGCGATGATTACCGAAACGATCGTGGCGACAGATTTCTTCATAGAGAGATTATACTAGAGGTTAAGGATCGGCGGGATCACCCCTATCGCCGCGAAGCTCGAAAGCAGGTTAAGGAGGGCGAACATCACGATGACGAGTCCCGCCGTTTTGAAGAATATGCCGGATCTCGATCCTTTGCCGATAGAAAGCGAGCTGAAGCTCACCAAGGCGAGGACAGGCAGGGTGCCGAGCGCAAAGGAGAGCATGGTGAGGCCGCCCGACAAGAAGCTCCCCGTAGAGAGCGAATATATCTGCATCGACTGTGTGAATCCACACGGCAGAAAGAACGTCGCGACGCCGAGCGCGAGGGGCGTGAGCCGATGATTCCACTTAGAGACATCGAGAGCCTTTCCGGAGAGAGCCTTCGGCATCGACGGCAAAAGCCGTTTCGGCCACTCGAACACATCGAGGAGATTGACCCCCACAACGAGCATGACGAGGCCGATAAGGAGCGAGAGGACGAACGTCCCTGTAGCGCCGAGGGCGAATGCCGATCCGATAGCGCCTATGACGCCTCCAAGGACGAAGAAGGCGACGAGACGACCGATATGGAAGAGGACCTGAGGCCTCGTCTTGTCCCCCGCCTTTGCGAACGTGGCGGACATTGAGAGCACTAGACCTCCTACGACCGCCATACAGGTGGAGAGCGATGCGATGATGCCTATCGCGAACGAGGTGCCTAGCGTAACGGAATCCGAGTTTACGAGATTCACGAGCCCGATCTTCTGCAAGATCACGAACAGCGCGGCGAATCCGAGAGCGAGCGGCAGAGCGATCTTAAAGTCGGACCACTTTACCGAGTTACTTCTCTTTTCCTTTGATATGCCATAGCCATGCTTCGAGACGGCCCCCGAAACGATGCCCTCGACCTCGCTGTCGGTCTTGGAGCCGAAATCGCCCGTGACCTCGACCTCTCGGGTAGCGAGGTCGGCCTTTGCCATGGATATGGCGGGAATATCGCCAAGCTCGCTCTCGATGAGGGCCTCGCAAGCCTTGCAGTGCATTCCCGTCGTGTAGAACCTGTAAGTCTTCATGCTCATAGCGTTTTTGATTTTATCCTAAGAGAATTGCCTACTACCGAGACCGACGAGAACGCCATAGCGAGCCCGGCGAATATCGGATTGAGAAGCCATCCGAATATCGGATAGAAGAGGCCTCCCGCCAAAGGGATGCCGACGACATTATATACGAACGCCCAGAAAAGATTCTGCTTTATGCCCCTCATCGTCATCTTCGAGAGGCGTATCGCCTTTACCAGCTTGGATATGTCTCCATGGAGGAGCGTTATACCCGCAGACTCTATGGCCACGTCAGTACCGGTCGCCATAGCGATGCCGATATCGGCCTGAGCTAGCGCAGGGGCGTCGTTCACGCCGTCGCCCGCCATGGCCACGACCTCGCCCTTCGATTGGAGCTCTTGTATATGATTGAGCTTATCCTCCGGCATGACTTCCGCGACCACTTCGTCGATACCCACCTTCGACGCTATCGCGCGAGCGGTATTGCGGCTATCCCCGGTGAGCATGACCGTCCTGAGACCGAGCTTTCTCAGCTCCTTTATAGCGACGATCGCCTCCGGCTTTACTGCGTCAGCGACGAGGACGATGCCCATGACTTCGCGCTTCGTCGCAAGGACTATCGGAGTCTTACCCTCTAGGGTCTCGCGCTCGAGCAGAGCCAAATCGACGGCGAGGCCGAGGCTTATAGCGAGCTTAGGGCTGCCTGCGTAATACTCCACGCCCGCGATCTCGCCCCTAAGCCCCTTACCCTTTATTGCTTCGAAACCCGACACGCTTTGAAGCGCGACCTTCTTCCTTTCCGCATACGCGACGATGGCGTGCGCTATAGGATGCTCCGACCTCTTTTCAAGCGAGGCGAGGATCGACACGAGCTCGTCGTCGCCCTTAGCGGCCACTCTCTCTATCGACACGAGCTCGGGCTTCCCTTTCGTGATAGTCCCTGTCTTGTCGAAGACGATGACCGTCGCCTTGTGGAGCTTTTCGAGAGTCGCGGCATCCTTGATGAGGATCCCTTCTCGCGCGCCCTTGCCTACGCCGACGATTATCGCAGTCGGCGTAGCGAGCCCTAACGCGCATGGACACGCGATGACGAGAATGCCCACGAACGACGAGAGGCCGTACGATATCGCAGCCGAGAAGCCGAGATATGACGCTCCCACCGTAAGCCATAAGGCGAGAGAGACGAGCGCGAGGATAAGCACGATAGGGACGAATACTCCGGATATCTTGTCGGCAAGCGCCTGTATAGGCGCTTTCGAGCCCTGAGCCTCCTCGACCATCTTTACGATATGCGCGAGCATGGTCTCTGAGCCGACCTTCGTCGCCCTAAACGTGAATGTGCCCGTGGTATTGAGGGTGCCTCCAACGACAAGGTCGCCCGCTTTCTTCTCTGTCGGCACAGGCTCCCCCGTGATCATAGATTCATCGACGAACGACGCTCCGTCGACGAGGACGCCATCTACAGGGATCTTGCCCGCAGGCTTGACCACGATCACGTCGCCGAGCGCGACCTCTCCCGCAGGTATCTCGACTTCGACGCCGTCCCGGATGACGAGAGCGGTCTTCGCCTGAAGCCCCAAGAGCTTCTCTATGGCGTCTCCCGTCTTTTTCTTCGACCTTGCTTCGAGATATTTCCCTAGCGTCACGAAGCCTACGACGACGATGGTGACGTCGAAATACGTATATTCAGGGAGAGCCAGGGCGGAAGCGAACGCGGGCACGAGCAATATAAGCGAGCTATATATGAACGCCGCGAGCGTCCCTATGCCGATGAGAGTATCCATATTCGCAGCCCCGTGTCTGGCGAATCTGGCGACGCCCTTTATGAAAGGCAGGCCTATCCAGAACATGAACACCGCGGAAAGGACGAGAAGGGCTGGCTCGAATATCTCCATAGGCAACGGAAGGTTCGGCACGGACGAGAACGTCTGCGCCGCGATATCCCAGAGCATGAGAGCGAATACCGCTATCGTCACAGGGAATGAGAACTGCGCTTTGGAATGCAGCGCGTGGACGTCTCCGTCGTGGTCGTGCTTTGCCGCAGCGCCGTCATTCTGAGGCGCCCCTTCTCGCGACGGCTCTTCGAGCGAGTATCCGAGCTTCTCTATCTCGGCGTTAAGTTCCAGGACACTGGTTTTTTTCGAGTCGAGCTCGATCACGGCCTTCTCGTTGCCATAATTGACCTCTGCGCTCGATACGCCCGGAACCCTCTTGAGCTTCTTCGAAATGATTGTCGCGCAGCTCGCGCAATGCATCCCTTTTACTTTGAATATCGTTTTTGACATCGAGATTAGACGTTATACCATTCGAGCCTCCATGACTTGAACGTCTCGAGGGTCGTCTTGAGGAACGCCTCGACCGCGTCTGCATTATCGAGGACCTCCGCTCTGCTCGACTTGGTCCTGGCTTCCTGCGTCATCTCTATGCCTGCCTCGTGATGGGAGATAAGGGCATTAAGGAATCTCAGATCGAACTTCTCGTCCGAAGGGCCGAGATTCGCGACGACAGGATCCTGAGCTTCTCGTGCGTCTCCATACCAAGCCCTCTTCCATGAATAGAGCTCGGCGATGAGCTTTGGCTCGCCTGCGAGGATATCCTTCGAAAGGCTCTTTATCTCCTGTCTTTTCGCGCCCTGCGCCGCCTGCTCTGCGAGGAGCATGGCGCCGCGATGATGGGCGGCCATGGCGTCGATATACCTCTTGTCGAGGCTCTTATCGGCCCTCCCGAGGCCCATCGTGCCCTTCTCATACATCGAGGTCCTGTATTCGGGCGAAAAGGAGTAACCGACCGCTGCGCCCAGAAGGCCCGACGTCACCATTAAACCCGTCGCGAGATAGATAGATATTTTGTTCATATAAATTTGTTATGGTTCGATTATCTGCGCTTAAGCCTATAGACCTTAAGGATCTCTTCTTTCGCCTTGTCCTCTTCCCCCGCCTTTACTTGGTCGATAGCGCAGGTGGACAAGTGGTTCTCCATGACCGCGTCCTCGATCCCGGAGAGGGCCTGCTTGACGGCTGAGGTCTGGGTTATCACGTCGATGCAATACACGTCGCTCTCTATCATCTCCGCGAGCCCTCGCACCTGACCTTCGACTATCTTGAGGCGGCGA
Source organism: Candidatus Tayloriibacteriota bacterium (assembly GCA_016215405.1). Taxonomy (GTDB): domain Bacteria; phylum Patescibacteriota; class Minisyncoccia; order Phycocordibacterales; family UBA6065; genus UBA6065. Next base: position 21,464 of record JACRJQ010000006.1, read on the forward strand.
AGGAGCGCCTCTTTTGAAAATTGTTTTTTCATATCCGACAGCATATACCCCCTGGGGGTATATGTCAACTGCGTACGGGGAGGACGCATAAAACAGCGAGTGGTATAGTACAGACATGACTATAAAGCCCTCCCTCCTGGCCGTAGCGGCGCTCGCACTGGTCTCGCTCTGCCCTCTTTCACTGCTCGGCGCAACGGGCGTAGGCTTCGTTAAAAGCCCTCTTTGGTTCTCAAAATCCTCCTTCGCCGAGGGAGAGACTGTGAAGATATTCACCGCTCTTCAGAATTCGAGCGACTCGGACCTGAGAGGCCGCATGGTCTTCTATTCTGACGGAAAGGAGATAGGGTCCTCCTCATTCTCGATACTCTCAGGAAACTCAGAGGTGATCTGGTCGAAATTCTCGGCCGAGGCGGGCTCGCACAGGTTCTCTGCCAAGATCGTGGGAGGCACGCTCGAAGGCGATGACGGCTCCACCGAGCCCGTCGCAGAGTCCGCGACCGAGGCCATAGAGATAGCGGTCCTTCCCCGCCCCGCGGACGCTCCCAAAAAGGACTATGTCGCATCGGCCACCGATTGGCTCATCGAAAGATCGGCCGCGGTCGAAAGCGAGGAAGCCGAAACGGCGCCGAGCGAGGTCTCAGACCTTATCGCCAAGATCGATGCGAAGAATTCGACCGTAAAGGGTGCCCTCGACGCCGTAAAAGGCGCGATAGCGAAAGCTGACGAGGCGATAGAGAGCGCTCAGGAAAAGCTCCTCGATAAGAGCCGCGAATACAGGGAAAGAAAAAAGGATGACGGCACTGCGTCCCCTTTCGATAACGCCGCCGCGCTATTCTTCGCGGCGGGCTCCGCCTTTCTCGGATGGAAGACCGCCGTCTATCTCATCGCTCTATATGCCCTCTGGAAGGCCTTCCGATTCTCTGTGCGGACGATAAAAGGGATCGGCTCAACCGAGGAGTAAGCCTATCTCTTCGCCCATTCGTCTTCCTGTCTCACGAGGAGCTCGCTCGCTTTGGACGGATCGGCGAGGAGCGCCTTCGAGACCTTCTCCATCCTCATCGATTGAGAGCCTTTGACGAGTATGGCATCGCCCGCTCGCGCCAGATCTGCGACCGTCTTCGCCGCCTCTTCGGACGAATCGAAGAGCCTTATCATATCCTTCGGCATGCCGGCCTCGCTCGCGCCCGCCGCGATGTATCTCGACATCTCGCCTACCGCGAAGAGCATGTGGAGGCTCTCCCCGACGAGCCTGCCGATCTCCCTATGCGCACTTTCGGCGTTCTCTCCGAGCTCCTTCATATCGCCGAGCGCTGCGATCTTCCTGCCGCGTATCGAGAGGCTCGAGAGCGCCTTTATCGCCTCCGCGCATGCCAAAGGAGACGAATTATAGGTATCGTCGAGGACGATAGACCCAGAGGTCCCGTCGAGCATCCGCATCCGGCCTTTCGGAGATTCGAATCCATCGAAGGCGCTCGGCACGACTCCCTCTATGTGTAGGACTCTCGCGACGGCGCAGGCGGCGGCGAGAGGATAGACCAAGTGGTCGCCGAGGACGCCTCTGAGCTCTATCTGCGCTTCTCTGCCACCCAGATCGATGACGGCCCTCTGGCCTACAGGAAGGCCGCGAACGCCCTTGTCGTATGCGATCGACGACTCGACGATGCGAGGCATCGCCCCCTTCGACGACCCGTAGAATACCTTCGTCGCGGAGATATCCTTGACGGCCTGTTCGAAGAGCAGGTCGTCGGCGTTCACGACGAGAGTCCCTTCCGGCCTTAGCGCGTGCGCCAGGAACATCTTCTCGCGCAAGACCGCCTTCGAGTCGGGAAAATTCTCTACGTGCACAGGGACGAGGGACATGCGAGTGAGGACCACGATGTCCGGGCGAAGCCATTTGGAGACGGACTCTATATCCCCAGGACGGTCCGCGCCCACTTCGAGGACGAGGAGCTCCGGAAAACTTTTAGAGAGGAACGCGGCCTTGAACCCCTTTACGATATTCGCCGCCCAGAGCGAAGCGGACGACCATCCGTTCTCGAGGCCGAGGATGGCGAGAGGCAAGCCTATCTCGCTATTCATGCTCTTCTGGCTCTTGCGGGCCTTAAAGGAAGCGGATACGACGGCATAGACCGCATCCTTGGTGGAAGTCTTGCCCACGTTCCCTGTTATCGCGATGATGCCTGGGTCGTGACGCCTCAAAGCCGCCTTGGCTTCCCAGGTGAGGACGGCTACGATTATTTTCTTTAGAAGCGATTTCATCTATCCGGCGCTATCTCGTAATAATTAATCAAGAACTTCGTAAGGTCAATGAACGGCATCGTGAGGGTGTGGGAGGCGTATTGCGCGCCCTTAGGGTAGACGGTGAAGAGGAATACGATGAACCGCGGCTTATACGCCGGAAAATACCCGAAGAAGGAGTGTAGATATCTGTCGTCGTAATAGCCTCCCCCTTCGGCCTTCGCTATCTGAGCCGTGCCCGTCTTCGCCGCGATCGAATAGCGAGGGATCTTGACCGTGCCTCCGAGGAGGGCTTTATCGACCACATTCACGAGCATCTTCGTTATCGTCTCGGAGGTCTCGGGCTCGAGCACCTGTTCGGTCTCGTCATACGTGAGGTCCTTCGAATCTCCCGACGTGTACTCGATCCTCCGCACGAGATGAGGGTTAGGCAAGAAGCCGCCATTGCCGAGAGCCGAGAGCGCGCGTACCGTCTCTATGGGGGTCATCGCTATGCCTTGGCCGAACGACGCGGTGACGTGCTCGATGTCGCGAGGGCTCTTGAGGTTGTTCACGAGGCCATGGACTTCTCCAGGAAGGTCTATGCCCGTCTCCTCGCCGAAGCCGTACGACATGAAATACCTCGTGAGCCTCTCATTGCCGAGCTTTTGCGCCACGAATGCCATTCCGGTATTGAGCGATTCGTTGAGGACATGCTGCATGTCGATGACGCCCCTTCCTTTGCCGTCGAAGTTAGAGACTTTCGCCCCGTTCACGAGGACATAGCCTTGGTCGTTATACGTAGACTCCGGCGTGATAACGCCCGCGTCGAGGCCCGCCGCCATGGCTAGAGGCTTTATGATAGAGCCCATCTCGTAGACGCGGTCCACGTGGGGATTGCCGAATATCGAAGTCGCCTTCTCTTTCGAGAAGTCGTTCGGATCGAACGTCGGAGCCACCGCCATAGCGTATATCTCTCCGGTGTAAGGATCCATGACGATACCTCCGGTAAGGTCAGAGCTCCATTTGTCAGAGACGCCCGAGATCTTTCGCTCGAGCTCCGCCTGCACGGACGGCTCTATGGTAGTGACGATATCGCCCTCGGACTCCTCGCCCTTAAAGAGCGCGCCGCTTATATCGGAGAAGACCTGCGCGAAGAAATTCACATAGAGGCCCGGGGTCTGGCGGCTCAGTATATCGTTGTAGTAGCGCTCGAGCCCGTAGCGCCCCGATACGGTCTTGCCGTCCTCACCGAAGCCTATGATGCCGAGGACGTTGGCGGCGGACTTTCCGCCCGGATATATCCTCCACTGCTCTTTATATGCGCTCACGCCCGTAAGGTCGAGGCTCTCGATCCTCTCTTTCGTCGCTTCGTCGACTCTCTTTGCCGCCTCGCCGTAGGTCTTGTCGGACTCGATCTTAGAGAGGAGCTCTTCGGCGTCGACGGACAGTATCCCCGAGAGGGCGTTGTAGACGTCTTCAGGATGCTCCATCTTCTTCGGTTCGATCGTGACGGTATATCCGCTCGCGAGCCCTGCGGCCGAGAGGGTCCCGCCCTTTCGAGGGGAGAACAGGATAGAGCCGCGGTCGAAAGCGGCAGCGCCCTTCTTTACATACTGTCTGTCGGCCTGGCTGCGGTAATCGTCGCTTCGCACCGCCTGCAGGTAATAGAGCCTGCCTACGAGCACGAGAGCGCACGCGCACATAAAGCCTCCTATGAGCCTTATCCGCCCAAGCCTTAAAGCGTTCGGGGCCATCTTCGAGTCTTACCTATTGAACGAGAGAGGGGCCGTAGGCCTCTTTGCGACGTATACGGCGTCTGAAGACTCCTTGTAGCCGAGGGAATGGGCGTACGCGAGGTCGATAGACGATTTTTTCGCCATATACTCCGCCTCGATCGAGCCCGCTTTCGAGGTAAGGGCGAGGATATCTCCGCGGAGAGCCTTCGCGGCGACCATGTTCGAGACCGCGCCGTTTATGAAATAGGCGTAGCAGAGAAGAAGCGCGAATATGGCGCCCAAAAGAGACCATGCGATGACCGGCCTTTCCATCTTTTCTACCCTTTCCTGTACATACTGCGTCATATTCGTTTTTCTAGATTCTGTTAATTTTTTATGAAAACCCTCAATTTCGAGCTTCTCGACCTGGGATTCCTCTCTTTCTCCTCGTCCGTAGGCTCTATAGGCTTCTTCGTCGATTGGCTTCCTAAGCCCTGCTTCTGCCATTCCTTGAAAGCGACCTTCACTATCCTGTCCTCGAGGCTATGGAAAGAGATGACCGCCATCCTCCCTTGCGGAGAGAGGATCCTCATCCCCTCTTCGAGCCCCTTTCGAAGGCTTCCGAGCTCGTCGTTCACCGCTATCCTCAGGGCCTGAAAGGTCCTCGTCGCCGGATGGATCTTTCCCCTGCGATAGACGGCGGGGACGGAAGACCTCACGATCTCCGAGAGAGCCATGGAGGTCTCGATAGGGGCGGCTTCGCGCGCGAGGACTATCGCTCTCGCGATCCTCCTCGCATACCTCTCTTCGCCGTAGGCATAGATGACGTTCGCGATGTCCTCTTCGGCCCAGCCGTTCACGACGTCCCTCGCGGAGAAAGCTCCTTCGGCGAGCTCCTTCTCCATCGTCATAAGGAGAGGCTCGTCGAAGCGGAACGTGAATCCCCTTTTTGACGAATCGAGCTGAGGCGATGAGATGCCGAGGTCGAGGAGTATCTTGTCGGCTGCTTCCTTGCCAGCCTTCTCGAGGAAAAGGCCCATGTCTTTGAAATTCCCGAGAAAGAGCCTGAAGCTCGCCCCTATCGATCCGAGCCTTTCTTCGGATCCCCTCAAAGCGTCCTCGTCCCTGTCGATCCCGATGATGAAAATGCCAGGGACTCTCTTTGCCGCCTCGACCGAATGTCCGGCCCTACCGAGGGTGCCGTCGATGAGGACGTCCCCCGCCTTAAGGGCGAGACCTTCTATCGTTTCTTTTAAAAGAACTGGCTCGTGCATAAGCTCAGGGCTTAGAGCACGCCGACCTGACCGAGCTTCTCGGCCAAGGCTCCCGCCTTGCCCTCGACGCCCTTCTTGTAAGCTGTCCACGCCTTGTCGTTCCATATCTCGACTCGGGATTGGACGCCTACCACCGACACTTTGCCCTTGAGGTTTCCCCACTCTTTGAGGAAGTCCGGGACGAGGATGCGACCTATCGAATCGATATCCGCTTCTATCGCCCCTCCGAACATGAATCGGGAGAACGACCTGTTATCCGCCTGTCCCAAAGAGGCCTCCGAGAGCTTCACTGTGATCCTCTCCCACTCTTTAGGCGTGAAAACGAATAGACAATGGTCGAGACCAGGGGTCACTACCACTTTTTTCCCCATCTTCTCTCGGAACTTCACCGGCAGAGAGATGCGGTTCTTCTCGTCTATCGAGTGCGTGTACTCGCCTATGAGCATAGAGGTCGTTAGCGTTTCGACGGATTATTCCTCTTCACCGCTACGGGCTGGCGGAGCCGCAAGCCCTTCACCTGCGACAGCTTTATCTCGTACGTACCGAACTTGCCGATGATCTTGTACGTCGCTTGTTTTATTCGCATGTGTTCCGTGGGATTTTATCGGGGAAACCTATGTTTCCACCTTTTCCCACTTGGCTTATATTTTATAACACTTCATCCCACATTGATACACGGTTATCCACATTCCCCTACTCGAGAACGGAACTGGAAAAGCGCAAGGAAACAAAGCGCGGAAAGGCTCCGTAGAGGCGCAAAAAAAAGCGCCGTCTCCTTTCGGTAGACGGCGCTCGCGGCTTTGCGGGTGGGAGCTTTCAGCCTTTGGCGGGCTCGCTGTCGGCCTTCGAGTCGCGGCCGACGATCTCGACCAGGACGGCGCCGGCGAGCCCAGAGAGCGGATTGCCTTCGCTCTTCCAGACGACGACCTGGAAGCCTTCGCGGATAGCGGCTTCCACTCCGGAGTTCGCGGTCTCGGGAAAGAGCTCGTAGACGCGCGCCCAGAAGTCGCTCTTCACGGCGTGCGCGGCGCGGTTGATGACGTTGGCATGGAGCGTCACCTCGTCGAGCTTCGCCTTGAGCTTCTCGGCCTCCTCGCGGGTGGACGGGCGCAAGGTCTCGAGATAGTCGCTCACGTAGTTCGCCGTGCGCACATGGAGGCTGTAGAGCGAGCGCGCGACCGGATCCTCGATGGTGCCGAGGACCTTTTCGCCGGGCTCGACCTTGCCTTCCGGAAGATGCGAATCGTGAGTCGACTGGCCGAGGAGTATTTGGGCGTGCTGGAGCTGGATTGCGGTGAGTTTCATGATGAGCTGGGGTTCTGAGGCGGAACATCGCGGGCTTGCGATGGTGTCCGAAATTTAAATTACCTCTTTTTTTCGCTTTGTCAATAGCACGAAAAAGCCCCTATCGGGGCCTCGCTCGAGAGGGCTATTTAAGGAGAAGGTCGACCCTGCCGTTATCGTAAGACGCCCCTACGACCCTGTGTAACGGGACCTGGACGAGGTAATCGGCCGCCTTCGAATATCGAGGTTCGAGCGCAAGGGCCCTTTCAGTCTGCCCGTCGAGCTCCCTCGCCGCGAAGTAGGAGTCGCCGGAAGCGTATCCTATGAGCGTGTACCTCGATCGAGAGTGCTTGTACACCTCGAAGAGAGATCCTTCCTCGAAACGGCTCACAGGAATGCCGCGCAGAAGCGATTGATACAGCGAAGCCGCGTCCCGCTCGATCAACCTTTCAGGGATGAAAAAATAGGCGCCGCCCGAAAGCATGTTCGAGCTCTTGAAAGATTCGATCGGACCGAGCTCTCGCAGCCCCTTCTCCCTCCTAAGGCTCGGGCCTATCTGGGATATCGACTCGACCGATACCATCGCCCCGTGAAGCGACAGAGGACCCGTCGCGCGAAGGTCGCCTTCGTCTGCCGGCTCTTCCGGCCAAAAGAGATATGCGGCGGCCGCAAGGGCGAGAAGGACCGCGACCGATGCGAGCGAGCGCTTCGACATCTTAATCTTTCTTAGGCCTCATAGTCGGGAAGAATATGACCTCCTTTATGTTCTTGGTGTCGGTAAGGAGCATCACGAGCCGATCTATGCCGATGCCCACCCCGCCCGCGGGCGGCATGCCGTATTCGAGAGCCTCGATGAACTCTTCGTCGTTAGGCTGCGCCTCCTGGTCGCCCGCCTTCGCGTTCTCCTCTTCTTTCTTGAACCTCTCCCTCTGATCGATCGGATCGTTGAGCTCCGAGAACGCCTTCACGAGCTCCATCCCGCCTATGACGAGCTGGAACGCGTCGACGACGGAAGGGTCTTTTTCGGACCTTTTCGCGAGCGGGAGCATCCCTACCGGATAGTCCGTGATGAACGTAGGCGCTAGAAGAGACGGCCTCGATACCTTTTTATATATATTGTCTATGATCCTCTCACGCGAATCGGCGGGGTCTACCTTTATGCCGAGCTTCGCCGCCTTAGCATCGACCTCCTCTTTAGGGGACGAGACTGGGTCTATGCCGGCGTCCCTCTTCACGAGATCCCTATAGGTGATGCGGGCAAAGGGCTCGGCCAGACTTATCGAAGAATCGCCCGATGGGACGAGAGGCGCGCCTAAGACGGCGGCGACAAGCTCCTTTATCATAGCCTCGACGAAATCCATCTGGCGGGCGGCGGTCGAGAAAGCCTCGTAGAACTCGAGCATCGTGAATTCGGGATTATGGGTCACGTCGATCCCTTCGTTCCTAAAGTTCCTGCCGATCTCATAGACCTTCGGAAAGCCTCCGATGAGGAGCTTCTTGAGGTAGAGCTCTGGCGCGATGCGCAGATAGAGGTCTATATCGAGGGCGTTGTGATGCGTGAGGAATGGTGCCGCGTTCGTGCCGCCGGCGAGCGGCTGCAGCTGCGGAGTCTCGACCTCGAGGTAGCCCGCGCGGTCGAGTATGGACCTGAGGACCGTCACTGTCTTTGAGCGGATATAGAACCTCGTCCTCACCTCGTCCGACATGACCGTATCGAGATAGCGCTTCCTGAACCTCTCCTCGACGTCTTGCAGGCCGTTCCATTTCTCGGGCAGTGGGCGCAAAGACTTCGAGAGCATCCTCCAGCTCTTCGCGAGGATGCTCCTCTCCCCCTTCTGGGTGACGAAGAGCTCGCCTGTGACGCCTATCGTGTCTCCGATATCCGCCGCGGCAGAGAAGAGCTTGAAGAGCTCGGCGTCTATGGAGTCTTTCTTGAGGACCGCCTGGAAGGTCGCCGTGCCGTCGAAAAGAGGAACGAAGAGTATCGCGCCTTGGCCGCGTATGGCCATAACCCTGCCCGCGACCGACACGTCGCCCTTGCCCGAAAGCTCGTCGAAGCGCGCCTTAAGCTCTGAGAGCTCGAGGTCGCGAGGGGTTTCTATGGGGTACGGATTCATTCCCGCCTTTTGGAGGATGGCGAGCTTGGCGAGCCTTCCCTGCCTTATCTCTTCGAGTGATGCCATTGGATTAGAGTAACGATAACATGCTAAGGATACAAGAAAAAACCGGCGAAGGCCACCGGTTTTCCCTTATCGGCGCGAGAGCGCTTTGCTATTCGACGGATACGATCTTGTACTTCGTATCGCCCTTCGGAGTCTTTACAGACACTGAATCGCCCTTCCTTTTTCCCATGAGGACCGATCCTAGAGGAGACGCGTTCGAGATCTTGCCCTCGAGGGTGTTGACCTCGTCGGAGCCTACGATCTTGAACTTCTGGACGCCCTTCGCGCCCGCCTTCTCGACGGAGACGGTAGAGCCCATGGTGACGACGTCGCCGTGAGCCTCGCGGACGATCTCGGCGGTCTTGAGGGTGTTCTCGATGGAAGCGATGCGGTCCTCTATGGTCGCCTGGAGCTCACGCGCTTCTTGGTACTCGGCGTTCTCGGAAAGGTCGCCGAGAGAGCGGGCATACTCGAGGTTCTGTGCGACCTCCTTTCGGCGCACGGTTTTGAGGACGGTAAGCTCCTTTTCGAGCTCGTCATACTTCTCTTTCGTGAGGTATTTTGTCGTATCCGGCATGGAAACTGGGGTTATATTTAATGCGTGGAATCATACCACGAAACCCGAACGATAACAAAGCTCTAAGCGAGGGCGATCCCTCGATACTATCCGGCAGGCCCTCGAGCTATTTAAGATATTCCGAACCCGTGGCGTTCATCCAATCGAGGAGCTCCCTCATGACGAACGTGGCTCCGTAGACGTTGGCGCGAGGGCCATGCTCCATCATCACGATAAAGGCGTATTTCGGAGACCTGTAAGGAAAGAACCCGGTCACCCAAGAGTTAACGAACGCCTTCGATACGCCGAGCTCTGCGGTACCGGTCTTGGCGGCCACGTCTACATAAGGCACGTTGAGCCCGGAGGCCGTTCCCGACTGGGCAGCGAGCCTCATCCCCTCCCTCGCTATTTCGAGATGGCCGGGATCGATCCGGACATCCTTTCCCGCCGCTGGAGTCGAGGTCGACGACTTGAGGATCGAAGGCTCGATGTATAACCCCCCGTTCGCTATCGCGGCGACGGCGCGGAGCATCTGAAGCGGCGTGACCTGGAAGCCGTATTGGCCGATAGAGGTGAAATACGTGTCGCCGATCCTCCACGGATCTCCAGGGAACACCTTCTCCTTCCATTCAGGGGTCGGCACGGTCCCGCCCGGACCGGAGAAGAATCCGGTCTCGCTCTTGCTTCCGAGGCCGAATCTCTGGAAATACGCGGCGAGCTTGCCTATGCCGAGGCCTTTCTGATCTTCGAATCCCCCGCCGACCTCGTAGAAGTAGACGTTCGAGGAGACGGCGATCGCCTTCCTCATGTCGACGAGGCCGTGCGCCTTCCAGTCGCTGAAGGTGGTCTTTCGCGTCTTGTCGTATGGGTTCTGGATCGATATGGATCCGGTCGAGAGTATCTGCTTCTCTGGATCGATGATCCCCTCTTCGAGGGCGGCGATCGCGACCAAGGGCTTTACGATCGATCCGGGGGTATAAAGGCCGCCGGTCACGCGGTTGAGGAACGGCTTGCGGGAGCTCTTGAGATAATCCGCGATGATATCTGAATCGCCGCCGTCGGTCATGACCGAGCTCTTGTATTCAGGATAGCTCGTAAGAGCGATCGTCTCCCCTGTCTCGATATCCATGATCATCCCTCCGCCTCCGCTGAAACCCACCCTCTCCGCGAGGCCTGCTATAGATTCGTAGAGCTTCTTCTGGACGGACGCGTCTATCGAGAGCGAGAGGTTCTCTCCGTCCTTTGCCGGACGGATAACGGACTCCGATTCGACCTCTCCTAGGGCGTTCTTCTGCAAGATCTTGAGCCCGTGGCTCCCCTGAAGCAGGCTATCCCAATGCTTCTCGACGCCCGCGACGCCTTCGTAATCTGTCCTGTAGTAGAAGCCCTTCGAATCCTTCGCCGGGTATCTGATATAGCCGAGGACATGCCCGAAGCCAGGATCTTTCGTGTATACGCGCCTGGCGAAATCCGGGTCTTTCTCGTTTATGGCGTTCCAAGCGAGCTTTACGCCGTTGCGATCGAAGACCGCTCCGCGCTCTGCGAATATGACGGTCTCTCTGAGGATATTGTTCTCGCTTATCGCGGCGTATTCTGCGCCGTCCTTCGCCTGCAGGGACCACGCCTTGCCGAGGAGGACGAGGAGCACGAGCGCGAACGCGGAGCCCATGATCACGATCGAGGTCATGGAGATCGGCTTTTCCATGCGGCCCTCGAACTGATGCACGTCGAAATCTGGGAGATTCTTCGAATCGAGGAATATCTCGTCAGGGTCGATCTCATGCCTTATGCAAGACTTCGTGCGTCGAAAAAGATGGTTCACGGGACTATTCTACCATCTTTACGGTCCTGAAAAGCCATTACGCAAGGCCGTTTGGAACGCCTCAACCGATCGAGGCGTTTCCTCCCCGGCTGCGGGCCGGTTATAGTGAAGCGATGCAACGGATAAAGAGCTTCGCGAGCGAGCTCGCTGTATTCGGGATAAAGGAGGCCAGGTCGGCGATATTCGCCGGATCCTTTTTCGCGCTCCTCTTCCTGTCGAACCATATCCCTCTCGGAGGGCTTCCCCGCTACGACTTCCTCTTCATCGCCGCGATAGCGATACAGGTCGTCCTCTATCTCGCGAAGCTCGAGACGAAGGACGAGATAAAGACGATATTCCTTTTCCATGTGATCGGCCTCGTCCTCGAGCTCTACAAGACCCACCCATCCATAGGGTCGTGGAGCTACCCCGAAGACGCGTTCCTAAAGATCGGCACGGTGCCTCTCTATAGCGGATTCATGTACGCCGCGATCGGAAGCTATATCGCTCAGGCATGGAAGATATTCAGGCTCGAGCTCGTGAGCCCTCCGAGCTACGCGTGGAGCGTCGTCCTGTGCGCGACCATCTACGCGAATTTCTTTACGAACCATTTTCTCCCCGACGCGAGGCTCCTCCTCATCCCCGCCGTATTCATATTCTTCGGAAAGACCGACGTCAGATTCACGGCCAAAGACAAGGAGCGGTCTATGCCCCTCTCGCTCTCCTTCATCCTCATCGCCTTCTTCATCTGGATAGCGGAGAACGTCTCTACCTTCTACGGGGCGTGGCAGTATCCCGACCAGATCCACGCCTGGAGCGCGGTATCGGCCCAAAAGATCACCTCGTGGTTCCTCATGGTCATAATCTCCTTCATCATCGTCGCGTATCTAAAGCACTTTAAGGCCGCGCATAAGCGCCCCGAGGCCTGAACCTTTTGCCTCGCCTCAGCCCCGCCCATCCGCCCCTTCCTCGATAACTAAAAATAGTTTCATGTATGATACTATTTTAGTCGAATTTCCTATCCAGCTTACCTTTAGCAAGCCGCAGGATCGTGAGGGTTATATCAAGCAAGTACTTGACCGTAATGGGGTAACCTCCCGCCATCCGACCGTCATACACAGGCAAGGAATGATACTTTTCAATCTCGAACAATTGGACCACCTCGTCCTCTGTATGCGCACCTTTCTTATCCGCAACAATATGGATTAACTGCCGACGAGTGTAAGTTTCGCCACCAACATGACAGCGAAATTCATCTAAGTATTCATCTAAGGTCGCTGTTCTATAACTTGGCGGCATCACAGGCAGGGCTCTTACTTGAAAGTCCAGATTGATTCCGCACTCCTTGCTTAGTCTTTCCAAGAGTCCATTCCCTCTTCCCTTACAAAGCAATTTTCGGAGTTCAACAGAAAGGGGCTTTATATACGATGCGTCGCCAGCCTGTATAAGCCCAAGGTAATGATCAAGATGAGCCAGAGATTCCCGAACTTCCTTTTTTATATCTTCGCTGGATATCCTCATAAGGGTTACCACACCACCCTCTTTCTTATGGCATTCGCAACGATGAATATAGCGACAGCGTAGAGCGTTGCTGCATACGAGAAGCCATGGAATCCGAGAGCAGTGCCATAGACGGCGTCCATGACGATGCCGTACGCGAGCGCTTCATAGAACTTGCCTACGACGGAGACCGCGGCAAGGACGATAAGGGCCGTGAGCCACCACGGGAAAAAAAGCATGGAGGCTATGATCGCGATATTGAAAGCTATCCTCATGTGGTTAATCTACCCTCGTATCTATATCGACCTCGACGAACCGGATCTCGTTTATATTCGCAGGCGCCTTGAAGAGCATCGTCTGCAGCGAGTCCGACGAATCGACCATTATCTTCTCGACCACGCCGAACGTATGCGGCCTGATCTGGGGCAAGATGATCGGATCCCCTTCTTCGACGCCTATCTCGACCGGAAGCCGCGCGCTGAAATTGCCCGCTCCGCGCCCTACCGCCTGGATCTGGACTCCCGATTTTCCGAGAAGGATCGGGATGATGCGGCCCGGCGCCGAAAAGAGGTCGACCTTCGACTGATGGGCATACGCCTCCGCGACGTCTCCGATGAGGATATCGCCTTCGGCATACACCTTGTCGCCGGCCTCTACGCCGTCGACGGACCCGATATCGATGATAAGGGTGTCGTAAGGAGACATCGGAGGGCGCGAGAGTATCACCCCCAAGACGTCGTGACCCTCGCCCGTCCTTCCTAAGAGCGCCTTGAGGCTCTCGTTCTCGGTCCTCAGGTCGTTAAGCAAGAGGGCCGAGGCTTCGCGGGAGGCGATCTCGCGGCGCAGTCCGTCGTTCTCCTTTACGAGCGAATATTTCGAAGACGCCACCCTGGCCATATTCCCTATCCAGCCCGTAAACCCAGATTCAGATTTCGCGAAGAGGCTCGTTATAGGCAAAAAGACGCTCGGATAGAAGCGCGGGAAGAAGTAATGGACGAGGAAAAGAACGACGAACAGGGCGACGATCCCTAGGGTCGCGAGACGGCTCTTCTTCTCGCTTACGTTACTGCGCCTTAGGTAGGTCATCTTCGTTTTGTATGAGGACGTCCTGGAATTTCTCGAGGTCTTCGAGGATGATGCCCGTTCCGCGCGCGACCGCCGTGAGAGGGTCGTCGGCGATATGGACAGGTATCTTCACGAAATCCTCGATGAGCTTGTCGAGCCCGCGGATGAGAGCGCCGCCGCCCACGAGATATATGCCGCGATGCATCACGTCCGCGAGGATCTCCGGAGGAGTAGTCTCGAGGACCTCCTTTACGGAATCGACGAGATTGTCTATCGATTGGGAGACGGCCTCGCGGATATCAGCATCGGTTATGACGACCTCTCGCGGAAGGCCGGTGACGAGGTCTCGCCCGCGAATCGCCGCCTCGTGAGGCATGTTGTCTGGAACTACGACGCCTATGGCGATCTTCACGTCTTCGGCGGTCTTCTCGCCTATGAGTATCTTGAACTCGTTCCTTATGTAGGAGATTATGTCGTTATTGAGCTTGTCGCCGGCGATCTTGAGAGACTTCGAGCGCACCACTCCGCCGAGCGAGATGACCGCGATGTCCGACGTGCCTCCGCCGATGTCGATCACCATGTTCCCCGCAGGCTCGTGGATCGGGAGCTTTATCCCTATCGCCGCGGCCATAGGCTGCTCGACGATATGGACCTCCCGCGCGCCCGCGTTCTTTGTAGCGTCGCGCACGGCGCGCGCTTCTACGTTCGTGACGCCGGACGGGATGCCGACGATGACGCGAGGGCCGAAAAACTTCTTCTTCGTCTCTTTCTGGGACTTGTTCATGAGATAGACCATCATCTCCTCCGCGACCTCGAAGTCTGAGATGACGCCGTCGACGAGAGGCCTCACGGCAGAGATGTGGGCAGGAGTCCTGCCGAGCATGTCCTTCGCCTGGCCGCCCACGGCCACGACGCGGCCGGTCTTTTGGTTGACGGCCACCACCGACGGCTCGTTGATGACGATTCCCTGCCCCTTTACGTATACAAGCGTGTTAGCCGTCCCGAGATCGATGCCGATATCGTGGGAGAAAGCCGTATAGAGCCTGTCTAGAAATCCTTTTGCCATATGGTTATCTCATCAATCTATTCTTCAATTCTTCTTTTGTCACCATAGACACGGCGCCCGTTTTGCGCTCCTTTAATTCGAGCGCGCCTCCCATAGCTAGGGTCTTGTCGGATATGACCGCGCGCAGAGGGATGCCGATGAGATCGGAATCGGCGAACTTCTCTCCGGGGCGAAGGTCGCGATCGTCGAAGAGGACCTCGACCCCGAGCTTCGAGAGCTCGCTGTAAAGGTCGACAGCCGCCTTCTCCGCATCGCTTCCCGGCTTGCCGAGAGAGACGAGGTGAAGCCTGAAAGGCGCGACCTCCTCGGGCCAGACTATGCCGTTCGCGTCGGAGAGGGTCTCGACGATGGTTCCCATGACGCGGCCGGGGCCGATGCCGTAGGAGCCCATGATGACGGGCTTCTTGGTCCCGTCTTCGGAGACGAAGCAGAGCTCGTAGGCGTCCGAGAACTTCGTGCCGAGGCTGAATATGTTACCGACCTCGACGGCCTTCTTCTCTACGAGGTCCTCGCGCTTTACCCCGAGGTCTTTGAGCACCTCGTCGGTAAGCACCTCCTTGTTCACGGCGATCTTCTTTCCCTCGTGCACGTAGACGAGGTCTTCGCCCGCGTCGGTAACGGTCTGGAATTCGTGAGAGTATTTCGAGAAGCTGCCGCCCGAAGCGAACGTCACGTAGGTCCTCTCTCCGAGGCCGAGCCTCTGGAATATCTTCACATACGCCTGTTTCGCCTTTTCGTAGAACACGTCGTGCTCCTTTTGGTCCTTCGAGAACGAATAGAGATCCTTCATGATGAATTCGCGGCTACGCATGATGCCGGACTTCGCCCTCTCTTCGTTCCGGAACTTGGTCTGGAACTGATACGCGTACCTCGGCAAGTCGCGATACGAGTGGATGTAATCGCGCATGAGATTCGTGACAGGCTCTTCGTGAGTGATGCCGAGACCGACTTGGCTTCCGTTCTTAAGCTCGCTCTTAAACCAGATGTCTAGAACGCTTTCCGACCAGCGCCCGGTCTTCTCCCAGACCTTTTTGTCCTGAAGGGCCGTGAGGAATATCTCCTGGCCGCCGATCGCGTCCATCTCCTCGCGTATGACGCGGATGATGTTGTTCATGACGCGCAGGCCAAGGGGCATATAGGCGTACACGCCGGCCATCTCTTTGTAGATATATCCTGCGCGGATCAAAAGCTGCGCGTTCTTCGCGACTTCGTCCTTCGGCGCTTCTTTTCGGGTCTTGGTGAAGAGTTGGCTTTGGCGCATAGAAATAAAGAGGTTTGGGCTCTAATGCGCCAATAATAGCCTATATTTAAGCCGTTAGTAAGTACCTTGACTTTCGTGCTATTTTCGTGCTATAATATAAAAGTAAACGATAGAGGAGCATCCCGCTTCCCAATCGTCGCACCCCGACAAAGGCACACACGTGTCAAAAAGAGAAAAAATCATCTCGGAGCTCATGTTCTGGCTCCAGATGCTTGTTATCGTCGCTTTCTTCATTCCCTACCAAGTGAGCAGGATGCTTCACGAGACTGACGGCATGATCATCACGTCGTTTCTTCTCGTAGACATCTACTGCGCCTTCATGCTAAGCCTCGCGTGGAACGCCTACAAAGCGAACCCGACGAGAATAGCACGGCAGATGGTCGCGACATGGATCCTCGGCGTCGTCCTCTACACCCTCTTCACGCTCACCTTCGCGTTCAACGCTTGCAAGCTGTGGAACCCGAACGACAACGTGAACGCCGTCAACGCGGCAATAGGAGTGATGGGGGCCCTTGCCCTGGTCCGCGCGAAAGCCTTGCCCTGGAGCCACCCGGACGTGCGGATGAACCTCGCGATCTCGTTTAGGGTGATACCTCAGACGATGCTCGCGCTCAACATCTTCGCTTCCCAAAGCTCAAAAGGCGTAGCCACAGAGTTCGTAATCTCCTTCCATGCGCTCATCGCGCTGCGGATCGCAGGGATACTCTACGCCATCAAGGAGCACGGAACGGACCGCAATCGCCGATGCATGCTCATCTCCGAGTCGCTCGGATGGGCGAGCTGGTGCCTTGTGACGGCCGCTTGGCTGGTTCACCGTTGAAAACGACAAAGAACTTCGAGGGCCGGATGTCGCGCAAGCGACATCCGGCCCTTTTTCATTCCTGTTGACGCGATCCGAGATCCAGGGTAAAAATCAACCTGAACTCCAACCTCCTTACCGCTATGCCCGATACTCCTGCCTCCCCATCGCCCTCGCTCCTCGATTCCTTGTGGAATCTCGTCAAATTTTTCGTGTTCCCCATCCTCGCCTTCATCTGGGCGAAACGATGCAAGGAATACGGATCGACGAGAGCTCCGACCTTCGTCGCCATCGGCGTCTTGGGATCGGTCTCCATCGCCGCCTTGGCCTATCTCCCCGTGCACGCCCTCCGCTATGAAAGCGACGCGGCGGTCTACGGAGAGATCGCCGCCTTGGCGACGTATCTCTTCCTCCTCGTCCGATGCGTCCTCAACATCTCGGACGTCATGAGCAAAGAGAAAGCCCGCGCTTGATCGCAGGCTTGCCCTTCCCTTTCCGCCGCGCCTCTCTCGGGCGCGGCTTTTTTATACGAGCTTTACGATGTCTTTGTAGGTCACGAAGAGCATGAAGAGGATGAGTATGCAGAAGCCGATCGCGTTCATCGTGTTCGCGACCTTAGGAGAGATCGCCTTGCGGCGCACCGCTTCGATCGCGACGAAGAGTATCCTGCCGCCGTCGAGCGCCGGGAACGGCACCAGATTCAAGACGGCGAGGTTTAGCGATATGAACGCGGTAAAGGAAAGGAGGTATACGAAGCCGAGCTCTCCGGCGTCGCCAACGAGCCTCGCTATGCCCACGGGGCCCGAGACTTGAGAGAGGTCGCCGTTGCCCATGACAGCGTCCGCGATGAGCGTGTATATGCCCCCGACTATCCCGAGGAACATCCTGCCGGTGAGCTTGGCACCCTCCCAGAGCGCCTCGTGCGCAGGAAGCTTTACCGACCCTACGAGGTCCATCGATATGCCGATCGCGTATTTGTCGCCGAGGACGCCCTGCTCCGGCACGACTTCGACGTATGCGGTCTCGGTGAGGCGATCGACCTCGAACGCGACAGGCTCGCCCGACGAGCCGGCTATCGCCTCTTGGATGGATTCGACGGAAGACGCCGTGGTCGTCGCGCCCGAAGCGGCCTTAAACGACCGTATCTGATCGCCTTGCGCGATCCCCGCCTTCTCGGCAGGAGACCCTGGCAGGGCGTCGAGGACTATGACCCGGCTATCCTTTATATAGGAGGCGTTCGATTCGGACACCGACGTGGTCATGCCCGACATATACGCGATCGAGAACAAAAGCCAAGCGAACACGACGTTCATAGCGACGCCCGAAGCGAGGATGACGACCTGTATCCAGCGAGGCTTGTTAACGAAGCTTCGCGAGCTGTCGTGTCCCTTTATCGAGTCGTCGTCGGGGGTCTCTCCGAATATCTTTACGAATCCGCCGAACGGTATCCAGTTGAGCGAATATACCGTCTCGCCGATTTTCTTTCCCCACGCGCGCGGAGGAAAGCCGAGCCCGAACTCGTCGACGCGGACGCCGGACCTCTTCGCGGCATAAAAATGGCCGAACTCGTGAACGAGCACGAGCACCGCCAATACGGCCAGGAATAGTATGACTGTTATCAAGTTATGATCGTTAGCTCAATATCTCTTTCTCCTTTTTGTCCATCGCGTCGGAAAGCCTCTTTACGCAGTCGTCGACGAGCTTCTGAGCGTCGGCCTTGAATCGGAACTTCTCATCCTCTCCCATGCCGCCCTCTTTTTCCTTGGCGTCGATGTCGGAATTGACCGCATCTCGATGCTTTCGGACCTGTATCTTCGCCTGCTCGAGCTTCTCCTTGGCCATCTTGACGATCTCCTTTCGGCGCTCGGAGGTGAGCTCAGGGAACGAAACCCTGACGCCCTTGTCGTCCACGGCGACCGAGACGCCGAGATTCGCTACGGTTATCGATTTCTCGATCGATTTCACGAGGGCCTGGTCCCATGGCGTGATGCGGATGGTGCGCGGATCCTCGTTGGTCATCGAGGCGACGCCCGAGATCGGCATGTCAGAGCCGTACGCCTCTACGCGGACGCTGTCGAGGATCGAAGGGTTCGCCCTATTGGTTCTTATCGCGCCAAGCTCCTTTTGGAGCCAGCTTTCCGTCGCGGAGAGGTCGGTCTTAAGCTTGGTGAAATTGTATTGCATATGCCGATAATATAGCACAAACAGGCACAGGCTTCGAAACAAAACCCTCGCTTGCGCCACGCCACCCCGTGTTCATCTTTAGTCCTTTCCTTTGTCGGGAACGGGTATTCGCGATGGACGCGGATCCCTTCAACTCCCGCCGTCGCGGTCCGTTAATGCCGCCAAAGGAATAGACGGAGGGTTAGGAGAAGAAAGAGAAGAGCCCCGGTTCGCTTCGCGAACCGGGGCTTTCTTCTTCCTCTTCAATACCCCGCCGAATCCGCATCTTCGAGGGCGCCTGCGACTTCGAGCGAAGAAAATGCGGACCGGCTAAAAGAAAAAGACTTGATCCTGGGTTCTGCTCGGAGACTCGCAGCCCGGGATGGGAGAAGAGATTTAAAACGGAAGCAAGGCAACCCTCTCCAATATGAGCTTTATCGACGGCGAACGGTCCTTGAGGTACCTCGCGAGAATGAGGATCTCCTTCGTCGCCTCGATCTTCCCCTCCCTGTGAAGCTCGCCTATGACCGCCTGGAGGAAATCTTCGGCCTTCGCCTTGTCCTTCTCCTCTATGAGAGGCGCCACGAATTCGAGCCGTGCCTTAGGAGACATGGGGATGAATTTCCTCGCTTCCGCCCTCAGGTCGGTCTTTCCAGCGGATCTGTGCGAGACGACCACCATGCGCGAGCGGAGGGTCGGCAAGAGTATCCGCTCCGAAGACGAGATGATGAAGAAATGAGTGCCCGACGTGGGCTCCTCGAAGACCTTCAGAAGCGAGTTCTGCGCCTCCGAGGTCATCGCCGCTACGGAGAGGATGAAGATCTTCTTGTCTCCGGCGACAGGCCGCATGAGCTGCATGTCTTGAAGCGCTCTGCTCTCGTCGATCCCGAGCGAGTCGTGCTCTGCGTAATGCACGTCGGGATTTCCCTGCCTCTCGATGCCGAAGGCGTCCATGAGGAACGCCTCGAGCTCGGCGAGGACCGACTGCTTGTCTCCCTCTATGAAATAGGCGTGATGGAGGCTCTCCTTCTTGAACATATAGAAAGCATATCACAGGGCCGGCGGGCGGACGGTCGGCCGGTATAGTTGCGACAAATCGAAACTGGCAATAGAATGTCTGCTACGCCCTATGCAGATATATCCCGCATTGCCCGACCTATCCGAATTCTTCGACGGCACCCACTTCAGGGTCCGCGACTACTACGACGCCCTCATGGGGTCGTCGACGTAGAGAACGTTTCGATACGGCGAGGGGAGCTCTTCGGAGCTCCCCTTTTTTTCTATCTCTTCGCGATGATCGTCCTCTTGTAGACGTCGAGATGCTCGAGCGCGATACCTGTGCCCTTCGCCACGCAATAGAGCGGGTCTTCGGCGAGGATCGCCTTTACTCCCGTGCGGCGAAAGACGAGCTCGGGGAGGTTTCTGAGCATAGACGAGCCGCCCGTCATGATGATGCCGTGATCTATGATGTCGGCGGCCAATTCCGGCGGCGTCTCCTGGAGCACGTCCTTTATCGCCTTTATCATGTCGCGAAGCTCCCGGCCTATCGCCTTTACGATCTCGTTCGTCTTTATCTCGGTCGAGCGCGGGAGGCCCGAAATGAAGTCGCGGCCCTTGATGATCATGGAAAGCTCCTCTTCGAGGGGTACGGCCGAGCCGATATGTATCTTTATATCTTCCGCGGTCTTGTCGCCTATCGCTAGGTTGAAGGTCTTCTTTATATAATCCGCTATCGCGGCGTCGATTCGGTTCCCTGCGCATTTGACCGAAGTCGAGGCGACTATGCCGCCGAGGGATATCACGGCGACGTCCGTCGTACCGCCGCCGATATCGACGACCATGTGGCCTCGAGCTTCATGGATGGGAATGCCCGCGCCGATAGCGGCGAGGATCGGCTCCTTGACCACGTAGGCGCTCTTGGCGCCCGCCTTTATCGCCGCCTCTACGACCGCGCGACGCTCGGTCGAGGTGATGCCCGCAGGCACAGAGACGAGAACCTCGGGCTTCCAGATGTTCCATTTACCCAGAGCCTTGTCGATGAAGTAGCGGAGCATCGCTTCCGTGACGCGATAGTCCGCGATGACGCCGTCCTTCATAGGCCTGTAGGCGATGATGGATTCGGGCGTGCGTCCGATCATAGATTTCGCCTCGACGCCTACGGCGAGTATCTTGTTGTCCTGCTCCGAGACGGCAACGACCGAAGGCTCATTGAGGACGATGCCCTTCTTCGGCACGAACACGAGCGTGTTCGCGGTACCGAGGTCGATGCCGAGCTTCTTTGCGAATAGAGCCATATGTGGCACTACTATACGCTTTTTATCGGCGCTTGCAAAGAACGGAAAAAGGCATTGACTCCGCCCTCCTTCCGGAATATAACTACCGAAGAACCCTACCGACCCATGTATCCAGCAACTTCTATACTCGACCTCAAGTCGTTCACGAACGACGACGTCAACGCCGCTCGGGCGCGGCTCCAGTCGAACCCCGAATCCTTCCGGAGGGATTACCGCAAGGTGATGACGGAGATACCCAACCTGCATCGCCTCCTGCGCAGATTCCAATCCTATTTCCCCGGGGACGAATCCGCGTCGATGTTCGCCTGGTTCCGGATCTGGGCGGCGCTCAAATCCGACGAGGACATCGGCATCGACGTCACGCTCTCCCTCCTACGGATGACGCGCAACCTCGACGAGTCGGGCGTCCCCTTCTCGCCTCAAAGCGAGAGAAAGCCTCTCGAGCATTTCTTCGAAACGCTCTACAAGCTCATAGCCTAGACCGCTGCGACGAGCCGCTGGACCACCCAGCGGCTTTCGATTGGTGTTGAAATAAATATAGCATATATGCTATATTATCTGTACTTATCTTTTTACGAAACGAACCATGCCCAAAGCCGCGATATCGAAGGCCAAAGAGACGAGACCCCCTGCCCTAGCCTCTATAGGCGCGATGATCGCCCGCCTGCGCGAAGACAGGCGCATGACCCAAGCCGAGCTCGGAGAGAAGGTCGGCACGACCCAGTCCGTCATCGCCCGAATAGAGAAGGGCGAGCAGAACCTCTCTACCGAGACCCTCGCCAAGCTCTCGGCCGCGCTGGGCCAGGAGATCGTGCAGATATCGCGCGGCGGGACGGTGAACTTCCGCATCCACGGCGGCCGAAAGCTCTCGGGCACGATACAGGTGAGGACCTCAAAGAACGGCGCCGTGGGGGTCATGTGCGCCTCCCTCCTTAATCGCGGGACGACGGTCATAAAGAACGCGCCGAAAATCGAAGAGGTGAGCAGGATAAGCGAAGTGCTCGAATCCATAGGCGCTAAGATCGAATGGATAGGCGCCGATCTCCGCATAACGCCGCCGGAGAGGCTCGACATGAAGTCGATCGCCTATGATTCCGCCGCAAAGACCCGAAGCGTCGTCATGATGGCAGGCTCCCTCGTCCACCGCCTCGAGAGATTCGACCTGCCCCAGGCCTCGGGGTGCACGCTCGGCTCGCGTACGATAAAGCCTTACGTCTACGCGCTCGAGACCTTGGGCATATCTATCGAGACCTCGTCGAGGTACTACCACGTATCGCACAAGGGGCTCAAGAAGGGCCGCGAGATCGTGATGTACGAGGCCGGCGACACGGTGACCGAGGCTGTTCTCATGGCTGCCGCCCTCATCCCCGGAAAGACCGTCATAAAGTTCGCCTCCGCGAACTACCAAGTCCAGGACGTCGCGTTCTATCTCGAGCTTCTCGGCGCGCAGATAGACGGCATCGGCACGTCGACCATGACCGTGCACGGCCTCGACCGCTCCGTCAAGAAAGATGTCGAATACTACCTCTCGGAAGACCCGATCGAAGCGATGTCCCTCATTGCCGCCGCCATCGTCACAGGCTCGGCTATCACCGTCGAGCGCGCGCCCATAGACTTTCTCGAGCTTGAGCTCCTGAAGCTCGAAAAGATGGGGTTCAAATATAAGATAACGAAAAGATATAAGGCCGATAACGGCAAGACGAACCTCGTCGATATCGAGACGAAGCCGTCTAAGCTCAAAGCGCTCGACGAGAAGATACACGCGCAGCCGTATCCCGGCATAAACATGGACAACCTTCCCTTCTTCGTCGTCATAGGCGCGGTAGCCGAAGGAGAGACGTTCATCCACGATTGGAGCTACGAGGAGCGGGCGATCTACTACAAGGAGCTTGCGAAGCTCCGCGCCGAGACCATCCTCGCCGATCCCCATCGCTTCTATATAAAGGGCCCGACCAGGTTCAAGGCGGCCGAGATGGTCTGTCCGCCGGCGCTGCGCCCGTCCGTGATCATCATGATCGCGATGCTCGCCGCCGAGGGCGTCTCGATCCTCAGGAACGTATACAACATAAACAGAGGATACGAGGACCTCGCGGAAAGGCTCAACGCCCTAGGCGCCAAGATAGAGGTCTTTCGAGATCTCTGATAGAGGCGCGATAAAGCCACGTCAGCCACAGGCTGACGTGGCTTTATTGACCTTTCTTATGAAAAGTGCTATAATCATATATGTAGCTCTTTAGAGGGCATATGAGCGTAAAAAGGAGCCCGTGGAAGGCCGCTGTCCCCTTTTTACACTCATATGCAACAACAACACCACGGTAAAGTAATATCGGTCGCCTTCGATCCCTTTCGGGATAGCGAGGTGAGCCGGGAAGCGAGGCGCGACCTCCAGACAACCATAGCCGCTATCATGCGATTCTCCGACGGAGACTGGGGAGATTCCTCGGCCTCCATGGCGAACGACAACAGCGTCCAACGGAAGGTCGACGGCGCCCAGGTCCACGGCAAATACGGGAACATCCTCGTTTCCGCCGAGCTTACGGTCGTCCGGGGCGAGCTTCACACCTCGACCATCCTCGTGCAGACCGCGGCCGAGGCCAAAGCCCTTCCCCTGCCCGACAGATTCATGGCGACGGCGGCAGGATAGGCGCGAGCCTTCTCTCGTTTCAAAGCCGGGCCCTTGCGAAAGCGGGACCCGGCTTTTTTTCGTCGATATCCGAAACAATCCTTCGCCCGCGCTTCGTAATGTGGATGAAGGTCGGAACATCCGCCCTATTAATACATATGTCTCAAAACCATGGCGATACTCAAACCGAAGATACAGACATTCGAGGACCTCTTTCTCATGAAGATGCAGGTCATTTACGATGTCGAGTCGGAGATACTCAAAGCGCTCCCTAAGATGATAAAGAAGGCGACCGACCCTGATCTGGAGAAGGCTCTCTCAGGGCATCTCGCGGAGACGGAGATCCAGAAAGAGAGAGTCGAGCAGATTTTCGACATGGTCGGAGCGAAGCCGAAGAAGATGGCATGCGCCGCCATACGAGGGCTCGTAGCGGATGCGGAGGATGTGATCGCCATGAAGCCTCCTTCCGAGCTCCTCGATGCCGCTCTCATAGGAGCCGCGCGGTCGGTAGAGCATTTCGAGATGTCTAAATATATGGCGGCCATATCCTGGGCCGAAGCCTTGGGTCACGCGGACGCGGCAAAGCTCCTCGAGACGACGCTCGAAGAGGAGCGAAGCGCGGACCTAAAGCTCGTCGAGGCTGCCGAGACCGTCAACGAGCGCGCCCTCGAAACCGTCATCGGAGATGAGGACGAGGACGAATAGAACGTAGCAGGACCATACAGCAGCCGGGATACTCCGTATCCCGGCTGCTTTGCTTTCCCACCCTTCCCTTCCGTTTTCTGCTATATTTTAAGGGTGTTTCTGATCAAAGCCATTCCCATCGCCCGAGGAGTCGGAGTCGACATGCTTTCGTATTGGAGCCCTGCCGAGGCTCGCCCAGGCTCCGTCATCAGGGTGCCCCTGCGCAAAAGGACCGTCGGAGCCCTCGTGGTCGAGAGCGTCTCGGCCGCCGAATCCAAATCGGAGATCAAATCGGCCGACTTCGAGATAAAGAAGATAGCGAACCCGCACGCGAAAGCGCTCCTATCCGCGGAATTCTTCGCGGCCGCCGAAGAGAGCGCGAGATTCCACGCAGGCTCCGTAGGGAGCGTGCTCTTCGACCTCGTGCCGTCGGCGATGCTCTCGGATTATGAAAAGCTCCCCGAAGCGAAGCCTCGGATAAAGAGAGGCAAGGCCAGAGAGTCGTTCGTGCTGCAGAAATCTGACGACGACCGCTATGGGCATTACAAGAGCCTCATCCGCGAGAGATTCGCGCGCAAGGAATCGGTATTTATGGCGATGCCCTCTGCCGAGGACATAAAAAAGGCCTGCTCCTACTTCGAGAAAGGCATAGAGCCCTATACCTACATCTTCCATGGCGGGCTCACGAAGAGCGAATCTCTCAAGAGGTGGAAGTCCGCCCTCGAAGATCCGCACCCTATCGTCATCGTGGCTACCCCTTCATTTTTCTCCCTGCCTCGGCACGATATAGGGCTCGTGATCGCTGAGCGCGAGAGCTCGCGAAGCTGGAAATCGCAATCGAGGCCTTTCATAGACGGCAGGTATGTAGCGGAACGCCTCGCGGAAAAGACCGGCGCAGACCTTATATTCGGCGATTCTTGCCTGCGGGTCGAGACCATCTGGAGGCAGGAGGAGGGCGAGCTCGTCGAATACGCCCCGCTCGCCATGCGCTCCCTCTCGACCGCGCGGAACCTCCTCGTCGACATGAAGAGATACAAGAATCCCGCGCATCAGATCCGCATCGTCTCGGACGAGCTGGCGCAGCTCGCGAAGAAGACGAAAGAAGAGAGCGGCCTCCTTTTCGTCTTCGCAGGCAGGAAGGGCCTCGCGCCGCAGACCATATGTTCGGATTGCGAGACGACCCTCGTCTGCGACAGATGCTCCGCGCCCCTAGTCCTCCACGGAAAGGACGAACGGAGGTTCTTTCTATGCAACAGATGCGGAAAGCGCTTCGATGCACATACGACCTGCAGGGAATGCGGCAGCTGGCGCCTCGCCGCCTTAGGGATCGGAGCGGAGAGGCTCGAAGAGGAGTTCCTTTCCCTATTTCCCGACTCTACCGTCCTTAGGCTCGACAAGATATCGGCCCCTACGCACAAGAAGGCCCTCGAGATCGTAGAGAGGTGGTACGACTCCCCTGGGTCTATCCTCGTCGGCACCGAGCTCGCACTTCTCTACCTCGATCGACCCGTAGACAACGCGGCGATCGGCTCTCTCGACGCGCTCTTCTCGATCCCGGATTTCCGCATAAACGAGAAGATATTCTCCATCATCCTCAAGCTCCGCTCCATAGCCCAAAAGGAATTCATACTCCAGACGCGCAACCCCGACGCGCCCGTGCTCGCCCAGGGAGCCAAGGGTAATATCATCGATTTCTATCGAGAGGAGATCGAGGGCCGCAAACAATTCGGATTCCCGCCATTCGCAACCTTCGTGAAGATCTCCTATTCTGGGAAGAAGGACGACGTGCTCGAAGCGATGGAGAGGTTGAAGGTCTCCCTGGCAGGGTGGCAAGTCGACGTGTTCCCCGCCTTCATCGCGACGGTCAAAAACGAGTTCGTCATGCACGCCCTCATCAAGCTCAAGAGGACCGAATGGCCGCATGCCGAGCTTCTCGACCGGCTACGAGGGCTCTCCCCTTCCTACGCGGTGAATGTGGATCCCGAAAGCATCCTCTAAGGCTTTTTGCCTTTTTCGGCTTTTTCTATAGACTGAGGCTATGGTAGCAATCGTCCAGAAAGACGACCCCGTCCTCAGGCTCAAGGCATCCCCCGTGCCCGCGGCCCTTTTCGATACGCCGAAGCTTCGCAAGATCGTGAAGGACATGAAGGCGGCCCTGGCATCCCAAGACGACGGCGTCGCGATCGCGGCGCCGCAGATAGGCGTCTCGCTGCGCATATTCGTCGTATCGGGCCGGATCTTCGAGATGCTCTACCCCGACAGGAAGGAGGAGGACGGCAAGAAGGCATACCCGGACGTCGTATTCATAAACCCGGAGATATCGAAGCTCTCCAAGGAGAGAGAGGAGATGGAAGAGGGCTGCCTCTCCGTACGATACCTCTACGGAAAGATAGTCCGCGCCAAAAAAGCGAAGGTAAAGGCGTTCGATGAAAAAGGCCAGCCGTTCGAGATCGGCGGATCGGGCCTTCTCGCCCAGATATTCCAGCATGAGACGGACCATCTCGAGGGCAGGCTTTTCATAGACCAAGCGACGGACATCCAAGATCTGCCGCCTAAAGATGACAAATAAGCCCCGCATAGCATTTTTCGGCACGCCCGACCTCGCGGTCTGGGTCCTCGACGCTCTCAAAGAAAAGGGCGTCGTTCCCGACCTCGTCATCGCCGCCCCGGACGCGCCTAAGGGCAGAAAGCTCGTCCTCACCCCTCCCCCCGCGAAGTCATGGGCGGATACGAACAAAGTTCCCGTGCTTCAACCGGCGAGCCTGAGGACTCCAGAATTCGAAGAAGAGCTTCGGTCGAGGGGCCCATGGGACCTTTTCGTAGTCGCAGCCTACGGGAAGCTCATCCCCGAGAGCGTGCTTTATATGCCGAAACGAAAGACTATAAACGTACACCCCTCTCTCCTGCCCCTCCTGCGAGGCGCCGCGCCTTTGCAGTCGGCGATCCTAAACGACATGCGCGAGACAGGCGTCACCATCATGCGCCTCGACGAGAAGATCGACCACGGACCCATCCTCGCGCAGGAAAAGTCGCGGCTCTCTTCATGGCCCGTAGACCAAGAGACTCTCGGAAGGCACCTGTCCTCTCTTGGCGGCGAGCTCATAGCGAAGCTTTTGCCGGCCATCCTCTCAGGAGAGGCAGAGGAGATCGAACAAGACCATTCGAAGGCGACGTATACGGAAAAGATATCCAAAGAGAACGGCCTGCTCGACCTCGAAGGAGACGGTTACAGGAACTTCTTGAAGTGGAACGCATACAAAGGCTGGCCGGGCACCTATTTCTTCATAGAAAAGAACGGAAAGAAGACCCGCATATCGGTGACGGAGGCAGGGTTCGAGAAGGGAGGGTTCGTCCTCAAGAGGGTCATACCGGAAGGAAAGAAGGAGATGTCAGGGGAAGAATTCGAGAGATGGGCAAAGACGGCATAGAGAAAACGGCGCCCCGCGCCGTTTTCTCTACTTCAATATATCTGCGTACTCTTTGAGGTTATCGCGCTGCTTCTCCTGAAGGAATCCCGTGTCTTTGAACGCCACCGAGATGAAATAGAACAAGCTGCCTATAAAGAGGAGCGCGAGAGCGCAGAACGACACGAGCTGCTTGTTTATCTTCTGGAGGTTCATAGCGCGTTCTATTCCGAATCCCTCATCCAGGGCAGGCCCTTGAGCATGTTCTTGAGCTTGAGGCCGGACCTCCTTACGAAATCTATCTTCTTCGCCTTCTTCGAACGGAGCGCCTCTACGATCTCGTCCTTCGCCGCGATGATCGCCGCGTAGAGATCCTCCTTCTCTGCTTCCGACCTCAGGCTCCCTATCCTCGAATGGAAGTTTATCTCGGCACGAAAGATCTCGCCTGACCTATGATGGTTGGTCGACTTTCCGACCTCGATATCCGCGAGGGCGCTGGTATCTGTCGGGTCGACGTACTTATCGAGCGCCTTTACGGCTTTCTCGACGGCCGCCTCTATCGCGGGAGTAAGCTCGATCGAAGTCCCTTTGAGTGTTCTTTTGATCATATCGTTCTTGATTATAGTGATTATAAAGGATTCCTCGCTCGCTTCCTATACCCCACGAAAGAAGGCGTAAGCCCTAGGGAGCGGAAGATGCGCCGAGGGAGCCTATGACGAAGGATCGGAGCCTATTCTCAGGGCTGCTTTGACCTTTATGCTGGGCGTCGAAAGCCTCGGTACCGTCCTTGCCGCAAAGAGAGAGTACCGCTTCCGCGCCTCCCGGATGCGATCCGATCCAGGGAGTAAGGTCGTACACCGAACCTCGTATCGCGCTCCAACAGCTCTCCTTCCCTGCGTGCTTTGCGACGTCAAGAAGGGTGTAAATGGATTCCGGAGCCGTAGCCTCTGCGCCCGAGGGCGAAGGGCTCTTATCCTCGTAAGCGTCCTTCCCGTCATTCGTCCCGAAGGCGATCACCGAGCCAAAGACGAGCGCGATCCCAAAGACCGCCGACAGGATGACCTTCAATTTTCTATCCATCGTCTGGTTCATATACCCTTATTCTAGCAGAAAGGCGGGCTTCGCTCCCGCGAAGCCCGCCTTACGACCCCGCGTCTCTAGAGGTCGTTCTCCCTCCTGTACGACATAAGCGCGTTTACCGCATATCCGGCGAGGCCGACGAGCGAAAGGCCGAGCACGACCGCCATCCATATCCTCCCCGAACCGAGGCCTGTCTCTGCCGCGGACGCGGATAGATCGGAAGGATCGATGTTCTGAGAGCTATTAAAGGCTATGGCCTCTGCCGGAGACAGATACCCTATCTCGTCTGCAGCCTCGTCTGAAAGGAACGCCTCGAGCGCCGGGTCGTAGCCTCCGCCGGTGCCCGCCGTCTCGACCGAAGCGAGAGCGGCGTCATCTATTATCATGACCGCAGACTCACTGCCCCCTGAAGCCGTCATACCCCTGTTGAGGCGAGCCGAGGAGGATCTCCCTCCCCCGCCCGAAACCGAAGCATTCTCGGACGCCGCGGACGGTCCGTTCTCGGCCGGACCGTCGCCGCTTACCGAGGCCACCAAAGCTCCGTCGGCGTAGCTCTCCTCTTGGGATTGGCCTCCTCCTGACCCTACAGTGCCTCCGACCTCAGAGGCGAGAGCGGCGCCGAAGCCGCTTACGGCGATCGCGGCCGCGAATATCGGTACGAGCGCGATTTTGAATGTGCTGTTCATATGGTTTTCTCTATCTGCTTAATCGCTAATTATTCCTCAGAGCTCTGGATGCCGTAATAAGTTCCATACGAGCCGTTCTGAGCGCCTGAAGGCACTTTCATCTCGACCTTTATCTGTATCTGAAGGCCGGGAGCGGAAGGATCGAGGTCGGATACGATAGCCATCGGATCGGAATATACGCCTGCCGCAGCCATGACGATCGGAACGGACGAGCTCGCCTGCTCCGACGATATCCTCATATTGCCTTCCATATCGACCGAAGACACGCCGTTCGTGTGGACCCAATCGCCGAACTTCATCCGCACGACCTGTTCGTCCGATGGAACCGTCACGTTGAACGTCCACTCCCAGCCCTGGCCGAATCCGCCTCCCGCCGTCGCGGTCGATCTGACCTGAGAGATAGAGCTCACGCCGAGAGCGCCTTGCTCCACATCGCCCTCTATCTGACCGTCGGTATAAGAGCCGTTCCCGTTCACGTCTATAGCGAGCGCGTTAGGGTCGAGAGCGACGATCGATACCGACTGATTCGCTCCGTTCGTAAGGACGCATGAGATCGGGATCTCTCCTGCTCCGCGGTCGGGATGTCCTAGGGCTACCACGTAATTGAGCCTATAGAGCCCTGCGCCGAGATTGTCGAGGCTCGTCACGTCTACGCCGTTTATCCTGCAGGCTCCGCCTATCGCAAGGTCGGTCTGGTTATGGAACTCCTGGAAGTAGACCCTTCCGACGCCTCCCAAGGTGAGAGTGCCCGAACCAGGGGTGATGCTCGCCCATGCGAGCTGAGGCGTGGTCGAGCTGTTCTGGTTTCCACCGCTCCCGTCTCCGCCACTAACGTTCTCCCCGTCGATCATCCCATCGTGATCGGTGTCGATCGCTACGGTATTCGCCTCGGTAAAAGCGCTCACCGTGGTCGTCGCTCCGGCGGAATCTTTGATGACGCAACTGAACGGCACAGTTCCAGGAGCTCTCTCGGTATCGCCAGGGCCGACAGTGTAATCGACACGATAATGGCCGTTATTGAGGTGTTCAAGAGGCCCGACCGCTACGCCGTTTACTGTGCATGAGCCGCCCAAAGACAGACCGGTATCGAACGTCGCCGATTGGAAATGGACGAAGATATGGTCGCCAGCGAACCTCATTCCAGCGTTAGGGTTCGCAAATACGGATGAGAAGGCTATCGGAGTGGTCGTGGCTGTCGGAGGGGTCGTGGTGCCGTTTCCGCCGCTATTATTCCCGCCATTCCCGCCGCCTCCCTGCTCTGCTATATCGATCGCTACCGTATTCGAGTCCGTGAAAGCCGATACGGTGGTCGTCGCTCCCAGAGCGTTCTGGAAGGAGCACGAGACCGGGACCTGTCCTGCTGTCCTCTCTACGTCGCTCTGTCCAACGGTGTAGACCACCTTATAGAGGCCGTCTGTGAGATTCTGGAACGTGCCCGCGACGCTTACACCGTTCACGGTACAGGCGCCCGCGAGCGTCACGTCGGTCGCCGTGCTCGTCGCTTGGAAATAGACCTCGAGATCCGCGCCTACGCCGAGGATACCGGTATTCGGCACAGCCTCGACCTCGATGAACGAGAGCGCAGGCGTCGTCGTAGCGACCGGCGGGGTCGTGGTGCCGTTCCCTCCCGCATCCTCGATATCGATAGCTAGAGCGTTACCGTCTGTAAAGGCCGAGACCGTGGTCGTCGCTCCAGCGGAATTTTGGAGCGCGCACGATATCGGTATCTGGCCAGCCGCCCTCTCCGCATCGTTTTGCCCGACGGTGTAGTTGACCCGATAGAGCCCGCCTGTGAGATTCTGGAACGTCCCTGCGACGCTCACCCCGTTCACCGTACAAACTCCTCCGAGGGATATGTCGCTCGCGTCGCCCGTCGCATCGAAATAGACATCGAGCGTAGCGCCCGCGCCGACCGTGCCGCTCGAAGGGACGATGCTTACGGCTTCGATGATCGACGGAGTGGTCGTGGCCCCTCCTTCGTCATCCATCGCGTCGATGGCGACCGTGTTTCCGTCCGTAAAGGCCTCCGCGTTGAGGACCGGCCCGCCCAACATGCCGATAGAGCACGCTATCGGCACCTCCCCCGCAGCCCGGCTCTCGTCGTCCGAGGCGACGGTATACGTGAACTTGTAGAAGCCGGCCCCGAGGTCTTCGAACGTCGGAGTCAGTTCGGTATTGTTCACGTAGCAGACCAGAGGCAAGAAGCCCTCGCTCCCCGATCCCTCTTGAAGGTATATCTCGAGGTCGTCTCCGACGGTAAGCGTGCCCGAAACAGGGTTAGCGAACACCCCAGCGATGAAATTCGACTCGCCGCCAGTAGGCTCGACGATAGCGCCGTCTCCGTTAGAGTCGATCGCCACTGTATTCCCGTCGGTCCACGCAGACACCGATGCGGCAATGCCGGAATCTCCGCCAAGCGAGCAGTTGACGGGTATCTCTCCCGCCTCTCTCTCGGCGTCCGTCGACCCGACGGTATAGATGAACCTGTAAAGCCCGCCGGAGAGGTCCTCGAAAGTGTCCGAGACGTCGACGTTGTTCACGAAGCATGCCCCGAACGGAGACAGGAAGCTCTGGCCAGGGGCTTCGAGATAGAACTCTACATCCTGGCCTGAAACGCGAATGCCCGAGCCCGGTACGAGAGACGCCGTGACGGCATCGCCTTCGCCCGAGCCTCCTGAGGTTATGTCGATCGCCACCGTGTTGCCGTCGGTGAACGAGACCAGGCGCACGGATCCGGTATCGTTCTGCATCGAGCAGTCAATCGGGATCTGACCCTGCGCCCTCTCCGTATCGCCCGCACCGACCGTGTAGGCTACTCTGTACCTGCCGTTCGACGTATGCGCGAATGTCGATGCCACATCGACTCCGTTCACGTAGCAGCCGGTAGGGCCGACCGCGAGGTCGGGAGAAGGCAGAGGGTCTTGGAACCAGACGACGAGAGAGTCACCCGCGTCGAGCGTGCCGGAACCCGGCTCAGCGGTCGTCGTGAAGCCGAGGGTGTTAGTCCCGTTCGAGATCGATCCATCGTCGTTCGTATCTATCGAGAGGGTATTCCCATCGCTCCAAGGATGTTGGGCGCGGACGGTGCCGTCCTGATTCCCGAGAGTACAGTCGAGGAGAACCCAGCCCGCGGGCCTTTCTGCGTCGTTCCCGTCGACCGTGTAGGTCACTCGGTAATGCCCGCCCCCGATGTTCTGGAAAGTGCCGGATACATCGACGTTATTGACCTTGCACGACCCCGCGAGCGAGAGGTTCGTAAATCCATGGGATTCGGTGAACGTCACCTCTGCGGTGTCGCCTTCGGAGATAGAGCCGGAACTAGGCATTATAGAGACAGAGGAGAGCGAGGGCAAAGTCGTCGTGCCAACGCCTCCAGGCTCTTCGCTCGCATCTATCGCGACCGTGTTGCCGTCGTCGAACGCCGTGACCGTGACCGTCCCTGTCTGCTGCAGCGTGCAGCTTATAGGGACCTGGCCCGCTGCACGATCGGTATCGCCTCCGCTTACCGTATATGTGAATTTAAAGTGGCCGTCGGTGCCCGTCGTGAGATTCTCGTAGGTAGAAGTCACGTCGACTCCGTTCACAAAGCACGAAGGGGACACGACCGGATTCGAGTCGTTAGGATCGAGAGGGACCGTCATATGGACCTCGAGGCTGCCGCCCGGTTCGAGCGTCCCGCTGCTAGGCGTCGCATATGTATGTATGCCGTTGTTCGCGTGCGCGACGGGGATCGTGTATGAAAATCCAGGGATGCTCGAAGCGGCGAGCGCCACGAGAGTCAAAAGCGAAAAGGCCTTCTTGAAGGCATTGGGTCGCGAGAGCGTTTTAGTGTCCATAATGGCTATGATTTGCTAGCTGATAATCGAGCAATAAAAAAGACCCGATACCGAGTCCTCTCTATTAGGGCCAAAACCTGCTGCCGAGGTAAGGTCCAAGACTCCTTTTCCGGCGAAATTTCTGCGCCTCAGCTCTAATACGCGGATATCGTCCCCCACCGGTTCAAACCACGACTCGCCTCCCACAGAAGCGGAAGAGCCGTCCCGACAGGCCATGAATTACTTCGTCGAACCGGCTTCGTATCTATCTATGATGGCCGGAAAACGCATTCCGGCCGAAAGGCGATGGATTATCCATTTAAAGAACGCTGATGAAAACTAAAAGCAAGATAAGCAAAGCGCTCTTCGCGACAGCAGCCGTCGCTCTCGCGATATCGGGCGCAGGCGCTGCGGAAGCGCAATATTCTACGACGCAATCCGGGTCCACCAGCGGAGCAAGCGCCCTTTCCCTCCCATTCCTCTCTTCGGGCGACCTCTCGCTCGGATCGACAGGAGACCGCGTCGCGAGCCTGCAAGGCCTCCTTTCAGAGCTCGGCTATCTCTCGATACCCCGAGGCGTCGCCCCCGGCTATTTCGGGAACCTGACGCAGAGGGCGCTGCGCGACTATCAAGCCTCTCTCGGCCTCTCAGCGACCGGGATGCTCGACGCGTCGACGAGAACGGCGATAGCTAGCTCGCTTTCGAGCCGGTATCCGACGGTCGCGGCTGCGTTCGGTAGCGGTGGATCGACCGTAGCTACGGGATCTACCGGATCTGCGCCTGGAGCTTCGAATCCGGCGGCTTCCGCGAGCATGGGCTATTGGTATAACGGCGCTTGGTTTCCGGTCGCATCGATCCAAGGCGGAGGATACTACTCCTCGAACCCGGCGGCCTCGGTCGCGTCCTCGAATAGCAGCCTCGGACGCTGGTATAACGGGGTCTGGTACCCGGCATCGAGCGGAAACATAGGCGGAGGCGAGAGCTCGGACGCTGCGGGCACTAATATGGGCGGATATTGGATGAACGGCACATGGTATCCGACCAATCCGAGCTCGCCTGCGGCCACGAGCGCCGGAGCGTCATCAGGGGGAGTGAACTTCTCCACGAACCTCACCCCGACCGGATACTGGCATAACGGCACGTGGTACGCTTCTGTCCCTACCACCGCGCAAGCGGCAAGCTCTGGTATCGCCGGCTACTGGCAGAACAACGTCTGGCAATCGATAGACGGCACCCAGACGACCTCTTACGGGACTCCTAACCCTACGTCCCCTTCGGGTCCGGGCTATTGGCTAAACGGCGTCTGGCAATCGACTGAAAGCTCGTCGACCGCGAACTCTGGCGGCTACTGGTATAACGGGGTCTGGTATTCGACGAGCTCGTCGAACAACACTTCGGGGCCAGGGACGAACGCTCAGTAGGATCGGTCTGTCGAAAAACACCCCTCTTACGAGGGGTGTTTTTCATGTCCGCTATCTCTCGAGATATCCCTTCACCTTCTTCACTATCTCGTCTATCTTCGTATCGGCCTTTACGAGATACTCGGCCGCGCCCAGCTCGACCCCCTTTTTCGCGTCGGTCTCCTGCCCGAGGTTCGTGAGCACGATCACCGAGACCGACTTCGATCGCGGATCGGACTTTATGTCTTTGAGCACTTCGAATCCGTTCTTTTTCGGAAGCATGAGATCGAGGAGGACGAGGGCCGGCATCGAATCTGACGAGCGCAGGGTCTTTATGGCCTCTTCGCCGTCCATTGCGAACTTGACGTCGATGGATTCATGCGCGAATTTGGCCGCATACGCCTTGTTGATGTATACGTCGTCCTCGACTATCAAGACCCAGCTCTTTTTCGTTGATCTCTCTGCCATGTTCAGTTTGTTAATCTATCGAGTATCCCTTTCACCTTCGCCGTTATCGCGTCGATAGTATACTCGCTCTTGATAACGTAGTCGATGACGTTCATGGAGAACGCTTGCTTTATCTTCGCTTCGCCGCCTGAGACGGAGACGATGATCACAGGAAGGTCTTTAAGCCTCTCGTCGCCTCGGATCGTCCTGAGGACTTCGAGGCCGTTCATCCCCGGCAAAAGCAGGTCGAGCCAGACGAGGTCGGGGCGCACGGTCTTTAGGATCTCGAGCCCCTCTTCGCCGCTGCCGGCAGGGACGACGTCTACACCCGCTTTTTCGAGCTTGAGCTTCGCCGCCTCCTGCAAGGCGGGCTCGTCTTCTATAAGGAGTATTTTTCTCTTCGTTTCCATGCTATTTCTTGTGAGGATTCGGCAAAAGGCTATCTATCTTCTTTACTATGTCCTCGAGGCGGTACTGGCTCTTCACTATATAATCGACGACATTGAGCTGGAACGCATGCTGCACCTTTTCTGGGCTCGCTGATACCGAGACGATGATGACGGGAAGGTTTTTGAACTTATCCTCCTTACGCAGGCGCTCTAGGAATTGGAACCCGCCCATCCCCGGCAAAAGCAGGTCGAGCCAGACGAGGTCGGGGGTATGGAATTCGAGTATCTCGAGCCCTTCCTCGGCCGTCATAGCCGAGAGAACGGCGAAACCGCTGCTCGCGAGCTTCGTCCGGATCGCGTCGCGGAGAGACTCTTCGTCTTCTATGACAAGGATTACAGGTTTTTTATCCATTGAATGCGCTGTTTGAACCTAATTATGCCTTAAAAACGAAAGCGGCGGGTCGGGCGATTATCCCCATGCCTAGATGGCTATAGATACCTCCCCTTGCCGCCTTTCCATTCCTGCGACCGGGAGCGTGAAAGTAAACGTAGTGCCCTCGCCCTCTTTCGACTCGAACCATATCCTTCCGCCCCACCCCTCGACGAGCGACCTTACGAGGACGAGGCCGAGGCCGGATCCCTCGGGCACGTACTTGAGGGCATTCTCCGCTCTATAGAACTTCTCGAATATTCGGGACTTCTCGTCATCCGGTATGCCGATACCTTGGTCTTTGACCGAATATTCGATGAGGTCCCCTTTCTTGACCATAGACACCGAGATGACGCTCTGTTCAGGCGAATAGCGGATCGCGTTCGAAAGGAGGTTCTGGACCACTTGCCAGAATATCTCCTGGTCGATCGGCACCGGAGGCAGGTCCGCCGGCTCGGACGATACCACGACCTTGTGGGATTTCGCGTCGAGGTTCGCTTTGAGCGACAAAGCGACTCCATTCGTGAGGTGCTTAAGGTCGGTAGAGACCGGCTCTACCTTGAGGCGACGGGCTTCGACTCGGGCGATCTGGAGAAGGAGGCTTACGAGATTGATCATCCTATCCGTCCCTTCATAGATGCGCTCGATGAAGTGCTTCTGATCCTCTGAGAGGGCGCCCGCGTCTCCTGCGAGGAGCATTTCGGAGAACCACCTCATCGAAGTGAGAGGGGTCCTGAGCTGGTGCGAGGCTACCGAGATGAAGCTCACGCGCGTCTCCTCGAGCTGCCTCTCCTCCCTCACGTCCCTGAACGTGAGTATCGCTCCTCGGAGGGCGTTATCCTTGGCGTCTATGACGGGCGAGACCACGAGAGATACGGCTATCTCGACGCCTCCCTTCGTCACGACCGAGATGTCGGAAGACAGGGAGACGGGCTTCTTCTCGCGAAGGACGCGCTCCCAGAACTCGGGCTCGAGAGGCTTTTTACCCTTATGGACGAATTTGATGCGGGCCTCGAAGTCGCCTCCGACGAGCTCGTCGGCGCCGTATCCGAGGATATTCTCCGTAACCTTGTTTATGAGCGTCACCTTCCGGTTGAGGTCGAAGGCGATGACTCCCTCGCCTATCGACGCGACGAGGAGGAGATACGTGTTCCTCTCCTGGTCGGCGATAGAGGCGAACTTATGGACCTCGTCGAGAGCGCGCTTGAGGCTCGCGGCCTGCCTTCTCTGGTTCTCTTCGGATTCCTTCGCGTCTTCGAGAAGGTTCGTGACGGCTATCTCCGCCTCCTGGAACTCCCTCGCCTTTTTTGCGAGGTCGTTGGCCCTCTCGGAAGCGACCGTCTCGAGGCCTCGTCGCGCCTTTTCGGCGTCGTCGAGGCTCTTCGCCATGGCGTTAAACGACAGAGCGAGCTCGCCGAGCTCGTCCGACGAAGAGATGTGGACCTGCTTCGAGAAGTCGCCCAGGGCGATATCGTGCGCGGCGTCATTGAGCTTTTTTATGGACCTAATGATCTTCGCGAGGATGAAAAAGACGAGATACGAGAACGAGAGTATGACGAAGACGAGGACCGAGACGCTTAAAGTGATGGCGAGGCGTTTGAGGCTCGCTACATCGGCGCTCTTGAGCTCCCGAGCCTCAGATTCAGCCGCTAACCTCCTATCGACGAGAGAGAGAAGCTCTTTCCGTTCCTCCTCTAGCTGGCGTTCCGCCGCCGCATATGAGGGATCTCCCGTCCTGCCCGAGCTCCTCGCTCTCGAGAGGATATCGACGAGGGAGGCAGCCTCCTCTGCCGACGCCCGTACGGCGGAGGAGAATTCGAACGATCCCGCGTTCTCGACTTGAGAGAGCGCCGCGTAAGAGCGTCCTGCTTCCCTGATCTCTTTGAAGAGGACGGCGAACCTCTCCTTCGAATCGGAGATGGAGCTCGTCGAAACGGAGCCAGAGAGCCTTAGGGCCTCGTCTTCCATCCTGCGCGCGTAGAACTTAAGCTCCGTAAGAATGCCGGCGCGTGGGGTGTCCACGAGGACGATCTCTTCGAACGCCTTTATGAGCTTGCTGTCTATGCGAAAGGAGACGACCCTCACCCCTACGACCAAAAACAGCATGACCGTAAAGACGAGCGCGATCTGTGTTCTTATTGAGAGTCTGTTGGGCATGCGATTGGCGGCATGGCGCCGCCGAAAGGATCGCGCGGCGAGAGCCATCTGTTACCGGTTAAGTATACCGCGTATCCCCCATCGATGTTGATAACTCGGACCTAACTTCCTACCTCGCGCCACTGCGTATCCTGTATCTCTCCGAAAAGGCTCGCATCGAAATATGCCTTGACCTCTATAGTCCTTACGTTCACGCCTGAATGCCCTTTCGATACGATCACCTTCGGATCTCCTGCGGCCCCGGTGCCCGCGCTCACGGTTATGCGAGCGCACGCCGTCGCAGGCGAGCATCCTCCGGCGGCGAACGGTAGGCTATAGCAGTCTTCCGAGGGGCAGCTGTACGAATGGCTCCTCGCTATCCGCTCGAGAGCGTCCCTCGCTCCGGCTTCGGCGTATATGAGGGCGCGAGAGGCCTGATAGGAGCTTTGCGTGCTTAAGGTCTCGGACAGGCTCATGGAGGATATGCCTATGCCTATCGCCACGATAAGGACTCCGAACACGAGTATGATCGGAACGGTCGCCGCGCCTGCGTCCTTTTTTAAAAGCCTTCTCATCTTAGTCGGATAGCGTTCTTAAGCGTCGCCGAATAGGGCGTAGCGGCGTCGGCGTGACGGATGGCGATCTCGACCCCTATCGAAGTCGTCGTAGCGTCGAGCACGCTGTTGTAATTCTCTATCAAGGAGAAGGAAAGCGTCTCTACGACGACGAGACTGCTCGTGACGTGTTCGAAAGCAGGCGTCTCTTCCCTAAGGAGCCTGCCCGAATCGTTCGAATAGGCGACGTCTACCATTCCCGTCGCGCCCTGAGCCTGGATGAGGAGGTTGGACGAGGGGGTGCTCGTGTTGGGCGTCTCGACGGAGACCGCTCTCATGACGTCGCGCGATATCGAATCCATAGCGAACCTGACGTTCGCGTTAACCTCCGCTCTCGCCTCTGCGATCGAGCTCCCTTTTATAAGGGACGAGAACGAAGCCGCCAATACGACGCTTATAGCCGAAAGTATGCCCATGTAGATCACGAGCTCGAGGAGAGTGAATCCTTTCCGGAAATGCGCGGCCTTCGTCATGGCGACCAGTTGATTATGATATCGTCGACCCGCGGGGAATAGCTCCCGGCGCTCACGCAGTCGTCAGAACAGATCTCGACCGCGTAGCGGAAATATCGTTTGTCGTTCACGAACGGCAGGCATGTCGACCTCTGTATGTCCGCGGCGATATCGGGACCTAGGGGATCGAACCAATCTATCGCCGAGCAGGAGTTCCCGCCGAGGAAAGACCATGACCCCGTGTCGCACGAGGGATAGTTCGTCGCTCCGTTAGAGCAGTCAGAGGCGGCGATCTGGAACCTCACCTTCCCCTCGCTCTGCCCTGGTCCGCCAAGGACCCCTTTCCAACGGATGGAGTTAAAAGTCGCTCCGTCAGAGTTCTGGGTAGAATCGAAGACCGCCGAATAGAGGCTCCCTTTGACCGGGAATCCGCACGAGGTAGAGACGTATCTATAGGTCTCCTTCGCCTGTACGGCATAGTTGTAGATCGTGACGCCGGAGGGCGACATAGAGATGCTATGCGTATAGGTTCCGGCCGTCTCCGGGCTTATGGTCCCCTCGGGGTCTTCGTATACGATCTCGAAATACGTCGGCGTCGATACGGAAGGCATGGTAAACGTCTTCGTGGTCGAAGCGTTCGAGTCGAGCGTGAAAGAGACGGATCCTCCCCCGGTATAGACGCCTGTGGCTATGAAATAAAGGGACTTCAAGGGATTCGTCACCCCCGATACGTTATCGCCTATGTATATGGCGAACGGAGTGGTCGTCGGCGCAGAGATCGAGGCGTGGGACGCAGCCACCAGGAGGCCGACCGTCTTCATCTGGTTTCCGGTCGCGCATTCATCCGATCCGTACCTATGCGTGGCGGACAGGCGGGCGGCGAAAGAGTATATCGTCACCCCTGATGGGATCGCGTTGAGCGTATAGCTGTACGTTCCGGCAGACGACGGAGACATCTTGTCCGAAGGGTCCTTATAGACGACCTCGAACGGCGTCGGAACGCTCACCGCCGGGAGCGAGAACGTCTTTGCGGTCGAAGGGTCCGAATCTAGGGACAGGCCGATCGTTCCCCCTCCCGTATAGACGCCCGAGACGACGGTAAAAACCGATTTCACCGGGTCTGCGACCGCAGAGAGATTGTCGCCGATGTAAAAGGCAAAAGGGAAATTCGTAGAGCCGGAAAGCGCCGCGTTAGACGACCCTGAGAGGAATTCTGCCGTCTTCATGACGTCGCCCTTCGCGGGAGTCGCCATGAGAGACGCGAACAGTATCGCGG
This sequence comes from Candidatus Tayloriibacteriota bacterium, assembly GCA_016215405.1. Classification (GTDB taxonomy): domain Bacteria; phylum Patescibacteriota; class Minisyncoccia; order Phycocordibacterales; family UBA6065; genus UBA6065. The sequence continues at coordinate 62,060 of JACRJQ010000006.1, forward strand.
ATATGATATAGGTTCTTCGCTTCATTTCATCTTACGGGTATAGAGACGGTGCCTTCGGACGTCGAGAGCCCGTAGCTCCACCTCTTACCGTCCTCGTTATAGAAGAACTGTATCGACGAGAGGGTCGCTTTGGAGAACTGGGGCTGGCCCTGTAAGGACGAAAGGGCGTCAGAAGAATCGTACCAGTCGGAGGGCAATTCGTACCCGGACGACTCGGATTCTATCTCGAGCTCGCGGATGGCCCGGTCTCTGAACACGAGGACCTCGTATCCCTTCTCTTTCTCTTTCGAGGCGAACAACACTTGCCACTCGGCTGCCGTACCCTTCGCGGTCACGGGCCCTATCGAACGCACAAGGACGAGCCGGGCGTCCTTTGCCCAGGCCGAAGCCAACGGAAGAGCGATATCGTATCCGCCCTTAAGCGTGAGGATGGCGTCCGATAAGGTAAAAGACCTGTCTTCCCTGTCTATAGGAAGGTCTACCTCCCCTTCGACGATCTTGCGTCCCTCTCCTCTCGCGACCTCGACGGTCGCAGGCAAGACAGGCTCCACTTCTACCTTTCGAGAGACCGTGCCTTCGTTAAAGGTGTACCTCTCTTTGGTCCAGGAGAGCGCTCCGGCGACGAGAAGCGCGAGAATTATGACGGCGGCGAAGGCGGCTATTTTCTTTGGGTTCATCATGGCGTAAAGCTATAAGTGACAGTAACGTCAGACGAGAGCACGTTAAGCGACATATTCGTCTGCGGCGTGACCGTGAGGGTGTTCGTCGAAGGATCTACCGAAAGCGACGCTACGGGATGGAGTATCCTCACGCTCCCGGAGTGAGACGTCGCGGGCATGGCATACGTCTTCGACGCCTCTCCGTTCACTTGGACCGTGACCCCGTTCGGAGCGGACCCGTTAGTCGTGTACACAGCGCGTATCTCTACGAACGCGCTCTTTATCGTAGGCGACGTTTCCGGCATATGGACGATAAACGAGCTCGACGTCGCCGTGCCTCCGGATACCGTCCCGACGAGGCCGTCTATACCGAACCTCAACGTCTTCGCGGGAGCGAGGACGCTCGCGGTGGCGAACGACTGCATGGAGCTTATCGATTCGTTTCCGGCGGCGTCTTTCGACCTCACGCGGTAATAATAGGTCGTGCCCGAGTCGAGGTTCGAGAGCGAGACCGAGTGCGAGGTCACGAGGCTCGCGTCGAGAGCGGTGCAGTCGCTATTGGTCGCGCAATTCGTGACGAACGACCCGGTCTTGTTGTATTGGACCTGGCTCGTGGACGGCTCGACGAGGGTGCTCCAGGTTATGGTCGCCGAGTTCGAGGCAGGGCTCCCTGACGAGATAGACGTGATCGCGGGCGCGACGGTGTCTATAGCGAAGTCGGTCTCGGTCTCGAGATTCGTCCCGACGATAGGATAAGAGACCCACGCGCTGTAGTAGTCGACGGAGTTCTTGTTGTGGCGGGTCCTCGCCTGCCAATGATATACGTTGTCTGTCGGAGAGGCCGAGACTTGCCCGACCGCAGGGCCTGGGCCAATAGCCCCCGTGCCTTCGACAGCCGACCCGCAGGCGCCTGTCCCGGAGCAGGTGAACGGCGTACCTATCGGCTTATATTCGAATTGAGGGTAGAGGGTGCCTCCAGAGACCGTAGATTGCATCGTCTGCGTGAAATAGACCGGAGTCGAGCTCGCAAGGCCGCCCGTCGCTATGGAATCTAGCGATCCGCTATCGCGGTATTGGAATACGCCGGAAGGGCTTATCGGCGTAGGATCGGCGATAGTGAACGAATACGCGTTCGAGGCGTACGCGTTAGAGGTGAGCGTGACGTTGCCTGTCGAAGCGCTTACGGGGACCTGGGTCGCCATCGCCGTAGATGACCAGCTCGTGAATACGGTCGCATCGGCGCCAGTAAAGGCGACCTTGTTAGAGGCGCTAAACGAGAGCGGGCACACTCCTCCGTTCTGGCAGAAATGGTCTCCGCTCACGGTGACAGCGTCGCCTACGGCGGCGCCCGAAGGCGCGATACCTGTGATCCTCGGCAATATCCTGAGGGTGTTCGCGTACGTCGCCGTCTTGCTGTTCGCCCCCGTGCCCTGCTGCATCGAGATCGATCCGGTATACGTGTTATCCCCGATAACCGTCGGCACCCGCACGGCTATGGCCGTGCTCGTCCACGAGTTTATAGTCGCGCTTCCCGTAGGCGAAGAGCACGTCGACGAATCGCAGCCGAGGATCCTGACATATCCCGTACCCTGGCTCGATCCGAGCCTCGTGCCGTTGAGGGTGAGCGCTCCGTCGCTGTCGCCTGCGGCGTATTCGCGAGCCGTATCCGCGGCGAGGCCCGCAGGCTGCGTCATCGAGGTTATCTGCGGAAAGAGATAGAAGTTTACGCCGGACGACTCTACGCTCCCGGCCGCGACCGTAAGCGCGCCCGCGCCGCCATAGACGCTTCCCCAATCCGAATCGGCATTACCCGCGATAGAGCTGTCGGTACGGATGACGATAGTCGAGCTCGCCCACGACGTGACGTTCGTGTTCGACGTACCGTCGTCGGCGATGACGACGGAGCCTCCTACGCGTATGCGGTTAGCGGCTAGATCGCGGCTACCGAGGCCTGGATCGGATCCGAACCCGTATCCCGATATGGTAAGGGTCTGCCTGAAGCCTGCGCCTCCTCCTATGCGCGCCCCGCAACCGGTGCACGCGGCTGAATAATCGAGCGCCGGTTCGGTGCTATTCGTGTATCCGGTGATCTGAGGCGTGACGACCGTCCAATAGACGAACGATGCCGGCGCTCCGGTCTTCGTAGGTGATCCAGAGGTCCCCACGTCGCTGTTCGCGGCTATCCTGAATTGAGTGGTCTGTCCGCCTTTTGGGTTATTCGAACCGTTCCTCAAGTCATATCTGACATAGAAATAGTAGGTCGTCCCCGAAGTGATCGCGAGAGAGCCGTTCACCGTGGCGGCGCTCGCGGAGAACGAGGCGACCGTAGACCCGTATTGTCCGATGACGCCGTTCGCGAAGTTGCCGTCCGTATCATAGAAGAGCGCGAGGTTCGCCAAGTCGACGTCTGCATTCACCGTCCCTATTTCCGTTATCTTTATAGAGGTCACCGTCTCGCTGCCTGTCGAGATCGAGAGGTGGAACACGGCGCATTCGGACACGGACGCACAGGTTACCGGTTGGACGTATACCGATGTCGCTCCCGATAGAGCGAACGACTCCGTAAGACCGCCTGTCGCCCCTATCGTAAGCACAGGCGTAGCGTTAGGCGTCGCCGGCGATCCCGTCGGCACGACTCCCGTAGCCGAGTAGTTCCCGCGGGAGTCCTTCGCGAATATCTTGTAGTGGTAGGCCGTGCCGTTCGTGAGGCTCGTATCGTTACATGTCGCCGTAGGAGAAGAGACCAC
>JACRJQ010000007.1 GCA_016215405.1 Candidatus Tayloriibacteriota bacterium
AATTGAGTTCCAGAATCGAAATCCTTATATTGAATGTCCGTCAACGAATTGTCCGACCATGAGTGAACTGCAGCAGAAATCAATTCCTGAAGAACTCGACGAGCGCTTGCTCGATCCCGATCCCATCGAACAATTCCGGAAATGGTTTGGCGATGCGGCTGCCTCAAATATTCTTCATCCTGATGCGATGACGCTCGCCACCTCAACACCCGATGGGAAACCTTCGGCAAGAGTCGTGCTCCTGAAGGAAGTTAATGAGCAGGGATTTTTCTTCTACACGAACTACGAGAGCAGAAAGGGGAAAGATCTGGAGCGTAACCCATATGCGGCATTGGTCTTCTACTGGGCGGAATTTGAGCGACAGGTGCGCATTGAGGGAACAGTCATTCGCACGACTCCGGAAGAATCGAACCAGTACTTCCAGACACGGCCGCGCGATAGCCAGATCGGCGCGCTGGCGTCACCACAGAGCGACGTCGTGACGGATCGCGCAGAACTTGAGCGGCGGGTGATGGAGATCGAGCGGAAATATCATAATCTCACAATCCCGCTGCCGCCGAATTGGGGAGGCTTCCGCGTGAAGCCTGAACGGATAGAATTTTGGAAAGGAAGACCAAGCAGACTTCACGACCGCCTTCTCTACGAACGTCAGCCTGACGGACGCTGGATCATCAAACGCCTTGCACCGTAAGGCTTATCCGCGGTTTGAAATGTTTTTCACCGCGGAGACGCAGAGGAAATCTTACTTCACCAGCATCTCACGCTCTTTCAGCGCTTTCGCAATCCTCTTCAACGCCTCTTCGATGTTCGGGATTGAGTTCGCGTACGAGAACCGCAAGTATCCTTCACCGTACCGACCGAAGGCTGTCCCGGAGAGACTTAGGCCGAAGCGGCGCTCGGGTAAGCGAGCGCCGCTACAAAGAATCCCAGAACCGCTGTTTTATTGGTCTTCATCTTTTATCTTGACGCCGCCCGAGACGGCCCGCAAGGGGGGGGCGGATGCGCGCTCTAAATGCGAACCGGCCTAGAATTCTACCTTCGGAGCCTCCGCCGCCTGGTCTACCGACTGGAAGTACTCCTTGGCGTCGAACCCGAACGTCGATGCGACGAGCTTCGATGGGAATCTAGAGACCTTAAGGTTATAAGACCTCACCTCGTCGTTGAACCTGCCGCGCTCGGTCGCGATGCGATTCTCGGTGCCCTCTATCTGAGCCTGGAGAGCCTGGACGTTCTGAGCGGACTGCAGCTGCGGATAGTTCTCCATGACGACGAGAAGCCTCGCAAGGCCTGTCTCGAGGTCGGACGCGGCGCGGACCTTCTCGTCCGTGCTGCCGGCGCCCGCATATCTGGTCCTCGCGTCCGCGATCATGCCGAAGACCTCCTGCTCCTGCGCCATGATGCCTTTTACGGCCTCTACGAGGTTAGGGATGAGGTCGAAGCGCCTCTGATATTGGGTCTCCACCTGGGCCCACTGGGCGTCGACGGAGGTGTTCGCCGTCACGAGACCGTTGTAGGTAAGGCCGACGTATCCGAGCACGATAACGACTACCGCGATGATGATTATGGTTGATTTCTTCATAGGCATTAATTATCTCCTAAATGGAGCGGAATACAAGAAGGGACAGCAGCGCGAAGACGACCGCGAGATAGAGGGTGTAGGTCGCGGCGACGAGGAGCGCGGGGATGCCGAAAAGGATATGGAAAAGAAGGAATATGATACCTACGCATTGCAGTATCATCTTGGTCTTCCCCATCGTCTTGGCCGGCACTACCCGGCCCTTATACCTATGATACGCGGACGCAACGAGGAGGATCTCGAGGATGATGATGGCCAGGGCGAGCTCGAGGCTTATATACTTCGTTATGACTATCGTCGCTACGGTGCCGATAAGGAGCTTGTCCGCGATCGGGTCGTAAAGCGTGCCCCAAGTGCTTATCTTGTGCCCCGTCCTCGCTAAGGCGCCGTCGAGGGCGTCGGAGAAGGCCGAAAAGAGGAAAAGTATCGTGCCTATGAGGTAGTAGTCGAGGGCGAGGAGAAGCGCGATGAAGGGTATAGAGAGGAGTCGGAACTTCGTTATCTGGTTCGGCGTGACGTGCGCGGGCAAAAGGGGCAGGAACGCCTTTTTAAGGAAGCGGTCGATGGGCGTTACGCGCGTAAGGTACGTCACCTTCGCCTCCGGCACGTCGAGGAACCGGTCGAGGAACGTCAGTATTGGATTTTGGGAGCCGTTCATATGAGAGAGCGCCTGAAGCCCTGGCAGGGCGCGCTAGGATTAAAATTCTAACAAACAATGAAGCCCCGCGCTATGAACGGGGGCTTCGCAACATGAGAGGCTTTCGGTTCACGTTCTCGGGCCTCTTTTCCCGAGGATGACGTCGTAATCGACGCCCGTGATGCGGAAATCTGTCGTTTTGAACGTCTTCCAGGCGAGCCATGCGGCGGCCGAGAAAACGGCAAGGGTCTCGAGGATGCAGATCCACCAGGCGTGGTTCGAAGCGATCCGAACCGTATACATCCCTGCCGCGGCGATGAGGCCGAGGACGAGGACCGCCCAGAGCCCGACGAGCGTGAACGAGGAGGCGTTCTTGCAGTCGGGGGTATGGATCATGTAGCCGATCTCGCCGAAAATGGCGAAGGCGACCGCGACGAGACAGATGAGCGTGCAGATTCCGCCGACGATGAGCGCTGTGATCATGAGTGCGGGAGCTTTGGGGTTTCAGTGCGGGGTTTAATGAGTTATATCAGACTTGACATGTGAACGCAAGCTATGGTGTGGAAAACAAAAGCCCGCTGTTTCAAGCGGGCTCGCGGGAAAGGTCGGGGCGGCTTACGTATGAGCGGGCTCGGGCTCCCACAGGGGGAAATCGGCCCTTTTCGAGAAAAGCCCTCCCAGATCGACGAAGCCCTTGATCTCCCAGAGATAGCCGTTCGCATCGAAGGCCAGAGTCTCATCCATGAGGTGGATGAAACTGAGCGCGAATCCAGGCTTTCTCGGGACATCGACGAGGGGGCAGGCGTCGTGGTCTATGAGGAGTTGCGTAGGGTTCATGTGCTTCCAGATTAGTATGCTCCTCTCGGTCGTGAATGCAAGAACGCCGGCAGCACACTGCCGGCGTTCTCTTTTCTTCGCTTTCCCGAAGATGCGCTTTAGTAGCCCATCCCCTCTCCCGCAGGAGACGGCTTCTCCTCCTCCTTCGGCTCTTCCGCTATCGCGGCTTCCGTCGTAAGGAGTATCGCCGCCGCCGAGGCGGAGCGCTCGAGGCCGGACCTCGTCACCTTTACAGGATCTATGATGCCGGCCGCGATCATATCCGGGACTATCGATCCGGTCGAGGCGTCGTATCCGAGGTTCCCTTTGCTCTTCCTGATCTCGTCGATGACGACGGCTGCGTCGTCTTTGCCCGCGTTCGCGAGGATCTGGCGGAGAGGAGCCTCGACCGCCTTCATGACGATATTCCAGCCGATCTCCTCGTCCTTAGGCAGAGAGTCCTTCGCTTTCGCTTTCGCGGCGGCCTTGATGAGGGCGACGCCGCCTCCCGCGACGATCCCCTCCTCCTTGGCGGCCTTCGTCGCGTTCACCGCGTCCTCCACCTTGAGCTTGAGGTATTTCATCTCGGTCTCCGTCGCCGCGCCGACTTTTATCACCGCGACCCCGCCCGAAAGCTTCGCTATGCGAGCGTCAATCTTCTCGATCTCGTATTTAGAGGCCCCTTCACGCTGCTTCTTGAGGCTCGCGATCCGAGCGTCTATCTCGGATTTCTTGCCCTTTCCTCCCACGATCGTCGTCTTGTCCTTTGTCGCGACGACCCTACGCGCCTTTCCGAGGACGGAGAGCTCGGCCTTCTCGAACGAGAGCCCTGCGTCTTCGGTCACGACGGTCGCTCCGACGGTGAGCGCGATGTCTTCGAGCTCCTTCTTCTTGTTATCCCCGTATCCCGGAGCCTTCACGGCGAGGACAGAGAACGCCCCGCGCAGCTTGTTGAGGACGAACGTGGCCAAAGCCTCTCCGTCGACGTCCTCCGCCACGATAACGAGCTCCTTCTTGCCTGTCTGGGCGACTTTCTCGAGGAGAGGCAAGACTTCTTTGACGCTCGATATCTTCTTGTCCGTGACGAGGATGAGGGCGTCGCTTACGACGGCCTCCATCCGGTCTGCGTTGGTCATCATGTAGGCAGACACGAATCCTTTGTCGAATTCGAGCCCAGAGACCACCTCCCTCTCGATCCCCATCGATTGGGATTCTTCGACGGTTACGACGCCGTCGCCTCCGACCTCTTCGATCGTGTCCGCGATGATGCTCCCGATCTCTTCGGACTCAGCGGATATCGAAGCGACGTGGCGGAGCTCCTCCTTTGAGTTGACCGGCTTCGCTATCGACTTTAGGGCCGCCACCACCGCCTTAGACGCCTTCTCTATACCTTGGCGGACCGCCATGGCGTTCACTCCCATGGTCGTATGTCTCATTCCTTCGGACACGATCGCCTGCATGAGGACGACCGAAGTGGTCGTGCCGTCCCCCGCGATCTCGTTCGTCTTGGTCGCCACCTCCTTTATGATCTCGGCACCCATATTCTCGAACTTGCCCTTGAGGGTGATCTCCTTCGCTATCGATACTCCGTCGTTCGTGATCATAGGAGCGCCGTAGCTCCTCTCTAGGACCACGTTCCTGCCGCGAGGCCCCATGGTGACCTTCACGGCATCGGCGACGGCGTCCACGCCCGCCTTGAGGGCCTTGCGCGCGTCTTCCCGAAACAATATGTTCTTTGCCATTCTTTTATCTGATTATCGCGAGTATCTCCGACTCTTTGACGAGAAAATACTCCTCTCCCTCGATCGCGATCTCGTCTCCCCAGCCGAAGAGGACCGTATCGCCTTCCTTTACCTGCATAGGGACGAGCTTCCCGTCGTCGTACGACCCGCGTCCGACCGAGACCACAGTTCCCCTCCGCGAGCCTTTATCGCTCTTGACCGAATCGGGGATGATGATGCCTCCGGCGGTGGATTTCTCGCTCTTCGGGATCTCCTTGATAAGCACACGATCTCCGAGAGGTATGACGCCGGGCTTTCCGCCCTTGCCTTGCTGTTTCTTTGCCATGTCTTAAAAAAGATTTAACCGATTAATAGGCGCCCGCCGGATCCGCGAGAAAGGCTCACGAGCCGAAGCGGACGGGCCGCGATGCGGCGTGAAGCTATTATAGGAGATGGCGAGGGCGCCTCAACTTGACTATTGCCTTTAGATTATGTAGAGTTGGATTCGAAACTCACCTTCGGGCCGCAAAGCCCGATCAACCGCAACCCTCGATCCTGTCATGATGAACATTGGATTCCACCGCAACGGACTTCCCCACCGACTGCTCGTCTGCACCGACAAGGTGCTGACTCCCGATCTGGACATCCTCCGGAACCGTCTCGTCCTCCTCCCGGAAGTCGAGCGCGTCGATCACGCCAAGAGCGCGCCGAAGCAAGTCGTCCTCGAGCTCTCCTGGGCGCCGTCCACCGACGAGCTCTCCCGCCTCAAGCCCAAGATCGTCGACGAGTTCGAGCACTTCTTCCGCGAGAAGGCCGTCGTGGTCCCCTACGACGAGATCTGCGAGGACGAATCCCTCGTCGGCACCCGGGAAGAGTAAGCCTCTTCCCGCGCGAAACGCCGCCGGCCCGATACAATCGGGTCGGCGTTTTGTTTTATTTGCGCGTCCGGACGGGCCATGATAAGGTATCTGTCATGAGCATGATTTCTAGCGTATTACCGTATATACAGATAGCGGTCGCTGTCCTCCTTATAGTGTCGGTCCTCCTCCAGAATTCAGGCGCCCAGAACGGCGGAGCCTTGGGAGGCGGAGACAATATGAGCTCGGTATTCCACACGCGCCGCGGCCTCGAGAAGGTCCTCTTTACCGCCACGATCGTATTCGGCGTGCTTTTCGCTCTGACGTCATTCCTCTCGCTCGTCCGATAAGGCGAGCCCATATCACGTAGATAACGGCTATTCGGCAGTCATATATATGCAACCAAGAACCTTTTGGCGCTATCTCGCGCAAGAGCGTAAGGCCCCAGGCATCGACAAGGCGGAATCGGTCCTCCGTTCCTTCTCTATAACGGAAAAGGCGATATTCGCGGCTCTCGCGGCGATATTCGCCGTATCTGCTCTCCTTCTCGTGGCGAAGGTGAGCGCGAGCTTTACCGTTGGCGTCCCTGAGCGCGGAGGAGAGCTCATCGAGGGTATCGCGGGCACGCCGAGGTTCATAAACCCCCTCCTCGCGATATCGGATGCCGACCGCGACCTCACCGCCCTCGTCTACTCTGGGCTTCTCAAGGCGACCCCCGCCGGAACCTTCGTTCCCGACCTCGCAGAAGAGTTCACCGTCTCTCCTGACGGGCTCGTCTATTCTTTTACGATCAAAGAAGGCGCGAAATTCCACGACGACACGCCTGTCACCGCCGAAGACGTGAAATTCACCGTAGAGAAGGCAAAGGATTCCGCGCTTAAAAGCCCCCGCCGAGTGAACTGGGAAGGCGTCGCCGTGGAGACCGAGGGCGCCAGGAACGTGACCTTCACCCTCAAGCAGCCGTATGCTCCGTTCGTATCGAACCTGGCCATGGGCATCATGCCGAAGCACCTCTGGGAGAACCTTTCTGCGGACCAGATGCCCTTCAGCTCCCTCAACATCGACCCTGTCGGTTCGGGCCCGTACCGCATATCGGCAGTCGAGAGGTCGCGCGACGGCATACCCCACTCCATTACCCTCCGCGCGAACCGGGACTATGCTTTAGGCGAGCCGTATATAACCACACTCCGCTTCGCGTTCTATGGGAGCGAGAAATCCCTCGTAGAGGCGCTTTCGAATGGCTCTGTCGAGAGCGCGTCGAACCTCTCCCCCGCCTCCGCTAAGGCGATCGAGGGCAAGGCGGAGATCCTTTCCGCCCCTCTGACCCGCGTGTTCGGGATCTTCTTCAATCAGAACGAGAACGAGCTTCTCGCCCACAAGGAAGTGAGGAAAGCCCTCGCCGAATCGGTAGACAAGGCTTCGATAGTAGAGGACGTGCTCCTCGGATTCGGCACCGTGGCCGACGGACCCCTCCCTCCGACCATAGCGAAGGAGGCCGCGGCGTCTGCGGCGTCGACCTCGACCCCAGGGCTCTCGGCGTTCCTTAAGGCCGGCTGGAAAAAGAGCCCTGAGGGCGTCTACGAGCAAAAAGGAAAGGCGAAGGGCGCAGCATCGACGACCCTTTCCCTCTCCCTCGCCACGGCGAACGTGCCGGACCTCGTCGAGAGCGCGAGGGTGATCGAAGAGGATTGGAAGAGTTTCGGCGCCAAAGTCGACGTACGCGTCTTCGAGCCGTCAGATCTCAACCAAGGCGTCATCAGACCGCGCAAGTACGACGCCCTCCTCTTCGGCATCGTCATCGGCAAGAATTCAGACCTCTATCCGTTCTGGCACTCCTCCCAGCGCAACGATCCCGGCCTCAACATCGCTATGTATACGAACGCCAAGGCGGATAGATACCTCGAAAGGATGCGCCAGGCCACCTCGACCGACGCGAGACAGTCGCTCTACTCGGATTTCAAGAAAGAGGTAGATGCCGACACTCCGGCGATATTCCTCTGGAGCCCTGATTTCATATACGCGGCCCCAAAGAAGCTCCGAGGCGTAGAGCTCGGCGAGATAACTGTCTCGTCGGACAGGTTCGCCGGCATAGAGGACTGGTATATAGAATCGGACCGCGTCTGGCACGCCTTCGCCGAAGGAAGAGACAGGATCGAGGAGAAATAGCGATACCGAGGTCCGGCCGAAAGGCTCTGGGCTCTAGGAGAGAACCTCTTGCCTAGACCCTAGCGCCTAAAGCCTAGCCTCTATAAAGAAGATTAAGAAAGCTTAAAGAACACATGGAACAAGACAACAAACCGAAGACAGCAGGGATGCAGGACGCTCGACCGGGCGGCCCTCGCAGGCACGGAAGGCCGTTTCGAGGCAACAGGCCTCACGGCGCAGGACGCCCTCAAGGACCATCGTCAAGCGGCATGGGCGCAGGGCGCGGCAAACGCATGATGCGCGGCGGCAGGAACCGCCCTCCTCGACGATTCTCGCCCTCAGGCGGCCCACAGCAGAGGCAGGCCCCGTCGAACCCCGAATACAAGAGCCAGACGCTCAACCTCCCTCCAGCCGGAGAGAACATCCGCATAATCCCTCTCGGCGGAGTCGAAGAGGTCGGAAAGAACATGACCGCGATAGAATTCCGCGACGATATCATCGTCATCGACGCAGGCTTCCAATTCAAGGACGAAGCGACCCCAGGCATCGACTACATCCTCCCGAACACGAGGTACCTCGAGGAGAGGAAGGAGAAGATACGCGCGCTCTTCATCACCCACGGCCACCTCGACCATATCGGCGGCATCCCTTACGTGATCGACCGCATCGGCTACCCTACCGTCTACACGAGGCAGTTCGGCGCGATCATGATCCAAAAGCGCCAGGAGGAGTTCCCTCACCTCAAGCCCCTCGACGTAAAGGTCATCGCCGGAAACGAGACGATAACCTGCGGCTCGCTCAAGGTGAAGACCTTCCCCATCTCGCATACCATTCCCGACTCGATGGGCCTCGTCATCACCACCCCTTACGGAGACATCGTCTTCATCGAGGACGTGCGCGTCGACAACATAAAGGGCGTGCCGACCGAGGAGGAGGTCCGCCAGTACGAGCAGTTCAAGGGCAAAGAATACCTTCTCCTTACCATGGACTCGACTTCGATCGAGAAGCCGGGCTTCTCGCTCTCGGAATCCGTCGTCATCGAGAACATCGAGAGATTCATAAAGAACACCACGGGCAGGCTCATCATCGGCACGTTCGCGTCCCAAGTAGAGCGAATCATAGCCATAATCAAGGCGGCCGACAGGTACCACAAGAAAGTGGTCGTCGAAGGTCGCTCGATGAAGGCGAACGTCGAGATCATAAAGCTCCTCAAGCTCGCCGAGATAACGAACATCATCCCCGTCGAGGATATCGACAAGTATCCTCCTGACAGGATCGTCATGCTCGTCACCGGTGCGCAAGGCGAGGAGTTCGCGGCGCTCATGCGTATGGCGACGAAGCAGCACAAGCAGGTCCAGCTCAAAAAGACCGATACCGTGCTCCTCTCTTCCTCCATCATCCCCACGAACCACAGCGCGGTCGTGAAGCTCAAGGATAACCTCTACCGCTCCGAAGCGAAGGTCATCACGTATCTCGACTCCGATATCCACGCGTCGGGCCACGGCAACCGAGACGAGCTCAAGTGGATCCACGAGCAGATAAAATATCGCTTCTTCATGCCGCTCCACGGCAACCACTACATGCTCCGCCAGCATGCCGAGATGGCAAACTCTATCGGCACGCCGAAAGAGAACATCATCGTCCCTGACAACGGCTCGATCGTAGAGATCTACGACCAGGGCAAATCGATCCGCGTCCTCAAAGAGAAGGCCGCATCGAACCTGGTCCTCGTCGACGGGTTCGCCGTAGGAGACGTCCAGGAGGTCGTCATCCGCGACCGCCAGCTCCTCTCTCAAGACGGCATGTTCATCGTCTTCGCGATAATCGACTCGCAGACCGGCCGCTTGAGGAAGTCTCCGGACATAATCTCGAGAGGGTTCGTGTACCTCCGAGAGTCACAGGACCTCCTCCGAGACACGAGGAACATAATCAAAGACACGATCGAGAACACGGCGAACGGGATGAACCCCCTCAACATAGAGATGATAAAGGCGAACGTCACCGACGCGGTCTCGCGGCACCTCTTCCAAGAGACCGCCAAGCGCCCGGTCGTGATCCCTGTCCTCCTCACCATATAAGACCGAAAAGCCGTCTCTCCGAGGCGGCTTTTCTTTGACAAAAGACGGAAGAAGAGTAGTGTGGACTCGAACCCTCAACAGCCATGAAATTATTCAGACTGTTCGGCAAAAAGGAGGAGCTCGGTCCCGAAGAAGAGCTCCGCCAGGTCGAGTTCAAGCTCCGGCACAGCTACAACGTCGACCGGGCCAAGCTCGAAACGAGAAAGATCGAGCTCGAAAAGCTCCTCCTCAAAAAGCCGAATTGATCGGATCCACGCCGTTACGTCGCCGCGACAACCCCTGTCCGGCGATTTTTTTTCGGCCAAAAGCCCCGTCTCCGGTCTGATATAATCTTTCCTATGCCAGAAGAGATAACGCTTTCCAGGAAACGCCGGCTCATGTACGCCATCGGCTTCGTATTCAACCTGAGCTATGCGATACCGACCTATGTGAGCTCGACGTTCCTCGCGAGCTTCGCCGGAGACAAGCTCGTGGGCATCGTCTATACCGCTTCGTCGATACTCGCCATCGCCGCCTTCATAGAGATGCCGGGGCTCTTGCGCAAGATAGGCAACTTCAGGGCGACGATGGGGCTTCTCTTCATCTCCATCCTTTCGCTCGCCGGCCTCGCGGTAAGCAAGGGCGCGCTCGCCGTCATAGCGGCCTTTATACTCAATTTCGTCTCGATCGCCCTCCTCAACTACTCCTTCGACATCTTCCTCGAGAATTTCTCGACCAACTCTAAGACCGGCAGGATCAGAGGCTCCTTCCTCACGTTCGCGAACCTCGCGTGGCTCGTCTCCCCTCTCCTCGCCTCGAGGATCTTGGGAGACGGCCTCTACCAGAATCTCTACGCCGCCGCAGGACTGCTCCTCATACCTGTGATGGGCCTCGTATTCTTCGGCCTCGGGCCCATAAAGGAGCCCGACTACAAACGGACCCCGTTCTGGAAGTCCCTCGGCGAGATATGGCTCGACCGCGACATAAAGGGGATCCTCCTTATCCAGTTCCTCCTGCAATTCTTCTACGCCTGGATGGTGATCTACATGCCCATCTATCTGCACGAGACGATAGGCTTCGGCTGGCCCGCGATAGGGATAATATTCACGGTGATGCTCTTGCCGTTCGTGCTCATCGAGCTCCCGCTCGGCTACCTCGCCGACAAGAAGCTCGGCGAAAAGGAGCTCCTCACGGCCGGGTTCGGGATCATGGCGGTGACGACCGCCCTTACCGCTTTCGTGACCGGTCAGAACATGTGGGTATGGGCGGCCATATTGTTCATGACGCGAGTCGGCGCCGCGACCGTCGAAGTGATGGCCGACACCTATTTTTTCAAGAAGATAGACGCGTCGAAGACGCATATCATAAGCTTCTCCCGAATGTCGCGGCCTCTCGCCTATATCATAAGCCCGGTCATCGCGACCATACTCTTCCTCGCGTTCGATATGAAGGGCCTCTTCATATTCCTCGGCTTCCTCATGCTCTACGGGCTCCGCTACACCCTCGCCCTCAAAGACACCGCCTAGACCTCTCTCTTGTACATGCCTCCTGCGGGCTCCTTGCCCGACAGATTGTCTTTCGCCTCGAATATGCGCTCGAGGTATTTGCGCATCTTCGCCCTGTCTTCCTCGGAAAGCTCGTCGGGAGAATAGACCCTGACGAGCTTCCTTAGAAACATGCCTAAAAGCATATTGAGATAGTTCGCCTGTATGCTCTCCGTCCCAGGCGGCTCGTCCCTCAGGACCATTCCGCAAAAGAACGGCGACGCGACCCGATCCGAAACGAGATGATATCTGCTCATATCCTTGGTCATTATTGTTATAGCCGGCTCCTACTCGTAATTCACCGATATCGACACGTGCTTTCCCTTTCCGACGATGACATGGTCAAGGAGCGGTATCCCCATGATCTTTCCGGCAAGGACGAGCTGTCGCGTTATCTCGACGTCGGCTTCGGACGCCGCGACGACCCCTGAGGGGTGGTTGTGCACGAGGATGACGGCCGACGCGCCGTATTCGAGGGCGGGCTTCCACACCTCGCGCGGATGGACGATATTCGCGTCCAGGGTGCCCATGGAGAGCACCTCGTCATGGATTATCTGATGGTGATTGTTCATATAGAGTCCCCGCAGGCATTCTTTCGAGAGCTCGTGCATGTCTCGGACGTAGTTCGACACGTCCTTCGCACTCCTCACCTTGGCGCTCCTGCCGCCCGAGCTCTTGTAGAACCTCCTCCCGAGCTCGCTCGACGCGACGATCTGGCACGCCTTTACGATCGGTATGTCGAGGGCCTCGGACATCCTCTTCGGGTTATCGGCAGATGCGAAGCTCTTCTCGCCGTACTCGCGGATGATCCTGCCGGACATAGAGAGCACGTCCTCCTTCGTCGTGCCGGCGTTGAGGAGAACGGCTACGAGCTCTGAGAGCGAGAGCGCCGCTGGCCCGTGCGCGAGAAGCCTCTCCCGCGGCTTGTCCGCCTCGGGCATATCGCGGAGCTTGTATACGTACTCCCGTTCGCCCTCGGGCGCAGTGACCCTCTCGAAGCTTCGTCGCGGATAGGATGTCGTTTGCATACGGAGATCCTAGCAGCCTACGATAAAGAAAATATAAAGGGAGTGGAAAAGCACGGCGCGGCTAGATCAGGATCTGCTTTTCCCTCAGATATCTCTCCACCCCGTCTTTGTCCGTATCCGCGAGCACATATCCGGCGATATCGAGCGTGGGCGTCTTATCCTGACCCGATCTCTCTACGAGCTCGGCTAAAAACTCCTTGTTATTGCTCACTTCGCGCTCCTCGTACTCGACAGCCTTCTCGTTCAAGAATTCTATGACCTGATTGCACCAAGGGCATCCTGTTTTCGTATAGACGATGATATTCATATGCGAGCGCTCTATAGCCTGATAAGCAGTATCAATAAGACGATTTTAAGCCGTAGTTTGATACTTGACTCAGATTGATATTAGATGTATAATTACAACAGAATATACGAACCTTGCAAAGGGTAGGTTGCGGAAGAAAGGGCGGAATAGCGCCTCCCTCAGGAAGGAGGCTTCGCCTCTTCCCTTTCTCCTCAACTTCAACCCAAACATGAAAACCACCGTCACTGTTATCCTGTTAGCCCTCGTCATCGCCGGCATCTGCCGCGCGGAGACTACGATCACGACCGGCGTCTTGAGCAAATACGTCACGAACGCCGCCGTGTATCACGACAAGCCTGTCTGGCAGACCACCATCGAAGGGACGTTCAGCGAGCGCTTCTCGTGGTCGATCTTCAACTCGACCGACATGAAGGAGCCGGGCTCGAAGACGAGCTTCGGCAACGAGTTCGACTACACGATCTCCTTCGAGGAGTCGTTCGGCGAGCATAAGGCTTACACCCTTGGCATCGACGTGTCGTATTGGGACCTCACCGAACTCTTCAAGACGACACCCGCCGATGTCATCGTCGGGACGGCGCGGATCTCTCGGTCGCTCAACGACCGGTGGACTGCGACGCTCTCGGTCGATCGCCTCGTCTCGACGGACCGTAACGTCTTCGAGGGTGGCACCTACGTCACTCTCGGCTTCGAGACGTCGGTTCCCCTCGGTGAGCGCGCTTCGCTCTCGGTAAAGCCCTCCCTCATCCGCGACGACGGCGCCTTCGGCCTCGGAGCGGTCTGGATCGGGCAAGCCGACCTCTCCCTCGATTGGAAGGCGGGCAAGGCGAGCGTGAGCTTCCCGAGCGCGAGCCTCGCGAAGGTCGTCTCGGGCGATAGCTTCGGCCGCAAGTCGGGGGTCGTCTGGGGCGGAAACGTCTCGTTCTCGTTCTAAACCGATCCGGATCCGGATCTCGAAGGCGGCGCACATGCCATGCGCCGCCTTTTTTATATGGTAATCACAGCGCGGGGCAGCATGATAACTTGACTTTTATACATTTTAGCTGTACAATTATGTTAGAAATGGACCTTGAGACAAGGCTTGGCTGAGGGATATAAGCACGCAGACCGTTGTCTGCTTGTATCCCTCAACCAACCCCCCCCAATGAATACATCCCTCCTCACGGATATCGCCTATTACGGCGGTCTCCTCTCGGCGTTGTTCCTCGTTCGATATGCGGCGCAGATCTGGTTCGGAAAGGCACCCCCTACCGGCCAGACGAGCTTCCTCATGTGGACGATCCTCGATGTCCTCCTGGTCGTCAATACCATTCGCGTGGGCAAGCCCATCTTGCTCCCGCTCGGATGGACGGTCGGCGCCTTCCTGGTCTTTCTCACTTTGCGCATCCGCGGAAAGTGGGAGTGGACCAAAGAAGACACCATCGCAGCCTCGGCGGCGGCGATAGCGGCCCTGGTGTCGCTCTCGTTCGGAGGCCGCATCGGCCTTATCGCGTCGATCGCAGCGATGACCTCGGCCGGGATACCCGTCCTCCTACAGAACCTCAAAAATCCTGTAAGGGCGACATTCCCGCTCTGGTTCGTAACCGTGCTCTCCTGCATCTTCACGCTCTTAGCTTCCGATAGAAGCTTCGACGGGACGGTGCTCGCATGGTCGAGCCTGACCTTCAACGGGACGATGTCTATCATCGTCATGCTGCCTCCCCGGCCGCAAGCGGCTCCCGCCGCGACGTGAAGGCAAGGGACACGAAAAAATCTTTCCGAAAGGCCTCGTCGCGACGAGGCTTTTTTATCTCTATACTTTTGAGCACTCGAGGCACATAAAGAGAGGGATCTCTTTGCGCGCTCTGTCCTCGGCTTGCTTCTTAGGGCCCTTCTCGCTCTCTTTATGCGAGACCCACTCCTCTATGCGAGCGATAGAGAAGCCCGCGTTCGCGAGAGACTTCGAATACGCCTGCAAGGGCCTGTGGAAGGAGTAGGTCAGGTCCTTCTTTTCGGTCTTACCCGGATGCATGTCTATGGCCGAGCGCGACTCGCTCATATATCCGTCGACCCTCCTGTACTGGACGCCATCCTTCTCGTCCCAGCCCCAAGAGCTCTCTTCCGGGATGCGGAACGCGGGATGGTTCAAGACGAGGACGAAGCGGCCCTTATCCTTCAAGACCCGGGAGACCTCTCTGAACGCCTGCGCCATGCGGTCGATATTCTGGATAGCGAGGACGCAGATCGCGACGTCGAATCCCTTCTCTTTGAACGCGGGGAGGCTCTCCGCAGAAGAGACGTAGAACTCCTCGTTATGGCCCGCGTGGGTGCGGGCTATCTCGATGAGCTCGGAAGAGATATCGACACCTGTCACATGCGCGCCTTTGGCGGCGAGGGCGTGAGAGAAGTATCCCTGGCCGCAGGCGAGATCGAGCACCTTTTTTCCTTTTTCAAGCGCCACGATACGCAGAACGTTAGGAAGTATCACTTTCGCCTGATACGAATCGTCGTCGTTTACGACCTTGTCGTACCATCCAGCCACCCCTCCCCACGAAGTATTTCTGCTCATTTTTTAATCATATCAGATATTCCCCGCTCTCCTCAGCCTCCGCCGGATCCGCATTTTTTCTTCTCTTACCCTCCGTCCATTTCCTTTGGCGGGTGAGGTTCGGGAAGGGACCCGAACCGCAAGACTCATTCAGGTCGAGACCTTGAGACCGAATGAGTGGACAGTCCCTGTAGGGGATAGCGGAGGCCGACGGGCCGAGTTGAAAGGAATCCGCTCCGGGCGGATTACCTATGCTCGCTAAAGGAAAGGACTAAAAGAAAAAGATTTGGATTCCGGGCCAAGCCCGGAAAGATGGGAGAGGTTGTTTACTTATCGAAATAATCCAAAGGCAGGTCGCGCCATTCTCCGGGCTTTATATCCCCGAGCTCGAGCGGCCCGATCCTCTCTCTTTTAAGGCTTTGGACCATATAGCCTTGGCTCGCGAACATCCGCCTCACCTGCCTGTTGCGGCCCTCGTAAAGGATGAGCTCCGCCTCGCGCGGGCCGAGGATCCTAAAGTCCGCGGGAGCGCAGGGGTCCTTCTCTCCCTCGAGGAGGAGCGTCCCTCCCTTAAAGATGCCGACGAGGCCATCGGAAAGATCCTTGTCGACGAATACCCGATAGACCTTCGGCACCCTGCCCTTAGGCGATGCGAGCCTATGGAGGAGGTCGCCTCTGTCGGTAAGGAGGATAAGCCCTTCTGTGTCTTTATCGAGCCTGCCCACGGTCGAGACCTCTGGGTTCCTCCGGAGCCACTGCTCGGGCAGGAATTCGTAGATCGTCTGTCCCTCAGACGACGATCTCGTGCAGACGACCCCCAACGGCTTGTTGAACGCGATAAGTATCCCGTCCGGATGGTCGAGAGGCTCCCCATCGAAGAGCACGTCGGAGGCCTTGGCCCTAAGCGACGGGTCTGACGCCTCTTCCCCTTTGACGGTCACGAGGCCCGCCTTAAGGAGGTCGCGCGCCTCGCTTCTCGAGGAATATCCGAGGCTCGCGAGGAGCTGGTCGAGTCTATGCATAGGTATCGATGGAAGCCCTCGGCCTTTCGGCCGAGGGCTCTCTCTTATCTTTTCTTAGCGGAAGGCTTCTTCGCTTTCCGGGCGGTCTTCTTTCCCGTCGCATCCATGGTGCCCTTTATGCCCTCCCAGTGGTCTTTCATCTCGGCGATGAACGCCTCGAGCTCCTCGGGATCTATGTTCTTGAGCTCGTTATATTTCTTCGCGACCGTCTCGACAGCCGTCCTGTACGCGGACTCGGTGACGTCGCCCGCCTTCTCGAGCTCTTCGAGGACCTCGCCTTTCATCTTGAGCATCCAGCCCTTTACCTTTGCGCGATTCTTCTTCGCGTCCTTGTGGCCGTAGAGGTAATAGGCGCCGATCGCCGCCGCCGTAAGCCCTGCGATGCCCGCGAGGATAGGCGCGGCCCCCGTCTTTTTGCTATCTGCCATGTGTTTCATTGGTTTATTTTATAATCGCGTCCGCCGCTTTCCTGGCCGACTTCCCCTTCCTTACAAAGAAATTACGGGCGAGATCGGCGACGTGTTTCCATTTGACGCCTTCGTCCCTGAGGTTCGCGCGTAGCTTCTTGAGGTCGGATATTATCTCCGAGCTTTCAGCGTTCATCTTGTCGGTCACCTCTTTGACGTTCCTTAGGATCTTTATGACGTAGACCGAGGCGACGACGATCGCGATCGATATGAGGACGAGCGCGACCGTAGATATGAAGAAGAATATGTCGGCGTGGATGAGAGATTCGTTTGGCATAGAGGCGATAGTTACTCCTGAGGAGGGTTAGCGAGGCATGCTGATAAGGCGGCAGACGGGGTCCAACCGCACTTCCCGCTCGACTGTCTCTCGCACTTCGCGCTCCTGTAGCAGGCGTATTCCGATCGGTATTCGCAGGTGGAGGCGACGTCCTGGTCCGAGCATATCTGGCCGCTGCACCCGGTCGGCCTACAGCCGACCGCCGCGCCTGGGGCCTTAAACGAGACAGGTATCTCTACCATCGCGTCATTCTCCGGAAGCCCGCTCGGGTTATCCTTCTTGAACCGGATCACGCCGGAGGAGTTCGCCCCGGGATCGAACGCGACCGACGCGCTGAAAGGCACGAACTCCTCGGTCATCCATTCCCCTTGCGCCTGGGCCGGGGCCTCTCCTAGGACCTTGCCGTCCGCTCCTATGACCTGTACGGGAAAAGACGCTTCGAAATACCACGGCCCGCGCGCCCTTCCGGCGACGAAGACAGGCGACGCCACGAGGTCTCCCTCTTTCGGAGAGGTGATCTCGATCATCGCAGTCTCTACAGGGTCGACGGAGACGTCCTCTACGTAGAGGTTCCCGTCTTTGTCCCGACACTGCCTCGGATAGGATTCCATTACCGGATTGCCCGCTGCCACGCACGTGGCGAAATCGTCGACCTTGTCCTTATAGACGAGGTCGAGCGCGAACGCCGCATACGCGAGCGCGAGGATGACGGCTATGCCTGCTATGACTTTCGATATATTCCTCATATGCCTATACTACGCTTATCTGATGGTAAAAGCCGCCCTTACCGTCACCATAACCTCCTTTTCGACGTTTGACGTGTCGTATGTGCCGTAATCTGAGACGTCTGTGGAGTTCGCAGCCATCACCTGGACAACGCCGAGGGATGCCGACTTAAGCGTCCCGACCGACTGGCCAGAAGGCTCGGCAAGCTTCTCGGCGCGAGCCTTGGCATCCTTGATAGCATCGGAAAGGAGGGAGACGCGGAGCTCAGGCAGCTTCGAGTATGAATATTCGAGGCTCTGCGTCTGGAATATGACGCCCTCCATAGGCAAGATCTGGGACTCTTTCGCGAGAAGGGCCGCCTTGGCGACGTCCGAAGTAGACAATGAGATCGTCTGCCTGAGGTCGTACTCCTTTTCCCTGTTCTCTGAGCCCGGCCTGTAGTCGTATACCTCGTTCATCGATACAGGAGAGACGACGAGAGACTCTTCGGCGACCCCTCGCGTCTTATAGAACGAGAGTGTCTTCTCGAGGTCGGCCGCGAGGAGGGCGTACCCGGATCTGAGAGAAGACGCCTTTACCTGTCGCGATATAGAAGCGGTCCACTTCGCCTGATCAGATGTGACGCGGACCCTGGCCGATCCCGTCACCGACAGAGCGTCGTCGAACGAGCGGACCTTATAGAGCGCGAACGCCCCGATGAGGGCAGAAAGGACGATCGAAGCGCCGATGACGATCCCCAAGGCTACGAGGGGGCTTTTCCGAATAGTGGTATCCATATATTGTATCGATTATAAATCAATAATATCACCTTCCTAGCCGCGGGCGAAAAAGAAGAAACAGAAGGCGAACGCGACGGCGAGAACGACGTTCACAGCGACGCCTGCGACGGCGCCGAGAAGGGCTCCCCCTGCCGCTTTGAAGGCGGTCCTGCCCGTCTTCTTATAATAAATCTCCCCCGCGAGGACTCCTACAAAGAGCCCCGCGAAGCTCCCTAGCGCCGGCACCACGAGAGTGCCGAAGACGCCTCCCGCGATCCCCCAGAGAAGCGATCTTGCGTGCGCGCCGCCGAGCTTCGCCCCCAAGACCCCCGATATCTGGTCGATCGCCATCGAGACGAGCGCTATGCAAAGGAGTATCGCTATCTCCTTGCCGCTTAAGGCGGAGAATCCGTCGATGAGGCCGTACGTCAAGGCCACGGCGAACATGTAAGGCAGCGCCGGCAAGAGGGGCACGAACGCCATGGCGATCCCCGGCAGCAGGAGAACGAGCGCCGCGATGAATCCTGCGAGCTCGAGCATCTAGAGGGATGGCGCGGACGCCTTATCCGCCTTAAGAGAGAGCGTAAGCGCGAGGGACATGAGGACGAACGCCGAAAGGGCCATCATAGGGATGGTGACGTAGCCGAAGGTGAGCACGAAATTCTTCGCGCACGAAGCCGAATAGCCGACGGCGAGGCAGTCGAGGCCCAAAGGGTTCACCCCGACCTGACCGAGGTAATGGAAGAGTGCCACGAGGGCGCCGAGGATCGAGAGAACGAGGCCATAGAGCCTTACGAACGGCTCTTTGCGCCAGAGCGCGATGCCGAATATGAGGACTTGCGGATACATGAAGATCCTCTGGAACCAGCAGAGCTTGCACGGCTCGTAGCCGATGATGTCGGAATACGCGAGGCTTCCGAGAGTCGCCGCGAGCGAAGCGACGAAAGCGACGAGGAGAGAGTTCTTCGAGAAGAACCTCGCGAAACGACTCTCCCTCGCCCGAGGCGAGGCGAGGCAAAGGAGGATCCCCAGAGAGAGGAGATTCGCGACGACGACGAGCGCGCCGAGGGAGAGATTGAGGAAGGATGCGAAGGTCTGCATTCTACTGTTTGGCTATCGGGCAATTCGTAAGCGACGAGAGCTCAGCGAGGGAGATCGTTCCCTGGCGCACCGTACCATCGGCGAAATGCCATGTCGGATAGGATTCGACCTTCTTTTCGGTGCACGCCGGGAGCTGGGCCTGGCCGTTCGGAGTCGAACACTCGACGTACGGCAGCTTCCTCGCGGATCTCCCGAAGAGAGCCTTCTGCTCCTGGCAATGAGGGCACCAGAACGCTCCATAGAATTTCGCTCCGCTCTTCTCTATGCACGCCGCGAAGTCGTCGTGCCTTCCCGGCTTCGACGAATACCAGACCATCGCCCCTATGATCGCGGCGGCGGCCGCGACGATGATTATCCAGGATGTGTATTGTTTCATAAGAAAGAGTATATCAAAGTCCTCGATGTCCGAACGCCCGCGCAGAGCAAAGGAGGCTAGACCTTGCCTTCGAGGCGCGCGATCTTCCTATAGAGAGAGACGAGGAGGCCGAGGCACAAAGCGATGATGACGAGGAGGTTTATCGCATCGAGAGAGAGGAGCCATGAAAGGCCCAGACCGGTCTTGTCCGTGAACCATGAAGGGCTCAGGATAAAGGACACCGTATTAAGGACATTAAGGACAGTCCCCACCGCAAGGACAGACGCCCCCCTGATCAAGTATAGGTAGAGTTCCTTGGAATCTATGTCCTTTTTAAACGCTCCGGCCATTATATAGCCCCCTCCTATGAATATGAGGATCAGTATCAGGAATTGATACCATGGTATGTCCTTTAGAGCATCCCGTAACCGTTGCGATAAAGAGCCAAATACGCCCGCTATATTCGAAAGATCTGGCGGGGTCGTCGTAGCTTGGCCTATCACACCCTCGAAATCCTCAGGATTCGTGGTCGTTGGATAAAGGACAGAGTTATCAAGTATGTCCTTTATATCCGCATCTCCCCTGTAATCAGGGTTATTGCTGCAGAACACCCTGTTTATATAACGGGTTGTGGTCAGGTAGACGATGCCAGTAGGCTCGGTTACCCCCCAAGGAGCGAGTATCTCCCCTGCATATTTTGCCTGGAGCGCTTTTACGGCGCTCTCTGTGGCCGTGTCGAACACGCCGTCTACGGGCAGGTTCGCGCCTTCGTACGTATTGAGGAAATACTTAAGCTTCCTGACTTCGTTAGGATTATTGTCCCTTCCTATACGGAGGAAGGTCTGTATGAAATTGTCTCGAGGGCAGACCTGCTCCGGTCCAGTAGGGCCCGCGCTTGCAGTCGATCCGCCTTGATTGGTCGCTCCGTCGAGGATTATCCAGATATCGTTAGGGATAGTGGTAGTAGCGGCGCCTCCCGTCGTAGTCGATGGGCAATTGAAGCCGAAGCATGGCCCACCTCCTCCTCCGCCTCCACCCCCGCCGCTCCCGCCGCCGGTGTTTCCGGTCTGCGGAGCGACCTCGTTATCTGTATTGGTCAGAGATACCGTCTGGCCCGAAACGCCGTTCCAATTGATATCAGATGAAGTCGATGTGCCGATGACGACGGAATAGGCGACGTTGCCGTCGGCGATGGCGTCGTCGACTCCAGTGACGACGACGGTTTGGGGGACGTTCCAGTTAGACGGCGAGAAAACCAAGCTCGTTGTAAGCCCGATGGTGCCCTCCGTGGTATCCGAGCTCGCGACCGGGAACGTCACGTGAGCTATCGGAGCGGCGTTAAGGACCACCGTAAAGGCGGCCGTAGCGCCGGCCTCGCTCGTGGTAAGGCCAGAGGTCGGGGTCACGGTAAAGGTCCCCGTAGGGGTCGATGTGCCAGTACCGCCTCCTGTGGAGGTTAAAGTAACCGTCCTGTCTTCCGTATCGATAAGCCCGTTCTGATCTTCCACCTCGAAGCGCAGCGTATAGGTTCCGGCGCCGCCAAAGAAAGAAAGAGGGTTCTGAGCGGTAGAGACCGCGGCATCGCTGAAGGATACGGCATCGGAGCTCGTCGCGGCGATCCATGCCCCTCCCTGTGAGCCTACGACGTAGGCGCGGTAGCGGACGATCGGCGCGGTGCCTCTCATGGCGCTTCCGGACATAGATATAGTCCCTCCCTGAGCGAGAGAGATCGGCGCGACGTTAAACGCGGTTATGACCGGAGGATTATTCTGCGTCCCGCCGCCTGGGGGAAGCACTGTGAACGGGCGGTCAGAAGCGACGGTGAGACCATTCACGTCCTCGACTTCGAATCGGAGGGTATAAGAGCCTGCGCCGTTGTAGAAGCTATTGGCGTTCTGAGCGGTGGATATAGAAGGGTTATTGAAAGAGACGCTGTTCGGGTCTGTAGCAGCGGTCCAGACTCCGCCCTGCGATCCGACCACGAAAGCCCTGTAGCGTGCGATATCAGCGCTTCCTTTTACAGCGCTACCGGACCAGGAAAAGGTCTGGCCGATGGTAGTCGACGTCGCAGATACGGTGTGCGCCGTTATAGTAGGGCCGCTCACCACCGGCGCGGTTATGACGAACGTTCTGTCTTCGCGAGCGACGAGACCGTTCGCATCCTCCACCTCGAACCTGAGGGTATAAGAGCCGACGCCGTTATAGAAGCTATTGGCGTTCTGAGCGGTGGATATAGAAGGGTTATTGAAAGAGATCGAATTAGGATTCTCTGCAGTGGTCCAAACGCCGCCTTGAGACCCTACGACGTAGGCGCGGTATCGAGCGATATTCGCGCTCCCCTTTACGGCCGTGCCCGACCAGGAAAAGGTCTGGCCTTGGGCGATCGAGGTGGTCGATACCGTAAAAGAAGTGATCGTAGCGGGCGCATTCGTACCGACAGGAGCGACCGTCACCGTGACCCACTGCGCAGGAGCGACGTAGACGTAGCTTTGACCGCCGTTATTCGAAGCATATGCGCGCACATAGTACGCGCCGGCATTCGGGAACGGGACGTTCACAGACAGGTCGTCCGTACCGCTATTCGACGGAGGGTTATTCGCGCCGACGTTCACCCAATTGCCAAAGCTCGTATCGGCTGGACAATTTCCGGCGGTAGAGCAGACCTCGAGACCATGATGCGTGAGACCCTGGCCTGTCGCCCTAGAAGAGATGGGTATCGAACCGCCCGCGGTGACTGAGACGGAGGCCGCAGATACATTAACCGAAGGCGCCGGCGTAACGACGACCGGAGGTGCGCAATTTACGACATGCTGCGTAGCCGTGCTTCCGCTATTGCCGAGCAGACCGTTGTTTGAATGCGGGTCCGCAGGATTGGAATTCATCCCGTAAACGTAGATCGTATGGGATACGCCGTCTTTGAGGGAATCAGGCGTCGCTATGCTGAAACCGTGGTTTCCCGAGACACCCTCGGATTGATTGACGTCCGGACGCTCTATGTTCGCTTGAGCGTCGGTGACGAAAACGCCCTGCCCTGCAGGCCCATCTTTGTAGATATGGACGCCGATCGACTGATCAGGAGTGTCTTTATCGATCGACCATCCGTTTATGACGCTGCAGCTCGCGCTGTCCAAGAAACCTATCGGAGTCTGGTCTATCGCGGTACAGACGCCTCCGGAAGCCGAATACCCCTCAGGCACCGTCTCTTGGTTTCCATCTATGTTCGAACAGACGTCGACAGGCGTAGGGGTCTTGTGACAGGTTATCTTGGTCCAATATTCGTCGTTTCCTCCCCAAGCGCCATAAGTCGTCCACTGACCATTCACATAGTCACGCTGGTAGTTATCATGCGGAGAATCCCACTCGGCCTTGCTCCACGCGATAGGGCTACATACGACATCCTCGTAGCCCTGCTCACGGCAGATCTGGCCCGAAGTCTCGCAGATGGAGCGAACCCCTATGCCGTAGCCTGGGTCGAGCACGCTCCCCGGAGTCTTGTAGAAAACGCCACATTCCCTGCCCGCAGGGCATCCGGGGATCGATTGCGGGCCTGATGGGATCCCGCCGTCATATTCAGAATCCAATCCGTTCGGCTCCATCGCATAGGCCATATCTGAAGCCATCGGAAAGAAAGGTCCGAAGACGATAACAAAAAGAAGCGCCATGGATAGCGCTTTCCTGAGAGCATCTCGGTTGAGCCTAAGTGCGGTCATTTCAATAGGTTATGTATGTACCTTAGGTGAATACGCCCCGAAGTCAATGAAAAGTTCTCTAAAAGACGCATTGATATAGCCCTATTTTCGCTATAAAGGACATCTAAAGGACATGACTGTCCTATTTGACTACTCATGTCCTAAATGGCATACATATAAAATATAAGGAACTGACTTTTAAAAGGACAGAAGGATCTGTGCATCCTTCTGATTATCTCGGAGCAAGTAATAGGGGCTCCAAAATATACAACATTAAATGTGCTATATGTCAATAGATACCCCGCCCTCGCGTCCTTTATGCGCGAAAAGCTTTTCCCCATTGACCAAAAACAGGCCTGCCTACAGAATACAGGTCTTCGACAGTTCTTCACCCAAACCCCATACGCCGACATCATGATCCGTAAAGAAAGCCTCCCTGCCTACGTCCAACTCACCGAGAACCACACGAGCGTCAAAGGAAAGGTCACCGGCATCCGCTACCACGAGCTCGACTGCTTCGTGGTCACCGGATTCGTAGTGATCGACGAGACGGATTTCGTATCCGTCGTCGACTCCGCCGGAAACGAGACTTGCCTGCCGGCGGTCATCGTCGAGAAAGCGGAGGTATGTCCCTGGAGACTCGCACTCGCCGTCTGAGAAGACGAAAACCGCCCAAGGCGCGCACGCGCGCCTTGGGCTTTTGTTTTCCAGAAGGCTCCTACTCCCTTGGATCGAATATGGATCTATCGGGCTTCTTCCCGGCGAGGATATCCGATATCCTCTTCGCGCCGTAGATCGACGGCAATATGCCCACGCCGTTGCAGCCGAGGTTATAGACGAGAGACCTGTTCTTCGGCTCCTCACCCACCACCCGAACGCCTGAGGGCGTATATCCCATAAGGCCGTGCCACGTGAACTGATAGTCGATCTCTTTGTTCGGAGCCGTATCGTAGGTCGACCTCACGAACGCGTTGATCTTGTCCTTTTCCGCGTCGGGATATTCCAGATCGCCGTCATACGCGTCCCTGTCGCTAAGCGAGAGCTCTGGACCGCCGACGCTTATAAGATTCATGTGGTCGTTGCCCATGAAATCGAACGGCCTGCGGGTGAGATAGAAATACGGATCCTCAGCGAAAGGGTCGCCTGCGTTGAAATTCCCTGGCGGAAAATAGCTTATAGCCGCAGGAGGCTTGTTCATCGGCTCGAGGTAGGCCGACATGTAGCCTACCATTCCCCGTACGTAGTGATGGAATTTCGCGTCTACGGCGAGCCCTCCTTCGTTTATGATCGTGAACCCTTCGAATCCGTTGGTGCAAAGCACGACCTTCTTTGCGGAGATGGTGGCCTTGCCCGCATCGAGGATCGCCCCGCCCTTATGAAGGGCTATCTTGGATATAGGGGTATGCTCGTAGAGCGAGAACCGGTCCGGATACGCCTTGCGCAGGTATTGGAATATCTCTTGGCAGAAGAGAGCCGAGTTCAGGCATCCTTTCTGAAAAGAGAGCGACGCCACATAGGCCCTGTTATCGGTCTGCAAGAGATCGAGGACCTCGCTTTGAGGGACCAGCGTATAGAAGCCTTCGTATTCTTTAGGGATGCTTCCGGCGAACGGAGCCGAATCCGCTATACGAAACTCCTCGATCCGAAGCCCTGCCTTTTTGCGATAGACGTTGTCCTTTAGATGACGAACTATCTGGTCGTATGTCGTGAATCCTGCCTGCCCCATGAATCTGGCCAGCGGGATCGTGAGCCCTGCTTCGGTGAACATGAGGTCGATGAGCTGCCAGGCGCTCTCCACGTCCCTCTGCGCAGCTCCCGCGAGCTCGATACCGAATTCTTCGCAAAGCTCTGAAAAAGGCCTTTCGAAATAGCTCGCTATCTGGCCCGCATTGTGCCCCGTCGCGCCATGTGCAAGCTTTCCCTTCTCCGCCACGATGACGGCCTTGTCGGTATTCCTCAGGATAAAAAAGGCTGTCGATATGCCGGCGATGCCTGCACCGACGACGACGACGTCGGACGACGCGTCCTCCTTCAAAGCGACATGCTCGCGATCATGGTTAAGCTGGTGGATCCAAGGCGATCGGTTCTTCTTCATTTTCCCAGTATACCAAAAGGCCCCCGAAGGGGCCTACAGCCATCGAGCGGCTATTCTATGGAGACCGTCTCCATCACCTCGTTGAAATCCTTAAGTATCCGATCGGAGGGGTCGAGACGCGTGACGGAGAACATATATATGTAGCGAGGAGAGGCGACGACGAACGACCTGCCTTCGTAGAGGCCCGACCACGAATACTCGAGGCCCTCGAGGCTGCCCCGAGTGGTCGTCGCTACGACCCCATCGCCGAGCTTATAATTCGAATTGTTCGAGCCCGTGATAAAGCCTCTCGCCGTATCTTGGTCGAGGTCGTTCTGGAATACGTCTATCGTTATCGAGGTCGGCCCTTCGGTCGGAGGCACCTCGCCGGAGCGCAGCCTCCTGTTCCATTCCGTATCCTCGGTAAGGACTATCTGATAATGGAGCCTCTCTGCCGCGGATACCTCCCTCTCTTCGAGATAATATCCCTTAGGATACTCGAAGGAGAGGCCGAAGCGGCCGGAAGAGTAGCTTTCTGCCTCGCCTCCCGTCTGCCCCACCGAGGAAGGCTCCGCCGATAAGGGGCCGTCCCCTCTAGTAAGCGCGTATGATGCCCATCCGAGCGCCAGAAGCGCGACGATCGCTATGATTATTCTTTTCATATCGTTTAATATCGTATCACAAGACTTCTCGCTACATCCTCCGCCGCGCGCGACAAGATGCTCCGGTCGAATTCGCGGATAGACCCTTTCGGATAATTCGCTACGTTAGTGAGGTGCGCGAGCTTCCTCACCGCGACGCACCTCTCGCCCGCATCCCTCACGTAGACGGCGTCTTCGTAGACATTGCCCGCGCCGGCGGTCGCCGATTCGGCGTAAAGGTAGGCGACGCCTCCGAGGACTATCCTTCGGCCCGGATCGTCGGTAAGAATGAAACGGGAGGGCGTGCAGTCGTTCCCTGGAAGCGATTCGACCGAAACGAACGAATCAGGGGAAAGGTTCGTCCCGGAATAGAGCGTCCGAGGCACGATGAACGCCACTCCAGGTATTCGGACGTCCGGCCCGAAGCTCTGGTTCACGTAGGATTCTTCGACCCTAAAGCCTACGGGAGGCGCCGCGGAAAAGCCGTGCTCTCTGCTCGAATATCGCAAAGGGTCCTCCCCTCCTTCTATGCCCGCGATCGCCCCCGCGAGGTTATCGAGCTCGTCGTACTTTTCAGGATGAGGTATGAAGATGAGCCACGTGAGAGTCACCGCTACGAGCACTACGACGACAGCCGTCACGAAATATCTGGTTTCCATATGGTTTCGCGTTCGCTCATACTACGAACAACGAGAGCCGTTTGTTTAGGCGCAGGCGGGATTTCCGAGGGCTCTTATGATAGCCTTTCTCTATCTATGAAAGTCCCCAAGAAAGCGAGGTATGACGTAGCTGTCATCGGAGGCGGGCCGGCCGGCATGATGGCGGCCGGGCGGGCCGCCGAGCTCGGCGCGTCGGTCGTCCTCGTCGAGAAGAACGAAGGTCTCGGAAAAAAGCTCCTCATCACCGGCGGAGGACGCTGCAACGTCACGAACGACAAGCCTGATCCCAGGGAGTTTTTGGAAAAGCTCGGAAAAAAGGGCAAATTCCTCTTTTCTACGTTCGCTCAGCATTCGGTAAAGGATTCTCTCGATTTCTTTAACTCGCGCGGCATGGGAACCAAGGTCGAGAACGAGGGCCGCGTCTTCCCCGTCACCGATTCCGCCCGCACCGTCTACGACCTCCTCGTCCGCTATATGAAAGAAGGCGGGGTCGAGGTCGTGACAGGCCTCGCTGCGAAAGGCTTTCACGCCCGCGATGGCGTCATCGTCGGGCTCAACACGGAAAAAGACACCGTGGTCGCGGATTCATACATACTAGCTACGGGCGGCACGTCGGCGCCCGAGACCGGCTCGACCGGCGAGGCCTTCAAATGGCTCGCGAGGATAGGACATAACGTGACCGAACCGGACGCGGCCCTCGTACCTGTAAAGATCGCGGAAAAATGGGTCCGCGACCTCTCCGGCGTATCGCACCAGCACGTAAAGCTCGCTCTCGTCATAAACGGAAAGCGAGACACGTCGAGGATAGGCAGGATGGTGTTCGCCCATTTCGGACTGAGCGGCCCCTTGGTCCTTAACTTCTCCAAAGAGATCCGTGAGGCTATGCAATACGCGCAGACAGGCGACAAGATAGAGCTCGCCCTCGATATCATGCCGGACCTCGACTCCGCCGCGCTCGACAAGAGAGTCCAAGAGGCTTTCGCTACCGCCTCGAACAAGAAGCTCAAGAATTCCCTCAAGGGAGTGGTCGTGCCAGCTCTCGTAGCGACCGTGCTCTCCCTCGCCAAGCTCGACGGAGAGAAAGAGGCGAACGCGGTCACGCGCGAAGAGAGGCTCGCTCTAGTAAAGACCCTCAAAGACATGAGGATGACGCCTACGGGATTCCTCGGAAAGGAGAAAGCCATCGTCGCTTCGGGCGGAGTAAAGCTCGAAGAGGTGGACTTCCGCACCATGGCGTCGCGGCTCTTCCCCAACCTCTACCTCATAGGCGACGTCCTCGACGTAGAGCGCCCTTCTGGAGGCTACAGCCTACAGCTCTGCTGGACGACAGGCTGGGTCGCGGGAAAAAGCGCGGCGAAAAGGTCTAAAGAGAATCCTTCTTCTCGGCAGGCTTAAGATAGAGCTTTAGAGCCTCCTTCGGAAATCCCTCGCTCAGAAAACGGCCGAGCGCCTCTTTCGCCTCCTGTGGGTGGATAGGAAGGCTCTGCCAAGAATCTATCGGTACCCACAAAGGCTCGTAGAATTCTCCCGATAGAGGGTCCCTCATCTTTTTTGCTTCGTTGGTATCGTCTCCGAGCCGCGGAGTCCCGCTCACGTATTCGCATACATAGCATATGTGGCTCTTCCCTTCTTCCCAGTAAAGCTCGAGGACGGGACGCAGCGCGACGACCCGTATCGAAGACTCTTCAAAGACCTCTCTTACGCACGCCTCCGAAGCGCTCTCCCCTGCCTCGATGCGGCCTCCGGGAAGAACGTAGTATTCCCTCTCGTTTTTCCTGTGGATGAGAAGTATATTTCCATCCTTGACCACGATCCCTGCTGAACGCATTCTCATAGCTCGACTATATCAGAGTTTCCTCGAATCATACGCCCAATGAAGGAGCGCCTGCCTCTGCCTCGCGCGGCAAAAGACGTCGCCCCTCCTGCAATTCTTTACTATCTGGGCGATATGGCGGCTCATCGCCTTCCATCTCTTTATCTGCCTCATATCCTCGCGAGGGATCCTCCTGCCCATATAATAGCGGCAATACCATTGGAACCACCCCCTCGGATCGTCCTCGTATATCCAGCCCTTGCGTATCCATTCTCCTAAAGGCTGCGAAGCGTCGACGCCGAAGAGATTGAGCTTCGGATCCTTCTTTCCGGAAGCGAGCTTCGCCCCCTCGAACCACTCCTTCGGGAATTCATCCCTGCAATCGCCAAGATATTTCCCGCCGAAGACCCCGAGCGAGAGCATCTCTCGAGGGGTCAGGTCGGGTCGGAATTCCGGATCGAAATTCTCACCCATAGGCTCTACGAGCTCGTACTCGTAGCCCTTCTGCATGCTGTCATGTACGGATACCGAACGCCTCATCTTTAAGGATTGAGGGAAGAGACGGTAAGCTGCAAGAACGTAGCGAATACGACCCATACGAGATACGGGAGATTCGCGAAAGCGACCCAGCGCGCGGTCTTCCATACCGAAAATATCGCCCAGACGAGAGTGCCGAGCACCAAGAGTATATCGACCGAGGCCAGAGTCAGATTCTTGAGTCCGAACTGGATAGGAGTGAAGGTGAGGTTAAAGGCGAGGTTAAGGAGGAACGGCAAGAGCACGGAGAAAGGGGCTCTCTTTTTTATGAAAAGGTACGCCACGTAGCCGAACGAGACGGCGATAAGGACGTAGAGGATCGACCAGACCGGACCGAATACCTCGGCGGGCGGAGCCCAGGCGGGCTTTACGAGCTCCGCATATGAAGAATAGTTGTTCATGGCTGATTTTTTATCGGCTGCTTATCCGATTATATCCCCTTTTCGAAACAGGCTATCCCCCGAACTCCTCTTCTTCGCGCCGCTCGACGTCCTCTTCGGTAAGGCCGAAATGATGGGCGATCTCGTGCCAAAGAGTCTCGAAGACGACCTCCGATGCGGGCTTTCCGGAGACATCCGCCTCGTCGAGGATCGGAAGCCTGTAGAGGACTATGGTGTCAGGAAGCTCGAAGCCCGCGCCGACCGTCCTTTCGGTCTGAGGCACGCCGCGATAGAGGCCGAGGAGGTCCATATGCGAATCGAGGCCCATCTCCTCGACCGTCTCGGTGTCGACGAGGTCCTCCACCGTTATGGCGACGTTCTTCATCTTCGCCTTTATCCACTGCGGGAGCCTCTCGTAGGCGAAGGCGACCATCTGCTCGAATTCTTTCCTCTCTTTCTCTTCCATCCTATTTCAGGAGCTTAAAGAGGACCGGATAGACCCTCTCGGCGACCCGCGCGTATCCCTGGCTGTTAGGGTGGATCGAGTCTGCCATATATCTCGAATCTCCGAATATGCCGTCGAGGACGTCTGGCACATACGCTGACCCCGT
The DNA here is from genome assembly GCA_016215405.1 of Candidatus Tayloriibacteriota bacterium. GTDB lineage: Bacteria > Patescibacteriota > Minisyncoccia > Phycocordibacterales > UBA6065 > UBA6065. The sequence continues at coordinate 30,323 of JACRJQ010000007.1, forward strand.
CTCTTTCGCTAGAGCCTCGTAGTATTCTGCCGCGTTGTCTGCGAGAAGGTTCGACCTCACGCCCAAAAGGAGGACGATCGCTCCTTTGGACTGGATCTTTCGGACGATCTGGCGGAGATTCGCGAAGGTCTCCTCCCTCGCCACCTTTCGCAAGAAGTCGTTGCCGCCCAAAAGGACGATGACGAGGCGCGGCTCCTTCTCGAGGACCCTATCTATCCGCGCGAGGGCGTCGGCCGAGGTATTGCCCGATACGCCGAGGTTCGCGATTGGCTCCTTTATCATGTTCGAGAGGAGCGACACTAGGTCTCCTCCCTTATTCGCGCCCACGCCTTCGACGAGACTGTCGCCGAACGCTACGATAGGGCCGTCCTTCGGAGGATAGTTCGTTATCTTCGCGTCACGCCCATACGCAAAGAAGAGCGCGAGCCCGACCGCCGCGACAAGGCCTGCCAAAACGAGCTTTTTATTGCTAGTCACGTCCAGATTTTACCACGTCTTCGGCGGCGGCTTTACGTGCAGCACGACGCTGTCGCCCGCGAATATCCCTTCTGCCTTCCTCACCTTCGCCTTTAGGGCGATGAAGTATTTCCCCTCCCCGAGAGGCAAAAGGGCTGTCTTCCACTCAGTCTTGCCGACTTTGGCTACGATAGGCACGAATCTGAAGAGCTTCGGCGGAACGCCCTCTATGATCCTTTTCGCAACCTCGTCAGGCACACCGACCCATACCCAGCCTCCGATCCCCGGAAACACGTTCGCCTTGCCCTCTATCCTAAAACCCGCCATACGCTAGAAGAAAAACAGCATGACGCCGGCGATCGCTGCAGAGATCGCGGAGACGAGGACGTACCCCGCCATGGCGTCTTTGATCTTGCCTATGACCGGATCCCTCTGGGGCTCGATCTTGTCGCAGATATCCTCGATCGCGGTGTTCACGATCTCTCCCATAAGGACCCAGCCGATGAGGATGACGAGGATGATCCATTGCCACGGCGCGAAATCTCTCAGGTATGCGGCGATCGCCACGACGACCGCTACGACGACGTCTACTCTGAAATTCCTCTCCTCTCTCCAGACTATGCGCAGCCCGTTCGTCGCCCAGCCAAAGCTTCTAAGAAAATTTCTCATATCGATATCAAAGCTTGTAAAGACCCTCCCTCTTAAGCTCCTCGAGGCCTATCTCCCGGTAGAAGACCCCTCCGTGGAGCGCTCCGAAAGCCTCCCTCACGTGTAGGGTCATGTTCTCAGGCAACGCGTCCAAAGAAGCCCATTTAAGGTCGTCGCACTTGCGAGGCTCCATATTGCGGACATCTCCCTTCCACTTGCTCGTTTTGAAATAGAAATCCGCGTAATCGTCGGTATCGTCGTGCTTTGGGCGGTAAGAGACGAAGAAGAGCTCGATGTCCTCGGGCGAGACTTCGACTCCGACCTCCTCTTTCGCCTCGCGGATCGCCGCCTCGCTCGGAAGCTCGCCCTCCTCTACGTGGCCCGAAGGCACCTGATACGATCCATCCTCGTATCCTGTGTTAGCCCTTCGCGCCAAAAGGTATCTCCCCTCCTTCTCGAGAAAGAGATACGCTGCGGGAATTGCCTTGTTCCTCTCTTTCTTCATGCCTTAGTACTTCCTTATCACCCCTTTGACCACCGCAGCTATCTTGAGGTCGTACTCGGGGTAGATCGGCTTGTAGTTTTTGTTAGCCGGTTCGAGATAGACCTTGCCGTTCTTCTTTCGGTAATACTTCATAGTCCAACCCCCGTCGACTTCTGCGATGACGATCTCTCCCTCCTTCGCAGTAGTAGCTTTTTCCGCAACCACGAGGTCGCCCTCTTTTATCCCCTCTTCTATCATAGAGTCGCCCTTGACCTCGAGAAGGTACGAACTCTCCCGATCCTCTACGAGGAACGTGTTGAGGTTCATCGTATCGAGCTCCGACTCCTCGGTAAGGGTCGGTATGCCGGCCTCGACCAGCCCAAGGAGCGGTATCTCGTCCGCTCCGCGCGTAAACGAGATTCGTCCCTGAGCGTCTTTGGAGAGGACGCCCGCCTCTACGAGCTTGTTGATGAGCTTGTAGACGGCGTTCTTCGATTTGAAGCCGGTAAGGTCCATGAGCTCCTTATAGCCCGGCATCCTCTTGTGCCTTTCGTAGAACGCTACTATCTTTTTCTTGTAAGTGTCTATCATGAGATGGCTTTAGGGACCGCGACCTTCTTAGAACATGAACATCGCCGCCATAGATGCCATCTTACCAAAGATTCCCTCGCTTCTAGACTCGTTCAACCTCTCGAGCTGGCGCAAGAGTATCCTGTGCCGCCTCGCCTCCTCCCTATACGAGAGGCCTCGGACGATCTTGAGGTCTATCCTCCAATTGAGCTCGCGGAGCTCTCGCTTCACCGTCTTAAGTAGTTCGTGCTTGGACATATTCGCTTTAAACTAATCTGCTAACTTCGTGTTTAAAGTATAGGTGAACCAGAGTTCACCTGCAAGCCCATACCTGTGGATAACCTTATTTTAGAGCTTCAGGACGGGACAAATTGGTTCGTTGTCATTTTAATGATACGTGGTAATGTTCTTCTGAAACACGCACAGAAACCCCTTTTTACCCCAGGAGAGACCCTATGATAGCGACGAGTTCGGAGATCGCCTCCTTAACCGAAAATCAGAGGAGAGAGCTCTTTGAAGAGAACCTAGGCCAGCTCGAGGTGTTCGTGAATTCGCGAATCGGACTCCTCCCTTCAAGCGTCATCGCATTGCACGGAGACGATCTTCGTCAGGTCGCACGCTTCGCGCTCTGGAAAGCCGCGCTGGCATATGACCCGCAATCGAACGTCCCCCTCTTCGCGTATGCGCACCTCAGAATCAGAGGAGCGATACTCGACGAGCTGCGAAAGATCGACACGATGCCCCGACGAATGCGCGCTATGAAAAGGCGCATCGAGGCGAGGCGGATCGAGCTCGAACAGCAGAAGCTTTGCACGGTCGATGACGACGAAGTGCTCGCTGATCTCCAGATCGACGAGCGGACGCGCGCGAAGCTCAAGTCGAACGAATCCGTCTCGTTCATAAGCCTCGATTCCTGTATCGACGGAGATGAGGGTCAAGGCTCTCAGATCTGCGAGTTCGTAGCTGACGAGAAATGTGGACACCCTTCATCGGAGATCGACCGGGACGAGGATTCATCGAGCCTCGACGACTGTCTTGAAAGACTTAGCCCCGTAGAGAGGTCGGCCGTAAAGATGTATCACATCAACGGTATCCCGCTCAAGGACATCTCGAAGTGCCTCGGACTCACGGAGAGCAGGCTCTGTCAGATCATGGACACATCTCTTGAAAAGCTCAGAAAGCTCATGCAGAGAAAACACGCGAAATAACAAAGCGGCGCACCAAAAGTGCGCCGCTGCTTTTTGCCTGAGATCAGGCATGAGTGCTGAAAGCCTGGATCAATTTCACGATATCCGAGCGCGATCGCTCCATGAGCCCAAGCAGCTCTCGGACCTTCTCGGGACCTCTGCCTTTGACCACTCGCGCGACCTCTCCCTCGTTCTTGACGAGCAGAGAGACGCGGTCGTGGGTCCGAGCAAAGAGCCCCATGATCCCTTCAAACTCCTTATCGGGCCTGGTCCGACGATGATTTGGAGTCGAGCGACCGAGCTGGGCCGTCTTGATGAGGTTCTTGAGATGCGCTCTCGAGAGCCCCGCCACGACCGCCATTTCGGCGAGGCCCGTCTGCTCGGATTGCGGCAGATCCGCCAGGTCCGAGGCGTGCATCAGAGGGAGCCTTTCGCTCTCCGGCCGAGTGGTCCTCAACATGTCGATGACCTTCGGATGAAGAGTCGACACGCGCTTGTGCGTATTGACCCATGCCACCGACTTTCCGAACCTCAGAGCGATCTGCTCCATGGTGCGCCCCCTCTTTTCAAGGCGACGGATAGCATGGATTATCTCGATCGTAGTGTGCGGCGCCTGAGGATAGTTGGCATTGAGAGATTTCTCGAACAGGTCCTCCGGATCCTCGATGACGGGACCGACGACGGCCCAGACAAGGCAATTCGCCTTCTTGCATGCTCTCCACCTGTATTCGCCGTCGACGATCATAAAGAGAGCGCCGTCGCGGGGCGGGTCGAGGGGCATGAGGATGATCGGCTTTTCGGTGCCGAACTCCTTTATGTTCTTCGCGAGCCGGTCGAGGTCTGATTCGTCGAATTCTTCGCGAGGCTGTGTCGGGTTCGGGATAATGAGTCCCGGCGGGATCATGAGTTTCCCGTCTGACGTCAGAAACTCAGCATATCTTTCGCTGGATACTGCATTCATCCTGGATTCCTCCGTGGGTTTGAGTTTGGGTTTTGTTGTTGTGCTGCCTGGGACCTAAGACTATAGACAGCGAAAGAATTGTCAATGAAAGGAGTCCTTACCGACAGGCGGCCTATCTCCCTGTGCGAAAACGCTTGCTGCGCCTCGCCAGAGCGTGATCGTTTCCCTCCTGCTTCTCCTTGAGCCCGCGGAACCTCACCTCGATCTTGTCGCCTTCGTCCACCTTGTCCCCCAGGACGGCTACGCGCCCGTTTATGATGACCTTTCCGGCCTCGATAAGCTTGTCCATATCACGGCGAGATCCTCGCCCTTCCATGGCGAGGTATTTGTTTATCCTCATCGGAAAGAGAGGCTTTTCTTCTTGCGTGTTTTGATCCATAGGATTTGAGTCTATCCTTTATTAGTACGTAAAGCGAGCAAGAGCTTATTCGCCCTCGTAAGCCGCTTTACCCGAGCTTCGGCGACAGAGGCGAACGATCGGTCCCGGTAGCGCCTCGCATAGACGAGCTCTACCGGCCTGCGCGCCCTCGTGTACTTCGCCCCTGACGCGCCTTCGTTATGCTCGCGGAGCCTGCGCGCGATATCGGTGGTGATGCCGGTATAGAGAGTGCCGTCCGCGCAGCGAAGCATGTAGAGGTGGTAAGCCATATCTTTTAGACCCTCTTTATAAAAAGCTTCGACGGTCTGTCGGTGCCGCGAACAAGGGCGATCGACTTCTCCGGAACACCCAGATACCTCGCGAGGAGGGCGCGGACCGCCGCGTTCGCCCTCCCGTCTAGGGCAGGCTCTCGCGTAGACACGACAAATCGGCCGTTCTTCTCGAGGACGAAGTCTTCTCTGCTATCCGGCTTCGCTGTGACTTTTATATACATATCCCCCGCGTTATTCTCACATTCTCAAGAATGTGAGAATGATTATTTTAGAAAGATTTTATCTCGACCTGCTTCAATTGTAGCGCTACCACCTAATCATAGCGTATGTACAAGCCAAGACAGCTCGAAAGGATAGTGAAAGGATTCTCGAACCACAGGCGCATAGATATCCTGCGCCTTCTCGCGAAGAGGCCCGAGCTCTCGGTGCTCGATATATCGACCGATCTCAAGATCAACTTCAAGACTGCCTCCGAGCATATACGACGGCTCGCCATCGCTGGGGCGGTGATGAAGCGGAGCGAAGGGCGCGCCATACGGCACGCGCTCACGCCCCGCGGCGAGAATATTCTCAGATTCTTGAGAATATTGGAATGAATCAGTCGATCTTTTGGAGCGCTTTGTAGAGGGTGCCGGTAAGGCCCAAGGCGAGGGCTCCGGCGATGAAGAGTATCCACGGATGCTCGTCGACGATCGGTATCTCCCCTACGGTCTCGCTAAAGCCCTTCGAGAACGCGGCGACGGAGAACGTGAGGAGAAATGCGAAAACGAGGGGGTAGCGGCGAAGCACAGGCTGAGTGATGCTCCCCGCCCTGTCGTGGATATCCTTTACCATGTCTTCGATGCGCTTTATCGGGTCTTTTTCCATGGCTTTATCCTACCATCCGCGCCGCCATCCCGCCTCATTCTCACAGTCTTGAGAATGTGAGAATGAGGCGGAGACACGGAGAAAAGGGACAAAAAAACAGGAAAAAAGAGAGCGTAGAGCCCTAAAGAGAAAAGAGGCGCGAGCGCCAATTTTCGGGCGAGAGCTTCGAGAGCTCGAGGGCATCCTCGACCGAGAATCGGTCTATCTTCATCCTGCGGAGCTCCGAGAGATATCCGCCCACGCAAAGCCGCGCCCCAAGGTCGTTCGCGAGCGACCGTATATACGTCCCCGACGAGCATTCGACCCGAACCGAGAGGAGGGGCCATTCGTAGCTGAGGATTTCGAACTTATGCACCTCGACGTCGCACTCCTTTGGCTTTACCTCTATCCCCCGCTGCGCGAGCTTGTAGAGGCGCTTGCCCTCGAACTTCTTGGCCGAGAACATGGGCGGGACCTGCTTTATCTTTCCCACAAAGCCTTTCACCGCATCCTCCACCTCTTTGCGCGAAGGCGCTACAACGCCGTTATTGACCGTGATCTTGCCCGTCTTTTCGTATGTCTCGGACACCGCGCCCAGAGCGATCGTCCCTACGTACTCTTTATCCTTCTTTAAAAGCTCGCCGAGCCTCTTGGTCGCTTCTCGCCCCACCCCCACGATGAGAAGCCCTGTCGCGAACGGGTCCAAAGTCCCGCTGTGCCCCACCCTCTTTACGCCTGTCGCCCTGCGCACATGATCTATCACATCATGCGACGTCATCCCCGCAGGCTTATCTATAAGAAGGAATCCGGAATCCATTGCCCCACTCTATTTCACCGCGCGCAAGAGAGCAAGGAGCCCGAATCATTCTCACATTCTCAAGAATGTGAGAATGATTCGGGCGGGCGGATGGGCGGATGAGCAGACCGTGCTCACATTCGTGTTCGTGTCCGAATGGGCGACTTTATCGATCAGGCTCGCTTAGGAGAGAAAAAAGCTTTGTCGCCGTGTTCCAGTTACGGACCGTCATGCTCTTGTATGCGGGCTTGGACGCGAGCTTTGGGAGCTTGCTCTGGGCCGCTTTCTTTATGATCCGCGAGAAATAGAGGACGTCGTCCCCCTGCCAGGCCTCGTCGACGCCGTCACGCGCCTCGACGCTTTTTATCGCTTCGGCCGCCGTCATGGGCGCTCGCAGGAATATGACGTCGTAGCGATACCTCTCCGGCTCCTCCCCAAATCCCTTCGGAGCCTTCCGTACCACTTTCGACAGTATCATATATGGCACTACCACCACGCAGGCCTTGTATCCAAATTCCTTCGAGAGGCCCCTCTCGATCGTCTGCGAGAGCGTTTCCAGGTCCTTCTCGTCGGATTCGAATATCACATTACCGCTCGCGATGTACGTCCTCGTCTCCCCAAACCCCATCGCCTCAAAGCACGCCTTCAGATCCGCCATCTTTATGAGGTTATTCCCACCCACATTAATCCCCCGAAGAAGCGCACAGCACTTCATCATCTTGATTTTGTCTTATCTAATTTGCTTCAGGCAGACCTAATTTATTTAAGGGGATTGTATTGAAAAAATAATCACAACCGTTTTCGCGTATATAGGCAAGAACATCCTTATATGAAGGATGTGAAAACCAATCATTCAAAATATAGTAATACTCAACCTTTGCACCTAGATCTCTGACCAACTTCATGTACTGAGCCCTCTTAAAAGCTGATGTTTGGAGCTTTTCATCAACAGATCCAGAAACTTTCTGAAACTTCATTTCAATTATATGCAACGTGTTAGTTGCAAATACATATACCGCATCGTCAGGCAATAGTTTCTTTGAAATGATTTCCTCGTGGTTAATCCCTTTTGCCTTAAGAAATTTGTACAAGGCACTTTTTCTGAGATGCATTGCGAGTGGTGTTCCGTTAAAGGAAATCGTGCCATCTTTTGCAATGCTATAACCCTTTACCTGCCCAAGGACAGCAAGAAAATCTGCCTTCTTCTCAAAGTGAAGGCCTGTAACGGTATTCGCACCTCCCTTGCCGCCAGTTTTCATGATCCACATTCAATCATGAAAGTTCCAATCCGACAAAGGGAAATAATCATACAATGGTGATAAAATCACCCCACATGGAATCTGCAAAACCAGCACGGGCGCGACCTTTCGTTAAATGGGCCGGAGGAAAGGGGCAACTTTTGAAACAATTACATCCGCTTTTTCCTAAAAAATTTTCCACTTATTATGAACCCTTCCTTGGGGGTGGCGCTGTCTTCTTCAGCCTGTCTCCTAAAAAGGCGATTATAAATGATATCAACGTCACTCTTGCAAATACATATAGACAAATAAGAAGCGATGTCGATTCACTGATTGAGGAACTTAAAAAAATAGAGAAAAAATTCCTCTCAGCGGGTGAAGATGGGAGGAGAGAATTCTACTACAAGATACGTGACAGATATAATTCTCTACCTCCTGAAGATCTAAAACGTTGCTCTCTGTTCATATTTCTAAATCGAACAGGATTCAATGGAATGTATCGAGAGAATTCAAGCGGAAAAATGAATATACCCTTTGGTCGCAACAAAAACCCAAAGATATTAAATGAAGAAAATCTCAGGGCAATCGCTGAAACTTTACATGACATTGAAATTTCTTCAAATCCGTTTGAAAAAGCGGTGTCTAGGGCAAAAAAGGATGATTTCGTTTATTTTGACCCTCCCTACGACCCAATCTCTTCTACCTCCAGTTTTACTGCCTATACAGGAAGCAGCTTCGCTCAAGAAGACCAAATCAGACTCAGAGACTTGTTCGTGAAACTCGACAAGAAGGGTGTATTCGTGATGCTCAGTAACTCAAGCACACCATTTATAAAAAATCTTTACAAAAACTATCGGCAAGTAAAAGTTCGTGCATCGAGAATGATAAATTCCAAAACAGCCGATAGGGGTGAAATAGATGAGCTCGTTGTCCTAAATTACTGAGACACCAAATCAGAGAATCGTTTTATAGACAAGTCCAAGTATTCTTTAGTTTTATCAATACCTATATATTTTCTTCCTTGCATTATCGCAGCAATACCCGTTGTTGAACTGCCGGTAAAAGGATCAAGAACCACGTCCCCCTCTTTTGTACTTGCAAGAATGATTCTCTTTAAAAGCTCAAGTGGTTTTTGAGTTGGATGTTTGCCAAATTTCTTCTCGGAAGATTTTGACGTGCCAACAGACCAAACCGATCTCATTTGCAGACCCGGCTTTTTGAGACCATCTTCGGGCCAATTCCCCTCCTTCATAAGTTCATAATTGAAAGTGTGTTTCGCCTTCTTCTCTTTTCTTACCCAAATAAGAGTCTCGTGACTTGCTGTAAAAAAACGACAACTCAGATTTGGGGCAGCATTGGGCTTGAACCACGAGATATCATTTAGGATGTGGTATCCCAAAACCTGTATTGCATGGCCGCATTGGTATATCGAATGATAGGTACCACTTACCCATAAAGTACCATGTGGTTTGAGCACACGTTTACAGGCCTCCAACCATCTGTAATGAAAATTATAGTCGGCGTTAAAGCCGCCACTTTTATCCCAATCCCCCTTGTTTACACTCACCATCCGACCCGCATGCACAGTAAATCCATCATTTGAAAGATTATAAGGAGGATCGGCGAAAATCATGTCCACCGAATTTTCAGGAAGTTCATTAAGCAACGAGATCGAATCGTCATGAAACAACACAAAATTCCGGTCTGAAAAATATGGCTTCTTCTTCACCGATGAGAGAACCTTCTTTTTTGAAGCAAGTGTTTTCATCACTGAAATTATAGCAACTCTCGATCTCTTGTGTTATTCACAAATTTATCTTTTTTTTATCTTTTAAATCTTCGTCAACGTGTATATCTCCCCTGCTATATCGCGACCTCTCTGTTCGATTGCAAGTCGCCAATCAATGTTGAATATATCCTTGTACTTTGATTCAATTTCCTTATTAAACTTAAAATGAGAATTTTTATACACTTCTGTACACTTCTTTTCTAAAGGCCAATCACTAGCATTTTGGTTATCATCCGGGTGTAGTAAGGTGAGATTTCCAATCAAATGAACATAATCTTTTATCTCTGATTTCCTTAAATTCCACTTTTTTGGGTCTTGGGGCAGGATATGTTCAATTGAAGTTTTTTTGAATGTGATTTTTCCTCCATCTTTTGCCTCAATAACTTTCTTAAAAAGAAATTCAGTTAGCTTTGAGTCTGATGTATAAGAAAGATCTGAAACGAAACAATCAATGAAACTTTCTCTGTCCTTCGTTAGGTTCTTCAAGGTATCGATAAAATCTTTTGATTTATTTTTTACATCGCAACCGGGAGTTTCTCGAACTATCCTGCAGTAATTCGCGAAATGTTTTTCATACACAGAAGGACTAAGTATCGAAAATTTAGCCCGCAAGCAAAAATTCCACAGTAAATTTACTATGTCCCTGAATTGGCCCGGTTTAAATTCCTTGTCTTTCTTGTGTTTTATATAGAGCGCGACCAAAATCTCATAGACTTGTTGATTATCAATTATTTGGTAGTCCACAAGCGCATCTCTAACCGTAGTATCTAATCCGTCAAAATAATGACTGAATTGCTTGCTGAAAATAGCGAGATAAAATTTTGAATAATCTCGCAATTGTTGGCAGTAAGCGACTAAATCACCTTTGTTTCTATTTTTTTGGATTTCTTTTTTTAAGCTTTCATAAAGATCCTTTACAGAAACATATTTATTTTCAGCAATCCATACATGACGTAAAAACTTAGTTATCAAATCTGGTGCCACCTTTTCAAAGTCGAGCTCCATTTCATCCCAAATTTGCTCGACATCATCTAAACAACCAAGCTTCTCAGCATGACCAAAAAGCTGGTTCTTGATTTGATCTGAGACAGATAGACCGAGGCCTTTTGAGTTTAATCCCTCGAATGCGTCGAACACCTCTTTTTCCGAATCAAGAATTATTGCCACAACCTGAAGTTCTAAGACTTTGTCTATTAGTTCATGCAATTTTTCCAGATCATCACCAATTTTTCCGGTTATTAACTCCTTTAATATTTTGTATGCTCGAATATAAACAAGTTGAGCCTTATCATATTTGACTAGTTTTTCATTGTAACGCCCATCAATGAGATCAGTGAAAACCTGATAATACGTATTCTTACGTGGCTTTAGGACATAATAATCACCTCGAGTTCTCTTGTCCTTATCTTTAAGAAAATCATCAATCCAAGTGACTTTATCGTGATCTTTTTCAGGAAGAATTTCCTTCGCTCTATCACGAAGCGCGATTAACATGAGACAGATGGTGGTGAGTCTTTGCTGACCATCAATAATTATCAATCTATTCTCATTGTCTCCATTACCTAAAACACAAACGATATTTCCGATAAAGTAGGATTTATCATTTGATTCTGTGGCGAAGAAAAAATCAGTCAATTGCTTAGACCCCCACTTATAAGCTCTCTGAAAATTAGGTACACCAAATTTTTTATATACATCAACTAAAGTTGCAAAACTGTATTCATTAATGTCATGAAATCTTTTCATTTGTACGATTTAGGAGTGCTTTCTAATACCTGTATTATATCGATTTCAGGATAAACAAAACATAAAATAAACACCCCAACCGCTTGAGGTGTTTGGAATGGCTAAAGATAGGCCTTATTTCTCCTCCGGGATGACGAAGGTGGCGATGAGATAGATGAGGGCGCCGGGGAGGAGGCCGGTGACGATCACGACCGCGACCCACACGACCCTCAGCACCGTAGGGTCCATGTCGAGATACTCCCCCACACCACCACAAATTCCAGATATCATCCTATTAGTCTTGCTTCTATAGAGCCTTTTATTCATATATCCATACTACGCGCTGCGAGAGCCCAGGGTTCGAGGCAAAAAAAAGCGGCCGGCCCTGGTAAGGGACGGCCGCGGTAGAAGCAGGCGCGAAGGTCAGCGCGAAGAGACGAACGCCGGAAGAGCGTTGATCGGGAGACCGGTCCTCGCATCGACCGTCTCGCCCTCGTCGTTGACCGCGAAGAAGCGGCCATAGACCGTGGCATACGAGAGCAGAGTCTCGAGCTCTTCCGGCGTCTCGACGTCGTCGGCGAGCCGGTAAGGGCGGGAGTCCACGTAGACGATCACGCGGAACATCCCGGAGGAGGCGCGGATATCGGTCTCGGCGACCATCTCCAGAGGGACGTTCGTCTGAAAGCCGTGGAAGAATTTGTCCTCCCAGCGCAGGGGGTTCTTCGGGTCGTTGCGCGACCCGGTCCGGCGAGCGTTATAGACCTCGTTGAGGCGGTTGCGGAAGGTATCGATGCCTCCGCAGCGCTCCCCGTTGGGGTGCTGGGTGACCCAGACTTCCGCGAGCTCGCCGTCCTTGTCTTCGGAGCAGACGAAGGTGGCGGCGATGCGGGCGATCTTCGGGTTCGTGGTGAGGCATTCGACCTTTACGGCCGAAGCGGTGAAGTCGTGCTTTCTCGACCTGACGAGGAACAGTATCTTGTCGGCGGGCATATCGGGATATGGTTGAGGGTGGGACGTTGCAGGGCTCGATACCACGTTACGCCACAGGGCCTTTTTGTCAATAAAAACGCGGCTGGCCCTGGTGAGGGACAGCCGCGACGGAAACAGGCGCGAGGCCTAGCGATCGCTCGATACGAGCGTGGGCGAAGCGGGCTTTTCAACCACGAATGCGGTCTCGGAGATCTCCGAGAAGCGGCCGTAGAACGACTCGCGCCATTCGCCGTCGCCCGGGGCGCGAGAGGCGTGAAAGACGAGGGTCCGGTCGTCCTCGCCCTCCTTTGGCAGATTAGGACGATCCCCCACGACCTCGTGGACCGAGACGTGAGTGAGGGCGGAGAGCCGGTCCCTTATGAGGTTTTTGGCCTCGACGCGGGCGAGCCGGGGATCGGAGGTGTCGAGATTGATCCGGACGAAACATCCCTTCAAAGGGACGGCGCTTACAGACGCTACCACATAGCGATTGTTGTGCATGGATTTAGAAGGCAGGTTCAGAGTTGCAGGCTACCGCACCAAGCTACCCCATCCGAGCGGATTGTCAAAGAGGCTATTCGAGGGGCAAGAACCCCAAGAGGCGCAGGAGGAACGCCGTCGGGAAATCATACCATTTGAAGAAAAACCCCTCGTTCTTGGGGTCGTAGGGCCGCGCTTCCCTTTTCCACTTCTCGACGATCGTCCGGAGCTCTCCTACCATGGCGGACTCGTGAAAAAAGACACCTGCCTCCATGTTCATGTTAAAGGAGAACATGTCGAGGTTCTGCGAGCCGATCATCCCCTCGCGATCGTCGACGAGCATCGCCTTTGCGTGATTCATCCCCCGCAGGAAATAGCAGGAGGCGCCCATATGGACGAAAGACGAGGCAAAGGAGCGGTTCACGCCGTTTACGAAAGCGTGGTCGGTCGCCTCGGGCATGATGATGTCGACCCTCACGCCGCGCAGTATCGCCTGGTGGATACGCGCCAAAAGCCAGCGCGGCGGGAAAAGATAGGGCGTGACGAGGACGATGGACGACTGAGCCTTGTCTATCCTCTGGGAATAGTAGTTTCTGAATTCATGGCGCCTCTTGCCGAGCCCGTGATCGACGAACCAGAGCTGCGCTCGGCGCAAAGGCCCCGCCTTCGTGTTCTTTTGGAGTATCTCGCCTTTGCCCCCGCAGTCGCGGTACGCGCGGCTAAACGACCTGATGATCGCTTCGACGACATGCCCCGTGACGCGGACCTGCAGGTCGCGCCAGCGCGCGTACCTCTTGCCTACGTTTACTCCGCCGACGAACGCCTCCTTTTCGTCTATGACGAGGACCTTTCGATGCATGCGCTGGAAGAAGAAGCTGCAAAAGAGGACCTCCGCGCCAGCCTCGCGCAGCGCCCCTATCGCCCCGTCGAGCGGATTGAAGCTCCCCACGACGTCGAGGATGACGACCACTCTCACCCCTCTTTTCGCGGCCCGGGAAAGGGACTCCAAGAATTCGCGACCCTTCTCGTCGCCCCCGACGATATACATCTGAAGGTATGCCGATGCGGTAGCCCTCTCTATGGCCGCTATCATGCCCTCCCAGGCCTTCTCTGATGTCGTAAAGATACGGTGATCCATAAGGGTTACATTATCTCATACCGACAAAAATAGCATTCTTCCTTTCCCTTCTTACCCCCCCCCCCGCCGAGTCCGCGCTCCTCTGAGCGAGGACATGCCCGAGGAGTAGCCTCCGAGGGATACTTGTACTCCGCAGCGAAGAGAGCGCGGACCGGCTAAAAGAAAAGTTTTAGTCTTGGATTCTGGCTCGGAGGCCGGAAAGACGGAAAAGATTATTTTTCGAGGTCGAGCACCTCATCTATCCGTATCTTCTCCACGAACTCCGGGACGTGCGAGACCAGTATCATCGCTCCCTCGTATCTATCGAGAGCTTCGGCGATCACCGGGATATGGCGGAAGTTTATATGGTTGGTCGGCTCGTCGAGGATAAGGAGCCCTGGCTTTTGGAGGACGAGGCGGGCGAAGGCGACGAGCCCCTTCTGCCCTTCGGAGAGAGCGCCGATCTTCGTATCCATCATGTCGCCGTGTATGAGAAAGCCCGCCGCGGTCGCGCGGATGTGCTGCTCGATGTGAGTGGCGGAGGCCGAGAGGAGCGATTCATATACGGTGTCCTCGAAATTCAGGGTCGAGAAGTCCTGGCGATAGTAGCCGACGCGGACTCCTTCCGAGATCTTCGCCCCTTCGGACGCTCCGGAAGCGAGGGTCTCGAGGAGGGTCGATTTTCCGATGCCGTTCGGACCCTTAAGGAGGAGGTGCTGCTTGCGCTTGAGCTTTATGCTGCAGGTCCTCTTGGTCGCTTTGTGGTTCTTTATGACCTTGTACGAGGAGATCTCGATGATAGGCCCTACGAATTCGGGCTGTGACGGGATAGTGAAGGGCCTTATGGTCTTGTCCTCCTTTCTCACTTCAACGATCTCCTCTTCGAGCTCCTCCGCCTTCTCGCGCATCCTCTTTGCCACAAGGCGCATCTGGCCGCCCTTGTTCGCGAACATGTTGGCCTGGTCCTTTTTCGCCTGGATCTCCTTTGCGAGGAGCGCGTTCGCGCGATTCTCCTTCTCTATCCTCGCGGTGATGTCCGCGAGCACGTCTTTGTAGTCGCCTACGTACTGCTCTACCTTCTTCGTATGCACGTCGAGATAGAGGACGCCGTCGGTGAACGAGTTGAGGAAATCCGCATCGTGCGAGATGACGATGACGGTCCTGTCATATCCTTTGAGGAACGCGGTGAGGTGCTCGATACCCGCCTTGTCGAGGTTGTTCGTAGGCTCGTCGAGGAGGAGTATGTCGGGATGCTGGATGAGGGCCGAGGCGAGGAGGAGGCGCGCCTGCTGACCGCCGGAGAACGACCTGACGATGCGGTCTTTGGGCGCGTGGAAGTTGACGGCCTCGAGCGCGAGGTCGATGCGCGGATCGATGTCATAGACCTTTTCCGTAAAGCACTTAAGGAAGAAATCGCGCACCGTAAGGTCGAGCTCTCCGCGCGGAATGACCTGTCGGGATATCGCTATGGTAAGGCCGCGACCGGTGCTTATCGATCCTGATTCGGGCTTGAGCGCTCCCGTGATAAGAGAGAAGATGGTCGATTTTCCGGCGCCGTTCTGACCCATGATCGTGACCTTCGAACCGCGGCGCACCGAAAAGTCCGCCTCGTCGAGGATGGGATGGTTGTGCCCGTAATTGAAGGACACCTCGTCGAATCTAAGGACTACGTCTCCGGCTGCCATAAGACTGATAGAGTACCTTAAAACTCGCGGATTTCAAAGAAAAAGTCCTCTGCGGCGAAGCAGAGGACGCGAGACATTCCCGAAAGGCGCGAGGCCTTAGGGCTTGAGGTGCGAGCCTACGGGAGGCTTTTCCGTAAAGCTACCGTAGCCCTGGATGCTCCCGGGCATCTCGGCCGGGGATGGGGCGGCGCCTTCGTCGCCCTGTTCGGAGAATCCGTCGTAGAACTTCTCGGACCAGGGCCCTTGCCGGCCGTTAAAGGCGATGTAGACCGCGGTCCGGACCTTGGGACTCGGGTCGCCGCAGAGGAAATGGGCGAAGCTCTGGTCGCCGCCGTCAGGGATGCGGTGCAAGATGATCTGGGAGATCTTCGACGCCGCGGGGTCGGACCGGTAGGAGCGCGCCCTGCGGAGCGCTTCGACGGGGTCGGAGCCCAGAGGGACGGGCATGACCGAGGTCGGAGAGAGGCTCTGCAGGTTCGGGAAGACGAGGAGCAGGTATTGAGCGTTCATGTAAGGAAGATACGGGGTTGAGACTCCCCCTCAAGCTACTCCAGGGAGGGGTTTTGTCAAACGAAAGCCGCGCGGGCCGTAAGGCCCGCGCGGCTTTCCCCTCATTACATCGCGCCCTTTCGGAATACGCGCCTGTAGCCCGTGCCTATCGACTTTGTCGTAGACTTGTCGGTCTTAAGAGGGCGTGGATATTTAGAATTGAATCCGCCCGATCGCTTCGGACCGCGGGAGAACCCGCCGCCCGCAGAAGCGCTCGCCTGAGGCCTGCTCCCCTGGTACCCGCCGCTACGGCCTCCGCTAAAGCCTCCCCTGCCCCTGCCTCCGCTGAATCCGCCCCTATACGAAGGGCGAGAGCTAGAAGAGTAGGACGACATGGCCGCGCCTTCGTGGCTTCGCGTAGGGATAGGCTTTTTCATGAGCTTTTCGATGTCCATGATGTCGCGCTTCTGGTCGGGAGTGGCGAACGAGATCGCCTTGCCTGCCTTTCCGGCGCGGCCAGTGCGGCCGATGCGGTGGACGTAGTCTTCGGCCTGCTCGGGAAGGTCGTAGTTGACGACAACCGCGATATCTTTGACGTCGATGCCGCGAGCGGCGATGTCGGTCGCGACGAGGACCTGGTATTTATGCCTCTTGAAGCCGTCGAGGGCCTCGCGCCTCTGGCCCAAAGAGCGGTTCGAGTGGATCTCGGCCGAGGTGACGCCGACGTTGCGGAGGTCTTCCGCGACGTTCTTGGCGCCGTGCTTCGTCCTCGTGAACACGATGACGGGCTCTCCCGGATGCTCGCCGATTATCTTTGCGAGAAGGGAGAATTTCGAGCGCCTCTCTACGACGACCATCTCCTGCTCGACCTTCTCGGCAGCCGTACCCGCAGGCGCGACCTCGATCCTCAAAGGAAGGGCCATATGCTCTATCGCGAGCCGAGCGATCGCTTCGGGCATGGTCGCGGAGAAGAGCATGGTCTGGCGCTCCTTCGGCACCTGCTTCACGATCTCCTTTATCTGAGGCATGAATCCGATGTCGAACATATGGTCGGCCTCGTCGAGGACGAGGATGGTGACGTAGTCGAGCTTTATCGTCCCCTGCTCGAGGTGGTCGATAAGGCGTCCCGGCGTCGCGATGACGACGTCAGGCTTGTATTTGAGGTTTCGGATCTGGCGACCGATCGGCTCGCCGCCGATAAGCACCGCCGCCTTTATGCCGAGGGGGCCTCCGACCTTGTCGAAGGTCTCGTGCACCTGGAGCGCGAGCTCGCGGGTAGGCAAAAGGATGAGAGCGAGGGCGCCCTGGGTGAGTATCCTCTGGATTATCGGGATGCCGAACGCGAGGGTCTTGCCGGTACCCGTCTGGGCGATGCCTATGATGTCCTTGCCTTCGATCCCCGTAGGGACCACCTTATGCTGGATGGGCGTAGGAGTCTCGAATCCCTGCCTCTCGAGTATGGCGAGTATCTTTGGGTCTATTCCTAAATCGCTGAAGCGAGGGGCTTCGTTAGAAGCCTCTGTCTGTTTTATTGGTGTCATATTTTATTGCGTGACCCGAATCCGACAAGTCACATAAATATGACGAGAGAATCAAATCACTGGTTCTCCAGTAATGAGGAGAATTAACGCTGTTTTAGAATTATAGCAAACTTTATGGCCCGAGTCAATGAACGCGGGCTACTCGGCCTTAGACTTCGGCGCGAAGCCTAATATGGCCCGAGCGAGGCGGATGTGGAGAAAGGACACGTTCGCGCCCACTTTCGACTTTATAGGCGAAAGGAGGAGCTCGTCGGACTCGCCGGAGAGCTCCTCTATCGCCTTTTCGATCTTCTTCCAGTGCAAAGGCGACACCTCGCGCTTCAGATACGATATATCCATCTGGGCTTCGAGCTCGAGGAGCTTCTCTATGTGGGCGACTATGGTCTCGGGCGTCATCTCCCTCTCTTTGGCCATCTCGGCGACGGATTTCTTCGCTTCGATGAGAGCGAGCGTCTCTTCATAGGTCGAAAGCTTCTTTTCCTTTGGCGACGGCTTGTTCTTCGCCACGAAATCCTCCTGGAGCTTTCGAAGCTCGGCAGGCCTGTCCTCGGCGAGCTCTTCGAGCCACACCTCTGCCTCCTCGGAGAGCTTTTGGAGGTCCGCGTCCCTCTCGAACACCTCATAATGCACGGAAAGGGCCGTCTCGTTCATACCGAGGATGGTGAGCCCGTCGAGAGTGCGCACGCGCGAGAGGGCGACGTACCCCATGCCGGGCTCGAACGATTTCGAGAGGTCGACCTCGACCGCGTCTAAGGACATCCCCTGGCTCTTGTGGACCGTTATCGCCCAGGCGAGGCGCAAAGGGTACTGCTCTATCAAGGCGAGCTCCTTGCCGTCCTCCTCTATCGTCCACGTGGCCTTCTCGATCCTGATCATGCGCCCGTCAGCCGCGCGGATGACCGGATCCTCGCCCGTTACGCACGATTCGACGATGCCTAGTGTGCCGTTCACGTAGCCCTCGTCGAAATTGTTCTTCACGCACATGACGCGCGCTCCCTTTTTAAGGCGGAGCACCTCGGGAGCGAGGCAGGATTTCTTCAACACCGCGACGAGCCTTTCGCGGCCCTTCGATTCCATGCGGTATTCAGTGAAGCCCATGCTCTCGAGGAGGTCGAATTCCCTCTCGTTGAGGGAATCGACGTCGACGTTGTGGGTAAAGAGCCTGGTCGGCTCGATCTTGGACGTCCTCTTGCCGTGCCTCGACTGCAAAAGCTCGCGCGACCCGTCGGAGACGTCGTTTCTGCGTATCTCGCTTAGGATAGAGAGCACTTCGCCGTCCTTGTGCCTGTGCTGCTCCGAGAGGTAGCAGATGAAGAACTTCGCCTCTGCCCAGGATTCGGAATGGTATATGAAGCGGCTCTCGGGCTCGCCGGGTCGGGAGACGGGCGGCAGCTGGAAGAAGTCGCCGCACAAGACGACCTGGACGCCGCCGAACGGGAGCTCGTTTCCCTTCATGGCCTTCATCACCTCGTTCACGAGATCGAAGCGGTAGTGATGGAGCATGGAGACCTCGTCGATGATGAGGACCTTCACCTTCTCGAAGCGCCTGCGGAGGTAGGCCTTCTCGGCGAGGCCCATGATGTCGTTTTGCGTGAGCGAGGCCTCGATGCCGATCCCTGCCCACGAATGGATGGTCATGCCGCCCATATGGGTCGCGGCGATGCCCGTCGAGGCGGTGACGCCTACGTCGATCTCGTTATCGCGCAGGTATTTTATGTAGGAATTGACGAGATGCGTCTTTCCGGAGCCCGCCGGGCCCGTGATGAACGCGTTCTTTCCCGTCTTTAGGATCTCTAGTGCTTGCGCCTGAGTCATAGAGGCGATTGTATCACGCGGCGAGGCGCTCGCCCCTAAAGAGAATATAAAGCGGGATCAAGAGCCCGCGATGCGGTTTATGAGCCTTTCGAACGGACGGACGAAGACGAGGAATATGAGGGCCGAGAGGACGTTGAATATGAGGTGGACGTTCGCAACCTGATGGTCGAGAGACCCGCCGAGGGACGAGACGAGCGCGTTGAAGGGAGCAAGGAACGGCAGGAGGGCGATGATGCCGATGAAGTTGAAGAGGAAATGCGCGAGGGCCGCCTTGTACGCCGCCGCGTTCATGCCGATAGAGGCGACGAGGGCGGTCACGGTCGTGCCGAGGTTCGCGCCGAGGATGATGCCCACCGCCTGTTCCATAGAGAGGAAGCCCGTCCCCGCGAGAAGGACGGTGACGCCCGAGGTGACGGTCGAAGCCTGCACTACGACCGTGAAGATCGCGCCGACGATGATGGCCCAGTAGACGTTCGTGATCTTGGAGAAGAACGAGAGCACGTCGGGATCGGTGCGCAAAGGCTCGACGTAGCTCGTGATGAGGGAGAGCGAGAGGAAGACGAGGCCGAAATAGAAGATGGGCTTGCCGAGGTGCTTGTAGCCGCGGCCCAAGTAGCCGACGAGGAAGCCTATGATGATAAAGAGAGGCGCGATGTTCGCCACGTCAAAGGCGACGAGCTGGGTGATGAGGGACGTGCCGACGTTCGCGCCGAATATGACGCCCAAAGACTGGTAGAACGACAGGACACCCGCGTTCACGAGCGAGACCACGAGGACCGTCGTCGCGGTCGAGGACTGGATGAGCGCGGTAAAGAACGTCCCCGCGAGAAACCCTTTGAGGGGCGTCTCGGTGAGGGCGTCGAGCATCGACTTGAACCGCTCCCCCGCTATCCTCCTTATCTGGTTGGAGAATTTCTGGATGCTGAAAAGGAAGACGAGGACGAGCGCGAGGACCGGCAGCACGACCGTAGTGAGGATCATGAGAGATATAGTATCAGAAAGCCTGGATAGGGCTGTGAATTACTCGGCCAACGCCGGCTTTTTCCACAGGATCGCATACAGAGTGCCCACCGTCGCGACGAGCACTATCGGATAGAGCCAGACGGAGAGGCCGGTGTCGGTGCCGATCGCGACGGTAGCGAGATTGAGAAGGACGCCCGCGAAGAAGAACGACCAGGCGACCTTCGACTCCTTGCCCGGCATGATCCAGGCTTTACGGATCGTGGGGACGTAACCCGAGACATAGACGACCAAGTTCGCGACGAGGGCCACGAAGGCGCTCCCTGTATACCACCAGAGGAAAAGGGACGCCAGGGATACGAAGAGGGATATGCGGTCCGTTTTCGACCAGCCTCCCACGCCGAGAGGTATCGAGAGGAGGAATATGAGGGTGCATCCCACGGCGTCGGCGACGGGCACCCAGATAGCCTCATGCGTGCCGGTCTCCTTTACCCCGAAGAGGAGCACGATGGTCGAGAGCGACCATATGAACCACGACGCGCGGTTAGGCACCGTCTTTTTCGTCGCGACCTCATAGATATACGGTATGTATCCTACGATAAGGAGGGCTCCCGATATCGCGCCTAGGATCTGCGGCAATGTCATGGGAAAAGTATAGCAGAGGCTCGCCGCGATGCGCGAGGCCTAGCTCTTGCTCTGCCTCTCGTACCGGCCCATGAGCTCGGCTTTGGCGATGACGTGCCCCTCCATCGCCTCGAGGATCTCGGGCTTCTTCACGCCTTTCTTTAGGGCGAGCTGGGTATCGAGGGCATAGAGGCGGAAATAATAGCGGTGCTCGCCTTCGGGCGGACAGGGTCCGATGTATGCCGTCTGCCCTGCCGAATTCGCTCCGTACGTCCCCGGCATCACGGCGTCGACCTCTTTCGCGCCGGGGGTCTTCGGCGGGATGTTAAAGACGACCCAATGGTCGAAGATCCCCGAAGGCTCGATCTCGACGGGGACGTCTATGTCCTCAGCTATAAGGACGAGGGATTTCGCCTCTGCCGGCACGGCGTCGAAATCGAGAGGCACATGCCTGTTCTCCCCGTCGCAGGTGTATTGCGGCGGTATCGACCCTTCATGTCCGAACGCTGGGCTCGTTATCTTCATACACAGATACTACGAAGCGAACGCCCTCAATATCTTCAATGAAAAAGCCCCGCGAGCCGTAGGCTCGCGGGGCTTTTTATCATTTCGCTATCAAAGAGTATTGGACTATCCAGACGAGAGCGCAGGCGGCGAACCCAAGGAGAGCTGGGACGAAGGCGACTCTGAAATATTTCTCGAAGGTAAGCCCTTTGACGAGGCCCATGGCCACGACCCCCGCCGCGGAGCCAAGAGAGAGGAGCGACCCTCCGATACCGACCATAAGAGCGAGGAGAACCCAGAGCTGAGGGTCAGAGACGTCCAGGATCTTTATCGCGATCGCGGTAAGGGGGATGTTGTCGAGGACGGAGGATATCGCTCCGAGGCCGATATTGCCGACTATCACCCGCGAAGTCTCCGTATCGGCTCCGTACACCCCGTTCGATACTGCTTCGAGGACCCCGAGAGAGCCCAGGGCCGAGACCGCGAGGAGGATGCCGATAAAGAATTTGATGGAACCGAGGTCGGATTTCTGGATGAGGTGCTCGATCGACGCGGTAAGGTGCGTCTCGGCTCCTGAAGTCCTTTTGAATATATCGACGAGCATCCACGTCATGCCGAGGCCTAAAAGGATGCCGAGGACGGGCGGCAGATGGACCCCCTTTACGAGCACGGGAAGGAGGAACGATATGAGAACGAATCCCAAGACGGCTTTTTCGCTCTGAAGCATGGCGATAGCCGGGACGGCGTCAGTGCGCACGGACGGCTCCGGCTTTATCTTGCGCACGAAAAGGGCCATGGAGACGAGGAGCGCCGCGAGAGACGGCAGGAAACCGTAGAGCATTATCTCGATCGCCGAGAATTTATCGGCGAGCCAGAGCATGATGGTCGTCACATCCCCTATCGGAGAGAACGCCCCGCCCGCGTTCGCGGCGATGACGACCCCTGCGGACGCAAGGTAGAGGTTCTCGTCCCAAAAGAACTTCCTCGCTATCTGGATCATGACGATGGTCGTCGTGAGGTTATCCAAGACGGCCGACAGAAAGAACGTGATCGTGAGAACGGCGCAGAACTGGCCCGTAAGAGACATGTTCCAAGAAGAGAGCTTCGACTTTATGAAATCGAAGAGGCGGTAATGTCCCGCGATCTCGACGAGGGACATCGCCGCGAGGAGAAAAGCGACGAGGCTGAATATCTCGGAGCCCGTATGGAGTATGTTCTCCTCTATGCCCTGAGGGTCGAAAAGGCCGAGGAGTATCCAGAGCAGGCCGCCCATAGAGAGAGCGACCGCCGACTTGCCCACTTTAAGCTTCGTCTCGAGAGCGATGACCGCATACCCGAGGACGAACACCAGAGACGCTACCGCTTGTGCCACCTGTGCCATAGGAGAAGATTAAGCCCTGTATAAGATGTCGAAAACGGAGATCTCCGATTTTTTGACGACAAGTCCCCAGACTATTCCCTTTTCGATACAATTTCAAAGGGTTTTTCCACAGGGGTGGGCTAGGCGAGGGCGCGTCTCGGCGATCTTTTCGGCAAGGAAACAAAACACCTCAACCGGTTGAGGTGTTTTCGTTTTGTTGCCGGACTTGGACCAGGAGTACCTTTATCGCCCTCGACTCGGAAATAGAGACTTGGACCATGAGTACATGTATCGAAACTTACAGTTTCAGTACCCGTTTCCCATTTTCTCGGATGAATACATTCTCGAAAATATGGGAGAACGGCTTCGATTCCAAGGCGCATCTGCCTCAGGCAGATGCTTCCGGACAAATTGAAAAGAGCCCCGTAAAGGAGCTCTTTTCAATTTGTTGCCGGACTTGGAATCGAACCAAAATTTTCGCTTTCAGAGAGCGACGTCCTGCCTTTAGACGATCCGGCAATGCCCTAAGAAATTAGCATACTCGGTCGAGAAAATAAAGATTGAGGCAAAACAAAGGCCGTCGCGAGGGACGGCCTGGAAAGGAAAGGTCGTATGCTTAGACCTTGCGGTATTTGTTCGCGATCTTCACGGCGCGCTCGGGGCTATCGAGCGAGACGAGCTTCACGGCGAGCGACACGCGGTTCTTCTCGTCGAGCGCCTGCCAATAGGTCTCGACGAGGGAGTCGCCATCGACGCCCGGGAGCGGCACGAGGAGAGGCTCTCCCACAAACGGCGGCAGAGGCTCTCCGTCGCCCGCGTAGGTCGTGACGCAGTAGCCGTAGCCTGCGGGGATCTTCTCGTAGCGGAAGAACTCCCTCTCGCATTCCGGGCTCCCGTGCGCCTTGCGGAGGATCGCGATCTCGGCGAGCGGGCGGTCGTCGCGGACCGAGAGGACGCCGGTGATCCGCGGAGTGAAGTTCGGCGCGTCGGGCTCATACTGGAAGATCGAGAGTCCGCGCTCGAGGGATCCCGAATGGAGGCATGCCGCGAGGGCCGCTTCCGTCTGGTGGCCGTTGCTTACGGCGTAGACGCCGTCGGCTTCGAGCATCGCGTCGTAGATGATGAGGCTCGGGTCCTTCACCTTGGACGGATCGGCCGCTTCGGTGAAGAGCCGCCCGCCGTCGCTCGAAAAGACCCGATTACGGCTGTTCTCGCTCCGGCCCATGATCCAGTAGATGAGGACCAGCTTCGAGACGTCCGCGGTAAGGCCGAGGACGAGGCCGCGGCCGGGATACGGGTTCTTCGCGAGGGCGTCGAGGTTCCCTTGCGCTTCTTCATGCAGAACGGTGTTCATATTCATCTGTCATTCCTTGTTGAGGTTTTTGTGCTGAGACTCCTCGAAACACTACTTGAAAGGAGCCTCGCGTCAAGCGCCCTCCCCAGAGGCTCGACCGCGAGGGACCGTGTTCATAACCCCACCTCCCCGTAGTCTATAATTGACGCATCGCATGGCACTCGCTTTTTCAAATCTAAAGAAGGGCGCTCGCAAGATACGAGAGAATCCCCAGCTCTTCTATACGATCGTCGTCGCCGTCCTCATCGCGGGAGCCTTCGTCCTCATGGCGGAGCGCTTCGTCCGTATCGCGAACGACGCCCAAGAGAGGCTCGTGAACGTCCGCATCGGCTCCCTGCAGGACGCCTTCGTCGCTTTCGCGCGCGACTCGATAGGCGACCCCGAGAACCTCGAGCGAAAGATAGCCGAGGTGTCGCGGTCGAACGAGACCATAAAGAGCTTCAAGATATTCGAAAGGAGGCTCTCCACCTCGAGCCCTGCCGTCTTCGCGGTCATAGCGTCGAAAGACCCTACGGAGACAGGCTCTTCGGACCCGGGCGCGGAATTCCTCTACTCTCTAGCGTCGTCCGACCCGCGAAGCTCCTTTACCCTCGAATCGACGGACGGAAAAGAAAGGCTCTTTCACACCGCGCGCGCAATCGAAGCCGCAGACGGGAGCGTCCTCGGAGTCGCCGTCACGACACAGACCCTCTCTCAGGCGGACAAGGCGATCGAGTCGAGCATACAGAGGTCGATCGCGATACTCGTCGCGGTCCTCATCGTCATCATGCTCCTGTTCCTGCGCCACTCCCGCATCATCGACTATTCGACCCTCTATCGAAAGCTCAAGGAAGTGGACCAGCTCAAGGACGACTTCATCTCCATGGCATCCCACGAGCTGAGGACTCCGCTATCCTCTATACGCGGCTATGCCGAGTTCATCCGCGAGGCGCCCGACCTCTCTGCGGACACCAAGCAATACGCCGAGAGGATAGACGTATCCGCCAAAGACCTGGACTCTCTCGTCGCGGATATCCTCGACGTGTCGAGGATCGAGCAAGGCAGGATGTCCTTCAAAACGGAGCGCCTCGACGCCTCCTCGGCGGTAAAAGACGTCGTCTCCTCCCTCTCCCTGCCGGCCAAAGACAAGGGTCTCGCCCTTTCCTTCGAATCGAAGGCGCCGGAAGCGGCGATCCTCGCCGATAAAGACAGGCTGCGCCAGGCCCTCACGAACATCATAGGGAACGCGGTCAAATATACGAAGCAAGGAGAGGTCAAAGCGGCGGTATATGCCGAAGGCGGCAAGCTCTTTGTACGCATAAGCGACACCGGGGTCGGCATGTCCGCCGAGGAACAGAAGAGGCTCTTCGAGAAGTTCTACAGGATCCGGACGAAGGATACGGAGGACATAAAGGGAACGGGCCTCGGCCTCTGGATAACGGCGCAGATCATACGCGAGATGAAAGGATCGATCTCTGTCGAATCCATAAAGGGAGTCGGCTCGCATTTCATAATCGCATTTCCATTAGCTTAAACATATGAGAAACAAAAACGCTTTCGCCGCGGCCATCTTCATCCTCGGGCTCATAAGCCTCTTGCAAGGCGGCAGCTCGAGGGCCCAGACGACTCAGTGCGACTGGAGCCTCCAATACCTCAAGACGTCGACGAGCGCGTGCATGCCGCGATCGTATTGCTTCGACCTCCTCAACCCGGAATACAAGACCAAAGAATGCGAGGGGGTGCGAGGGCTCCTCAATACCGTCTACACGACGCTTTCGACCTCGGGCACGAGCGGATCGACAGAGGCTACGTACACGGCGCCGACGACAAGCTCGGAATCGGGCGCGACCTCCGGCACGACCTATTCCGGAACAACGGCCATACAGACGGAGACGGCCTATACGGTCGAGCTTCGGGCGAGCGGGGCGGAATGCGGCAGCGGCGCGATAAAGCTCTCGTGGTCGTCTCCCCTCGGCTCTGACGGATACAAGGTGCTGCGTGACGGGACCGAGATATACTCTGGCGCGCAGACGGAACTCGTCGACAAAGGGCTAAGCCCGGGCAAGCGATACTCATACGCGGTCTATTCACGAAAAGGAGATCGAGCATCCTCTGCATCGCAAGCAGCAGAGGCCCCCGGCCCCTGCCCTTCCACGGCATCGACCGTAGAGACCTCGCTCCAGACTACGGTCCAGACGGCCACAAGCGCCATCGCTTCGACCACGGATCAGACGAGGACCTGCGATTGGTCGAAGGAATACCTGAGGAGCTCGACTGGATCCTGCTCTCCCCGCGCGTATTGCTTCGAGCCTTCATGGGCCGAATACGGTTCAGGAGAATGCCAAGCGATACGACTTGCGTCGGGGTATTCGGCGTCGGATAGGATCGGAGAGCTACGAGAGCTAAAGGCGGCGCCGCAAAGCTGCGGAAGCGATGCGATATTCCTTTCGTGGCAACCGTCGGAAGGAGCTCTCGGCTACAAGGCATACAGGGACGGCACGATAATCTACGAAGGAAGGAACTCGTGGATCTACAGTACCGGACTCGAGCCCGGAAAGTCGTATTCCTACTCGGTCGTCGCGTTCAACGCTTCGAGAGAAAGCGTCAAAGCGAGCGCGAGCGCGAAGGCTCCAGAGAGATGCGCCGCCGACCTCCCTTCCGCCGATCCGTCTCCTGAAAAGGCGAAGCGATCGCCCGCGCCTGAAACGAAGGCCGCGCCCACGGCGGTAACCGCGACGGCGACTCCGTCCGCTCCAAAGACGCTCTCTTCCACGACGCCCGTCGCGCAGACGAGGCAGTGCGACTGGCAGAACGAATACCTTAAACAGGAAGGAAAGGTCTGCGCTCCCCGCTCCCTCTGCCTCGACGAAGGGTCGTCCGAATACGGGTCGCGCGAATGCGCAAGCGTCCGCGCGAGCTTCGACGCGAAGACGGCGGCGATAAAGCGCGAAGACAAAAAGCTCGAAGAGGCCTCGCAGAAGACGCACGAGATCGCATCGAACATAGAGGCGACGAGGGTTTTGGCAGAAGAGGCGAAGAAGAGCCTCTTGAGCGCCATAGAGAAGAGCGTAGGAGGCGCGACGACATCGCCCGAAAGCGTCGACCCTAAGAAAAAAGAGGCTCTGGAGGACCTCAAGGAAAGGCTGGTCGAGAAGGTCGAAGCCCGCCTCTCGTCGACGGCTCTCTCGCCTGACGGCATCGAGTCCCTCGCGAAAGAGATAGACGACGGATTCAGGGAGATCGACGGCTCGTCCACCCGCTCCGACGATATCGCGCGGGCATTCCTAGAATTCGATTCGAAGATAAGCCTGCAGCGAGAAGAGCTCGTCAAAAACGGCGGCGACCTCCTCTACAAGGACTCCAACGCCGACGGCATATCGGACTACGACGCCATCCACCTCTATGGCATGGATCCGGAGAAGCCCGCGCCCGTAAGCGAGCTCGACGAGAAGAGGCTCGCCCCAGCCGAGAAGATACTCCTCGGATACGATCCTGCCCGAGAGGACCTCGTGAAGATACAATACGAAGAGCCGAAAGAGTCGTTCGCCCCGATAGTGGAGACATACAAGGTCGAGGAGGTCTCCCTCGCCGAAGGGGACAAGGTCGTGCTCAAAGGCAGGGCCCTCCCGAACACGTTCGTCACTCTCTATATCTATAGCACCCCTATCGTCGTAGTGGTCAAAGCCGACGAATACGGCGAATGGGAATACACCCTCGACAAAGAGCTCGAGACCGGAGAGCACACCGTATATACCGCGTCGGTGAACAACAGCGGAAAGATCGTCGCCCGCGGGTCGGCCGTTCCGTTCATAAAGACCGCCGAAGCAGCGACGCTCGATATCTCTTCTTACCGCCCCGCAACCGATCTCAAACCAGGGCTCATAAACGCCCGCGACATGGGCGCGATAGCCGTCGCCCTCCTCGGCATAGTGCTCATATCGATAAACCTCATAGGCATGGCGCGAAAGAAAGAGTAGCGAAGCAAAAGCCGCGCACGGAAGTGCGCGGCTTTTGCTTCGCTCTTAGGCCCAAGAAGCGAGCACCGCGCCGGCGATAAGGAGATAGACGAGCCAGTAGCCGGTATTGATAAAGAAGAGAGACCAAGGCTTCCCTTCCCAGCCTGAAAGATTGAGATACGCGGGAACGATGAATCCTATCCAGCCGAAAAATCCGGCGAGCATGCCTGTCATGACGCCCGCTTGAGCGATGCCTGCGGAGAGGACGACGCTCATGAGGGCGCCGCCTATAAGCGAGAGAACGATAGGTTTAAGCATCGTCCTAAACGGCGGCTTCTCCTCCGGGACCGCCAATCCGGAGAGCACGGCCCACTTCTTGCCGAAAAGCGGCCCGTACCATAAAAATCCCAGGAAAATGGAGGCTATCGAAACGACCAGGACCGCCCAGAGATTGACATCGACTTGCATATATTCGCGTTAACTATTTATAACCCTTGCATTATATACGCACCATAGACGGCGTTTCTCCCCGTCGCCGCTAGAAACAAGGCGCCGAGCGCAGACGTACACCTTATAAGCACCAACGGCGCAGGCCTTTCCTTATTTCAATGATTAACGAAAACATGAAACAAATAGTACGCAAATCCATCTCGGCAGCGGTCCTTCTCGCCCTCATCGCGGCGCCGCTCTTCGAGCCCTACCCTACGGAAGCGGCGGTCTCGGGCTGGCAGAAAGGCGTGTCGATAGCATCGAGATGGAATACGGATTTTTCGAGCGATTCGTTCAAAGAGTCGGTCCGCAACGCGAAAGCGATGGGGGTCACGCACGTGACGCTCGTCATCCCCTACATGCAAGACACGTATCAATCGTCGAATATATACCGAGTAGCGAGCACGCCGTCCGACGAGACCCTCGGCGCGGCGATAGATTACATACACGGACAGGGCATGAAAGCGGTGCTCAAGCCGCACCTCGAGGTCGCGAATTCCGGATGGCGCGCCCTCATCGAGGCGTCGGACCGAGACGCCTGGTATAGGAGCTACGGCGATATGCTCAATCGCCTCGCCGACGTCGCGAAGAGCCGAGGCGCCGATATGATCGTCATAGGGACCGAGCTTATCGGCATGGCGTCCCCTTACGTCCATCCGAACAACACCGATCGATGGAAGGCGATGATAGCGGCGGTGCGCTCCCGCTATTCCGGCCCTCTCACCTATAGCGCGAACTGGGGTCGGGGCATAAACCACACGAACGAGTTCGAGCAGATCGGATTCTGGCCCGAGCTCGACTACATAGGCGTATCGGCCTACTTCGACCTCAACCAAGACTGGAACAACAATTCCGTAGAGTCGTTCAAGTCCGCATGGCAGACGATCGACCAGAACCAGATACAGCCGCTGCAGGCGAAATACGGAAAGGCGGTGCTCTTCAGCGAGATAGGATACAAATCGACGGACGGCGCGCATACCCAGCCGTGGGAATACAACCTTAACGGCAACTACAACTCCCAGGAGCAGGTCAATCTCTATCAAGCGCTCTTCGAATACTGGAACAATCGCTCGTACCTCGCGGGGATATCGATCTGGCAATGGTCAAGCGACCCGAACTACGGCGGTCAGGGAAACACGGACTACACCCCGCGCAACAAGCCGGCCGAAGCGACGATCAAGTCCTGGTTCGGAGGCTCGAACCCGACTCCGACCCCTGATCCGGATCCTACCCCTACCCCTACCCCGACGCCCGCCCCCACCGGAAGCTGGAGCTCGTCAGGGTCTCTCTCCGGCAGCGCTACCGTAGGGTCTTCCGCGACCCTCGCCGCGACCGTGAACCTCTCCGGAGAAGCCCAAAACGTGATCGCCGACGTCGAGATATACGACTCCTCGAATTCCAAGATATTCCAGAAGTTCTTCGAGCGTCAGAACATATCCCAATCTGCGCCCGGAAGCTACAGCGTGACGTGGACCCCGCCCGCGGCCGGCGCATACACCCTAAAGATCGGAACGTTCTCCAACGACTGGAGCGCGAACCACCACTGGAACGACAGGGCCCTCGCGTTCTCTGCGACAAATCCGGGAGAGACGCCGCCCCCGACATCGACGACCACGCCTAACCCGACCCCTCAGCCTACGGCCTACAAGACCGATATATGGTGGCCGACGAACGGAGCGTCCGTAGGAGGCACCCAGCCCTTCAAGGCGATGCTCCAGAACAAGGGCGTCTCAGAATACAGGATGTACTGGCAGGTAGACGGCCGCGAGCTCGTCGAGATGTGGAACAGCGACGTCGACTACCCTCACAAGGAATTCCACGTAGACCTCTCGGGCTGGAATTGGAACTCCAACAACCGATACATCGTGAACTTCGTCTCCAAAGACCTCTCGGGCAACACTATCTCCGAAGGA
This sequence comes from Candidatus Tayloriibacteriota bacterium, assembly GCA_016215405.1. Lineage (GTDB taxonomy): Bacteria > Patescibacteriota > Minisyncoccia > Phycocordibacterales > UBA6065 > UBA6065. Next base: position 60,909 of record JACRJQ010000007.1, read on the forward strand.
GCGGCGGCGATCTACGTCGCGAGATAGAATCCACAGGCGTCGTTTGACCTTCTCGCCAGCGGGTATACGATAGAACCCAAGACACCTTCCACCTCCGACCCCGAAACGCCTATGTGCCTTATCATCCGAGACCAGCTGGTCAGCCCTCCGACCTGGTTCGCCTCGTTCAGAGACCTCACGCTCTACTGCAACGTGTTCTTGGGCGCCGAGATCGTCATCGAATCAGAAGACCCGGACCCATTTTGGAGATGGATCCGGCAGAGGGGGGCATGGATTTCGTCGAAGACTTCGTAAGGCCAGGAAGCCAAGACGGAGTCCGCCTCGACATCGAAGCCAACTATCCGCGCACGATAATCACGGATAGGATAGCCCCCGAGAACGTCCACAGGCTCATCGCGCAGATCAGATTCTGCAGCGGCTTGAGCTGAGAGCAACAAGGCGCGGTCGCGAGATCGCGCCTTTCGTTTTGAGACACATTTGTTTTCTCCGGCACGTACTACCTACGACCGATTAGGAAGATTCACGAACAAAACGAATGAACACGAGAAAAGACGGCGAGACGAGGACGATCGGGGTCACTTTCTCCGCGTTCGACCTCTGCCATGCGGGCCATATGAGGATGCTTAAGGACGCCAAAAGCAGGTGCGACTATCTCATCGTCGGCCTCCAGGACGATCCTGCGCAAGAGAGCGACGAGGGGTATCGCCTCCGGACAGGCGGCAAATCGAAGAACAGGCCGATCATGTCCCTCGACGAGCGCATGGAGATAATCAAAGGCATACGGTATGTAGACGAAGTGTTCGTCTATTCAACCGAGGACGACCTCTATGACTGGCTCAAGAGCAACAGATACGATGTCCGCATCCTCGGCTCGGACTGGGAGGGCAAGCCGTATACGGGACACGACCTTCCTCACATGCCCTACTTCCATCGGAGAGACCACGGCTACTCGACCTCGGAGCTGCGCGAGAGGATCTATAGGGCGGAAAAGGAAAGGCTCGAAGCCCTCCAGGCCAAGGCAGGAGAAGAGGCGCCGAAAGAGAGGCGCGGAAGCGCAGGGCCGTTCGTCGCCAAAGCGGCCTGACCCGCCATTCCGCCGAAAATACATGAGCAGGCAGACGTCAAGTCTACCTGCTTTTATATGGCTCAACGAGGCCGCTGTGCAGATTAACTTGCCTTCCATACCCCTTCATGTATACTCGCCGCGCTCCTGAACGTCCGACCTGACCGAAATTCCGTTAGCACTCCTTAAAGCACTACTCATGATCATTTTGAGAAGGCCCCACGGCCTTTCGGATATGTCCTTATTAGCGTTACTCATCCTCTTCGGCGCCTTCTTCGCGGGAATCCCTGCGAATGTCCGCGCAGCAGAGGCTGTGGAGGTCTGGTGGCCGGCGCAGAACGCGTCCGTGCAGGGAACCCAGCCCTTCAAGGCGATAGTATCGGGCAAGGCCCTTAGCGACTACCAGATGTCCTGGTCTGTCGACGGAGGCTCCCCGGTGAAGATGTATGACAGCAATGTCGACTACCCTCACAAAGAGGCCCTGGTCGACGTATCGAATTGGAAATGGAACTCGAACGGAACGTATAGCGTCTCTTTTATCGCCCGAGACGGATCGGGCGCCGAGATAGCGCGAAGCGTCGTATCGATCAAGAACTCCGGACAGGCGGCCGCTCCGGCTCCCGCGACCTCTCCTCAGGCCGTGACCCTCACAAACCCTACTGCTCCTGCTCTGACCGCCCCGACCACGGGCGCGACGAAGACAGTAACCGCAAGGCTTGCAAAGGTCACCTCTCCCCTCGTCGGCGCGCGCGTCTCTGGCGCGCAGGCCCTCAAGGCTGTGGTCATAGGCTTGCCGCTCGAAGGCTACAAGATGTATTGGTCCGTCGACGGAGGCGCTCAGAACGAGATGTATGACTCTTCCGTAGGCGGCCTTCATAAGGAATCGATGATCGATTTCTCGAAATGGACCTGGAAAGGGAGCTCTCCCTACCCTATAACCGTCGTCGCGAAGAACGCGGACGGCGCGGAGATCGCGAGAACGTCGACCCTCGTGTACGTCGTAGCGACGCCGGCGGCGCAAACGTCCGCGACGACCGCGGATACGGCCCCGGTAGCGCAGGTCATCTCCCCTGAGGCGAACGTACAGCCCAAACTCTACGTCGACCCTAACAACCCTGCGATCGCCCAAGCGAGCGCGTGGAGGCAGTCGCGTCCGAGCGACGCGGCGATCATGGATAAGGTCGGGGCGAACTCGTCGGGCATATGGCTCGGCGGATGGAACGCCGACGTCGAATCAGACGTGCGAAAAGCGGTGACGGCGGCTTCGACCCAAGACGCGGCGGCGGTATTCGTCGCCTACAATATCCCCGGGCGAGACTGCGGACAATATTCTGCGGGCGGGCTTTCGGGAAAGGAGGCCTACCTCTCGTGGATAGGAAAGATCAAGGCCGGGATAGGTAGCGGGAAAGCTATCGTGATCCTCGAACCTGACGCTCTTACCTTAAACGACTGTCTCTCGGAGACCGGCAAAGCGGAGCGCTACGGCACACTCTCATCGGCGATAGACTCCCTCTCGGCGAATCCAGGGACCAAAGTCTATATAGACGCGGGCCATCCGCAATGGCTCTCCTCGACGGAAGCGGCGAGCCGCCTCGAAAAGGCGGGCGTCTCTAAGGCCGCAGGGTTCGCCCTCAACACGTCGAACTTCATAGCGACGGCCCAGAACATCGCCTACGGGACCGAGGTCTCCAAAGCGGTCGACGGCAAGCGCTTCGTCATCGACACGTCCCGAAACGGGAACGGCCAGGGAGAGACCTGGTGCAACCCTTCGGGCAGAGCGCTCGGAGAGAAGCCCGGCCTTTCGACCGGAAACCCTCTCGTCGACGCGTATCTCTGGGTGAAAAAGCCCGGAGAGTCGGACGGGAGCTGTAACGGCGGCCCGTCCGCCGGATCGTGGTGGCCGGAATACGCGCTCGATCTCGCGAAGCGCGCAAGCTACTAGTCCCCTCTCTTATTCCCCTACAAAGGCTTGCAGCACAAGCAAAGCAAAGGCGCCCCTTGCGGGCGCCTTTGCTTTGCTTGTGGAGCCCGGCCGCTAGGACGCCTTCTCTCCGCTCCTCGACTTGAGCTCGGCCATCTCTTTCTTTAGCTCCATCATCTTGAGCTCTCGATTGACCATGAGCTTGTTGAGCTTTTCAACTTCATCGAGCCGCTTCTGCAGCTCGTCGTCGGCTATGCGGGCCTTGGCGCTCGCTTCCTTTTCGTTCTTTTGAGCCTCGGCGAGCTCCGAGAACATCCTGTTCATAGCTCTCTCGAGGAGGCCTATCTCGTCAGGCGCGCCCTCTCTGACGCGCTGCGATAGGTCGTGCTCCTTCCCGATCCTCTCGACCTCGCTGTTGAGGAAGGCGAGCCGGCGCACGACGAAGCGATTGAGAAGGAGGACGATGATAAGCGCCGTCGCGAGGATGGAAGCGGAAGCAGAGGCTATAAAGAGAGAAGAGGTCGCCTTTCCCTGATTGTAGACCTGCCGCGGGGTATCGACGCGCAGGATGACGATAGGTTCGCCATAGAGGTCCTCGATGATCTTGTAGGCGGCGATCCTGTCCTCGGACAAGGGGACGATAAGGCTATCTCCGGCCGACAGGCGCCCGCGAGCGTCGAGCACGTCCTTAGGAAGGTCCTTAGAGGCATAAGGATAGAGGGATACGGAGAGATGCGTAAGCTCGCCTATCTCCAAAGACGCCTCATCGTCGAGGAAGCGGGCGAAGACGATCGCGCCGCGCGAGGGCCCCTCCCTTTCGCTCGTAAGAATAGGCTGCGAAGCGACGAAGGCGATGCCTTCGGGAAGCGATATGAGTCCCGTGACGGACGTGCCGCCCATACCGACATGGTCGACGAGCGTCCGATGCGTTCGAATATGGGAAGCGATGCTCTCTGAGGAGATCTCTTTTTCGGCGGCAATGTCGATCGCCCTTTTGAAGATCACCTCCCTGTCTGGGTCGACGAACGCGATGATGTTTAGGTTCAGGTTGGCGATCGTGCTTATATTGAGATTCGATTTTATGAACGACTCGCTCCTGTCCTCGGCGAACTCGTACGTGTCGTCCCACGACGCCCAATCCGTGAGTATTGCGTCGATCTGCCGTATGACGCTCTGGACGGCGTCATTCGCCCGTTCGAGGTTCCTCTGCGTCTCCTCGCGCTCGATCGCGCGGAAGCTCTCGCCGAGCATGCCCGAAGAGATCGCGTACACCGCGAAAAACAAGACGGCGAGGGCGACGATGACGATTATGCCCACCTTCGTGCGGATCGAGACGTGCTTTTGCTCAATGCTCATTGCGTTTGACGCCGGCACCTCCAGGGACGAGATGGTTAGGCTTTGTCGGGCTCTGATATAGCGCCATTGTACTACCAAGAGGGCCCCGACGGAATCGGCATCCGCAAGGCCTGAAGGCTACCCCAGAGAAATCGAGCCTTTAGGCTCTACTTTGAGCTTTATCGCCGCCGCTCTCTCCGGCGAGAATATATGCTCGTAGAGCTTCGAGAGATGCTTCCTCATGAACCCTTCGGGAGCTGCCGCGAACACGAAGGGAGCGAGCACTCCTACGTTAAAGAGGGCCCATGCGGAATTGTTTATAACGGACGCGGTCATGCCCTCGCGGATAGCGGCATAAGGTATGCCGACGGCGACTACGGCGATGTAGAGGATATGCGGTATGACGAGACCGAGGAAATTTCCCTGCACGCCGGTCTTCGAGGTCACCGAGAACCCGACCTTCTGCCCCGTCATGGCGGACCAGAGGGCCTTCACGTGGATCCAGAACGAGCACAGGGAGAAAGAGAGCGCCCGAAACGAGAACCTGCGGTTGGAAGTCGACGCGAGCACTCCGGCAGTGAGGAAGATATACGGTATGAACACGGCGGCGAGGAACATCGTATCGATCTGTATCGGTATGATCCCGAAATAGAGGAACAGGAGCGGCAAGAGTATGTTCATGAGCACGACCGTGCCCGAGAGGAAATATGTCACCGAAGAGAGATACTGTATCTTTTGCGCGAACGTCAAGCCTCCTCGGAAAAGCAGGTTATACCGGAAAAGGACGTCGAGGGCCCCCCTCGCCCAGCGGAACTGCTGCTTGGTGTAAGAGAGGAAATCCTCCGGAGCGAGGCCCTCCGCCAAGACTTCGGGCACGTAAAGCGACCTCCATCCCTTTTGATGGAGGAAGAGGCCTGTTACGAAGTCCTCGGCGATCGATTCCTCGCACATCCCTCCGACCTCCATAAGGGCGTCACGGCGTATGACCATGTTCGTCCCGCACATCGTGGCGGAATTGAGGCGATTCTTGCCGCGACAGATCGGGCCGAAGAAGAGCTCTTGCTGCTCCCACGACGAGAGCGCGACCGCGTTTGCGTAGGCGTTCCTATAGAACTGAGGCGTCTGGACGAACGAGAGCCTCTCGTCGGCGAAATACCCCGCCGTCTTCGCGAGGAAGTCTTCGTGAGGCATATGGTCGGCGTCGAAGATCACGACAAGAGGCGCCCGAGTCTCTCTGAGCGCGTTGTTGATGTTGCCCGCCTTCGCTCCTCCTGGGACCCTTCTCGTAAAGCACCCGATCGAGAGCTCCTTCGCGAGAGCTTCGATCTCCTGCCAATTATCCTTCTTCGCGACATAGCCATCGTTGAGGAGATAGACCTTGTGGCGCGGATAGTCCATATCTCGCGCGGCCAAAGCGGTCTTCCTCACTATGTCTGCCGGCTCGCCGCAGACCGTTATGAAGACGTCCACTTCGGGAGCGTGACCCGCATCGTAGCGAGCCCTATGGTCGAGCCTCCATACGGTATAGACATATGTGAGAGCCTGCCACGTATGGAAGACCTCTCCTGCGATAAGGAGCCAGAATAAGGCCTCGTTGCCGTGCGGGAAAAGGAACGCGATCACGTAGAAGTACACGACGGCCATGCCGAAATTCGCGATGAGGAGCCATCGCTTCGGATCGCTTAGCAGAAATTCTTTTTTCGAGGGCATGCGTATTACAGATATCTGAGCCTGTATATGTATAACGATAGGCCTGGCGAGAATGTCTCCATGCCCACCCTTTCGAAGTGCTCGTCCATGTAGATCCTCACCTCTTCTTCATATCCTTGGTCGTACCCGAGGAGCAGATAGACGTGCTCGTAGACCTTCGCCCAGCCGGCCGAGTCACGCTCTATAAGCTCGGGAGAATAGGGTTCGGGGAGATTGTCCTTCGTATACCTTTGCCAGCGCGGAAAGGTCGCGAGCCTGGGCGCGCCGCGATAATAGTATTCGACAGGATACGTGAGGAACGGCGCCGATACGACGAAAAGGTCGTCGGCGTCAGCGCGAGCTTCGACATAGCGCGCCACCGACCGATAGTCCTCTTTCACGGGAGAGCCCGGGTCGACCGTCTGAAGGACGAGCATGAGGACCGCCGCGGCCGAGAGCGCGGCGAGCGCTATCTCCCCCGCCCGCTTCTTGTACGAAGATAGGAAATGCACGGAAAGAAGGTAGATCGACGGAAGCGACACGACGAGGTATCGGGAAAGGAATACCGGCCGATACGTGAGGCTCACGAGGATGGCGAGCGCTATCGGAAGGAACGACGCTATGAGGAAATAGGACGTCTCCGGCTCGGACTGCTTCTTGCGGGATATGAGAGTGAACGCAGCGAAGACGAGGAGCGGCCAAAGAGAGAGGACGAAAGTGTTCACCGCATCCGTCTGAAAGCCTATGAAGAAGTTCGAGAATACGTTGAAGAAGTCGGCGGACGTCGGCGGAGACAGGAGCGGGTTAGAGAGCCCCGCGCCCGCGACGTTCCTATACCAAATCCAGAACGCGCCAGAAACGCCCACGACGACGGCGACTCCGCCGAACCCTTTGAGCCAGGGCCCCTCCCCGAAGACGTCCCTGCGGGCGAAAAAGAAAAGAGCCTGTGAGACGACGATGAACGCGAAGAACGGGTGCGTAAGGACGCCCAAGAGCGTGACGAAGCCGTACCCGACCCACAGCCCCCTCCTCGGTTCTCGCCACAGCAGGATAAACGAGAGGTGGCTCAATACCGTAACGAGAAAAAGGAGAGAATACATCCTCGCCTCCGACCCATACCAGTTCAAAAAAGGCGACAGAGCGCAGAGAAAGGAGGCGTATACCGCGACGCGATGCGAATACGCGGCAGAAGCGAGCCGATAGACGGCGGGTATCGACGCGAGAAAGAAAAGAAGCGAGAGAGACCGTATGGCGGCCTCGCTCGTGCCGAAAAAGGCCTCCCAGTAATGCAAGATCACGAAATAGAGAGGCATATGCACGTCCTTCGCGATGACATGGAGCACCCCTCCGAGGTCTCGCGACGTCTGCCAGACGCTCTGCGCCTCGTCGAGGCGCACGCTCTCTCCCATAAGGACGGAAAAAGAAAAGGCTCCGGCCACCGCGACCAAAGCGAATATATAGAGCGCAGAACCTTTCATCGCTCGTTCTTCTTTAGCGAAAGGTCGCGGATCTCTCCAGCATAGAGCGCCATGCCGAACCATGCCCAGTTATCGTCGTAATACCCTTGTCGCTCCCGCCATTTCGACTCGGTCGAGTCGAATAGAGACTCGAGCTTTGACCGATACACCTCCTCCGCCCTCGACGGGTCGGAGACCATGAAATATCCGATGGCTCCTCCGTACATAGCTGCCGACTCGACGCTCGAGAGCCTCGCTCCGTCATGCGAATAGGAAGTGGCTATGGATCCCTTTCTCTCCCATTCGCGCGACAAGAAGCCCATCGCGTCGAGCACCTCCTTCGCCCGCGGGTCCTTGGTCCATGCATAGTCGACAGCGAACCTCCAAGGCGTACGCAGCGCGTCGTAGCTGAAATTGGTCGTGAGCCCGACGGAGGGGTCGATCAAGGCTATCTCCCCGCTCGATTTGTCTATGCCGATCCAGTCCGGGGGGAGCTTCGCGGAAGAATCCTTGTCGAGAGGCGACCTCATGCTCTCTAGCGCGACCTCATACGAGGTGGACGCGAGGCCAGCCCAGTCGCGGTCCGGGTCTACCCTCGCGAAGATTTTATACGCGTACGGCGCGAGATAGGACGGATTAGCGACAGCGTACGGCTTCCTCTCTGACTTCTCGATGTTGTTAGCGACGAGATAGGGCTTGCCGCCCGCGATGAGCACCTCTTTGGCCCAAATGTCGCGGATGATGCCTATGGCGTCCCCGAAATACGACTCTTCGTTCCATCGGGAAGACGCGAAAAGGAGCGCCAGAGCGATGTCGACGTCGGCATCGGTCGCGGTATTGTATCCACCCTCGGATTCGAGGACTCCGTAGGTCCCGTCGGGACGCTCGCCGAAGAGCCAGCTTATGAGGAGGTCCTCTTCCCTCTGGAGATTATCCTTGGTCCATTGCCACGCGGCATCGAACATCTCCTTGTCGTCGAGCCAGACCGAACGGAGCATCGTGTAGCTCTGCCCTTCCGAGGTAGTGACGTTATCCCTGTCTTTGTCGAGGCTGCGAAAGGTGCCCGGCTCGAGATATTCGAGCTTGTATTGGGCCCAGATCGCCTGGAGCATGTTCTTCTTCGAGAACTCAGGCGGGCGGGTATCGATGATCGATCGAGCGCTCAAAAGCAGGATAAGCGACGCCCCGGCCACGAACGCGAAAGTCCCATACAGGTATATCGAACTGATTTTTTTATCTTTATGCATCGTTAGAATCGGGCGAAGCTGCTCCTCCTAATACGCACGAAGCTCCCTTGCGGATTCCTAAGGCAACAATGGCCAATAAAGGGGCGTACTATCGATGCGGGCGCTTTTTTCGCATGAATATCAAAATGAAAGCGATACGGAAGGACGAGAGGTGGGCGGAATACGCCCGATTCGGCGCGACAGGGCTCCTAAACACGGCAGTCGACTTTACGGTTCTAAACCTCTTGATACTGTCTCTCGGTCCGGACATACAGGCGAGAGCGCTCGCGGTATTAAAGGCCGCGGCGTTCTGCGCCGCGGTCGCGAACAGCTATCTGCTTAACAGGTATTGGGTATTCAGGCACGCGCAGAGCCACCTGCGCGACAAAGGATCTCACGTCGGCCTCGGCGGAAAATTCCTCGCGGTATCAGTCGCGGGTTTTTTTATAAACGTCGCGGCATCGACGGCCATCTTCTATCTCCTCGCGGACAGGCTCGGACTCGTAAGCCCTCACTCCGCGGCGAATATCGGAGCCGCGCTCGGAACGCTCTTCACGCTCGTATCGAACTATGCGGGATACAAGGCCTTCGTCTTTAAAAAAACAACATCTTATGAATCGCACAAAGAACATCCTGCTCTCGGTGGTGATACCGGCCTACAACGAATCCAAGCGAATACTTCGGACGCTCGCTAGCCTGGAGCGCTACTTCAAGCCGGCCGACTACGGCTATGAGGTCATCGTGGTCTCTGACGGGTCGAAGGACGTCACAGCCGACGTCGTCCGCACGTTCGGCTCCATGTTCCCCGCCCTAAGGCTTATAAGCTATGCGAAGAATCGAGGCAAAGGGCACGCCGTAAAGCAGGGAATGCTCTCTGCCCGAGGGGAATATCGCCTCTTCATGGACGCCGACAATTCTGTCTCTATCGAGAACGTCGAGACGCTCCTCGAGGAGATGGAGAAGAGCGGCAGCGATGTGGCGATAGGCTCGATCGCCATTCCAGGGGCGCGGGTCGTCGAAGGAAACGGCTCTCATAGGCGCATGCTCGGGTCGCTTTCGAAGGTCCTCGTGAGGTCCGTGGCCCTCCCCGGCATCTACGACACCCAACGAGGCTTCAAGCTCTTCACCAAGCGCTCCGCAGACGCGATATTCCCTCTCCAGAGGATAAACGGCTTCGGCTTCGACATCGAGATACTCATCATCGCGCGAGAGCATGGATTCAAGATAAAAGAGGTTCCGGTGGATTGGTTCAATCCGGCGGGGTCGAAAGTGACCCCGCGAGCGTATCTCGACTCGCTCATAGACCTAGGAAGAGCGGTCGCCTATCGCCTCATGGGGCGATACGCCCCGCCGAAAGCGCCCCGCGAGAAGCCGCGCCTCTCGGCCGCGAGGATCGAGGGCTACGCAAGAGACGCGAGATAGCCGAGGCAGGGCCCTGCCGTCGCCGAACAAGCCTCGAGGCAGGCCTGCTCATCGCGGCCTGAGGCCGGCGAGGCGCACCTGCTAAGGAGCCGCTTGGTTCCGTGATATCATACAGCCCAAGAACTCAATGACAGGAGCCTCATACATAGGAATAGCGGCAGGGATCCTCTCTCTGGGAGGCTACATTCCCTACGCGCTCAAGATAGTCCGCGGAGGCATAAAGCCCGAGCGGGCTTCTTCGCTCATATGGCTCCTTTCGAACGTCCTCATACTCATGAGCTATTACGCTTTGGGCGCGAGAGATACGATATGGCTCCCTCTCGCCTACGTCATAGGCTCGGCGGCGGTCACCGCCCTCTCCTTTAGATACGGGACCGAGGGATGGGGAGCCCTCGAGAAATTCGCTTTGGGTATCGCGTTCATAGGCGCGATACGCTGGATATTCTTCGACAACGTCCTCTTCACCCTCCTCGCGAACCTCGCTATCGGCCTCACGACCTACCTAAGCCCCATCAAAGACCTCATACAGAACCCTGAGCAGGAAAAATACAAGCTCGTCGCGTGGACGGTATTCTTCGTCGGCGCATCCCTTAACCTCCTCGCGGTGCCGTCTTGGACCTTGGCGATCTCGACGATGCCTATCGCGGTGTTCGTCGTGAACGCGCTCGTGTTCGGGCTCGTCGCTATAAACATGCTGCGAGCGAAGAAAGGACCTCCTCAGGCGCCTGCTGTACAATAAGGGGATGAAAACAATCGCCATATACCACAAAGACTGCAATGACGGCACGACCGCGGCTGCGGTCGTATTGCGCAGATACCCGGACGCGCTCGTGTTCCCCCTCTCTCACGGCTACTTTCCCGAAGAGGTGGAAGAGATCATCGCGAAGGCCGAGAAGGGCGACAGGATATTGACCGTCGATTGCGTCATGGGCGTGAAGGAGTTCCTCGCAAAGGGGTTCAAAGTGACCTCGATCGACCACCACATCGGCGGCAAGGAGGAGTATTCAGCGATCGCGGGATCGAACCCTGATTTCACTTACATATTCGACAACGACAAATCCGGAGCCTCCCTCGCGTGGTCTGTATTGTTCCCCGGCGAGCCTGTCCCGGAGCTCGTACGGCTCGTGGAAGATTCCGACATATGGAAATGGCGCTACGGTGAGGATACGAAGAGCGTCAACAGCTATATATTCTTGCTCGCCAATAAGCCCGAGAGAGTCCTCCCTCTCCTCGACGGGCCTCTCGACGACGCCAAGAGAGAGGGCGGCGCCATATCGCGCTACTCGGACTATATGGTGGACTGGGCCGTAAGGACGATAGACCCCGTCACCCTTAAGATAGGCGGGCGCGAGGTCTTCGCATACAATCTCACCTCTTACAAATCGGAAGCTGGGAACACCCTCTCGAAAGCCAAAGACCAGGCCGTGGGCATATTCAATATCGACGGAGGAGAGGTCAGGATAAGCTTCAGGAGCCTCGACGCCCATTCGCCTTCCGCCCTCGACCTGGCGAAGGCGCTTGGAGGCGGGGGCCACAGGAATGCGGCGGCCGCGAGGATGACGCTCGGCGAATTCCTCAACCTTCTCTCAAAATAGCAAAACTCTGGGCTCTAGGGCCCAGAGTTTACCTTAACCGTCCCCCCGGTTCAGCTTATCGGGTTGCGACCCTGGATGATCCGGATGAGGAACATAATGATCGCCGCCACGAGAAGGACATGTATGAATCCTCCGAGGGTGTATGACGTGACGAAGCCTAGGACCCAGAGTATTACGAGTAGAGTTGCGATTGTTACTAGCATTATGCGTTTCTTAACCTTGTAATGGGAGTTTGCCCGTTATTACTACGAGGCGTCCGCTCAAAAACGCTCACCTCTCTCGCCGAGGCCGCGTGCCTATAAACGCCAAAACCCCCGAGCGGGGGTTAAGGCTAGCTTCGTGCCGGATGAGATCCGGGGACCTGTCGAGGGAAATCGACAGACCCAGAAGCGTAATTCCCTTGCAGCACTATTTTTGATCTTTTGAGATTGATATGTTGAAAGAGCTTCTAGATGTAATACGCCTCTTCCTGTCGAAATGTCGCTAGACGAACTCTGCGATCTGTATCCTGATAAGATACCCTCCTCGTTCTGTGTCGGGGCCCTCAGGCCGAGCAGACGCAGAGCTTCGTCCGACCGCTTATTCGACAGAGGATGCGTCTCGCGCGCCAGTAGACGTCGACGCCTCGACCGAGGCCTCGTGCCGGGCCTCAAGGACGGCCCTGAGGGCGTTCACGAGCCTCGCTTGAGCGTTCGACGAGAGAGCGGCGGACGCCTCGGTCCTCGCTATCGCGCCGGCAGTCGCAGTAAGGTCCGTCTCGATATCCTCCGTATTCTCGCCGGTGACGAAGAGGGCCGCCCACCACGGACGGTCTATCTCTATCTCGCCTCCGGCATAGACCGTGGCGCGGGTCGACACCGTCACCGGGACGATGCCGATGAATTTCGCCGGTTCCCTATACCAAACGGAGACCTTCTCTGGGCCAGACTCAATCTTCAAGACGTTATCGTCAGACGCGACGACGGACCTCGCATACGCCTCGAAATCCGCGGTAGCCGATACCTCCATAGGATCGAGCGTCTCCGACGGCTCTTCCCCTTCTACGTCGCCTTTCGTCACGACGACCGTGCCGCTCTTAGCCGAGACAGAGGCGCCGGCAGCGACCCCTTCATCGGTTGCGGGCGTCGTGGTCGCTGTAGACGCTTCCGTGCCCGAGCTCTCGCCCGATCGAGCGTTAGAAGGGCCCGCTTCCGTCCGTAGACCCCCATCGACCGTCGAGGTCGCTTGGACGACCCGCGCGTTAAGCCCGCTCTCTGCCCTGACGTCAACCTGGCCGACGATCCCCGCCGCCGACGCGCCCTGCGCGGACGCGAAGGCTCCGAGAGCGAGAGAGAACGCTCCCAATCGCTTGATAGTGTCCATAGATATGATGTGTACTTTATGGTTAAAACGACTCCGACTTCTTACCTATGAGATACTACGAAAGCAGCTCGGTATTGTTTCGCGGACGAGCCCCTACTCTTTGACGCATGTCCTACCGTCTCTACCGATGTCGAACCTCCTCTCCTTCACTGCGATATCGCCCTGGACGAGCGACACTTCTAACCCTCCTCCGACTCTCACTTCCTCCGTCCAATATTGATCGAATATGAAATTGCCGAGGGAATAATATATAGGCTTTCCGGCGTAGACCTCGCTCTCTTGGACGATGTGAGGGTGAGAGCCCACGACCAGGTCGGCGCCAGCGTCTATGAATCGGTGCGCGAGCGCCTTTTGATACTCGTTCGCGGGAAGGTATTCGTCTCCCCAATGCGCGTACACGGCGACGAGGTCGCTCGACCTCCTCGCTTTCCAGATAGCGTCTATCGTCTTTTGCGGGTCGTTCTCGCCCAAAAATTGGTTAAACCCCACGAAAGAAAGCCGGTTGCCGCCCTTAACGACGGTCGCTGATATGTCTCCTATAGGATCGCCAAAATGCGCGATCCCGCTCTCACGAAGGAGGGCCTTCGTGCTCTCTACGCCCTCTCTGCCGAAATCCCATATGTGATTGTTGCCGAGGCTCACGAGTCCGACGCCTGCGCCCGAGAGCGCCTCTATGGCGCCCTTTGAAAAAGTGAAGGTCGTATTGCCTGGCTCGCCGGGCACGGTCTCTAGCGATATCGAATCGTGAAAGGTGACAGGCCCTTCGAGATTTCCCACTACGAGGTCGAAGCCGGCCAGGTAGTCCTTCGCGCACGAGAAAAGGTGGTCGTACCCCCGCGACTCTCCTATCTTTCGCAGGGTACGATCGAGCATGATGTCGCCCACGAATAGTATCTTCGTCTCGCCGCCTCTCTCTTCGCCCGAACGCCCTGACGAGAGGACGGCGAAAGCGATTCCCGTTCCGATCAATATGAGGATAAGGGCCTTTTTTACCTTCGTGTTCATAGCCATCGATTTATCGAAAAGGCGTCCTCGACGGCAGGACCTAGACCTTCAGATATCTTCGTACCGCGAGATAGCTCGATATAGCGCCGAGAAGGATGCCTACGCCTATGATAAGGGCTGACACCTGGGCGAAATTGGCGGTGTAGTAGTCGAAAAGGCTGAATCCGCTGAAGAAGGTCTCAGTGATGGACGACACCCAGTACGTCACCGGATAGAAGACGACGAGCGTGGCGAGAGCCGACACGACGCCGTACATGACGCCCGAAATCACGAACGGCCCGCGGATGTAGCGGTTAGACGCGCCCACGAGCCTCATCACCGATATCTCCTCTCGGGCGATGTAGATGGCGAGGCGTATGGTGTTGAGCGTGATGAGGATGGATATCGCGATAAGGACTATCGTTATAGCGAGGCCTATCTTCCTCGATCCGTCGATCATCCTCGTAAGAGAGTCGATAGCCGCCTTATTCTGATAGTAATTAACCTTGTCTATGAATTGGCCGTTCTCGCCGGACTCCGAATCGAGGAATTTCGCGATGCCTTCATACTGCGAGGTCTCTTTCGCCCTTATGTTGAGGATCGCGCCAAGAGGGTTCTCTCCGAGCTCTTCGAGGGCCTGAAGGGTTATCTCGTCGTTCTCATGCTGAGCCTTGAAATTCTCGAGAGCCTGGTCGCGCGAGACGTATTCGACCTGAGCGACCTCGGGAAGAGCCTCGACCTTGTTCCTGAGCGCGAGTATCTCCTCCTCGTCGGCCGAAGGCGCGAAGTAGACGTTCACGTCGACCTTGGAGCGTATCTCGTCGAGAGACGAATTGAGGAGAGCGCTCGCGAACATGAGAGAGCCCAGAACGAAAAGGGTCAACGTCATGATGAGGACCGAAGAGAGCGACACGAAGCCGTTCCTCCAGAACGACACGAAGCCTGATTTTATGATGCGTCGGGTGTTGAGCCAGAACATGGTGTTATCGATTATATAGCGTATCTTCCCTCCTTGTCGTCGCGAACGAGCCTCCCCTTCTCCATGGTGATGACCCTCTTGCCTATGTTCTCTACTACGCCTTTATTGTGCGTCGTAAGGACGACCGTCGTGCCGAGGTCGTTTATCTTCTTCAGTATCTGGACGATCTCGTACGTATTGACCGGATCGAGGTTTCCCGTCGGCTCGTCCGCGATAATGACGTCCGGCTGGTTCACGATGGCGCGGGCGATCGCCACGCGCTGCCTCTCTCCTCCCGAAAGCTCCCTCGGAAAGCTCCAGATCTTCCTGCCGAGGTCTACGAGGTCGAGCACATGCGGCACGTCCGACGCTATCTCGTCGTCGGAGCGTCCCGCCGCCTCCATGGCGAATGCGATGTTCTCGAATACCGTCTTGCCGGGAATAAGCCTGAAATCCTGAAAGACCGTGCCAAAGCGACGGCGGTATTCCGGGACGTGCTTATCCTTGAGCTTGTGGACGTTCACGGACTCGAAAAGGACCGATCCTTTGGTCGGTTTGTCCTCGGCGAGGATCATCTTTATAAGGGTCGTCTTTCCCGCGCCGGAATGCCCTACGATCGAGACGAATTCCTTCGGCTCTATCTTGAGGGTCACGTCTTCGAGGGCGACCGTGTCGTCCGAGTATATTTTGGTTACTTTATCGAAATAGATCATAGAAGGTCGTATTGGGGACGGCAGAGCATCCGATGCCAGAAAGCGGCATGCATGTATTCTATCATATCCCATACCCCTTATTTTAAAGGGTTTTCTCGGCTTCGATGAAGATATCGATGTCCCCCTCGAGCACCGCGTCGACGTTCGACGTCTCGACGTCGGTCCTGTGGTCCTTGACCATCTTATAGGGGTGCAGAACGTAAGAGCGTATCTGATTGCCCCATTCGATGTCGGTAGTCTTGGAGATATACATGCCCTTCTCTTTGGCCTGGCGCTCCTCTTCTTGCCTCTTATAGAGCTTGGCTTGGAGGATGTCCATGGCGCGCGACCTGTTATCCGCCTGAGAGCGCTCAGAATCCACATGGACAGCGATCTTCGTCGGAAGATGCACGAGCCGGACCGCGGTCTCGCGCTTGTTCACGTTCTGGCCGCCGGGACCGGACGACCGCGCGAATTCGAGCCGTATGTCGTCGGGATTCACGACGAATTTCTCGGCCTTCTCGAACTTCGGGATCACCTCTACGAGCGAGAACGAAGTATGGCGCTGCGACTTCGCGTTAAAGGGTGATATGCGGACGAGCCGGTGCACGCCCGATTCGTTCTTGAGGATGCCGTAGGCGCCCTTCCCCTCTATCTCGACCGTGACGTTCCTGTAGCCGCCGTGGTCGTTCTGGTTCTGATGGAGGAATCTCAAAGACCACCCCTTGCGGTCGAAGTACCTCATATACATCTCGAAAAGGATGCGCGAGAAGTCTTCGGCATCGTCGCCTCCCGCGCCGGAGAATATGGTCATTATGGCGTTCCCTTTCTCGTACTTTTCGACCTCCGCCATCTCGGATTTGAGCTGATTGAGCTCCTTGAGGATCGATTGCGCTCGGTCCTTATTCTCCCAGAACTCGGCGTCGGCCATAAGGACCTCTATCTCCGCTATCCTTTTCTGCTTTTCTGACATGGCCTAAATATACCATCAAACAGAGCCCGTGCCGCCGATTTTAGGTATAAAAAAGGGCCGACGCGAACCGCGCGTCGGCCCAGAAGCCCCTGAAGATGGTTCCGGAACTGACTCATTATGGCTAGATCAGCTCGCAAACCCGAACACCATAAAGGGAGAGGTCTTGCCCGTGCAGAACTGCCCGTGACCCCAGTTTCATCGAAGAGCTTTACCGCGCGAAGACTCGCATCCGTCGATCGATCGAACCTTTCCTGACGGATGAAGAGACGCCGCTGCAGTCAAAATATCATAAACGGAAAATTAGAAAAGTCAAGGCCCGTGTAGATATTTTTGCAAAAAAGGAGGAAATGGCCTATAGTAGGCTTTGTCTTTTAGATTCCGTATCAGCCAACTTAGCTCAGTCGGTAGAGCACGTCATTGGTAATGACGAGGTCTCCGGTTCGATCCCGGAAGTTGGCTCAGGCACGATCGCCCCGACCGAAGGTCGATGGTTCGCCGCGCCACCTTAGCTCAGCTGGTAGAGCAATACTTTCGTAAAGTAGAGGTCCCCGGTTCGATCCCGGGAGGTGGCTCAGAAAACTAAAAGCCGCTTTTGCGGACTTTTAGTTTTCTGAGCCACCTAAGAGCGATCGAATCGCTCTGTCCCGGGATCGAAGAGGTTCTCCTATATTTCTGAGGGATTCCTATTCCGAAGAAATGGGAAACCTGTACTGCGGCTGTAAGCCGAGATTCTCGGGAGGAATCGAAAGGGTTCCCTGTTGTCTTCGAGGACTTCTATCCGAGAAAACTGAAACCTATACTGCCGCCGTAGGCAAAGACCCTCGGATCGCATCCTGAATTATTTTGCTTTCGTAATACCTCCAAGCGGCCTGTCGTTAACTTCCCTCCCGCTTAAGCTTTTATACCCATCATGAAAGACGTCTTCTGGGCATTCTTCTCCCTTTTCTATTGCATCACGATGGCGATCATCGAAAGACTGAAAGGCAAACACAGAAAATAGCCGCTAGAGAGGCTCCCCTCTCCTCGATCGGTTCACGAGGATGTGCGCCTGCCGCGTAGGTTCGGGAAGCCGATACCCGCGGATGCACGACCTCGCTATCTCGAGCGCCTCTTCTCTCTCGATCCCATATCCCGGGGACACGAGGATCGGATTGGCCCGCGCCTTCGATCTAAGGGCGTAGCCGATGGTCTCGCCCGTCTTCGGGTCGAGGATCCTCTCTGTCTCGCCGACTTGCCCGGGCTCTCTATACGCGCCATACAGGCGCGACTTCGCGCAACCGATAGTTGGAATGCCTGTAAGCACGCCGAGATGCGAGGCGATGCCCAACCGCCGCGGATGAGCTATGCCCTGGCCATCGACCATGATCAAGTCTGGCTTTTGACCAAGCCCCTCCAGACATCTCAGAAGGCCGGGGATCTCCCTAAAGGAGAGCAATCCGGGTATATACGGGAACGAGGCCTTGACCCTGACCACAGATCGATCGAGAGGCTCGAGCGACGGATACGAAAAGACGATCATGCCGGCATAGAGATCATCCCCGAACCTGTCGGCGGACGCGTCTGCGCCCGCTATCGTCTTTGGCGGTTGCGCCAAAGGGCCGAGGACGACCTTCTCGGCGAGCCTCTTTTGCATCTCTATGGCCCTCTTCGGCGCGATATTCCATTCTGTCATGGCGTCAAGAATCGGTTATAGGTAATATTACGACGTACGCCCTCCGCCCGTATCCGCATTGAAACAAACGGCTGGGCAGAGGCGTAATACACTAGGCATGAGCATACAGACACGTACTATTCCCGCGGAGACCATAGAGCGCGCTAAAAAAGGCGACCTCTTCGCCTTCGAGGAGATCGTGGCGGAATTCGAAAAGCCTCTCTGGAACTATCTAGTGAGGCTTTCTGGCAGCCGCGACGACGCGGAGGACCTCATCCAAGATACGTTCGTAAAGGTGTACAAGCACATAAAGACGATCGACCCGTCGAAGAACATCAAGTCTTGGATCTATACCATCGCCACGAACACCGCTTACGACTATCTGCGAAAAAAGAAGAGAGAGGCGCTGGTAGAGCTCGACGACGAGCACGAAACAAACGGCGACAGCGTCTCGTATAATTCAATAGCGATAGAGGAAAACATGGAATCCAAAGACGTTGCGGCCGCTATTGAACGGCTGGACGCTTTGTATAAGGGCCCGATCCTCCTCTATTACAAAGACGGCTTTAGCTACGAAGAGATAGCGCAGATGCTCTCCATACCGATAAACACCCTCAAGACCCGGCTCTCCAGAGCGAAAAAGCAGCTTGCGACATTACTTGTCAATTACCAATAGAATGACTCAAGAAAAACTCAACTTCGAACATCCGGTAGCATCCCTCGCGGACGAGCCATTGCCTTCGCACCTCCACGGCAAGATAATGAAGCGCGTATTTTTGGCAGGATACGGCAAATACCTCTACCTCTCGGCAGGCGTGCTCTTCCTCAACCTCTCAGTCCTCGGAAGCCAGCTCTGGAGGGTATTCGCCCATCCGCAGAACCTCGCCGCCCTAAAATCGCTCTTCGGGAAATTCGATCCGTCCGTCCTCACGACGATCATGCCTGTAGAGTCCCTCGTCGCGACGGCCCTCTCGACCACCATATCCGCATACCTAACCTTCGTCTTCATAAAGCTCTATCGAGACTGGAAATCGTACGGAGCGGCCCAGAGCGCCTAGCCACCAGAGAGACGAAAAAGCCGGAGCATAACGCCCCGGCTTTTTCGTCTCGCGCCCTACTCCGTCCTACTCTTGGGTCCCAGAGGCGCCCTCATCCTGACCGTTCCCTCCCGGGAGGTTTACCTCGAGGGACGCACCGGCATCGGGACCGCTGTCGATGGGGGCGCCGCCGCGGCGATCGACTATAAACCAGACTATGAAGCCCACAACTACCACGAGAAGCACCACGAGAATGGCGTTCGCAGTCGAATCGTTATTATTCATGCGTGTTATCGATAACCTTCCTAAATGGAAGCTACAGATAGTACGTAAGCGCCGCAGGAGAGGTGTCAGGGCGGGACTCGGTCACAGGTCGTTTTCTGCTGAAAACGCCCGCCACCCCGCCTCGCGCTTTACGGATATGCTCCCAGCATATCCTCACGCTCCGGCTTTCGAGTCCCTACTCCGCAAAGCAAAAAGCGTCCGAGAATGGACGCTTTTTGCTTTATGCGCGAGTGACGGGACTCGAACCCGCGACCTCTTCCGTGACAGGGAAGCGCTCTAACCAAACTGAGCTACACCCGCATGCTGGGATATTTAAGCATAAACGGCCTTAAAAATCGAGAGTCTATCGACCCTTCGCTTAAGATCGCTTACCGCTTGTGTCGGGGGAGGGATTCGAACCCTCGACCCCAGGCTTATGAGTCCTGTGCTCTAACCAACTGAGCTACCCCGACGGTTTTCATAAGATATCACGGCAAGGCCCCTTTTCCAAGATTTATTTGACAATTTATACCGTTTATTATTTGAAATACGATCTGAAAGAAAGCACATCCTACCCCCGTACTAACAGGGTGTACTTCCGATGATGGCAAATCAGGCGCCCCTCTGGGCGCCTTTGCCATTGAAACAAAGGGCTAAAATAGGGTGTATTATTAAAGACTATCAATAAGCTAACAATTCTATGAATAGGAATTCTTGGATCGCGGTCGTAGTTATCGTCATCCTCATCGTCCTCGGCATATTCATGTTCCGATCGGACGACGCGGCCGCGCCAGGCGAAGGCGACGCGACGAGCACTCCCCTCTCCGGAACGACGACCGTAAGGCCCTACGGCCAGGTGACCCTCAAGCTCGGCGAAACGGCGGCGTTTCGAGGGATAACGTTCAGGCCGACCTCGATAATCGAAGATTCTAGGTGCCCTCAGGACGTCCAGTGCATCCAAGCCGGCACGGTGCGCGTGAACGTCGAATCGGAGCTCGACAGCGGCGTAACGCGCCAAGACGCTATCGGCCTTAACGCGACCTCGACGATCGACACCTTCCGGATATCGCTCGTCCGCGCCGAGCCTGCGACTTCGGCCGGTAAGACGATACCGAACTCCGATTACAGGCTCACGTTCGAGGTGAGACAAGGAGCCGTGACGGATAGCGAGCTTATAGGAAAATAGCGAGCCCGACTCCAAAGCCGCCCTCAGGCGGCTTTTCGCTGTCCGATCTCGAAATCGAGATAGACCGGAGAGTGGTCGGAGACGACATCGGGAAGGACTTTGAAGTCTTTCACTTCTATGTCCTCCGATACGAAGACGTAGTCAGCAAACCGATGCGGCTTCTTGTAGACCTCCGTGCGGGTCGAAGCGATGCCGTATTCCTTTATGAGATTCCTCATTCCCGCCCTTTCGATCACGCGTATGCTCTCCGTATCGGGTAAAAGGTTGAAATCCCCCATGAGGATCTTCGGACAGTCGAACAGGGACATGAACCTCACGATGGCCTCTGACTGAAGGAGCCTCTTCGAGCTATCGCCCTTCCCCTCAGGACGGTGTGTGAGATGGGCATTGAGGACGAGTAGGCTCTTTCCCTTCATCTCGATCTCAAGCCACTGGAGCTTTCTGTTATGGTCGCCCTTGCCGTCATAATCGCCTCCATGCCAGTCGCCGCGGGCCACGAGAGCCTCTCCGAAGCTTATGACCTTGATATCTGGCCTCATAAAAGCCGAGAGGCCATATATGTCCCGAAAGGTCGGACAGAAATAATCCTTATAGGGGGTAAGGAGGGCCGAAAGCGTCTGGTTAAGGGAGAAATCGGGTTTCTCGTATCCGCCGATGGCGACGAACTCCTCTTCCTTCTTCGAGTTATAGACCTCTTGAAAAAGCCAGAGGTCTACGTCGCGATAGCGATTGAAAAATCCCGAGAAACGATCCTTCATCCTGCCGCCCCAGGCGTTAAGCGTCACGATCTTCATAGGGAAAGTATAGCAAAAGACGCCTTACTGGACGTTTGTCATACATCTTGCGGAAGGGTTTGAATTATCATGAATCGCTAAGTCTTTTGCTGCAGAAGCCAGCAAAAGCCCAAGTGTTCGCGATCCCGCCTCGCCCGTCTCGCTTCGCTCGACATGGCTGCGACCTTCAAATCCAACCCGACGAACGTCTCAGGCGTTCGTCTCCCGCAACAAGCATGAAAAAAACCGCTATCAATAGCGGTTTTTTTCATGCTTGTTGCGGGGGTTGGATTTGAACCAACGACCTTCAGGTTATGAGCCTGACGAGCTACCAGGCTGCTCTACCCCGCTATAGTTACTACGTAACTCCCTTAACAAAGGGGTAACGAGCATTATACCAGAGCAAAAACCCCTAATCAAGCCCGTCTGCGAGCCACAGGGCTATATATGATAGAACTCCGAGAATACCTGCTTATATTTGTCTATGACCGCTTTGGCCTCTCTTTCATTCAAAGGGTAGCTCGACCCGTCGTGAGCAATGCGATTCCTCACTCCATGGGCCTCTTGGGCGAGCTGGAGGGTGAGGAAATCACCTTTGGCGATCCCTCGGAACTTCTCAGCCATAGTATCCCCTTGATAGCCCATCTTATCGAGCATGCTATCGAGCATGATATCGGCCTCGAGGATAGCGAGCCTCCAGTCCGAAGGATTGTTCGAATTGATGTGGGCCACGACCTTCTGCCACTTCTCGACCATCTCCGTATCCTGGCCCGGCTGGTTCGCCGCATCCTTCGCCTTAAGGGCTTCGAACTCCTCCTTCTCCTTCTCTTCGAGCTGCTTTATGCGGATATGGGAATAGACTATTACAAAAAAGAGGAAGAGCGACACGATGATCGCGATAGGCTTCAGTATATCGAGGAAGGCTATGAGCCTATTGAGAAGCGCTACTATATCGAAATTCTTGAAGAATTCGAAGATCCTCAAGAACAGGTATTCGAGATTGAGAAAGTTTACCGCGTCCATCCCTCTATTCTACATCTTCTCCCAGGAACTTCTTCCCCAGTTCGAAGAGCGCGTCCTCGCGGCCATGGGGCGAGACGAGATGAATGCCGATAGGAAGCCTCTTACCCTCGACCTCCTTTGTCCCCGCAGGGATAGATATGGCCGGGGTACCAACCAGGTTCGCCGTAACCGTAAATATATCTTCGAGATACATCGCGACAGGGTCCGACGCCTTCTCCCCTATCTTGAACGCAGGAGCCGGCGCGGTCGGGGTGAGGATGACATCGGCTCTTTCGAACGCCTTGGCGAAGTCGTCTTTGAGAAGCTCGCGGACGGCGGACGCTTTATTGTAATACGCGTCGTAATAGCCTGACGAGAGGACATAAGAGCCGAGCATGACGCGGCGACGCGCCTCAGGACCGAATCCCTCGCCGCGAGAAAAGAGATAGTCCTCGAGCAGGTTCGAGCCTTCCTTATGGAGCCCGTACTTTATGCCGTCGAAACGCGCGAGGTTTGTCGACACCTCGGCCGGCATGAGGACGTAATAGACCGCGAGCGAGTACCCTATGTTAGGGAGCTCGATATCGACGATCTCATAGCCGAGCGACCGAAACCTCTCGATGGATGCCTCGAAGGCCTTCATGACTTCGGGATCGATGCCGTCGCCTTTGAGGAAATGGCGCGGAACACCTATCTTCTGTGGACGCTTACCCGCCATAGGCACGTCTAGAGATGTCGAATCGTAGCGGTCCTTGCCCTTTATGGCGTTAAAGAGTATCTCTGCGTCGGAAACGGTCTTCGAGAATGGGCCTATGACGTCGAGCGACGAGCCCATGGCCATGAGGCCATGGCGCGAGACGGAGCCGTAGGTAGGCTTCAGGCCCACGATGCCGCAGTGGCTCGCAGGCTGGCGGATCGAGCCGCCCGTATCGGAGCCCAGGGAGGCTAGGGCGAGGTCTGCCGCGACGGCCGCTGCCGAGCCGCCGGACGAGCCGCCAGCGACCCTCGAGAGGTCGTGAGGATTCTTCGTGACGCCGTAGGCGGAGTTCTCGGTCGAGCTCCCCATCGCGAATTCATCCATATTCGTCCTGCCGAGGAGCACGGCGCCGGCATCAACGAGCTTTCGTATCGCGGTCGCGGTATAGGGCGCGACATAGCCTTGGAGGATCTTCGACGCAGAGGTCGCGGCCTTGCCTTCGAAGAGCATGTTGTCCTTGATCGCTATCGGTATGCCCGCGAGCGAGTTCCCCTCGCCTACCTTCTTTTGCGCCGCATCCGCCTGAGCCATGACGTCGCTATATACCTCGAGATAGGCATGGATGTCTCCGTCGCGTTTCTTTATCTCGTCGAGATACGCCTGGCAGAGCTCTCGTACCGTGAAATCGCCTCTGACGAGGGCTTCGTGCGCCTTCTTTATGGTGAGCTTCTTGAGGTCGATCATATTATTGGGACGATCCGAGTATCTTCTTTACCTTGACGTACTTGCCGTCTTTGTTGACCTCATGCTTCGGAGCGAGAGCGATGAGCTTGTCCGTGTATATCCCTCCTTCGTGGGGAGCCCTATCCTCGCGCAGGACGTTTCGGTTCGCCGACATGACGGGGCCATGGTCTACGCCCTTCGCCTCCTTCAGCTTGTCCACATAGGCGAGTATCGCCGTCATATCGGCCTGCATCTTCGCGATCTCCTCCTCGGAGAGCTTGAGGCGAGAGAGGTTTGCGAGCTTTACGACTTCTTCGCGGGTTATCATGGGACTCAATATAGCAAATGACCGCCTAAATCGCGAGACAGGACGAGAAATCTCTCCTATAAGCGGCTAATCGAGGCACAGGCACGCTCCATACATGCCGTCCGCGGTCGCTTGCGCCGAGCACGCGATATAAGGGGAGGTCGCCGGCCTCGTTAGATAGAGATGGAGGACCGCCCGCGTAGCGGGGGCCGTGCATCCTCCGTACGTGCCTACGCGGTAATAATAGGACTTGTAGGCGCTGGTATTCTCCGGGTCTCGGATAGGCGAAGCGAGATAGCCTCCCGAGACCAGATTCGACATAAATCCCGCCCCCGCGGTATAGCTTTCGGCCCAGCCGTCCCCTCGGTCGGGCGTCGCCGGGGGATACACGTTCCCGCTGTCGTTTAGATAGAGCGATATCGCCGTCCTCAGCGACTGCATGTCGGCGAGCCTGCGCGCATCGCGAGCCCTCGAGCGCGAAGCGTTGAGGCTAGAGAGGACCACGGCGGAAAGCAGGGAGATTATCGACACGACCACGAGAAGCTCGATAAGGGTGAATCCTCTTTTTTTGCGTAGCAGACTATTCATCTTAGAGCATGCTCTTAAGCTCCTCTTCGCCTATCACCTTTACGCCGAGCTTCTTGGCCTTTTCGAGCTTCGATCCGGCAGAATCTCCGGCGACGACGAAGGAGGTGTTCTTCGAGACGGAGGAAGACACGTCGCCGCCGTTCTTCCGTATAAGCTCCTCGGCATCGACCCTCTCGAGGGTAGGCAAAGTTCCCGTGAGGACGAAGCTCTTGCCCTTGAGCTTTCCTGAAGATTCCTTCACCTTCTCGATCCGGACCTCCTTTACGAGCCTCGCGAGCATCTTCTGATGCGCCTTATCCGCGAACCAGTCGGAGACGGAACGGGCGACGACGGGGCCTATGCCCTCTACGGCCTCGATCTCTTCTTTGGACGCTCGCGATATCGCCTCTATCGATTTGAACCTATCGGCGATAAGGTGCGCGGTCTCTTCTCCGACATGGTCTATAGAAAGTCCCGTGATGAGGCGCGGCAAGGTCGTGTGCCTGGCCTTTTCGAGGGATTCCAGGAGGTTCTCGGCGGTCTTCTCCCCGAATCGGGGCAAGGCCAGAAGGTCGCCCTTCTCTAGGGTGAAGAGGTCGGGGAACGTGGCGACGAGGCCTGCGTCGAGGAGCGCGTCGATGACCTTCGGGCCGCAGCCGTCGATATCGAGCGCGGGCCTCGATGCGAAATACCGTAAGCGGCGGCGCAAGAGGGTCTGGGAGTCCTTGGCGACGCACCTGTGGGCCGCTTGGCCCGGCACGCGCTCTATCCTGCCGTCGCCGCCGCACTCGGCGATATGGGTCGGAAACGAGAACGGCTTCTCCTTACCGGTGCGGAGCTCTGTCACCACCTTCACTATATCGGGAATGATGTCGCCCGCCTTCTGCAGGATCACCGTATCGCCTATGCGAACGTCGAGGCGCTTGATCTCGTCTTCGTTGTGCAGGGTCGCGCGCGAGACCGTAGTGCCCGCCACGAGGACCGGGCGCAGCACGGCGACCGGAGTGATCACTCCGGTGCGTCCGATCTGAAAGACGATATCCTCGAGGACCGTCGTGACCTGTTCGGCCGGGAATTTGAACGCTATCCCCCAGCGCGGAGCCTTACCTGTGTATCCGAGAGCCTCCTGCAAGCGCCTCTCGTCTATCTTTATGACTACCCCGTCTATGAGGTAGTCCTCTTTGGGCGCCCTCTTCGTCCACTCTCTCCAATAGGCGACCGCGCCCTCGATGCCCTCCGTCTTTTTCCAATGAGGATTCACAGTAAAGCCGAGCTCGGCGAGGAGCGCGAGCTCTTCCGCTTGAGACTTCGGCATCTTCTCGTAACGAGCGATATCGTAGACGAAATTCTCGAGCTTTCGCGAGGCGGCTATCTTGGGGTCGAGCTGGCGGATCGAACCGGCCGCCACGTTGCGAGGATTCGCATAGAGGGGCTTTCCCTCTTTCTCTTGTCGCGCGTTGAGCTTCTTCAGCCCCGATTTCGTCATATAGACCTCTCCCTCGACGATGATATCGACCGGTCTCGCGAGCTTCAGGGGAACCGAGGGGATAGTGCGCACGTTATGCGTCACGTCTTCGCCTATCGTCCCGTCGCCCCTAGTCGCCGCCCTCGCGAGGACGCCTTTCTCATATTCGAGCACGACCTTGAGCCCGTCTATCTTGAGCTCGCATACGTAGGAAGGCCTCTCTGCCTTTCCGGTCTCGGACCGTATGAATCTCCCCACCCTTTCGTCGAAGCCCTTGAGGTCGTCCTCGGAGAACGCGTCGTTGAACGACCATTGAGGCACCTTATGCTCGACTTTTACGAATTCAGGCAGCGGATCTCCTCCCACCCTCTGGGTCGGAGAGTCGGGGACGAGGAGCTCAGGGTACTTCTCCTCTATATCTTCGAGCTCTTGGAAGAGCGCGTCATAGGCGGTATCCGATATCTCCGGCCTGTCATGGGTATGATAGAGCTTGCGGTGACGCTCTATGGTCTCGCGCAGCATCTCTGCGCGCTTTTTTATGTCTTTGGGCGCGTTTGCCATAACGATAGAGTAAGGCTTTTTCGCCTATAAAGCGAGGTCTAGTAGGATACTTTGAGGGCCCTCTCCACCCTTCCCTTATCGGTCGTATCGCACGTGTTATACCCTCGGGAATCTATCTCCGTCTTTATGATCCCAGAAGGAGCGGTCTTGGTGACGGTCACGATCGCGCAGTATGCCGCGGGAGAGTTCGGTATCGTGAGCGAGAATTGCGTAACGGCGGAATTGCTCGTCCTGGAGAGATAGTTGGTGACGTTTATCGTCTGCGGCGTCCCGATGGTATCGACGCAGTCGGGGTTCGAAGGCGACGGAGAGTGAGTGGACGACGACGTGGCGAATACGCCCGTACCCTTGAAATCCCAATAGAGAGCGCACTCGGCCCCCGTGTCGGCCGCATAGAAGGCGAATTGGGATTCGCGCCCCGAGGAGGAAAGGAGGAGCTCCTTTACCGTGAGGTTGAATATGGAAAGGCCGATCGAGAGGAGGACGCTTCCGGTGAGCACGGCGAAAAGGAGCGCGAAGCCCTTCTCCTCCCTGATCCCTGAAGCCGGATGTTTGATGGGATATCTCATATCAGAAATTGAACATATACTCCTTCACGGTAAAGGTCTTAAGCGGGGTGAAGAGCGTGGTCGTCCAAGAGACCGTCACAGATACCGCCGCCTCCTTCGATGACGCCCTGTCGTCTATGGAGACCGTCCTCGTGAAAGGAGTGGTCCTCCATGTCGAGCACGAGCCTGAGCAGTATCCGTAGACGCTGTTCGCGTTATCGAACGAGAGCGCGGGACAGACGCCCGACGGGCAGGACGTCACCGCGTTCGGATTCGTGAAATCGGTATAGCGCGCGTCTATGGCGCACCTCTCGCCGAGGCCGGTGTCTTTGCACGCGGTGAGAGGGTTGAGCCAGGACGTATTGGTGATGCGGTTCGAATCTCGTATGTTCCTCACGTATTCGACCGCCTCTTGGGCGAGATAGAAGGCTGTTATCTGGTCGCGGGCATAGATGGCGGAACCTACTCCCTTTTGGGCGATGATGAGGGGGCCCGTGATCGCGAGGGAAAGTATGGAGATCGCGACCATAGCCTCTATGAGCGTGAATCCGCGCCGCGGACCGATCGCGGATTTCGAGCTAAAGGCCGTGAAAAGCAAAAGGGCCTTTCTTCCCGCTATCTTTTT
This sequence comes from Candidatus Tayloriibacteriota bacterium, assembly GCA_016215405.1. Classification (GTDB taxonomy): domain Bacteria; phylum Patescibacteriota; class Minisyncoccia; order Phycocordibacterales; family UBA6065; genus UBA6065. Next base: position 88,992 of record JACRJQ010000007.1, read on the forward strand.
CCCGGCTCTCGATTCTTTGTTCATGGTTCTTCTTTAGGAGTCTATGGCCCTCTGGGAGATGGTCGTCTGGATGTTGAACTCGGACTTCGTCTTGCCAGTGCCCGCGTCCCCCTTAAGCGTCATCACCACCTTAGGCTGTAGCCCGTCGTTCGCCGCCGTGCCCGTCACGTAGAAGCGCAAGAGGGTTATGTTTATGTCGCTCGCCGTTATGTCCGTCGTCGAAGGTATCGTACCGTATACCCTTTTCTGTATCCTGCCAGAGACGAGGCTATATTCTATCTGATCGTTAGCGTCGGCAGAGTTATAGTTCCCGTCGCCGTCGATATCGCGGTTCGCCTTATAGCGGAAGACCGAGCCTCCAGACTGGCAGCTCCCCGACCCGTCGCAGACGTAATTGAAGCCGACGCGGGTGTCTCGGGCCATCGACTCCAGCGCGAAATTGAGGTTCGTCATGACTGACTTCAGCGTATGGGTCTTTTTGTTCGCCTCGACGATCGAGAACACGGAGCCGGTCGCTATGAGCATGACCATCGCGAATATGGAGACGGATACGAGGACTTCGACGAGCGTGAAAGCCCGCTCTCCCTTCCCTGCCTTAGATCGTAGATTGATGTTGTTCATACTAGTTGCATACAGCTCCCGCATCCACCGATACGGATATCTGACCTGTCGACTCTACGGTCACCTTCCTCTTCGTGCCCGACGGCGACGACACGCAGATCTCGGCCTTTCCGTAGCTCGTCCCCTGTATGCCGCCGGCGCGGATATAGGCGTCTGGATTAGGTCTCACGAAGGAGATATCGACGACCGAGTTCGAGCAGTTTCCATCGACGCAGACCTTGCTTATGGCGTTACCCTTCTGTATGCGGAAGGTCTCGACGGATATGTCGCTGCCGTCGTAGACGTGGTTCGGCACGCCTCCGGACTTCACGTCTTCGAATATGAAATAGGTCGAAGGGTTGGTGAGGTCGAAATGTATCCCGTATCCCGAATCGAACTTGGTGGCGTCGGCCGAGGTCTGCCTCACGATGATGCCGTAGAACTGGGCCTGACGGACGGAGAGCGCGACCTCATAGGCGAGGTTCGTGAGGATGACGGTGCCGTTGAATTTGGAATGGTTGAAGACCGCGACCGTCGTTATGAGAGAGAATATGCTAATAGACACGAGGAGCTCGACCAAGGTGAAACCGCCTCCTGTCGCCTTTTTAGCGAGACCCTCGTTCCTTCCTGCTGAAAAGACGCTCCGCTCGCGCCGTCGCGCCGCGCAAGGTTTTCTAAAAAAGGGCTCTCGCTTGCCTAGGAAGATGGGACGCATAGTCCTCATCATTATACAGCCAAAAACGAAAGGATGGCCTGGATATCTATGCGGAAAAGGAGCGACAGGAGGAATCCGACTATCATGAAAGGCCCAAAAGGTATCTCGCTTTTAAGCCCGAGGCCTCGCCTCGACCTGATCTTTTGGATCGCCATAGCCGCGAAAGCGAAGGCCGCTCCCGTCCAGAAAGATAGAAGGACCGAAGCGACGCCTGCAGAGAGGCCCAACGCCCAGCCGATCGAGAGCGCGAGCTTCGCGTCGCCTAATCCCATCCACGTGCCCTTCGAGACGAGCCAGAAGAAGCCGAAGAAGGCGAAGAGCGCGGGGCCCGCCGCGAGGCGCCCGAAGTCCAAGGTTCCCGTCGCTGCCCACTCGACGCCCAAGAGCGCGAGAGCGACGGCCGCGGCGCCGTAGGAGAACTCGTCGGGGATGATCTTGTGCCGAAGGTCATAAGCCGTTATGGCGATATAGAGGAATAGAAGCGCGGCGAGCAAGGCGAAAGAGGCGACGCTGAGCGCGCCCTGCCCGGGAAGCGCCCAAAGGTACGCGGCGAGTGCCGCGAGCCCGCCGGATATCTCGATCGCGGGATATTGCCAAGATATCTTCGAGCGGCAACCCTTGCACCTGCCTCCCTGAAAGAGGAACGAGAAGATCGGGACGAGCTCGTACCAAGAGAGCGTCTTTCCGCAGGAGAAGCACTTCGACCTGCCGCGCGAGATCGACGCGCCTGTATCGAAGCGCAAGACGACGACGTTAAGGAAGCTCCCGATGATGGCGCCGAATACGAATATGGAGGCGAAGATGAAGTGGTCCATTAGCGCTGGGACTTGTAGTTCGCGAGGGATCCCGAGGAGGCGCTCGTGCAGGTAGCCGAATCGTTCGGTATACCGGCTTCGAGCTTTACCCCGATGCAGTAGTTCTTGTTCGAGTTCGCGGGCAAGTATTCATACGCCGTGCCCAAAGGATCTCCTGGAAGCGACGGCAGATATTTCTCTGTGACGAGGGTGTTAAGGCTCGCGGGATATACCTTATTGACGTCGAAGTAGAGCGCGAGACCGAGCTCGATCTCCTTCATGTCGCTTATCCTCTTCGTGTCGCGCGCCTTCCCTCTCGACGCGTTCGTCGCGCCGATGACGACCGAGGTGAAGATGCCTATGATGGCGAGGACTATGAGGAGCTCGACGAGGGTGAAGCCCCTTTTGTTTGTTTTCATAGAGCGATTATATCAAAGCAAAACCGCCCGCAAAAGCGGGCGGTTCGCCATATCGCTAGGATATTACGGGCAGGCGACGGTCGACGAGGAGTACGTCGTAGCCGCGAGACCCTTCGAGTTTCCGGTCGAGTCGACGCACCATGCGACGCTCGTGCCTTCAGCGGTCTTGAGAGCGGAGAACGCTATCCAGCCAGCCGAGGTCGAGTTGCAGCCGTAGTTCGAAGCGCCGAGAGCCGTAGCCGAGTAGGTAACGCCAGCGGCGGAACCTGCTGCGAGAACGCCCTTCCATACGTTAGGGTCTCCACAGACCGTTGCGTAGCTGTTAGGCGAAGCGTTGTCATAGACGAGCTCTGCCTGAGCGCGGATGTTGTTAAGGTTCGCCTTAACAGCGGCGTTAGCGCCCTTTGCGCGAGCCGTGTTAAGCGATGCGAGCACGACAGACGAGAGTATGCCGATGATCGCGATCACGACGAGGAGCTCGATGAGGGTGAAACCCTTGTTCTTGTTCATATCTGATCTAAAAACTGATAAATAACCTGCTAATACCGATTCCCGCTCCGCTCAAATGCTCGAACCTTCCGTATCAAGCGCTTGGGCGGGCCGGGAATACGTCCGAAATCCGATAGTTCGGCTACTACATTATACAAAACCCTTATTTTTAAGCTTAATTCCTATGTGGATAAGTGGGCGCTCCGCAGGTTAGCCTGATTTTTCGCTGCGGAGTACAAGTATCCCTCGGAGGTAACTCCTCGGGCATGTCCTCGCTCAAAACCAGGCTAATCTGACTCCGCTTAGGTGGAATGGAGATAGAAAGCCCCGATTCGCATAGCGAATCGGGGCTTTCTTGCCGTCTCTCCTCTCTCGCCTCGCTACGAGATATTCGACGAGATGTTGTAGATCGGGATGAGCACGGACGCGAGGAGGAAGCCGACGCCGAGGCCGAGGAGCACGATCATGGCAGGCTCGATGAGGTCGACCATGGTATCGACGGCGTTCACGACCTCTCGACTATAGAACGTCGAGAGCGTCTTTAGGATCTTTCCGAGCTCTCCGGACTCCTCTCCCACTTTGATCATCTGGATCATGATGCCCGGGATGATCTTCTTGTCCGAGAGGGCGTCGGAGACGGATTTTCCTCCCTTGACCGATTCGGTGGCGTCTTCGAGGACCTTCTTGTACATCTCGTTGCCTACGACGCCGGCGGTGAGCTCGAGGGCGCGGACCATAGGGATGCCCGAGACGAGCATCGTGTTCATGTTATCCGAGATGCGCGACAGATAGAGCTTCTGATAGAGGTTCTTCACGAACGGTATCTTCGTCTTCGCGTCATCGACCGAGAATTTTCCGGTAGGCGTCTTCGAGAACCTGTAGAAGAAGAATCCGCCGATGATGAGCGCCACGAGTATGAACGCGCCGTAGTCGACGAAGAACTGCGACATGCCGATGACGATCTTGGTATAGATAGGTATCTCCTGGCCCGATTCGGTGAGTATCGTCGATATCTTAGGGATGACGATTGTGAGCATGAGGGCCATGACGACTATGAACGTGAATACGACGAACGCGGGATAGATGAGGGCGTTTCGCGCCTTCGAGTTCACCTCGTAGGTCCTGTCGAGATACTCGGCGAGGAACACGAACACCTCGTCGAGCTTTCCGGATTCCTCGCCCGAACGGACCATGTTCACGTAGAAATCGCTGAATATCCTCGGGTGCTTGCTCATCGCCTTGGATATAGAGCTTCCGGCCTGGAGATCGTCTGCGACTTCGGTAAGAGCCTTCGCCAAGGTGGGATTCTCCGCTTCGGAGGCGAGGAGGCGGAATATGCGGAGCGCCGAGACTTGCGCCTCGAAGAGGGTCGCGAGCTGGCGCGAGAGCACGACGACGGATTTCGTCGAGACCCGCGAGAAGAGCGCGAAGTCGCGCGAGAGGATCGACTGCTTGTCGGCAGGGTTTATGTCCCGGATGACGAGGCCTCGCCTCTGCAGCGAGGTTATGGCGACGTCGAGGGAGATCGCGTCGATTGACCCTCTCGTCTCACCTCCCTTGTCGTCTACGGCGTTGTAATTGAAAAGCATGTTCGTTTAGATGAGCCTCTCGAGGACCCTTGGGTTAGGCGAGTAGAGGTAGGCGTTCTCTGACGTTATCTCTCCCTTCCTCACGAGCTCGGCGAGCGATCGGTTCATGTCGATCATGCCGTGCTCGAGGCCGGTCTCGATGACCGTGTTTATCTCGTGGACCCTCTTTTCGCGGATGAGGTTCGACACGGCGGCGTTCGCGATGAGGAGCTCGTAGGCCGGTACGAGGCCGCCGGAGATCCTCGGCACGAGGCGCTGGGAGAATATGCCGGTGAGGGTCGAGGCGAGCTGGATCCTGATCTGGTCCTGCTGCTGGCCTGGGAATGAGTCGATGATTCGGTTTATGGTTTGAGAGGCGTTGTTGGTGTGGAGGGTCGAGAGGACGAGATGGCCCGTTTCCGCCGCGGTCACCGCGGTGCCCATGGTATCGATGCCTCTCATCTCGCCGATGAGGATCACGTCGACGTCCTGGCGAAAGGCGCTTCGAAGGGCTGTCGAGAAGTCGATTGTATCGACCCTCACCTCTCTCTGGTCGATCACGCACTTCTTCTGCTCGTAGATATATTCGATCGGGTCCTCGATGGTGACTATATGCTCCGCTCTCGTCTGGTTGATCCTCTCGACCATAGCCGCGAGAGTGGTCGTCTTTCCGTGTCCTACCGGGCCCACCACGAGGAAGAATCCCTGTTGCTTTTCGCAGAAGGTCTCAAGTATCGGCGGCAATCCGAGCTCCTCGAAGGTCCTTATCTTCTTCGGTATGAGGCGGAAGGCGAAAGAAACGGAGGACTGCTGGAAATAGCCGTTGCCTCGGAACCTCGCCTTCTCCTTGTAGTTATAGGAAAAATCTATCTCTTTGTTTCGCAAGAAGAGCTCTCGGTCTTCCGGCGAGAGGATGACCGACATGAAACCGAGCGTGTCTTCCCTGCTTATGACCTTGCGGTTCATGAGGGGGATGAGGAATCCCGCCACGCGGATGGTCGGATATCGCCCCTCCGAGAGATGAAGGTCGGAAGCCGACTCTTTCATCACGGTCTCTACGAGATCTTCGAACTCTTTTTTGTAGTCGGTAGCCATTTATTTTTAACGGGCTCTCGGCCCTTAGCTTATTTCTGGCCTTTCTTGGCCTCGTATATCTTCTCCACCTCGTGAAGCACCTCAGAAGGGATGGTGGCCGCCTTCACGATGTAGCCGTCGACGTTGAGCTCCTTCGCCCTCTCTATGTCCGAAGACTGGCTCTGGTTCGTGAGCATGACGACGATGGCGTTATCCGCGAGCTTTTCCTGCCTCATCGTCTTGAGGAGCTCGAGGCCGTCCATATAAGGCATGATGATGTCGAGAAGGACGATATCCGGCTTCGCTCCTCCGCGCAGCTTCTCGAGGGCGGGAAGCGAGCCGACGGTCGTCTCGACGTCGTAGCCTGAGTTCGCGAACTTCAAGGAATACATGCCGAGGAGGAATTTATCGTCGTCTACTATGAATACCTTTATGTTTTTCTTCTCCATGGGATTTGTGGTTTTTAGTATATCACAGGCGGACTCTAGAGCTTGTTCACCTCGCTCCAAGGGACCTGTCCCTGGAAAGCCTTGAGCATAGCGTCCTCTTTCATGGTTATCATCCCCTTCGTTCGAGCGATCTTGTACATCTCTTCTTCGGTGGCGCCCTTAAGTATCGCCCTTTCGAACTCGCGGTCCATCTCGATAACCTCGGATACCGCCATTCGGCCGCGTACGCCGTTAGGGCACGTGGCGGAGGCCTGCGCCTCGAAGACCGATTTCGGTATCGCGATCTCCTTTCTGAACTCCGCCGGGAGGTCGGAGAACTGTTTTTCGAGCATCATCTCTATAGAACCCTCGACAGGGACCTCCTTTCCGCCATCGCAGATGCGCGAGACGAGGCGCTGGGCCATTGTAAGGACGAGGGTCGGCGCGATGAGATACGGATCGACTCCCATGTCTATGAGTCGGGGCACCACGCCCATTGAGGTGTTGGTGTGGATGGTCGAGAGCACCAAGTGTCCGGTGAGCGCGGCCTGGATCGCGAGCTGGGCGGTCTCCTTGTCTCGGATCTCTCCCACCATGATGATGTCCGGGTCCTGACGGAGGGTCGTCCTGAGGCCAGACGCGAACGTATAGCCGATCTCGGGGCGCACCTGAGACTGGTTCACGCCCTCCATGTTGTATTCGACCGGGTCTTCGAGGGAGAGCACGTTCTTGGACTCGTCGTTTATCTCCTTGAGCATCGCGTAGAGGGTCGTCGACTTACCGGATCCGGTAGGGCCGGAGATCAGGATGAGGCCGTATGGGCGGACCATCGCCTTACGAAGCAATTCGAGGTTTCGCGGAGAGAACCCGATATCGTCGAGCGATCGCACTCCTTTTTCCTGGTCGAGGATACGCATCTCGATCTTCTCGCCATAGTAGGCCGGGAACGTGGACACGCGGAAATCGACCTTCCTCCCCTCTATCCTCGCGGAGAATCGGCCGTCCTGAGGCTTCCTCTTCTCGTCGAGCTTCATGTTCGAGAGGATCTTGATGCGCGCGACGACCGCGTCATGGACCTTTACTGGCAGGACAAGGGACGTATGCAGGTCGCCGTCGACGCGGAAGCGCACGCGGACCTTGTCGGAGAGCCTCTCCACGTGGATATCCGATGCGGAGCCCTCCACGGCGTAGCGCAAAATGGTCGCCACTATCTTCGTGACAGGCGCGTCCTCTATGATGCGCGTCTCGCTTCCGGGCGTAGGGGCTGTCGCGACCTTCTCCTCGGCGTCTACGTCCGCGATATCCGTCTCGAGCTCGGAAAGGGCTTTGGTCACCTCTCCGGAAAGGCCCTTATAGAGGTCTATGGCCGCCTTGAAGTCCTCTTCCGATATGAGGAAGACCTTGAACGGCATGTTGATCTTCGACGCGATGAAGTTAAGGGCGTCGCGGGCGTCTATGTCGTCAGGGTCGACGACTCCGACTTCGAGGACATTCTGCTTTACGGCCATCGGCACGAACTGATAGTGGAGAGCCGACTCCTCGGGGATGTACTTGAGTATATCGAAAGGTATCGTCTGGTCTTTGAGCGACCGGACAGGGACGCCGAGGGCCTCCCCTTTCGCCGCGAGGATATCGGCGTCCTTCCAACCGTGCTTTTTCAGCACGAGCTCGATAGGCTCGCCGGTGAGGCGCGACTCCTCCGAGAACGCCGCTGCGTCCTTCTTGTCTATCGCTTTCTTTTGTAGAAGGGTTTCGAGTACGCTCATTTGTAGCGGCGCCTAGAACGCAGAGCTCGTCGTGGTCGATCCTGCGAAGGGCGCGAACGGATTAGGCCTGCCGGGAGTCTCTGGGGCGAGGGTCTTGCTGAAGTCGGTGAGGCTCGACCAGATAGGGTCTCGGAACAGGGAGTCGTCGAGCTTGAGGCGCTTCAATTCGAAGAGCGCGGAAAGGAGGTCCCCCTCGACCGCCTGCTCCTGGCCAGAAGCCGACGACGTGAGAAGCCCTGTGTCGGGGATCCTGTCGCGCTTTATATAGGCATAGCCGGCGAAGAGCACGAGCCCTATGGCGATGAGCGCTATGATGAGATTCCTCGCGGTGTGTGATCTCTGTTGCATATTATTTGAGCCAATAGGTCTTTACGGACACGTTGTAGTCGTAGAGGTCGCTCTGATTCGACGACGCGAACTGTATGCCTGTGACGTCGATGATGCGCAGGCTCTGCTCAAGGTCGCGGAGGAACGCGAGGAAGGTGTTATAAGGAGCCGTCGTCGAGAACGAGAGCGTGAGGGTGCCGTAGGCGGTCGAATCTCGGCCGATGGTATCGCCGTCTCCCCCAGGCTCGGCCCGGAAGTTCCTGATCCTCATGCCGTAGCTTTTAGCCATCTCGTCGACGTCGATCACGAGGCGGACGTTGTCGATGTTGTTCGGGAGGAGCTTCTCGAGCTTCTCGAGGTTCGACCTCGGCATCTCGTTGAACTTCTTGAGGAGCCTCTCCTTCTCCTCTTGGTACTCACGCGAGTTGGTGAGCGCCCGGTCGTAGTCGGCCTTCTTCGAGAGGAGCTCCTTTATCGAGAGCTCTTTCTCGGTCGCGTCGGGAGCGGAGACGGAGGAATAGGTCGGATCGATGTATCCGAAGAAGAGCCCGAAGGAAGCTATTACGAGGATTATGGATACGATGTTGCTCATTGTCGTTGTGTCGTAGAGGTCGCGAACGGATTAGGATTCCCTTGGGCCGCCGGAGTGCTCGACGCCTGCTGCGCTGCTGGAGCGACGCTCTTCGAGAGACCGCCCGAATAGAGGAGGAGCGTAGGGTCTATCGTCGTCGAGACGCTAAACGAGACCGTGCCCGCGGACTCGAGCGTCATGTCGCCTATGATCGTGTTCTTGAGATACTTCTGGCTGTTGAGGATGTCGGACTGGAGCGCGACCGAGGCATAGCCCTGGGCCTGTCCCTTCATCTCCACCTGTATCTGGTCAGGCGCGAGGTAGGCGAAGCTGAAGTCGCGGAAACGCACGCTTCGAAGAGTGATCTTCGAGAGGAAGTCGAAGAGAGGCGTCGCCGAGACGTGGGTGGAGAACAGCTTCTTCGACGTCTCGATCCTACTGTCGAGGCGAGTCACCTGCTGGATGAAAGCGGGATCAAACGCCTCTTTCGCGAGGTCGAAGGACGCCTTCCTCTCCTCTATCTGCTTTACGAGGAGGCTCTTATAGAAGAAGGCTCCTCCGGAGAGGGCGAGCGCGAGGATAAAAAGGATGGTCGCGATGAGCGCGAAGAGATTGATAGCCGCCGGAGCGGAAGACATGCCCGGCTGGGCGACCATCGGCTTCTTCGGTATGAACGATGATTGGAATCGAGGATCCATAGTGCGATAGTACCCGATTATTATACTACCCCGACCTTCTAACTGCTATCCACACTACTCGGATTCTTGGAGCTTTCGAAGGGCGATGCCTATGGCGACGGCGAATTCCGGCCCAGCGACGCGCAAGACCGGTTCGAGGAATGCCGGGGCCTCGGTCTTCGAGAACGGATCGCCGAGGACGACCTCCGTCTGGAAGCGCGTCCGGGCGAGGTCGAGGAAGCCCTTAAGGAGGGATCCTCCGCCGGTAAGGACGACTTTGGATACGCTCCTGCCGTACTTCTTCTCGAACGCCCCTATGACGCGATTCGTCTCCGCGAACACGTAGTCGAGGTTAAGCGTGACGATCTCCTTGATGTTCTTGTGCTCCGGCTCGCTCGAAAGCCCGATGGTCCTCTTTATATGCTCCGCCTCCCCCACCGCGAGCCCCAAAGACCGCGAGAGCGCGAGGGTTATCTCTTGCGAGCCGCGATTGACCGTATGCGAGGCGCGCAGGATACCTCTCTCGATAACGTAGAGCTTCGTCGAGCCGGCACCCATGTCGAAGACCATGACGGACTCCAGGTTCTGGTCTATGACCGACCGCATCGAGCTGAATATCTCGATCTCGTAGAAAGACGACTGCAGCCCCGTGCCCTGAGAGATCTGATTGAGCCTGTTGAGGACGTCGTTGTGGATGACGACGAGAAGTATCTCTATGCCCTTCTCCTTCGGAGCCTCTCCTGCGACGGGCGCCTTCTCGAACTCGGAAAAGGAGTTCTCCTGCTTCGGGATGACCCACCAGTCGAGAGCGACCTCGGTGATAGGGACCGGGATATATTTGCGAGCCTCGATTGGGATCATCGTCGCGAGCTGCTTCTGGTCCATCTCCGGCATGCGGATGAAGGAGAGGAGCGAGGACGAGGACGCGATCGATATGCCCGCCGCGCGGGTCGTCACGTTGGACTCCTTGAGGAGGTCCCGCAGAGCGTCCGTTATCTTCTCGTTCGGCAGGTTCGTGGCGCGGCCGATCTCGATGCCGGCATAAGGTCCCAAGGCAAGCTCGCCGTACGTCTCGAGCACCGCTTTGCCTCCCTTCTTGCGCAGTTGGACCACCTTTATAGACGACGAGCCGATGTCTATCCCGAGCACGCTCTGGCTTTGAGGCTTGAGGATGTTTTGAAAAAAGGAAAAAGCCATACGGGATTCAGTATATCACGGCGATATAGCCTTTATATTCCCTTTAACCCCCTCGCGTAGCATATGCCCATGACGAAAAGTAAAGGCAAAGCCTTCTCGATGGCGATCTCCGCGATATTCGAATATGCCCTCGATACCATCGCCCCGCCGGACCCGCTCGTCCGAAAGATAGAGCGCATGGGAAGCGCCGAGTTCGCGAGGCTTACAGAGCCCTCCAGCTCAAAAGACCGGATCGCCAGCGTGACAGCCCTCTTCTCCTATAAAGACAGGCTCGCCAGGGCCGCCATACTCGAAGTCAAATCGTACGGCAACAAGAAGGTCGCCCACATCCTCGGAGAGGCCGCCTACGAATATCTTCTCGCCGAGCTCTCCGACCTCGAGCTTTTCGAGAATTTCGACCGACCCATCCTCACGGCCATCCCTATGACGAGAAGGTCCCTGCGAAAGCGCGGTTGGAACCAGTGCGACCTCATAGCCCGAGGCATAGCCCTCGTCGACGAAGCGAGGGTTATCGACGTGAGGACGGACCTCCTCGAGAAGGTCAAAGAGACGAAAGACCAGGTCGGCAGGACGCGCAAAGAGAGGCTCGAGAACCTCAAAGGCGCGTTCGCGGCGAAGCGACCAGAAGAGATACGAGGCCGCAACGTGATCGTCCTCGACGATATAGCGACGACGGGAGCGACCCTCGGAGAAGCGAAGCGCGCGCTTCTGCGCGCGGGAGCTAAAAAGGTCTGGTGCGTGGCCCTGGCGCATTAAAAGGGTCGCGCCGCCTACTTGACTTTTATGTATTAATCATGGTATAATTAACAGGAAAGCAGTCGGGAACGTCCCTAGTACCCTCTGCGAATTCGGCCACAACGGTCGAATAGTCAGTTCGTTAACGTCATGAAAAATCCGTCCGTAATCCTCGCCACGACCTCCCTCCTCACGCCCGAGCGGTTCTCGCAGATCGCCCTCTGGCACGCCATCCGGCTCGTCCGGCGGCACGAAGGAGAGTTCACCAAGCAAAGGCTCGCGAAGTCGGCCGATAAGATCGCCCGGCTCAAGCAAGCCTTCGACTTGGGGGTCACCGAAGGAGACCTGGTCTCGTTCGCCCTCGGAGTGATCGAATCGAACCTGGACGAGGCGGTCCCGAGCAGAAAGAAGCTCGGCGACATCGCCCTCATCCTGTCGGTCCAATCATTCCGCGAGAACGGCCACGTCAAAAAAGTCACGCGCCGCGATATCGGGGCCTCGCTCTGCGAGCTTCAGGACCTGGTGCCGCAATCGAAAAGCGTGACGCTCGACGAAGCCTGCAAGTTCGCAGCGCTCGTCGTCTACAAGGCGGTCCTCGTGACCACCTTGGAACGGAGCTCCTAGCTCCACATCCGAAACGGGTTGCCCTTCGCAGAGATGCGAAGAAGCCTAAAGGGGTAATTGATCCTCCCGACCACAAGTCGGCCTGGAGCAGAACAAGAACCCTCCCTCTTTCGGGTTCCGGCCGCCATTCTCACGAATGGCGGCCGGTTTTCGTTATCGAGAGAGCATCGAGAAGATAAGGCCCACCGAAACGGACGCCGCGTTCGCGACGAACGATACGAAAAGCGCATCTTTGATCTTGAGGCCGAGGAGTTGTTTATAGACCAGGGCCTCGATAGCGACTATCACCGCTTCGCCCAGGGTCGAATACCACGCGAAACCGAAGAATTCCGGCAGCACGAACCACAGGTACGGAAGCGTGAGAGACGAAGCGAGGATAGCGGCGAGGAGAGACGCGCCGCGCGCGCCCTTTTCATAGACGAAAGCGCAGAGAGCCCAGACGATCGGGGCTTCGACCGCGAGCGTGAGGAGGAGCGCCCCGAGAAAGAGCGTCTCGTATCCCATTAGCAGCTCTTGCGCAGCCCGATGAAACAGAGGATCTTCTGCCAGAGGCCGGCCTTAGCCTGACTCTTCGCAGGAGAGACATCGACGGGAGACGAGCTCGACATGAGGCTAGTCGTCGCCTGCGAGCTCGAGGCTGAGGCCGGAGCCGGACCGGAGAAATCAAACGGATCGTTATAGAACTCGCTCTTCCCCGGCTTCTCATCGGCTCGAGTCTGTACAAGCTTCGACTTGTAGGCGGCGATCCTGCCCTCGGGCGACCTCACGAGTGAGAATTCTATGTCCTCCTTCGAGAGAGGGCTCGCCTCGTCGATGTATCCGCTCATAGGGCCGACGTTCTCGATCACCCTGTTCTCTTCGACGACGCTCTCGGGCTCAGCCTTCGACGTCCAGTAGACGCTTAGCTTGTTGAACTTGTAGCCCTTTTCGAGGCATGCGCCGTCCTTTACGCGGTAAGACTTCACGACCTCCCCTCCCGGGCTAAACTCTCGGGCGACGAGCGAGATCTCGGGAAAATCGGCGAGGTTCACGAATTTGACGCACCTCTCGAGCATCTTCGATCCCGGCGGGATGATATCGGCCGATGCGAACGACGGCGCGAGGGCGATGAGGGCAAGAGCGAAAAGAGACGATGGGACGTATTTCATACTCATATATTAAGCGCGCTTCTATGTCGCTAATAGTAGCAGGTATAAGGAGAGGTATCGAGGGCGGGGTTCGAACGCGAGCCTTCATTTGGCGGAGACGGAGAGAATTTCGGTCCTTACAGGACCAGTACCCCGATTGGCGCGAGTACGCGGCTCAATCGGGCTTCGAATCTCTCACACCCCTATCGATGATTCGGTCACAGGTTTTCGCTTGCTAGCGAAACCCGCGACCCCGCCTCGCGCCGTCGCGGAGACGGAGAGAATTTCGGTCCTTACAGGACCAGTACCCCGATTGGCGCGAGTACGCGGCTCAATCGGGCTTCGAATCTCTCACGCAGGCGTACCACGCCTGCTCGTCTCCGCCAAACAAAAAACGGCACTTTCGTGCTCGTTTTTGTATTGGCGGAGACGGAGAGATTCGAACTCTCGAACCAGTTTTACCCGGTTAACACCTTAGCAAGGTGCCGCTTTCGACCACTCAGCCACGTCTCCCTCGTACTAGCTTTGGAGCAGAGAGACAATACCATATCGACGCTCGATTTTCTACGTTTTTCAGCGAAGATTGATAAAACAGAGAGCGAGTGATAGGGTTTGCGAGAATTCAGTCACAGCAACATCGAAACAGGAGGCTACCATGGCTCAAGAGACCTATCAGACGGTCGAGTCGCTTTGGAACGAGGAGGGTCGCGGCATGAGAGCGGTGTGGAGCGCAGACCCAATGCATTTCCGGACGCTCACGAATCAGACAGCTACCGCGCACCTCCTCCTCTCTTCCACCAGGCAAAAGACTCGCGGGGTCCGCGCGATCATCTTCGACGAGAGCGAGGGCAAGAAGGTCGATTACAGGTTCGACGAGGATTCTCCTCTGGCCTGGACCGACAGGGAGCTCGCGACGGCGTTCGACCGGGTCCGAAACTCGAAGAACCTCGCCACTGACCCTGACTTCGCTCGCGAATGCGGCGCAGACGTCGCTATCCGCGGCAAGTTCGCCCGCAAAGGCAGAGAGCTCGTCATCTTCTGCGAGGAAATGGAGGGAGACCCTCCCAAAAAGAGAGCGTTCTCGATCCTCGTCACGGACGAAATCGCAGGGGCCGTGGGAATGCTCCTGCCGAAGCTCTAAGCCCTTCATGCACTTTCCGCCCCGCGTCCGCGCGGGGCTTTGATTTGAAAAAGGGCCATCCCTCTGATAAGGTCACCCAGAAACTCAAACCAACGGGAGGATACAGACCATGAACGAACAGACCGAAACGACGCCCATCGACTGGAAAGAAGGAGCGAGATACAAAGCGACCCTCGCAGAGGACGTGAACCACAAAGGGCTCACCGTCACGACCTTCGCGGCGCATCTTATGATCGAGCGCGCGGAGGACGGGTTTTCGACCCGCCTCGTCGCGTTCGGCGAGAAGAGCAAGAGGTCCGCGGACGGCCTACTCAACTTCTCGCGAGACGAGCTCCTCACGGCGCTCGGCCTGCCGCGCGAGGCAGATTCGACCGACCGGCGATTCGCCGAATCAGTCGAAGCGGAATTCGCCTTGCCCGGGAAATTCGCCCGCAAGGGAGGCGTCCTCGCCGTCTTCTGCAAAGCGGAAGACGGCACCGAGCGGCGCTACTACTTCGTCATCCCTGACGAGATTAAGCCCGCCCTTTCCCTCTATCTCAACCATCGCTGATCCCCAAAGGATCGATATCCGACCGCGAGCGCCAAGCTCGCGGTTTTTGCTATCATACCCCCATGACAGAATCTCGGTTCAAGGCCCTCATATGGGACTATTACAAAAATGCCGGCCGGCACGGATTACCGTGGAGAAAGACCAAAGATCCTTACCGTATCCTCGTCTCCGAAGTGATGCTCCAGCAGACCCAGGTGCCGCGAGTCCTCGCGAAGTACCCCGAATTCCTCTCCCGCTTCCCCACCACGAGATCGCTCGCCCGAGCGAAGGTCTCAGAGATCCTTAAGGTGTGGAAAGGGCTCGGATACAACCGTCGGGCGCTCGCCCTCAAGCGCGTATCGGAGATCGTCTCGATCGAGTTCAAAGGAAGATTTCCGAAAGAGGCCCACGAGCTGGAATCTCTGCCCGGCATCGGCCCGTCTACCCGCGGCGCCATCATGGCCTTCTCGTTCGGGCTCCCCACCACATATATAGAGACGAACATCCGCGCGGTCTTCCTCCATTTTTTCTTCAAGGGCAAGAAAGGCGTCGACGACAAAGAGATACTACCTCTCGTCGAGAGGACTCTCGACCGCGAGAGGCCGCGCGACTGGTACTACGCCTTGATGGACTACGGCGTCTATCTCAAGCGGACGCTCCCTAACCCCTCGCGCGCTTCGAAGCATCACGCGAGGCAAGCCTCCTTCAAAGGATCTAACCGCGAGGTGCGCTCGAAGATACTCTCGTACGTCCTTGAAAAGCCTCGTACGCAAAAAGAGATCGAGAGGTACATAGGAAAGACGCCGCACGACATAGACAAGAACATACGAGATCTCGTAAAAGAGGGATTCCTCGCGAAGGCGGGAAAGACGCTCTCGGCGCGCTCCTGAGAAACCCCGCAGCAAAGGGATTCGTATTATGGTGAAACGCCTCTTAACCGACTAAAGGAACCATATGAAAATCGTCCTCATAGCAATACTCTGCCTCGTCGTCGTCGGAGGAGTCGTCTATGCCCTGACATCGACCCAAAGCTACGAAACCGACGGCGAAGGGATCGTCTGCACCATGGACGCAAAGCTCTGCCCTGACGGATCGTATGTCGGGCGGACAGGGCCTGATTGCCAGTTCGCGGCATGCCCCGACGGAAACGCGACTTCGACGGCGACCTCGACCGGCGCGACGACGAGAGCGGCCGGGGCGCGACAAGCAGACGCGGCGACGATCGAGCTTGCGCCCGCTTCGACCGTCTCGCTGCCAACATCGGCTTCGGTAGCGTACACCGGCCTCGGATTCTCGCCGCGCGAGGCAATGGTCGCTCTCGGCGGAAAGGTGACCTTCACCAACAAGTCGAGCTCCAACCTGTGGGTCGCCTCCGACCCGCATCCGACGCATAACGGCTATCCAGGCTTCGACCAAGGCCGATCCGTGCCGCCGGGCGGATCGTGGACCTTTACGTTCGAGCGCGAAGGATCGTGGACGTATCACAACCATATAATATCGACGCACAGAGGGACCGTCGTCGCGCGATAGAGATATAAAGAGGAGTATAAAACGAAACAGCGCTCGAACGAGCGCTGTCTGAAAGTCGGGAGATGCCCGTCACGTCTTCGGAGAGGCCCACTGAAGGCGCTTCTCGATGACCATGAAGCAGACGAGGGCGAGCAATCCTCCTACGATGAGCGCCGACCAGAAGCCGAGGCCGAAGTAGGAGGCGATCGCCGAGAGACAGGACCAGCCGGAGAGGAACCCAAAGCCGAGGATATCCTCCTTGCCCTGGTCGTCGCCTCCCCTCAGAGAAGAGACAAGGAGGCAGAGTTTGATGAGGCAGGCGAAGAACGAAAGGCCGAAGAATACTAAGGCCTTGTGGGACATAAGCCATTCGATGAGCATGGTGAGTGCGGTGGTTGCGGAGCCGGGAAGTCGGACACCAGCGAGAACTATACCGACCCCTAAAAATTAGTCAAAGGCCCCTCTTCCCGCTCTCTATATATAAAAGAAAAGGCGCGGGGATCTTTCGATTCCCGCGCCTCGCAAATTTGACACTACTTACTTGTTGCTTTTCGTCAGCTGACCGTCGGAGTATCGGTCGCACCAGGCGCCGCAGGGGCGCCATTCGCCGACCGAGCAGCCGCAGCGATCGTCGTCGGATTGAGTCCGACGTTCATGCCGAGCATCTTCTGGAGACCCGAGCCATCCATCTTGAAGAAGGACAAGAGGGGCTTCACATCGACGCCGCGAGCTTCGCACTGAGTGAAGAAGTTCGCGATCGCCGTCGGGATCGACGTGGCCAGAGTCTGGAGGGCATCCCCCGTCGTCTTGCCGCCGCCGAGATCCGTGATGTTGATCGTGCCGATCTTGCCAAGGCCGATGCCCATGGGTCCGAAGACCTCCTTGGCGATCGCCGCGCCCGCTTCGCCGCCTTTTTCGAGGAGGCCGGGCAAACGGTCGAGGATCAGGATGAGCTGACCGCGCTCGTCCATCTTTTGGAGCGCTTCGGCGAGCTTTTCAGTGCCGGTCGCTTCCGCCAGAAGGGCGTTCTGCTTGCCCTCCGCGATGGCGTTAAGCCGCAGGCGTTCGCCCTCGGCTGTCGCCACGAGCTTCGCCTTGTCGCCTTCCGCCGCCGCCAGGAGCTTCGCCTTGTCGCCTTCCGCCGTAGCGAGCGCGACAGCGCGATTGCCCTCGGCCTGAGCGCCGAGAGTGACCTTGGTCGCCTCAGCCTCGGCGTTCGCCTGGAGCTTGCGCTTTTCGGCTTCGCCTTGACCGGTGGTGACCGCTGCCTTCCGTTGGCCTTCGGCCTGGATGGCA
This sequence comes from Candidatus Tayloriibacteriota bacterium, assembly GCA_016215405.1. Taxonomy (GTDB): domain Bacteria; phylum Patescibacteriota; class Minisyncoccia; order Phycocordibacterales; family UBA6065; genus UBA6065. The sequence continues at coordinate 106,578 of JACRJQ010000007.1, forward strand.
GCGCGTTCGGCTTCGAACTGGGCAGCCTTCTGCCCGGCCTCAGCGCGAATGAGGATCGCCTTGCTTTCCGCTTCGGCGGCGACGATGACCGTCGCGTCGAGCTCCTTTTCCTTGCGCTTGCGCTCTTGCTCTTCCACGCCGACGCGCGCCTCGGCATCTGCCTTGTCGCGGTCTGCCTGGGCGATCTTGAGCTGCTTTTCCATGCTCGCCTTAGCGAGCTCGCCCGCCAGATTCGCTTCCGCGTTTTTGGCGTCGACGAGCCCCTTGTTCGCTGCGACTTGAAGCGCGAGCTGGCGCTGGGCTTCTGCGATCTTCGCGTCGTTCTGGGCCTTCGCCTCCGCGGCTTCGCGGGCGGCGTTGCTCGTCTTGACGCTCGTTTCCTTCTGCGCTTCCGCGACCCTGATCGCCGTCTCCTTCTCGGCTTCGGCGACCTGGATGTTGGCGTCGCGCATCGTGTTGGCGATCTCCTGCTTGCCGAGGGCCTCGATGTAGCCGTGCTCGTCCGAGACGTCCTGGATGACCAGGGTGAGGATCTGCAGGCCGAGCTTGCGGAATTCTTCCGCCGACTCCTTGACGACCATCTCATTGAACGTCGCGCGCTCCCGAAGGAGCTCGTGGACCTCCAATTTTCCGATGATCGACCGGATGTGGCCCTTGAGGATCTGCCCGACGAATTCATTGATCTCCTGCGGCGATTTGCCGAGGAAAGCCTGAACCGCGTTGTGCTGGTCCTCCGGGGCGTTCGAGATGCGGCACGTGGCCACGCCTTCGATCGAGACCCGGACGTTCTTGGCGCTCGGGATCTTCGCCTCCTTCACATCCACCTGGAATGCCGCCATCGACATCTCCTGGTAGCGTTCGAAGAGGGGCCACAAGATCGAGCCGCCGCCCGTTACGGTGCGGAAACCGCGCTTGTGGACCTTGTTGTCGGCGTCGATGTAGGAGTATTTCATCCCATAGAAGACGCCGATGACGTTCGGAGCGACGCGTTTGTAGCGCGACGAGACGACGTAGCCGAGGAACACGAACGCGAGGACGATTGCCACCGCGATGATCGGAGTCGTGAACGACCCCGCGCTGACTTCTGCGATAATAAGATTCATGGTTCTGAACTGGATTTCTGAGTTTTTGGTTAGACTGAAGTGAACTGAACTTGATTACACGGCTTCGACGACCAATTGGCCGCCTGCGTTTGATTTGACCTTGACCCTCCGGCCGAACGAGATCGGTTGCCCGCTCTCCGTCCGAGCCGAGAAGGTCGAGTAGCTTCCTTGGACCGTGACGCCGACTTCCCCGATCCCGTCTTGGGGGATGCCGACCGTGACCTGGCCGAGCTGCCCTACGGCATTGTTCGTATCGATGGCTGAGTTCGACTGCTGGCGATACATCGCCCGCAGCATGCTCCAGCCGACGAGTCCGAACACGACACCGGAGCAGAGGCCTCCGGACACGCTCGCCGCCGACGAAAAGCCGTTGTGGCTCATGATGGCGCCGATGCCGCCGAAACCGACGAGAAAGATCGCGATGACCTTGAATGAGAAGATGCTCACCGTGGTATCGCCGTCATGTCCGTCGCCTGCAGAAGCGTCGTGCCCGCCGTCCCCATCATGTCCGAGGCCGCCGAAAAGGGCGGACACTGCGAGATAGATGAAGCCGAGGAGCCCGATGCTGATAAAGACCGTCGTCTGTCCGGTCTGCGTTATTGACTCCCAGAGATTTGAGAGCATGGTATTTGTCCTTGGTTGAGGTTTGACTGTCCTAAACAAGTAGTGGTGTCGATGAACACCTGGTTCCGAATACTACATATATTTGTGTATAAGTCAAGTTTATTGCCGAATAAACAAAAGCCCTCACCTACTTGGAGGGAGGGCCGCATTGAGCCATATACCAGACCTTAGGCTCGAACCGCCTTCTGAGCGGCGTCGTGGAGCTCCGAACCATCTTCCGCGAGAAGAGCAAGAAGTCGCAGCTCGCTATGAGTCGCGATCCGGACGGCCTTCTCGGCGACCCTTCTCTCTAGATCGTCCGGGCAATCCATATCCTCGTTATCCTCGTCACGGATGACAAGGGAGAGCTCGACTAGTTCGAATACGGACACAGAAAGGCAGAAGGCAGACTCGAAGGCGTGCAGGCTGAGAGCCTGGGGACAGGAGCCGTCCTTCAGGCACTCGATCACCTTCCCCCGAGACAAGCCGAGGCGATTAAACGCCGCCGCAGCCGCCTTGATCCGTTCATCGTCATCGTTCAACAGCTCGCAAAGATCGAAGACGTCGTCGAGACCGCGAGAGGCTGCCGCAACCTTGGCGAAGGCGAGTTCCGCGAGCTCCTCTGTAGCCTCGTCGTCCTCGCAAACGGATTTCCACGAATCACGGCTCTCCCCCTCGCGGCCCTGGAGGGCCTCGAAGACGAGCTTCTCCGCCTTCGAGGAGCCGGCCGCGGCTTTGTGGAGTTCGACGAGGTCGTCGAGGTCTCCCGCTGCTGCGATTGCTTTAGTGGCTATGGTGAGCTCGAACGGGCTATCTTCGTCAGCCCTCTCGAAAAGCTCTTTCCATTCCGAAAAGGAGGCGTCGATCTTGGATATCTCGACGGTCGCCTTGTCGAGCACTTCGAACATCTCGCGGCTCTCGGCATAATCGCAGACATCTGTCCACTGAGAGAACGTGCCCGCCGTGACGGCCATCTTCTCGAGAGCGAGGCTCGCCAGAGCTTCCGACACATCCTCGTCATAGGTCCGTTTCCAGTCTTCGAAATCCGCCTCGAACGCTTTGATCGCGCTTAAGACAGACGTTTCGGACTCGTCGCCGTCCGGGATTTCCCGATAAACCCTGACGAGCTCGTCGAGGCTCTTCGCGCTCTCGATCGCCTTCTTAAGGGCGACGAGCTTGAAGGCTTCTCCCGCGCCCTCCTTCGAATAGAGGGAGAGCCACTGGTCGAAGGCAACGGACAGCCTTATAAGCTCCGCTTCCGCCTTGGCAGCGATACCGGAAGCCGGCTCGCTTTCGGACGAGCGGGAAAGGACCGTGGCCCACTCCTCGAACGTCTTCGCCGTTTCGGACATCTTCGCCGTCGCGTGCGATTTAAGCGACGCGTCGGCGGCGTCGAGGCAAAGGACGCGCGACCAGTCGCTGAACGACTTAGCCGTTTCCTTTATCTTCTCGAGAGCCTTTTGGCCGAGCCTGCTGTCCTGAGAGACCTCGTTATGGACCGTGATCCAGTCGTCGAGGCTCCTCGCCAGCTTGGAGATCTTGTCGATCGTCTTCCCTTCGAGGACGCTCCCTGTCTCGGTATTGACATAGATGCGGATGCACTGACGAAGGGTCTCCGCTCCGGCCAACACGTCGACCTGCTGAACTTTTTTCGAGGGCTCGATGTAATCTTCGCCCGAGATGACACATTTGATCCGATGAAGCCATTTGAACATGATCTTGTCCCCTGGTTGGTTGTTGCTGATTCAAAGAAATTCTTTCTCACATAATCTTAAACTTGTCTTTTTGTCAATGATATAAACGATAAGGCTGCTATAGAATAAAGACTGTATGGACCTAATCTCTCCCATCGAAAGCCACTTCCGTCTCTTGGGACCCCAGAAGAGCGCCCTAAGGAAGCTCGGCATATCGACCGTCGAGGACCTTCTCTACCACTTCCCCGTCCGATACGGCGACACTGCGGAATCGCGCAACATCGCGAGCCTCAGGAAAGGCGATGAGGCCGTCGTATACGGCAAGATCTCGAGGCTCAAGACGTCGAAAGGGTTCCGCACCAAGATCGCGATGGCGGACGGGGTCGTCGTCGACGATACCGGCTCCATAAAGTGCGTCTGGTTCAACCAGCCCTACCTCGCGAAGATGATCCCCGACGAGGCGCTGGTCCGCGTCGAGGGGAAGGTCTCGGAGAGGAAGAAAGACGGCGAGCTCTACCTCTCGAATCCGAAGATCGAGAGGGTCGACAAGCTCCCGACCGCCGTAGGCGACTCTCTCTTCGGCTCGGACGGAGGGATTCACACGCTCTATCCCGTCTACCCGGAATCGCGCGGAATAACGTCTAACTGGTTCTATCACGCGATACAAAAGGCGTTCAAAAGCGGCATCCTCGACGCGCTCGAAGACCCTCTGCCTCCTGAGATACTAGAAAGATACAGTCTCCCTACGCTGCGCACAGCGCTCGTCTGGATGCACGCGCCCCAAAAGGACGCGGACGCCCACGCCGCCCGAAAGCGGTTCGCCTTCGAAGAGGTGTTCTTCATACAGCTCGAACGGCAGAGGGAGAGGAGGGAGTGGAAAAAGAACCCCGCGTTCGTTATAGAGCCGAAGCCTGAAGTCATAGAGCGCTTCGTCTCGCGCTTTCCCTTCCCTCTCACCTCGGCCCAGTCAAAGGCCATATCCGACGTGCTCGACGATTTCAAGAAAGGCAACGCTATGGCGCGCCTCCTCGAAGGCGACGTGGGCTCCGGCAAAACCGCCGTAGCGGCGGCGACCGCGCACGCCGCTATCATGACCCGGCCCCGCGGCCAGGATTACGGGTCGCTCCAGGTCGCCTATATGGCGCCGACCGAGATCCTCGCGGCCCAACACTTCGAGTCTTTCATCCAGTACTTCGAGCACACGGGGATATCGATCGGCCTCATCACCGGCTCCGGCTGCAGGAAATTCCCATCCAAAGTAAACCCTAGAGGGTGGACCGACATATCGAGGACGCAGCTCCTTAAATGGGTGGGTAACGGAGAGATCCCTATACTCATAGGCACCCATGCCCTCATCCAAAAGTCGGTGAAGTTCAAGAACCTCGCCTACGCCATCGTCGACGAGCAGCACCGCTTCGGCACGGCCCAGAGGCAAAAGCTCGTCCGCAAAGACGAAATCCACCCCCACCTCCTCTCCATGACCGCGACGCCTATACCGCGCACGCTCGCCCTCACTATTTACGGCGACCTCGACATCACGCTCCTCGACCAAATGCCCCACGGGCGAAAGCCCATCGTCACCGAGATCGTGCTTAAAACCAAGCGCGACGAGATGTACGAGAAGGTCCGACGCGAATTGAGGCTCGGACGGCAGGCCTACGTCATATGCCCCCGCATAGACGAGCCGGATCCAGCCAAAGAGATGGCCGTATTGGCGAAATCCGTCAAAGAAGAGGCCAAAAGGCTCCAGGATTCGGTCTTCAAGGAGTACGAGATAGGCATCCTGCACTCCAAGATGAAGGACGCGGAAAAAGAAAGGGTGATGGCGGAATTTAAAAAGGGCTCGATCCACATCCTTGTCGCCACTTCGGTCGTCGAGGTGGGCGTGAACGTCCCCAACGCGACGGTCATCCTCATCGAGGGCGCCGAGAGGTTCGGGCTTTCTCAGCTTCACCAGCTGCGCGGCCGCGTCGTGCGCTCGAACCATCAGGCATACTGCTTCGTCTACGCCGAGACCCAGAGCCAAAAGACTATCGACCGTCTCAAAGCCCTCACCACCGCGAAGAACGGCTTCGAGCTCGCCGAATTCGACCTGAAATTCCGCGGCGCCGGAGAGCTCTACGGCAAAAGGCAGTGGGGCATCTCGGACGTGGGCATGGAGGCGATAAAGAACATAAAGATGGTCGAGGCAGCGAGGACGGAGGCCGTACGCATCGTAGAGTCAGACGGCTCGCTCGCGAACCTGCCTCTCCTGCGCGCGAAGCTCGACGAGCGCAAGAGCCAGAGGATACACTTCGAATAGCTACCTCTCCGCGAGCCTATCGAGCCGGCCCGCTTCTGCGGCGTACATCTTCCCGACCTCGCTCGCCGTGAGCGCTTTCGTGAATATGCGCACGTTATCTATCTTGCCGTCGAAGGTGGTGCCCGCGGTGCATGCGTCGGCGCCTATGCTGTAAGGGTTGTCGTTTATGCCGTTCTCGCTCGTATAGCTCCACGTCCCTTGGCCCTTGAGGACTCCGTCGAGGTATATCTTTATGCGAGTGTTGCTAAGTCCGGTCGGATGCTCGTGCGTGAGAACGGCGTTATACCACCTATCCGTCGCTATCGGCCCGCCGGAGGCGTTGTTATAGACGGTCCCGTAGAGATTCGCGTTGTCGTGATAGATCCCCCATTCATAGCAGTTATCGGAAAATATCCTCCTTGTGCCCGAAAGCGAGTCGGCTTTGAACCAGAGCGAGAGCGTGCTCGGGCCGTGTATCGTATCGAACGCTATCTGGTTAGCGATCCTCACGGAATCGTCCGACCCGTCGAAATCGATCGAGCAGCCTCCTCCGTAAGGCACGTCCGAAGAAGACCAGGTCGGCCCGTTCGTAAGGACGCCGTTGTTATTGAATCCCGACCGGTCTGTCGCCGTAGCGCCCGAACAATTGTCGAGATCGAGCACGGCGACCGCCGCCTCTCCCGCGAGCCTCGATGCTTGGGCCTCGAATTGCCTGCCTGCGGCGACGCGCGCCTTGTCCCTCGATGAGTTGAGGGATGAAAGGACGACAGACGAAAGGAGCGATATGATCGATATCACCACCAAAAGCTCTATGAGGGTAAAGCCTGAGCGCTCCCGCTTCATACACGACGATAATATCATGTTTTAATCGAGGAACAGGGCGATTTTGAATTATATGCAATCTGGTTTAGTATAACGATTGCCTTTCTCTTAGACGCGCCTATAGCTCAGTTGGTTAGAGCATCGAGCTTATACCTCGAGGGTCCTTGGTTCGAGTCCAAGTAGGCGCACCGACATAAAAAATCCGCCTCGGGCGGATTTTTACCCGGTGCGAGACGGAACCGAAGGCGTTTCAACCGACAGCGAAAACGATCCTCAGCCACATAGAAGAAGCGGTAGCGAGGGTTTATCAAGCGAGGCTCTTCTCTGAAAAGTTGGTATACTATCGTCCAAACCCCCCTTCCGAAACCTCAGCCATACCTACCATGAAAAAAGTGATCGCGTTCTTTGTCGTGATCTATGAGAATCGTCTCGTCGCGATGCGACGGGGCCCTTACGTAGGACTGCCCCAAGCGGTCCTATCCTATACGGAGGAGATCAGCACCTGCGCCGAACGCGCCGTCGGCAGATGCGCCATCCTCCGTTCGCTCGGGCGATGGGTCGACCTCGGCGGCGAGGACGGAGAATGGGACGGAGAGCCTGTCTCTTTCCGGATCTTCTTCTTTCCCAACGCCGAAGCGATGATCGCTCCGACCCACCCTGACGCCACCCTCGTCGACATCGACGCCCTCTCCGGAGAGCCCGACGTCTCGATCCACCTTTTGAGGCGTCTCGGGTGGAGGGCTCCCTCGCAGGTAGCACTGAGCGCCTGACGCCCTTTCATACGCGCGACCCTCTCAATGCCGAAGCCGCCTCGAGTAAAGGCGGCTTCTCTATTTTCTTATGTATCCTTACGGCTGGTGCTCTATGTCTTTCTTCTTCTTCGGTATCACTCCATGAGCGACGAGTATCTTCTCGAAATCGTCCCTCTCGATGGTCTCTGCTTCCATGAGCCTCTCCGCGATCGCGTCGAGAAGCTTCCTGTGGGTCTTGACGGTCTTCTCCGCTTTCTCCATACCTTCCGTCATTATCGACTTCACCTCGGCGTCTATCTCGGCGGCGACCCTCTCCGAATACTCGCCCTCGTCGACGCCTTTGCCGAAGAGCACCCGCCCGCCCGCGCTCTCGAGTGCGACAGGGCCCATCTTCTCCGACATGCCGTATTTAGTGACCATGTCGCGCGCGAGCGCGGTCGAGACCTGAAGATCGTTCGAAGGGCCGGTCGTAAGGTCCCCGAATATCATCCTCTCCGTGACATAGCCGCCGAGAGAGACCGCGATGTCGTCGAGGAATTCCCTCTTGGACTGGAGCTTCCTGTCTTCGAGAGGCAGATGGAGCACGTACCCGGCCGCCCTACCTCTCGAGATTATCGATATCTTATGCACCGGATCCGCGTAATCGAGGACCGAGGAGACGACCGCGTGGCCCGCCTCGTGGTACGCGGTTATCTTCTTCTCTTCCATAGAGAGGAGATGGCTCTTGCGCTCGGGGCCGAGCATGACTTTTTCGATGGCGCGGATAAGGTCGTACTGAGAGACCTTCGTCCTGTTCTCGCGCGCGGCGAGTATGGCGCCCTCGTTCATGAGGGAGTAGAGGTCTGCGCCCGAGAACCCAGGCGTCCTCTCTGCCACGACGCGCAGGTTCACATCCTCGGCGAACGGCTTCTTACGGGCATGTATCTTGAGGATCTCCTCACGGTCGTTTCGGTCGGGGACGTCTATGGTGACGCGACGGTCGAATCGTCCGGGCCTTAGGAGCGCGGGGTCGAGGACATCGGGCCTGTTCGTCGCCGCCATGACGATGACCTTCTCGTTCGGCTCGAAGCCGTCCATCTCGACGAGTATCTGATTGAGGGTCTGCTCCCTTTCGTCGTTGCCGCCTCCCATGCCTACGCCGCGCGAGCGCCCCACGGCGTCTATCTCGTCGACGAATATGATGGCGGGTGCCGCCGCCTTCGCCATCTTGAAAAGGTCGCGCACGCGCGAAGCGCCGACGCCCACGAACATCTCGACGAACTCGGATCCCGAGATCGAGAAGAACGCGACGCCCGCCTCGCCCGCCACCGCTCGCGCGAGGAGGGTCTTACCCGTTCCCGGAGCGCCCATGAGGAGGATGCCCTTCGGTATGACCGCCCCCACGTCGAGGAACTTCTTCGGGTTCTTGAGGAAGTCTACGATCTCCATGAGCTCCTGCTTCGCTTCTCTCGCGCCCGCGACGTCCTTGAACGTCACCTTCTGCTTCTTGTCCTGGGGCAACGTTATGCGCGCCTTCGACTGGCCGAAGGAGAATGCCTGCATGCCCGCGCCCTTGACCTGCCGCGAGAGGAGCCAGATGAAGAATCCTATGAATACGAGCGGGATGAGGAACGGCGCGAGGTTGAGTATCCAATAGCCTGCGCCGCCCGGCTCCTTGACGTCGATCTTCACCGCCGCGATCTGCGACGGCAGGACGCCGTAGTTCGTGAGGGTGGACGTGAGAGCGTTGTCAGACTCTTTTTTTGAGCTCTTGATCGTGCCGTCGGCATAGGTCGCTTTGAGGCTGTCTCCGTCGACCTCGATGGACGTCACCATGCCCTTCGAGACATCGACCGAGAGCTCGGAGAGCGACACGAGGACCTTCTCCTCCTGCGACGACGTGAGGATCGAATAGAGTGCGATGAGGAGGAAGAATATGAGAAGCCCCGTACCGAAGCTGCCCAGGAATCGCCCTAGGTTCTGGCGCGGGTCCCCTTTCTTTTTGCCTCCGCCCTTGCGAGGCTCGCGTTGTATTTGAAATTGAAGTGGCATGAAAAGGATTATAGCAGAAACAGGCCGAAATGAAGCGCTTATTATCGATATGGATTCTAATGTGTTAGCATCTCCGTATGGCCTTGGCCGACAACAAAAAAGCGCGATTCGACTACGAGATAATCGAGACCATCGAGGCCGGGATCGAGCTTTTAGGCATGGAAGTTAAGTCCATAAGGACCCACGGAGCGACTTTAGACGGCGCCTACGTAACAATACGAGGCGGAGAGGCGTATATGATGCAGATGTCCGTGCCTCCCTACCAGCCGACGAACTCGCCGAAGGAGTATGACCCCTTGAGGATCCGCCGGCTCCTCCTTACGAAGAAGGAGATACGAAAATTGGCCGATATCGAGGCCGGCAAAGGGTTGACAATAGTGCCAATTAAGGTGTATAATAAAGGGAAGAAGGTCAAGATCGCCATCGGGATCGCCCGTGGCAAGAAGACCTTCGACAAGAGAGAGTCGATAAAGAAGAGAGAGACGGACAGAGAGTCGAGAAGGACATTGAAATACGAAGAATAGTCGGTCGCAATAACGGGGATGATCGGCCTAGACATGCGATTCCCTTCCCTTTGCGCGCGATAGAGCTCCGACAACTCTTTAAACTGCCGGAAACCACAAATGCTAAATCCGTTAAATCGCCGTTTACGGCTAACGATTTTTCATTCGCTTACGCAATAGCCTAAGCGACATCGCACTCCTCGCATTCCTGGCGCGGGAGAGAGCGGTGTTATAGATCCAGGATAGAGCCCGACCCGCTTCGGTCCCGCTCGAAAGGCTTCGGCCTCATGAAGCTCGGCGCCCGCGCGTTCTGGAACTCTTAGAGCGCGTCCGCTTAAATCCGCCTTCGGCGGAAAGACTTCCTACATCGCGTAGACACAATCGGAAATTTCGCTTGCACCCGAGTTCGATTCTCGGCATCTCCACAAAGCAAGTCGCCCGCAAGGGCGGCTTTTGCTTTGTGGAGATGAGTCGTGCCGGGGGGGGCACGACGTCCGAGAATCGAAGCCCGGTTGAGCATAATTTATGAGCAAAGCGAAGTAAATTATCCAACCGCGGGTACTGGTCCTGTAAGGACCGATAAGCGCACTCGCGATCTCGGCTCCACTGCACCATCACCCTTATCCGCGATTGGTATCATATATGATACCAATCGTAATCTAACGGTCTGAGGGATCGCGCGTAACCGATGCTCAGACAAATGTATTACACTAAAATGCGAGAACATAACATCCACATATGACAAAAAGAATATCGATTATCGTCGCGGTCGTGGTCGCATTGCTCATGGTCCCGCTCGTCGCCATGCAGTTTACCGAAGAGGTGCAGTGGACCGGATCGGACTTCGCCGCCATGGGAGCTCTCCTCTTCATAACAGGCCTTATCCTCGACTTCGCCGTAAGGAAGGCCGGGACGACCCCGCGCAAGATAGGCTTCGCGGCTGCCATCCTGCTCGGATTCGTCTATATCTGGGCAGAGCTCGCCGTCGGCATCTTCACGAACATCGGAAGCTAGAGCGCGTCGAGGGCGGCGCATGCTAAGATGGCAGAACATGACAAAGAGCCGTCCGAGAAAGGTCCTGGGAAGCTTCCTCGTCTTTTTGGGCTTTTGGCTCTCTCCTCTCTCGCCTTGGAACGACGTCTTCACGAACGTCCCTATCGCCTATGCGTTCGGCTTCGTCTTCTCGTTCTTCTACCCGCCCCTCTTCTTCCCGCTCGTCGTCATAGGCTATTGGCTCACTAACGCCCTCGGGTTCGTCCTCATGCATTACGGATACGCGCACCTGCATTCGCGGCACGGCGCGTATTCTTTCCGAAAGCACTGGAAGACATACGCTCTGGCGACCACGCTCTACACCCTCCTTATCGTCGTCCTTATCTGGTACGGCATACTGCCGTCTGCCCAAGAAGTCGTGGGATTCTTCAGATAGCGCCCTTTTTTTCAAATAAAAGCGGCGCGCTATGTTTCCGTGCGCGCCGCCGCTTGTGCGAAACAGGCTTCAGCCGCTTCGGCCGGATGAAAGCTTCGCCTTTACCTCCTCTTGGCTCGGGACAACCACGTCCCAGGCGAGCCCGAGAGCTTCGAGGAGCCTGATGAGCAGGTAGCTTACGTCAGGCTGCCACCAAAAGAGACCGTGCTTCGCGGAGCGCTCGAAGGCGTGATGGTTGTGATGCCATCCTTCCCCGAACGCGAGATATCCGAAGAACGCGTTGTTCCTGCTTTGGTCCTTGGACCTGAACGGCCGAGATCCGAAGATGTGGCAGACCGAGTTGATGCTCCACGTCGTGTGATGGACGAAGAACACGCTCGCGAGGCCGCCCCAGAGAAATCCGAGGAGAGCGCCCGTCCACGTCCCTTCGATGAGGAAGCCCAGAGCCGCCGGAAAGATGAGGCCCAAGGCAGACCACAGGGCGAAGTGGCGGTTCACGAACGACACGTGCCTGTCTCGCATGAGGTCAGGTATGTAACGGGCGTGATCCGAGCGCGAGTCCGAGAGCATCCATCCTATATGCGAATGGACGAAGCCCTTAAGCGCTCCGAGAAACCCCGACCTGCCTGCGTTAGGCGAATGGGGATCCTCTTCGGTATCGCTGTGGACGTGATGCCTGCGGTGGTCCGCTACCCAGACGAAAGGCTTGCCCTCGATCGCCATGGAACCCATGACTGTAAGGACGACCTTTACCCACGGGACCGTCTTGAACGACTTGTGGGTCAAGAGGCGGTGAAAGCCGACTGTGATGCCCAGGATCCGCATGGCCGATAAGGCCGCGAAGAGCCCGAACGATACGAGGTCGATCCCTTTTCCCCACGAGAGGATGATGGCCGCGACGAGGCCAGCGAAAGGGACGATGACGGTCGCGAGGACGGCGCCTTTGGGGGCGCTGACGTTTACTTCATTCATAAATGAGCTGGAGTTGAAGGTGTATTTTCGTGAGTATAGCACGCGCCCTCCCCTCCCATTCCCAGGGCTCCTGCCATAGACTAGGCATAGTACCTTGCATCACAAGGTACTATGCGATATGCTTTGCATATGAAGGAAATTAACATCGAAAAGACGAAGACGGAGATGCGGCGCGGGATGCTCGAATACTGCATCCTCCTCATCATCTCGAAGGGATCGGTCTACGCGACGGATATACTCAACAAGCTCAAAGAGGCGAACCTGATCGTCGTCGAGGGCACGCTCTATCCCCTGCTCTCGCGGCTGCGCTCCGAAGGGCTCCTCGACTACGAATGGGAAGAGTCGAGGTCCGGGCCGCCGCGGAAGTACTACACCCTCACGGCCCGCGGCAAGGAGAATCTCTCAGAGCTCAAGGCGACGTGGAAATCCCTCTCGGCATCGGTTAGCACACTTATGAACTAAATATATGAAGAAAGCATTTCAGATAAGCATAGCGGGCACCCTGTTCTCCATCGAGGAGGACGCCTATCAGCGCCTCGACGGCTATATATCGCAGGTAAAGAGGCACTTCGCGCAGACCGCAGGATCGGAAGAGATCGTCCGAGACATAGAGGCGAGGATCGCCGAACAGCTCCTCGACGCGAAGAGGGCCGTCGTCTCGATCATGGAAGTAGACGCGGTCATCGCCACGATGGGCAAAGTCGAGGACTTCGAAGACGGTATCGGGGACGAAGCATCCCCCGAGGCCGAATCGAAGCAGAAGAAGCTCTATAGGGATTCCGACGACAGGGTCATAGCGGGCGTCTGCTCCGGCCTCGCGCGCTATTTCGGGACGGACCCTCTCTGGGTGCGCATCGCCTTCGTCGTCCTCATGTTCGTCCTCAACGGGTTCCCTCTATTCGCCTATATCGTCTTGTGGATAGTCATGCCCGAAGCGAAGACGGCCGCGCAGAAGCTCGAGATGTCGGGAAGCCCGGTCAACCTCGAGACCTTAAGCGAGAACATAAAGGAGAAGGTCGATAAAGCAAGCCAAAGGCACGGCTCGACCATACGGCGCATCCTCTCCGCGCCCTTCATCGCCCTTAAGGCGATAGCGACGTTCGTCCGCAAGGCCCTATTCCCTCTCGTGCGCATAGCGTTCGGCCTCGCTCTCGGCGTCATGACCCTCGGCGCCATCCTCGCGAGCTCGTTCGGAGCGCCGTTCTTCCTTACCTCTCCGGAGAGGCTCGCGGATTTCCCTATAACAGAGGCAATCCCGCTCGCCGCCCTCTACGCCGCGGTCATGAGCGCCTACTTCGTCGTCGTGATACCGGCAGCGCTCCTCTTCGCCTTCGCGCTCTACGTGCTCCGAAAGAAGACCGTCCTAAGCGGAGGCGCTATCGCCGGATTCCTGGGGCTCTGGCTCGTATCGATAGTCAGCCTCGGCGCGTCGGCGGCCGTCTCTGTCGCGTCATACGAGAGCTATACGAGGACGAGCCCCCTCTTCGAGATCGAGACGCGCGACATAGCGATCGAAGGCCCTCTCACCGGCCTTTACGCCTCCTTCGGGCAGAAGGTGACTATCGTCCGAGGCGACGAGGTGTCCCTCACGGCCACAGGCAGGAGGAAGGACCTCGATTCGGTGAGCGCGGAGAACAGGGACGGCGTCCTCTCGGTCTCGCAAGGGCGAAAGAAGGACTCGTGCCTATTCTGCGACGCGAGGAATCCCGACCTCGTCCTCACGGTCCCAAGCCTCTCGTCCATAAAGGCGGGGCACGGATCGGCCGTCGAGTCGGAGTCGCTCTGGAAGTCTGACGGGCGCTTCGAGATCGAACTCCTCTTTGGATCGAAAGTTGATATGAAGATAGAGGCCGACAGCGTGGTCGCGAAGGCCGAGCACGGATCGCGCCTCAAGCTCGAAGGGACCGCGAAGACGGCGAGCTTCGAAGCGCTCTTCGGGAGCACCATAGACGCTCTCGGCCTTATAGCAGATGACGTCTCGGCCCGGACGGAATTCGGAGCGAGTATAACCGCCTCGGCGTCGAAGACCCTCGACGCGCGGGCATCGAACGGCGGCATCATCCGATACGACGGCGACCCGACGATCGAAAAGGGTGAAGACTTCGGAGGAGAGATAGACAAGATCTAATGAAAAGCCGTCAGCCTCTGGCTGACGGCTTTTCATTTGACTTAGGCCGTCTGGTCCTTACTATGGAAGGCGACATGCAAAAACAACCACCACTGCCGCTCCCCCCGTTCTTCAAACGAACCGATATCGAAACGCTCAAAACGCTCCGCAGCGAGGCCGCCGGATTCCTCCGATGGGCAGAGAAGCGCGACATATTCATCATCCAGGTCCTCATCGGGACGAAAAAGGTCCCGGCGATGACGTCGCTCCTCTTTATCCTCTATAAGTCTGGAGGAAAGCCTATGCTCCTCGTGCACAAGTCGCCGCCAAAGCTCGTCCGGGACGTCTCGACCTGGCTTCTCGCGAGCAAAGACGGGATCGACTGGCAAGACTCGGTCCAAGACCGCATCGAGGACTCGGCCGTATCGCTCTCCCGAAAGATGCGCATCCCCCAAAAGGAGCTCATCCTATCCTTCGAGATCGGCAAAAGGGCCGAGGTCGAGGACATCGTGAGCGAAGCAGGAGCCTTCATCATCAAGTTCCGCTGACCGCCGCGAAGCATCCGCACACTAGCGCCCGCCGACATTCCGGCGGGCTTTCCTTATCCCGGCTAGATGCGAACCATTTGCATTTAAAATCGCCTCCTGTATAGTAGGCGCCATACAAGCTAAGCGATACACCATGCTCGCACTCGCCTTCATATCAGCGCTCGCTATCAGCCTCGCCTCCCTAGGCGGGGTCATCTTCGCCTCGAAGAGGCTATCGGGCTTCATGTCATACCGCCTCCCCTTCCTCGCCACGTTCTCGATAGGTATATTCGCCGTCATCACGTGGGGCCTTTTCGAAGAGGCCATCGGGCATGGAGAGGCTCTAGTCGTCGTCCTTTCGGTCATAGGAGGAGCGGTTCTCGTCAATCTGTTCTCCAAGCTCATCCCGGACGCGCATCACCATCACGACCCTGATACCGGACACGCCCACTCGAAGATCGACGCGAGAAGGCTCCTCTTGGGCGACGCCGTCCACAACATAAGCGACGGCCTCCTACTCGTACCGGCGTTCCTCGCCGACGTAAAGCTCGGCATCGCGACCGCGGCAGGGATCTTCATCCACGAGCTGGTCTCCGAGGTCTCGGAATTCTTCATATTGAAAGAGGCCGGATATACGACGAGGCAAGCGCTCACCAGGAATTTCATCGCCTCCCTCACCATATTCATAGGCGTCGGGGTATCCGCCTCCCTAGCCTCGGTCGAAGCCCTCGAAGCGCCCCTCATCGGCCTTGCCGCCGGAGGGTTCCTCTATGTAATCCTGCGCGACCTCATGCCCCATACGGTCTCCTCGATCCGAGAGAAAGGCCACGGCGATAAGCACATCCAAGCCCTTATCCTCGGCATCCTCGTCATGCTCGGCATACAGACCGTCATCCCGCATTCCGAGGCGCATGAAGCAGACGTAGAATCGAACCGATATGAAACGACTCAAACCGTCCGATAGATACGCGGCCATCCTCCGCGAAAAGGGAGAGAAGGCCACAAAGGCGCGCATAGGGCTCCTTGTCGCCCTCGAGCGCGAGCGCTTTCCCATATCCATAAAGGAGCTCGGCACGAAGGTGAAGGCTCCGGATCCGAGCACTCTCTACAGGTCGCTTAAGGCTCTCGCGGAAAAGGGCCTCGTCCGAGAGATAATGACGGACAAAAAAGAGGCGCGCTACGAGATAGCGATAGGACGCGCCCACCACCATCACGTGGTATGCACTTCCTGCGGGCTCATGAAAGACGTACGGGTCTGTCCCGAAAAGGCGATCGCGCCCGCCTCCCTCGGATTCTCGAAGATAACAGGGCATACCCTCGAATTCTTCGGGATATGCAAAAGCTGCGCCTAATCGTACTATAGACGCATGAAGACATTCATCATATCCGCGCTCGCGCTCGCCTCGATCGCCCTGCCCACTTACGGACAGGAATTCGTCGAGGACACCCACGAGACAATAAAGGCGCGCGTCGTCGAGGTGCTCTATCAAGGCACCGAAGAGATAGCCGGCACCGATAGCAGCCACACCGTGCAGACCGTCGCCGCGGAGCTCTTGTCGGGAAGCGATAAGGGCGAGAGGATCGAGATACGAAACGACTATGTGATGCTCGACGAAGGCGATACGTTCTATCTGACCCGCACCGTGCCGTGGGACGGCGGAGAGCCCCAGTACATGGTCTCTGAGCCGAACAGGCTCCCTTTCCTCGCGTTCCTTGGAATACTCTTCGTGGCGCTCACCGTCCTATTCGGCGGCAAACAGGGCATCCGGGGCCTCGCCTCTCTCGCGGCGAGCCTATTCCTCATCGCTTTCGTCCTTTTGCCTGGGATCATGAAGGGCTACTCTCCCGTCGCGGTCTCGATCGGCGTATCGGCGCTTATCATCGTCCTCGGCTCGTACGTGACGCACGGGTTCAACAAGACGACCACAGCGGCGGTCATGGGCATGATCGCGACCATCCTCCTTATCGGATTCTTCGCCCATTGGTCCATAGGCGCCGCACGGCTCACCGGCATGAGCGAGGAAGAGGCCGTCTACCTAAGCTTCAACTCGGCGGGCACGCTCGACCTCGCAGGGCTCCTCCTCGGCGGAATGCTCATCGGCCTTCTCGGCGTCCTGTATGATGCGGCCATAAGCCAGGCTATCGCCGTCGAGGAGCTCCACAGGGTTGCTCCCCACCTCTCGCGAAAGTCCATATATAAGAGGGCTACGAGGATAGGCCGCGAGCACATAGGAGCGCTCGTCGACACCCTCGCCATCGCCTACGTCGGCGTCTCCTTGCCCTTGCTCCTCCTTTTCTATTCTTCCGCCTTCGAGCCGGCGCACATCATAATGAACCGCGAGATATTCGCCTCCGAGATCGTCCGAGCCATCGTAGGCTCCATCGGCCTCATCCTCACCGTCCCTCTTACCACCCTCATATCGACCTGGATGCTCATAAAACGCTCCGGTCACGCCGATCCCGCCACCCTCGCCAAAGAAGAGGAATCCCTAAAGCACGCAGGACACCATCACCATCACTAGGGCTTTTTTCTTCTTACCCTCCGCCGAGTCTTCGAAGGCGAGTTCCGCAGCCAAGAGAGCGCGGATCGACCAAAAGAAAAGATCCTTCTATTTTTTCTCCTCCAGATCGAGGCACACCGAATTCATACAATACCTCTTCCCCGTCTCGGTCGGCCCGTCGTCGAAGACGTGCCCGAGATGCGAGCCGCAGCGCGCGCAGACGGTCTCGACCCTCTTCATGCCGTGAGCATCGTCGGCCACCTCCCGCACCGCTCCCGGGAGCGCTTCGTCGAAGGACGGCCAGCCCGTACCCGAATCGAATTTCGCATCGGACGAGAAGAGAGGGTTCCCGCACGCCCTACACGCATATGTGCCGTTCGCATCCGAATGGAGAAGCTTTCCGGAGAAAGGCGCTTCGGTTCCCTTTTGTCTCAGCACCCGATACGCTTCGGGCGATAGCTCCTTCTTCCACTCTTCCTCGCTTTTCGGTATCTGTCTTTTTATATCCATATCCTAGAGGCTTATGCCTGTTGCGCCTTTAAAAGAGAGTAAAAGCTCTGCTCGACTTTTTTAAGCTTGGGATTGATGACGACCTCGCAATACTGGTTATCCGGATTGCGGCCATAGTAGTCCCTGTGGTAATCCTCCGCCTCGTAGAACGCCCCGAGAGGCTCTACCGAGGTGACGATGGGCTCTCCCGAAGGGCTCGAATCGTTCAAACCGCGTATAAAGCTCAAGGCCTCCTCCTGTTGCTCTGGCGTCGTATAGAAGATCGCCGACCGATACTGCGGCCCTACGTCGCTTCCCTGCCGGTCCTTTGTCGTCGGGTCATGAGTGCCGAAGAATACGGTGAGAAGGTCGGAGAACGAGACGAATTTCGGGTCGAATTCTATCTTCACCGCTTCGGCATGGCCCGTCCTGCCAGAGGAGACCTCTTCGTAGGTGGGATCCTCCTTCGTTCCCCCTGTATATCCAGGAACCACAGAGGAGACGCCCTTAAGCAGTTTGAAAACCGCTTCGGTGCACCAGAAGCATCCTCCCGCAAAGACGGCGATCTCTCTTTTCATACTTATATTACGGCGTAGGAAATGATAATGGACGCCTCTTTAGTATAGCCCGAATCCTTTGATTTTTAAGCGTAAAAATGCTTTAATCCTCATACATTAGCGTAATCTTAAAGACTTTGAGCAAAGACAGGACACGAATAAACCACCAGATAAGGGCCGCAGAGGTGCGGGTCATCGGATCCGAAGGAGAGAACTATGGCGTCATGACCGTCTCGGCGGCCCTCGCCAAGGCTCACGAGGTAGGACTCGACCTTATCGAGATCTCCCCTAACGCGAATCCGCCTGTCACGAAGATCGCCGATTACGGGAAGTACTCGTACGAGGAGAACAAGAAGCAGAAGGCCCAGAAGGCGAAGGCACACGTGATAGAGATCAAGACCCTCCAGGTCAAGATCGGCACGGGCGAGCACGACCTCGAGCTTAAGGCGAAGAAAGCCTCTGAATGGCTCAAGGAAGGCCATAGGATAAAGATCGACCTCTTCCTCCCGGGACGCTCCAAATACATGGATCCTAAATTCCTCCAAGAAAGGCTCGAGAGGCTCTTCACGTTCGTTACCGAAGACTTCAAAGTGGCCGAAAAGCCCCAGAAGAGCCCTAAGGGACTCACCACTATCATCGAAAAGGCCTAAAGCCTTTACAAAACGGCCGAATCTGTTAGACTGCTTGGCAACAGCCTTCGGGCTCTTATTTTTTCCCTAAAGTCATGAAAACTAATAAGTCTTTCGCAAAAAGGCTCAAAGTAACGAGGAACGGCAAGGTCCTCGCGAGGCGCCCTGGCCAGAACCACTTCAACTCGAAGGAATCGGGCCGCTCTCAGATAAAGAAGGGCACCACCACGGCTTTCCACATGACCCACAAGGAGAAGTCCCGATTCCTCTCAGGCCTCCGATAATCTTTAACGAATAAACACATGGCACGAGTAAAAAAAGGAGTAAACGCGCTTAAGACCAGGAAGAATATCCTCAAGGCAGCAAAGGGCTTCAGGTTCCGCCGATCGACGAACGAGCGCGCAGCCTACGAAGCGCTCATGCACGCAGGCGCATATGCGTTCGCCCACCGACGCGACAAGAAGGGCGACCGCCGAAACCTTTGGATCGTAAAGATCAACGCCGCTCTCGACGCGAAGGGCATCTCCTACTCGAAGTTCATGGGCCAGGTAAAGAAGATGGGCATCCAGGTAGACCGCAAGATCCTCGCGGACCTCGCAGAGAACAACCCAGAGACCTTCGACCGATTCGTCGCTCAGATCAAATAAACAAAAACCGCCATTCGGCGGTTTTTGTTTTCCGCTATACTAACTCGTAGACATCCAAGGCTATTTCTTCGTAAGGATGGACCTTTTTAATAGCCGAGATCACTTTCTCCTCGATCTCTTTATCACACGTAACCTCTATCCTCTCTTCCTCTACAGATTCAAGCGAGCCAACTTTACCGATATGAGGATTCGCGCCTTCATCAGGCCTAAATCTGCCAATACCTCGTATAGAGAAGCTGCAGAAGGAATATTTGCCGAGTCTGCCTCCTCCTGCCGTGCCAATAGCCTCCCTTACAGTATCAGCATGAGACAAAGGGACATACACCACGATCTTTCTTTGCGCCATATCTAAAGACTATACTCTTTGTTCTTCTCCGGAACAATCGCGTTAACGCCAAGCTCAGCGCGAAGGCGCTGGGCGAGGAACGACGACGATTTGGTCTCCCCCATCGCCACGAAACAGGTGGAGAGCTTGGGCTGGGCGTGAGATACGAACTCGACGAGGTTGTTCGAGTCCTTATGCGACGAGAAGCCGGATATCTTGTCTATGCGCGCGCGGATCTTCACGTAGGCGCCGTCTATCACTATCTTCGAAGCCCTCTCCTCTATGAGGCGGCCGAGAGATCCCGGCACCTGGTAGCCGACGAGGAGTATGGTCGCATTGGGATCCGAGAGGTAATTCCTCTCGTGATGGAGGACTCGTCCGCCCACCGACATGCCGGAGCCTGCGATTATGATCTTTGGCCCCTTTACCCTGATGATGCTCTCGGACTCTTGATGGCTCGAGACGACGCGCAGGCCTGGAAAATCGAATATGTCGTCGCCTCCCCGTATCTCGCCTTTGACCTTATCGTTGAAATTCGACGTATGCGAGCGATAGACCTGCGTTATCTTTATCGCCAGGGGCGAGTCGAGGAATACAGGAACCTCCGGCAGGGTGCCCGATTCGATGAGGTTGTTTATGGCATAGAGGATGACCTGCGTCCGCTCCATGGAGAAAGCGGGGATGACGACGGTCCCTCCCCTCTTTACTGCGTTGACGAGCACGTCGCGGAGCTTCGCGTCCCGGACGTCCTTCGGCTCGTGATTCCGGTCGCCGTAGACCGACTCGATGACCATGTAATCGGCGTCCGTCACATATTCGGTATCGCGCAACAAAGGCGTCGGCGAATTGCCGAGGTCTCCCGTAAAGGCAATCTTCTTCCCGGCCCCTTTAAGGGTAAGCTCGACGATAGCCGACCCGAGTATGTGCCCGGCGTCTCTCATGTACGCCGATACGTCTTTGGTGACCTCGAACGCCTCGTGATACGGATAGGTCCTCCACAAAAGGAGGGCTCGGGCTATGTCGTCGGGGCCGTACAGAGGGTCATGCCCGCTCTCGCGCGCCTCCCTCGCGAGGAGGGCCTGAGCGTCGTCGAGCATTATCGCCGCGAGCTCTTTGGTCTCGGCCGTCGAATGTATGGTCCCGCTGAAGCCTTCCTTCACGAGCTTGGGGATCCTGCCGATATGGTCCATATGGGCATGGGTTATGAAAAGATGGGACACCTTCGTCGGATCGTATGGAAAGGCCGACCGGTTCTCGTCCATAGCGAAATGCGATCCCTGCACGAGGCCGCAGTCGACGAGGATGTCCGTCTCGGGCGTACGCAAAAGGAAATTCGCTCCGGTCGCGTTCGCTATGCCGCCGCAGCCTGTGAGGGTATATCCTTTCATCTCTTTCCGATCGATCTCCTGTAGACCAAGAACACCGCGATCGCGCCGAGCGTGTCCATCACGAGGTCGATAGAGGTGTCGAGGGGGTATTCGCTGTCCGTTACGAACGTGAAACCGAAAGCGATCTCGTAGAGCTCCCACGCGACTCCCACGGCTATGACGCCGACGACGAGGCTCCGCAGGGTCGTAAGCGAGAAGAGCCATGCGCCGAGGTTCGTTCGCGATACCCATAAGAGGAACAGGGCCGTCCAGACGCCGCCGAGGAAATGCATCATGACGTCATACCAGCCCAGAGTCCAGTAGAGCCCCTTATACGAAGCGACCCAGTGAAGAGCCGCGACAAGGACGAGAGAGGCGAACGAGGGCGCGAAATAGCGGTTCCAGAACATGGATAAAAGTATAGCATGGCGAGGCTCTCCTCCTTCCGATATCCGACCGAGACGGATCGAGACGAGGGAACGCAAAGCCCGACGCTCTCGCGTCGGGCTTTCCGGGGGCTATTCGAAGATTGTCCCTAGTATTAACTAGGTGGGTGACCGCAGCCTTGAACCAAGGTTCGAGGCTATAGAGGCCTCCCTAAAAAAATGTTATAGAGTTAATCTTGCGAATAACCCATAGTCATTATATTCCTCTCTTCCCTCGCCGCAATCCCCAGGCTCGACTCTGAAACGGAAAAACAGAACGGTAAATAGATACGATGCTCCGCAGACAAAGTTTCATAGGAGACGAAAGCCGTCCGCCAGAGGCGGACGGCTTTACCGGATTAGGGATCGGTCGGGCTTGGTGAGGCCTCTTCATAGAGAGGGACCTGGAGAGGAATCCGTCAGAACTCTGGGGCGCTCATCGGAACTCCTCTACGCGAAGGTCCTGATGAATGATATATGCCTGCGAGCTCGAGATGATCCTTAGATACAATTATACGCTCATTCCGTCAAGATTCAATGCTTTCGTGCATAACATGTGCACAAAGCGTGCGCAGGGCGTGGATAACCCCTCGTTTTCTGGGGATTATTCGAGAATACCGTCGAGATTGACGTCGTAGATGATCTTTTCTTGGACGTGCTTGTAATCGACGATCTCCCCTTTCGAGAACCAATGAGGGATCTCCTGCTCGGCCTCCTTGGGCGAACCGGAGGCGTGGATGAGGTTTCGCACCGAGCGGCCGTCGGAATCCGCCATCCTGTATGAATCGAGGACGAAATCCCCGCGGATCGTCCCGACATCCGACGAGAGAGGCTCCGTCGAGCCTACGAGCTTGCGCACGACCTCCACCGAGTGTGCGCCCTCGAGGACCAAGGCGACGACCGGCCCGGACGTCATGTATTTCTTGAGCTTCGCGAGGATGACTTCGGTGACCTTTATCGGATCTTCGCTTACCGGATGCTTGAGGCCCTTATCGGCATAGGACTTTATCGTCTTTTCGCCCGTGATCCTCCGCCACTCTGGATCGAGCGTATAGTGCTTTTCTACGAAATCGGACGAGAGGACCATCATCTTCGTCGCGACGACCTTAAGGCCGATCCTCTCGAACCGCCCGATGATCTCGCCTATGAGGCCTCTCTGAACTCCGTCGGGCTTTATGACCGCGAGCGTTCGCTCTTGTTTTGGATGCTTCATCCGTGCTCGAAGCAGGTCCCGCTCGTACGCCGACTGAGCTTTACTGCCTCTCGGAAATTAGGGATATGCGGCTATTATAGCGCAGTCAGGACTTCGCACCCTCTTTCGGTGACGACGACCGTGTGTTCGAAATGCGCGCTGCGCTTACCGTCCCTCGTCCTGTATGTGTATCCGTCCTTGTCGAGGACGACCTTGGCGGAGCCTTCGTTCACGATAGGCTCGATAGCTATGACCATGCCCGGGACGAGAGGCTCTCCCTCGCCGGCCCTGCCGTAGTTGGGCACGAACGGGTCTTCATGGACCTTGTAGCCTACTCCGTGGCCCGCGAGCTCGTCGACGATGGTGAGGCCGAACGATCTCACGTGCGCCTCGACCGCTTCGCCTATGTGACCTGTCGTATGCCCCGGCTTTACCGCCTGTATACCCTTTGCGAGAGCCTCCCTCGTAGCCTGTAGGAGGGTCTGCGCCGCTTTGTCTATCTTTCCCACCGGCACGGTCACGGCCGCGTCGGTTATGAGGCCCTTATGGACGAGGCCGAGGTCGAGAGTCACCGTGTCCCCTTCCTTGAGAATCACAGGATCCTCGTTCGGGATGCCGTGCACCACCGCGTCGTTCACGGATATGCAGATCGAGGCCGGATAGGGCCTCTTGGCGCCGCGCGGACGATATCCGAGGAAAGCAGCCTTATCTCCGCCTTCCGCGATGAGCCGTGCCGTCATATCGTCGAGATCCTTGGTCGAGACCCCCGGACGCACAGCCTTCGATACTTCGCTCAATATGAAAGCGTGCCTCTTGCCGCCTTCGCGCAAGACCGCTATGTGCTCTGGAGTCTTAAGCTTTACAGCCATGGCTCAAGATTACCTTTTTGATGCGAAAAAGCCAGCTTCGATGAGCCGGCCTTCGTCCTACAATCCGAGCGCCTTGAGGATGTCTGCGTGCACCTTCTCTACGGTCTGGTGGCCGTCTATCTCAAGGAACCTGCAAGTCGGGCTCTTCTTGAAGTAGTGTACCGACGGCATGACGTCCGTCTCGAACCAGCGGAGGCGCTCTGCTATCTTTTCGTGCTTATCATCGTGCCTACCCCTCTTTAGGAGCCTGTCTGTCACCTCGGGCACCGGCACGTCGAGAAAGACGATCGAGGGCTTTTCGCGGGCGTAGAACTGGAGAGCCTGGTCGAGGATAGGCGCCTCGTCCGCCCTGCGGGCGACGCCGTCGAAGACCATATGCTCCTTACCGGTGGCGACCTCGCTCATGAGGAGATTCGACCAGGCCCAGATAGGGATCGACGCAGGCATGAGACCGCCCTTGTCCATGATCTCGGCGGTGAGCTTTGCCGTGTGAGTCCCGTTCGCCTTCATCTTGCGGAGCTCAGCGCCGGTCTCGACATAGACGACGCGATTCGCCGGATCGAGCTCTTTGAGCTTCTTGATAAGGAGCTCCGCCTGGGTGCCTTTGCCCGAGCCGGAGCGGCCAAAGAATACAGCTGTGATTGGTTTCATGCTATCAAGTGTATCCGCAAAACAGAGATTAGAGAATCTTTTGCAAAACCGCTTTTTATCGTGAAAAGAAAAGCCCGCGCCCTAGGGCGCGGGCTTTTCTTTTGAGGGCTAGTACTCCCTCATCGAGAGCTGAGCGTCGAGCTTCTTTACGACGTCGAGGACGACGGAGACGGCGATGAGGAGGGACGTTCCGCCGATAGCGAGGGTCGTAAGGCCCGTAGCGGTGCGAAGGATGAGCGGAAGGACCGCGATCACGCCGAGGAAGAGGGCTCCGACGAGGGTTATCCTCGTCACTATCTTCGAGAGATACTCTGCGGTCGACTGTCCCGGGCGCACGCCTGGGATGAACGCTCCCGACTTCTGGAGGTTCTCCGAGATCATGTGAGGATCGAAGGTGACCGCCGTGTAGAAGTAAGTGAAGATGAATACGAGGAGGAAGTAGGCCGAGTTGTAGAGGAGGTGGTTATTGAGGAACGAGAGCCCTACCGAAGAGACGCTCTGGAGGACCTGGTTCGAGGATGCCGCGAAGAAGTTGAATATCATCTGAGGGAAGAGGAGGATCGAGAGAGCGAAGATGATAGGGATCACGCCGGCCTGATTGAGGCGGAGCGGGAGATAGGTCGATACGCCGCCGTAGACCTTCATGCCGCGGACCTGCTTAGCATAGGTGACAGGGATCGGCCTCTCGGCTTCCGTGATGAATACGACCGCGTAGATAACCGCGAGGGCGAGGGCGATGAGGCCTATGTACACAGGGAGCTGCGAAGGGTCGTAGGCAGCGAGGGCGCCGGAGACCGCCTGAGGAAGGGACGCTACGATACCGGCGAAGATGATGAGAGACGTGCCGTTGCCGAGGCCGAACTCGGTGATGAGCTCGCCGATCCACATAAGGAGGGTCGAGCCTGCGGAGATGACGAGGACGTTCATGATGAGGCCGAAGGCGTCGAGGTCAGGGATGATGCCCTGGCGCTGGAATATGACGATGAAAGAGAAAGCCTGGAGAAGCGCGAGAGGGAATGAGAGGCGCCTCGAATACTGGGCGAACTTCGCGCGGCCGGCCTCCCCTTCCTCCTGATACATCGCCTTCATGCGAGGGATCATGATGGTGAGGAGCTGCATGATGATCGAAGCCGTGATGTAAGGGCCCACGCCGAGCATCACGATAGAGAGGTTAGAGAGCCCTCCTCCCGAGAAGATGTTGAGGAGGCCGAGGAACTGGCTGTTCTCGATGAGGGACGCGAGGCGGACCACGTCTATGCCCGGGATCGGTATCGCGGCGAGGAGCCTGAACGCGACGAGCGCGAGGACGACGAAGAGTATCCTCTTTCGGAGGCTCTTGTCTCGGAATGCCTGGGAGATCTTGGCGAAGAATGCGTTCATGTTCTCAGTGTTACTCTCTTGTAAATAAGCCTATAAAATCTATACCCTTTCTAATCTCGTGTCTATTCGACGAAACATCCCGTTTGAAGCGGGATGTTCGGTTTAAGCGTGGACCTTTCCTCCTGCCTTCTCTACCTGAGCCTTTGCAGAAGCCGATATCTCGACTCCCGAGACCGTGACCTTCTTGGTGATCTCTCCTGCGAGGACCTTTATCCTCGGAAAGTTCCCTTCGGTCTTCTCTACGAGGCCCTTTTCGACGAGAGTCGCAGGCTCTACCCTCTCTCCGGCCTTGAAGGCCTTCTCAATCTCTGAGAGCGACACAGGCACCGCGCGAGGGGCGAAGGACTTGAAGGAATTGACTCCTCGTCCTCGCATCTTCGGGATCCTCTTTATGAAGTCTCGGAGCTCAGGGCGCTTCTTGTTTCCGGCGCGCGCCTTCTGTCCCTTCGTGCCGCGGCCCGAAGTCTTGCCGCGCTTTCCGCCTCGGCCTACGAGAGGCTTCTTGGCGTTCGGAGTCTTGCGTGCGATGTTGTTGAGTTGCATATTGGTAGCTATTACTTGGACTCCTTAGGCGGGCGGACGAGATCGAGGCTCTGGAGGGCCATGATGGTAGCGCGGGCGATGTTGAGCTTGTTCTTCGAAGGCGAGACGATCTTCGCAGCCACGTTCTTGAGGCCTGCGAGCTCGAGCACGTTTCGGGCGGACGAGCCTGCTACGAGGCCTCGGTCCTTCACCGGTCGGATGACGACGCGCGCGGAAGAGTACTTGGCGAACGACTCGTGAGGGATAGACATGTCCTTGGTCGCATTGACCTTGATCATGTGCTTCTTCGCGTTTCGGGTCGCCTTGTCGATGGCGAGGGCGGTGTCGCCTCCCTTTCCGAGGCCTACGCCTACCTTGCCTTTCCTGTCGCCCGCTACGAGAGCGACCGAGAACGAGAATCGACGGCCGCCGGACACGGTTCGAGCGACGCGGCGGATGTTGAGCATGACCGAGTCGAACTCAGGCTTCGCGCGAGGGGCGCGAGAATCTCCTTTTCGAGGGCCGCGGCCGCCGCCTCGGCCACCCCTGTCTCCGCCTCGAAAGCCTCCGCGATCGGATCGAGGGAGGTCTCCCGGGCCTGGAGCCTGCGCTGCCGGAGCTGGCGCTGCCGTAGGTGCCGTAACGTTCTTGTTTTCTTCAGGATTCATAGTAATTGATTAGAATTTGAGACCGCCTTCTCGCGCGCTCTCGGCAAGGGCCTTTACCCGTCCTCGATAGCCGAAGCCTCCTCGGTCGAACACGACGGTCGTTATCTTGAGGGCGTGAGCCTTCTCGGCGATCGCCTTTCCGACCTTGGATGCGACCTCTGACTTCTTGCCCTTCATGTCGAGGGAAGACGCCGACGCGAGGGTGACCGCCTTCGAGTCGTCGATGAGCTGAGCGTACATGAATTTGTTCGAGCGGAATACCGCGAGGCGAGGCTTCTCTGCCGTGCCCGAGATGCGCGTGCGGATAGCGACGTGCCTTCGTACCCTCTTTATCTTCTTGATGTTTGAGTTAGCCATGGTGATTCTTTAGAGATTACGCGGCCTTCTTGCCCTGCTTCCTGCGGATGACCTCGTTGTCATAGCGGATGCCCTTGCCCTTATAGGGCTCTGGCTTCTTGAGGGCGCGCACCTTCGAAGCGAACTCGCCCACGAGCTCGTTCGAGACGCCTGTGACCGTGATGACGTTCTTCTCTGCGGTTACCTTGAGCTCCTTTGGTATCTCGACGGAGATAGGGTGGGAGAAGCCGAGGGAGAGGTCGAGCTTCGCGCCCTTTACGTCGGACTTGAATCCGATACCCTCGATGACGAGCTTCTTCTGGAAGCCTGCCGTCACGCCCTTGATCATGTTCTTGAGGTGGGACGCGTAGGTGCCGAGGAGCATGTACGCCTCTGGCCTGTGGAGAAGGACGTTCACCGCGCCGTTCTCTACTTTGAATTCGATTCCTGGCTTGAAATCGCGGGAGATCTCGCCGAGAGGGCCTTTTACGGACACAGTCTGCCCTGCGACCTTGACCTCGGTCTTCTCAGGGATGATTATCGGCTTTTTTGCTACTCGTGACATAGGAGTGTGGTTATTAAAAAGTATTACCAGATCTGGAAGAGGACCTCGCCGCCGACCTTTTCCTTTCGCGCCTCGTCGTCCGAGAGAACGCCCTTCGGAGTGGAGATGAACGTGGAGCCGTAGCCCTGCTTTACCTGGAAGATCTCGGTATAGCCCTTATAGAGCCTCTTCGAAGGCTTGGATACGCGCTTTACGTCCGTTATGCGGCACTTTCCGTCGTTATAGATAAGGCCGATCTCGAGGGTCTTCTGGATGGCCTTGCCCTTCTTAGCTGCCGGCTTTACGTAGCCTTTGCGAGCGAGAGCAGAGGCGACCGCCTCGACGAAATTGGTAGCAGGGACCGTGACCGACTCCTTTCGTGAAGCCGATCCGTTCTTGATGGTCGTTATAAGATTCGAAATTGGGTCTCTCATGTGATTTAGCGTCTAGGGTCGGGCTGTTGCTTTCGTGTATCGCCCCTCCCCTACTGCCTAAATTAATAATGTTCTACCAGGACGATTTCTTTATGCCCGGGATAAGGCCATCGTTCGCGAGCTCCCTAAAGCAGATTCGGCACATACCGAAATCCCTCATAAAGCCGTTCTTTCGGCCGCAGCGGAAGCAGCGTCGAACGATCCTCGAAGAGAACTTCGGTTTCTTGTTCGCGCGCGCTATAACTGAGGTTTTTGCCATTGAATTGCTAAGGGAAAAATAAAAAGCCCTGAAAAAGCTTGTTTGGGCATACTAGCAAACGATTTAAGGGGTGTCAAATATTAGAGCCTGCGCCGCGACGGATCCGCTAGACGAAGCGCTTCTTTCGCTGTCTTAGGGGCGCGATCGTTCGATCCCTAAAGCGAAAGGCCGCCTTTCGGCGGCCTTTTTTTGCTATTTCGCTGCTCCGTCTTTCTTTATAGGGAATCCGAGGAGTTCGAGGAATTTCTTGGTGTCTTCCTTCTTCCTCATGTTCGTCATGATCGTGATGCCGAGGCCGAAGACGTCTTTGAGCTCTTCGTCTGCGGTCTCAGGGAAGATGGTGTGCTCTCGCACGCCGATCGAGTATCCGCCCATGCCGTCCGCCGAGGTGTTAGGCAATCCGCGGAAGTCCTTCGTTCGAGGGAGGGCGATATGGACGAGCTTCTCGAGGAAGTGCCACATACGCTCGCCGCGGAGAGTGACCTGGTATCCCATAGGGTCGCCTTCTCGGGACTTATAGGTCGCGATAGACTTCTTCGCGCCCTTAAGCACCGGCTTCTGGCCAGTTATCTTCGCGATCCTGTCGCCTGCGAGCTCGATCTTCTTCTTGTCCTTGAACGAGCCGATGCCCGCGGAGACGACGACCTTGAGGACCTTTGGGGCCTGCATGGCGTTCGATATGCCAGACGATTTCTTTATCGCCTCGAATGCGTCCTTCTGCTTTTCTTTGAGGGTTTTCATGGTAATTTAGACGATTACTTCTTGGCTACGTTCGAAGCGTGGATAGGCATCTCGCGGTCGACGACCTGACCTTTCTCGTTCGCCTTTCGAGGGCGGAGGTGGCGCTTCATCTTGTTTACGCCCTGGACGACTACCTTGCCCTCCTTCGGCATAGACCTGACCACTTCGCCGGTCTTGCCTGCGTCCTTGCCTGCGAGTATCACTACTTTGTCTCCTTTCTTTACGTGCATGGTGGTGTGTATTAAATGAGGGTTAGACGATCTCGGGCGCTCGGGAGGAAATGGTCTGGAAGCCCTTCTCGGAGATCTCGCGAGGGATAGGTCCGAACACGCGGCCGGCGAGGGGCTCCTTCTTGCCCTTCTCGAGGATGACTACCGCGTTCTCGTCGAAGCGGATGTACGAACCGTCCTTTCGCTTGGTCTCCTTCCTCGATCGGACGACGACGGCGTGGAGGACGTCCTTCTTCTTTACCGACTTGCGAGGCTCCGCCTTCTGGACGGAGAGGACGACGATGTCGCCTATCATCGCGTATCGCTTGGCAGCCGATCCGAGCACCTTGAATATGCGGCCGATCTTGGCGCCCGAGTTGTCCGCGATATTTACGAGTGAGCGTGGCTGAAGCATGTGAGTTTAGATAATTCTTGCGATTAAGCGACCCTGAAGTGCTTGTCCTTCGAATAAGGCTTGGTCTCGATTATCGTGACCTTCTCGCCTTCCTTCTTGGTGTTGCCGGCGTCATGGGCCTTGTACTTCTTCGAGATCTTCATGTACCTCTGGTACTTAGGAGCCTTCTCGAATCGGTCGACTTTGACGACGACGGTATCCTTCATCTTTGTAGAGACGACGATGCCCGTAAGCTGCTTTGGTCGAGAGACCGCGCCCGCCTTTGCGGGAGCTGCCGCCTTCGTCTCTTTATGTTCCGTCGTTTTCTTTCCAAATATAGCCATATGTTTGTATTAAGCGATCTCGCGCGAGATTATGATGGACTTCACAGGAAGCTTGGTGCCGCCCTTTCGGAGAGCCTCGCGAGCGACCTTCTCGTCGATGCCGTCTACCTCGAAGAGGACGCGTCCCGGCTTTACCGGAGCGCAGTAGCCCTGGAGGTCTCCCTTGCCCTTTCCGAGCTTTACCTCGGCAGGCTTCTGGGTGTACGGCATGTCAGGGAAGATCCTGATCCAGACCTTTCCGTTCTTGCCTACCTCTCGGGAGATGACCTTTCGAGCGGACTCTATCTGCTCGGAGCGTATTCTGTGAGCGGTCGTCGCCTTGAGGCCGAACGAGCCGAAAGAGAGGGTCGTGCCGCGAGTCTCGAAGCCCATCTTAGACGGGTTCTTCCTCATGACGTGCCACTTGCGATATTTTACTTTTTTCGGTACGAGCATGGCGGTTTCTATTATTTGTTCGTCTTATTGAAGATCTCTCCCTTGTAGATCCAGACCTTTATGCCGATGTCTCCATAGGTCATGTGGGCCTTCTCGCGGGCGAAATCGATGTCTGCGCGCAGGGTCTGGAGAGGGATCTGACCCTTCTTCATGTCCTCGACGCGGGCCATCTCGGCGCCGCCGAGCCTGCCTCCGAGGAACACTCGAACGCCTTTGACGTCGCGGTTAGCCATGACCTTCTCGATGGTCTGCTTCATGACGCGGCGGAACGGAAGTCGCTTCTCGAGGGATTCTGCGATCATATATGCGACGATAGCGGCGTTCGACTCAGGATTCCTGATCTCCTCGATGTCGAGCTTGAGGTCCTGCCCCTTCTGGAGCTTGCCGCCGTGCTTCTGGATGAAGGCGAGGATATCGGCGCGGAGCATCTGGGCTCCCTCTCCCTGCCTGCCTATGATGACGCCCGGTCGCGAGGTCTTGATGATGATGCGGATAGCCTTCTCGTTTCGCTCGATCTCGATGTCGGCGACGTACATGCCGCGGAACTTCTTGGTGAGGAACTCGCGCAAAAGGATGTCGGACTTGAGGTAGTCCTGGTACTTGCCCTTGCCTGCGAACCAGCGGGACTTCCAGTCTCTGATGATGCCGAGCCTATGGGAATATGGGTGTACTGTGTGCGACATATGATTACTTGGTTGCCTTCTTAGCTACGGCCTTCTTAACGGGCTTCTCAGCCTTCGCCTCCTTCTTCTCCGCCTTCGGGGCTGCGAGAGCGGCAGAGTGCTTCGGTCCAAGGACGAGCTTTACGTGGCTCGTCTTCTTGTGGATCGGGAAAGCGGAGCCTCGGGCGCCCGGCATGAATCGCTTCATGGTGAGGCCCTGGTTCACAGAGCACTCCTTTATGATGAAGCCCTCTATGGAGATATTTCGATCCTTCGCGTTCGCGACGGCCGACTTGAGGAGCTTTACCATAGGGTCAGAAGCCCTCTTGGTGGTGACCATAAGGGTGTTAAGGGCCTGGTCGACGGTCTTTCCCTTGATCAAAGACGCCACGAGGCGGACTTTGCGGGGAGACTGGCGATAATTCGTAAGGGATGCTGTGACCATAAAGATATATAGATATTAGGCCTTTTTCTCGGTAGTAGCGGCCTTGGCAGCGGAAGCAGCAGCCATCTCGGACTCCTTCTTCTTGGCCTCGAGCTCCTTCTGCATCTTTCCGCCGTGCTTGGTGAACTTCCTCGTCAAAGAAAATTCGCCGAGGCGGTGACCTACCATGTCTTCCGACACGAGGACCTCGACGAAATCTTTGCCGTTATGCACTCCGAACTTGAATCCCACCATCTCAGGCGAGATGTGGCATGCGCGAAGCCACGTCTTGATAACCCCGGTCTCCTGCGGCTTCTTGCCCGCGATCTTCTTGAGAACGCGTGGGTCTACGTTTGGTCCTTTTGAGAGGCTTCGTGTCATTGGAAATGTATAAAGACAATGAATTACAGCTCGGGCGTCTGGGCTATAGTCGCTAGAAACGACTTATCGAAAGCAAAAACTAGGTTTTACCCTAGTTTCCACGGTCTAGTGCCCATTCCGAAGCTAGTGGGGATATCCTATATGAATAGGGTTTGGATGTCAAATTGTTGGAATTAGGCAGAGGTCTGTAGTGGAATATATACGGGATTGGATTCAAAGTGCTTCTTGAGGGCTACATATGCTGCCTCAGAGTAGCGCTGTACGAAACTTTTCTTTCCGACCTTAATCTCTTGGTGGAAATTATTATCCCCTCTCATGTTAAGCACCTTAGCGGTCCTAACCACAACATTACGGCCCTTACCTAGCTTAGTTGCTAACTCAGTAGTTAAGTAGGGGTAATCCACCGCGACCTCTGTCTTCTTTGTCATTACGACAGGCAAAGCTTGTTTCGAGTTTTGATTTCCCTTTCGAATATCAACATTTACAGTATAGCCACGAGGCGCTTGAATAAAGACGACCTTCAGTTGTTCTGAATCTTTCATGTAGTTCGAGAGATTAAGTCGATCCAAAATTAGCCTTCTTCCATTTTTAAATTTTCTCTCAAAATCGTCTTGACTCATATAAGTCGAACCAGAATAACTGACTCCGCGTTCGAGAAGCCAAAGGAGTTTTTTAGCATCCGTATTTTTTCTATATTTTTTTATGAGCACACTAACCCCGTCTGCATAAGTCACCGTATCCTCAAAAGAGATAGAAAGAAAGGTTTTTTCAGTGATCTTAAGGACATTACGGAAATGCTTTCTGGCTAGATTGTTAAAGGTTTTATACGCACAATAGATTACGTGCTGCAAAATATCGTTCGGTATTTCAGGTAGAAATGAATGCGCCGCCTCATTTCTGAATGAAATTAACTGCTGAATTGTTTGAGCCTCGATTTCAGAAATCTCTTGTTTAACTAAAAGCTTTGAAATTGCTTTTTCAGCCGGAATTGTGGGATTTCTATTATCGCCTCTTATAGACTCTCCGAGTTTCAATAAAACTGCCTTTGCTAAAAGTTCAACTGCGTTTGTCATGAGAATTAAAGATTGCTGCTTTCTGTATTCTCCGATTACAGAGTTATAAGAGTGAATAGCGGCAAGTAACGCGCTTGAAGCACTGTTTACATATCTTGTGCGAATATATATTGCCTTAGCCATAGAAAAAGGGTAACACAAAACCCTCTTTTCGGTGGGTATTGCTTTGATTTACCGAATCCAGTCACTCTTTTTCGAATTTTCAGCGAAATATGAGCACCTCAACCGGTTGAGGTGTTTGAGAGGGCTATGTTGAGCCAAACAATGAATCGCTATATATGACAATCATTGAACGGCACGGTTTGGTCTATGCCGCTGAAATCGAGGCGGTCTGCGACGTTGGGATAGCGGATGGTGCCAGCGTTCGCGCCGTCTCCCCTATCGAGCATCTGGTCGAGAAGGCCCGCGAGGGTCGCTGTCGGAGCCTGTACGGATATAGAGAACGTGGTCGGAGCGGCCGGCGGATAGCTGTGCTCCCAGTGATACGGCGTGCCGAGAGGAGAGGTCGGCCATTTGAAATACGGCGCGGACCAGCCTGTCTCGTCGCCTGAGTTCCAGTCGTGGTCGAAGCACGGGTACGCCCCGGAGTTATCGGCCTGATAGAGGATCAGAGCCTTCCTGATCTCCGAGAGGTCGCGGGCGATGCGGGTCGCTTTCGCCTTGTCGCGCGCCGTGTTGAGAGCGGAAAGGACCACAGACGAAAGCAGAGCGATTATGGATATGACGACGAGGAGCTCGATGAGGGTAAAGCCGCGACGCGAAGGCATAGATGGATTATAGCAAAAGCCCTGCGGGTGCAGGGCTCGGAAATCTTTTTTGGCGCTTTCAGGCGGCGTGCCTTGTGCGCGGCTTGCGGCCGTTTTTGCGGCAGGCTTTGCGGTAGCGGCGCATGACGGCTTTGGGGTCTGAATGAGGGCTCGCCTCGAGGGCGGCTCCGGCGAACAGGACGCGGACGACGTGACCGCACTCGTGCGCGGTCGAAACGGCTTGGCGGGCCCCTTTCTGGAGGCTCGTGCCGGGCGCGATGCAATCGCGCAAGGGAGGGATGGGTGAGGTATACATGAGGCGAACGGGTTCAGATCCTAGTTAACCACTATTCCGGAAAAAGAAAAGCCCCGCTGTCGCGGGGCTTTTCCTTGTTTTACTGAATGGAGTTTCGATCCTTTCCGACTTTTCGCCTCGAGACGATGAAGACGTTCGAGTACTTCTTCGGGGTTCGGGTCTTCTGTCCCTTGCCCGATGGCTTGCCCCAGCGGGTCTTGAGCCTTCGGAGACCGCGTCCCTGTCGTCCTTCACCGCCACCATATGGATGGTCCACAGGGTTCTGAGCGGTACCTCGGACGGTCGGCCTGATGCCGAGCCATCGCGATCGTCCGGCTTTACCGGAATTCACGAGCCAATGCTCGTCGTTCGATACCTGCCCTATCATCGCGAACGCCTCCTCGTGGACCTTTCGGACCTCGGTCGAAGGCATCTTGATCATAGTGTAGCCCGCGTCGTTACCGATGACCTGGGCGAAGATTCCTGCCGCGCGCGCGAGTTTTGCGCCGGACTGAGGCTTGAGCTCGACGTTGTAGACGAAGGTTCCCACAGGGATCTTCTTGAGAGGGAGAGCGTTTCCAGGCTCGAGGGGAGCCGTGGCGCCTGCGATTATCTTTGCTCCCGGGCGGACGCCCTTAGGGAGGAGGACATATCGCCTCTCGCCATCCTTGTACGCTACGAGGCCGATGAAGCCAGAGCGGTTAGGATCGTATTCGACGGACTGGACTACCGCTGGGATGTCGCGCTTGTCGAAAGAGAACGTGACGTCTCGATAGAGCCTCTTGTGGCCGCCTCCCTTGTGGCGGACCGTGACTCGTCCGTGAGCGTTTCGCCCTACGTCGCGCTTTCGGCCGTACGTAAGGGACTTCTCTGGATCTTTCTTGGTGATGTAATCCTTGAAGTTAACCGTCTGCATCTGCCTCCTGCCGGGGCTCGTTGGTCTATATGTTTTCATGGCTGTTAATTAGATAGATTAGATGAATTCTATGGTCTGGCCCTTCTTGAGGTAGACATAGGCCTTCTTGCCCGCGACGGTCTTTCCTCTCTTGCCTCGGACGAACATCGCCTTCGACTTTATCGGGGCGATCGAGACCTTTACAGGCTCGACCTTGTAAGCCTCCGCGATCGCTTTTGCGATCTCGCGAGAGTTCGCGTCCTTTCGGACCTCGAACGTGTAGACGGCGTTCTGAGAGAGAAGGCCTGCCTTTTCGGTGACGCGCGGCTTTATGACCGCAGAGCCCTTAGGGAATACGACTCCCTGGACGGCCGCCTCCCTCTTCTCCGCCTTGGTACCGGCCTTCTTGTCGGCCTTAACGACGGCGACGGCTTTCGTCTCCTTCTTTGCCGCATCCTTCTTCGGGAGCTTAGTCTCGCCCGCAGTCGCGTTGCCGATCTTCTTCTTTTGGGTGTTGAAAAGTGACATGGCGGTGGATTAGAGCTTAGCCTCTATGCTTTTAATTGCCTCCGTAGGATTCTCGATGATGATGAAGGTGTGGCCGAGGAGATCGAGGAGGTTGAGGTTTCGGACCTCGTCTACGACGACGGATCGGACGTTCCTGAAAGACTTCTCCGCGTTCGCGTCCTTCTTCGAAAGCGCGATGAAAGCGGCGTTCTTTGGCTTGGTGGAGAGCTTCTCGTGGCCCTTTACCTTTGCGAGCGCGTGAAGGACGGCGGTCGCTTCGGACGTCTTTGGAGCCTTGAAGGAGAGAGTATCGACGAAGATGACCTGTCCCTCGTGGTACTTCCTAGAGAGGACGGTGAGGAATGCCTTCGCCTTCATCGTCTTGTTTATCTTTCGGTCGTAGTTCTTGTCGTTGCGAGGACCATGAGCGACGCCTCCGCCGACCCACAACGGGGATCGGGTGGATCCGTGTCGCGCGCGGCCGGTTCCCTTCTGCCTCCATGGCTTCTTGCCGCCTCCTCGGACCTCTCCGCGGGTCTTGGTGTGAGCGATAGGCTGGCGGGCAGAGGACATCATCGAATGCATGACCTGGTGTACGAGGTCGGCGTTCCAAGGAAGCCCGAAAGCCTTCTCGGAAAGGGTTATCTTCCCCGCCGATGCGCCCTTCGCGTTGTATATAGTCGCTTCCATCTCCTTTGTCGCCTTCTTCGTGACCTTCTTCTCTTTGGTAGTTGTATTCATAGGGGTTTTGTTAAGCGACTATAGATACGAGAGCTCCCTTTCGACCAGGAAGAGAGCCGTGGATAACGAGTTCGTTGGTCTCAGGGCGGATCTGGAGGACCTTGAGGTTCTTTACCGTGACCATGTCGCCTCCCATGCGTCCTGGCATTCGCTTGCCCTTGTTGACGCGACCGGATCCGACGCGGCCTCGGCCGTTGATCGAACCGACTTCGCGCTCAGAGTGCTTCTGGCCGTGGGTTCGCGAACCGCCCTTGAAGTGGTGTCGCTTGACCGCGCCTTGGAAGCCCTTGCCTTTCGATTCCGATCGAACGGTGACGCTGTCGCCTACGGCGAAAGTCGACAGGTCGATCTTGTCGCCTACCTTGAATTTCGCGAGCTCATCGGAAGATACGCAGAACTCGCCGATGTTGCGGAAAGCGGCGCCCTTGAGGTGCCCCTTTACTGCCTTCGTGAGGCGCGACTCCTTTTGGTCTCCGAACCCGACCTGAAGAGCGGTGTATCCGTCCCTCTCTACCGTCTTTACCTGAGTGACCGTGACCGGACCCGCCGAGAGGACCGTCGCCGGATAGGCGCGGCCGTCTGCGTCGAAGATCTGAGTCATGGCCTTTTTAGTGCCAAGAATGAATTTCTTCATGTGTTGCGCGAGCGCGGAGCTGGGGGCTCCGTAGGCTCTCTTAAACCAACCTTTTAAACTAAAAAAGAAGCTGTGCTTCTCGTGGCGAACATAGTACCTGAAAGGGTCGATTTATGCAAATCCGCTATAATGGACCGCATGTCGAGATGGAATAACGAGCCAGGGAGCTTCCTCACCCACTTCATCGGGGCGCTTTTCGCGGTAACCGCTCTCGTTCTCCTCATCGTCAAGGCCGTAACAGAGGGTTCGGCGTGGCATATCGCCTCCTATTCGATATTCGGCTCCGCCCTCGTCCTCCTCTACCTCGCTTCGAGCGTATATCACCTAATCCCTAAAGAAAGCCCGTGGAAAGCCCGCCTGCAGGTCGTCGACCACACGATGATATTCGTCCTCATCGCGGGCACGTACACGCCGATCGCTCTCACAGCGCTCCGTGGACCGTGGGGATGGAGCCTTTTCGGCATCGTCTGGGGCCTCGCCCTCGTCGGAATACTCATAAAAGGCATCGCGCCTCTGCGGCGCGCCGTCCCGCACTCTGTAGTCGTCATCATTTACGCGCTCATGGGCTGGATCGCCCTCGTCGCTATCGTCCCCCTAGTTAGGGCGTTTTCGGGCGGCGCTCTCGCCCTCCTTTTCGCCGGAGGCAGCGCATACACCCTCGGCATCGTCTTCTTCGCGCTCGATACGGTCATTAAGAGGACGAGCAAGTGGTACGGCCATCACGAGATATGGCACCTCTTCGTCATCGCAGGCAGCGCCTGCCATTTCGCGTTGATCTACGGCTTCCTCGTCGGCTAAACGAAAGGCGCGCATTCGATGCGCGCCTTGGAAAGTCATCTGATCACCTCGAGAAGCGCCTGCCGGGCGGATGACATCTTGAGCAGGGCTTTGGCTGGGAATTTCCTGCCGCAATAGGCCTGAGGCGAAGAGCTCGTGCCGATGATCCTCTCCTTTGGGATAGAGAGCGCCTCGGCTACGTCTTGACCGGTCTTTCCGAGGATGCCCAGGTCGTGGTCCAAAAGGACTAGATCCGGCGCGAACTCGGCGATCCTCCGGAGAGAGTCGGCATAGAAGCGCTCTTTGACGCAGACAGGCAAGACTTCGTGCCCGGCGTCCTCGAGCACGAGCTCGAAGGCCTCCACGTAATAGGGCTTGTCGTCTACGATCGCGATTTTCATATTTCTACCAAAGGTTAGCGCACGCCTCGGGCAAGTCAAGGAAAAGCCCCGCCGTGAGGCGGGGCTTTTCCTTCCCTTTCGGGCTATATCATCTTCACGTCTATGTTCACGCCGGATGGCAATGAAAGGTTCGTGAGGGCTTCGATGATCTTCTGGTTCGGGTTCAAGATATCGATGAGGCGCTTGTGCACTCGCATCTCGAACTGTTCTCGCGCATTCTTGTATACGAACGACGAGCGGTTCACCGTATATTTCTTGATCTCCGTAGGAAGCGGTACAGGGCCTAAGACCTGGACGTCATAGCGGAGCGCGGTATCTATGATCTGCTTTACCGAAGCGTCGAGGATCTTATTCTCGTACGCTCGGACGCGGATTCGGAGGCGCGGCGCGGAAGCTTCGGCCTTTGGAGCCGCCTTCTTCTTTGCTGCTGGTTTCTTGGTTGCTTCTGCCATATATGTTCAAGGTCCTAGTCTACTCGTTTCCGCTCGTTTTGCAAGCGAAACGGGCTTTTAGGGTAACTTAGACGGTGATCTTGGTTACGACGCCTGCGCCGACCGTCTTGCCGCCTTCGCGGATAGCGAATCGCATCTTCTCTTCGAGGGCTACCGGAGCGAGGAGCTTTACCTTGAAGGTAACGGTGTCGCCCGGCATGACCATCTCGACGCCCGGAGCAAGGGTAACCTCGCCGGTGACGTCAGTGGTTCGAACGTAGAACTGAGGCTTGTATCCGTTGAAGAACGGGGTGTGTCGGCCTCCTTCCTCCTTCTTGAGGATAAGGACTTCTGCCTCGAACTCCGTGTGAGGGGTGACCGATCCGGTCTTCGCGAGGACCTGTCCGCGATGGACATCGTCCTTTGCGACGCCTCGGAGGAGAACGCCGGCGTTGTCGCCCGCCATACCGGACTGGAGCTGCTTGTTGAACATCTCGATACCGGTGATGACGGTCTTAGACGTAGGCTTGATACCCACGATCTCGACTTCGTCGCCGACCTTGACCTGACCGCGCTCTATACGACCGGTGACCACGGTTCCGCGGCCTTCGATCGAGAAGATGTCCTCGATAGGCATGAGGAACGGCTTGTCGGTCGCTCGCTCAGGCATAGGGATATAGGTGTCGAGGGTGTTCATGAGATCCTTGATCTTCTGAGCCCACTCGTCGGTGTTGTCCTTGGCCTCGAGCGCCTTGAGGGCCGAGCCGCGGATAACAGGAGCAGCTGCTCCGTCGAATCCGTACTTCGTGAGAAGGTCTCGAACTTCTCCTTCGACGAGGTCGATGAGATCCTTGTCCTCTACCGCGTCGCACTTGTTGAGGAAGACGACGATGCGAGGCACGCCGACCTGCTTTGCGAGGAGGATATGCTCTCGAGTCTGAGGCATAGGGCCGTCGATAGCCGATACCACGAGGATAGCGCCGTCCATTTGAGCGGCACCCGTGATCATGTTCTTAATATAGTCAGCGTGTCCAGGAGCGTCGATGTGAGCGTAGTGGCGCGCGTTCGACTCGTACTCTACGTGAGCGAGCGAGATCGTAACGACCTTCGATGCGTCACGGACCGTACCTCCCTTTGCGATGTCTGCGTATGCCTTACCGACTGCAAGACCGTCGCGAGCCTGCGTTGCGAGGATCGCGGTGGTGAGAGTCGTCTTGCCGTGGTCGACGTGGCCGATGGTGCCTACGTTGACGTGCGGCTTGTTTCGTGTGAATTCTGCCATAGCGTTTTTCTTTTGTAAGTCCGCTAGACTTGCGCGCGAGATTGGCAAATCAAGAGTACTTACGAAATGAATGATCTAAGCTTCTAATCTTCCCCAAAAGATCGAATTTTTAGGTTCGGCCAATTGAAAAAGCGCGCAAAATGCGTGAACCACATCATAGCAGAGGAGGAAGAGAAGTCAAACAAAAGCCGCAGCAAGAAGCTGCGGCGGAGGGCTTCGACCGACTTCGGGATCAGACCGAGAGGCTCAGTGTGGGAAATCCCCTGCCCCTCCGGGAGAGGCGGCTCGACCGAGTCATCGCGTCCTTTCGCAGGATCTCGCGGGCGTCGACCGGGATCTGCGCCTGCCCGTTCGCAAGGGCGCGCGGCGGCGGAACCGGGGGCAAAGCGCGCAGGGCGCTTTGAAGCTCTGCCGCGAGCCCCCAGTAGACGGCGATGACCTGCTTCGGATGGCGCGGCACCGTCGTAAGCCAGACGACGAGCTCGGGAGAGCCGTCCTCGCTCATCTCGGGCGCAGAGATCTCCCCTTGAGGACGCTCTCCGACGAGGCAGCCTTCCTTTGCCTCGATGCGGTGGAACTGAAAGTCGTAGAAGGTGACTTTCACGAAGGGCCGGCCTTCGAGATAGGCGTGGCCCATGCCTTGCCGAGCGTTGAGGGAGACGAGCTTCGCGAAGCAGTAGCCGTTAGGTAAGCGCATAGCGGGGGGGGTACGAGACAGCCATTCGGCATGAGGACGCCCTAGATATAAGGATGTCCCTGTCTTTTCAGATAGAATATTGCCCCACAAAAGAAAAACGTCAATAGTTAACAGACAAAAAAAGCCGCCCACGCTGTCGTGGAACGGCTGCAAGAACGATCAAAGGAAGATCAACCCTTCCCTCCCGAATAGATGGCCGGAGCCGTCTTCGAGAAGAGGATGAGATAGAGCTTTCCCGCGGAGGCCTTAAACGAGACCTGGACCTTTGCCGGATCGAACGAGATTCCCGGGGTGTAGGGATCGGCCTTGAAGGCGGATTCCTCGACCACGGTCACCTTCAGGGGCAACGGGATGGCCGTGTCGAACTTCACGGCGACAGTCGCATCGGCGGTATATTTCGCCCGCACGATATCGTCTGACGCCGCGTATTTGATCTCGACGGAGTTGTCGGCAACGGTCCGGACGCCCCTAACCGCTGTATCGAACCCGCCGGTCGAAGCCGAGCCCACCGCTTTTTGCATGCCGGTCGAGGCGGAGTAGATCGCGAGAGACCCATCGGAATACTCGAGGTAGAGGTCGCCGTTCTGCGCGACGTGCTCTGCCGACAGGAGGAGGTAGCCGTCCCTCACCCTGCCGTAATCGCCGAAGTAGTAGACCCCGGTGGTGTTGCCGCGGTCGTCCTTGAGGACGATCTTGGCGTTCGAGATGCCTTTGACCGGAAACGGGATGGTCCCCATCTCCATGTCATCGAGCTTTCCCGCATCGGGCGGCACCTGATAGGCGCCGGCCTGATCTTTCACCAGCTTGAAGTCGCGATCTCCGTAGAACGCTGTCCACGCGGTGCCGTCGGGGGATCGGATCTCCCAATTGGCGAACGCCGCGAGCGTTTCGGTCGGATCGGCCGAGAACGTCACCTTGTTCTTTTTGAGCGCCGCGGCGATCGCGACCGGATCGCCGTCAGCGACAGAATATGCGACTGAGAACCAATAGGTCCCCGACACCGACTGGCCGGCGACGCCGCCGGAAAGCCAGTTGACCTTGGAGATCGCATAGGCTTTGAGCGTGGCGAGGTCCTTGATCGGGACCGATTTCGGAGACGAGTCGCTCAGAGCGGCCCGCAGAGGAGTAAAGGCGATGAAGGCCATCGCGAGGAAAGAAACGACTGATTTCATGTGTGGACTGACTGCGTGATTAGTTCGGGTTTACGGACGTGTCAAAGGAGATGGTGACTGTCACCTTCTCCGGTTTCTCTTTCTTTTGCGAGGCCACAGCCTCTCCGGTCGCCTGTGCGGGCGCCGGACTCACGAGAACCGCCTTCGGCTCCCGCGAGACTGCGACAAAGAGCGCTGCTACCGACAAAGCGGCGGCGAGCGCGATAGCTGCTTTTCTCATGGTTGATTTCCCTTTCGAAGAACGAAAAAAGGCCTTACTGGGGCCAGTATTGATTATACCACAGGTAAGCCTAAAGTCAAATCCCTGTCCTCGCACGAAAAAGCCGCGGACCTTCGCGGTCCGCGGCTTTTTCGAATCGAGAGAGTCGATACTACTGAGCGACCGTCGAGGTAGCGACCGGAGCGGTCTCTACAGGAGCCGTCTCAGACGATCCGCCCATAAGCCACCATGCGCCCAAAACGACGACGATGACTACGACGACCGCGATAACGAGGCTCTTCTTCGACTTTGGAGCTACCGGAGCTGCTGTGTTTGGTTCCATTGTTCCTGAAGTATTGTTAGATAATATACGACCTTGATGCATATATAGTAGCATTTTTACGGCACGATGCGGCGACCTAGTTATCCCCCGCCGAAAATGAACTGTAAAGTTTTTCGGCCGAGGCTCCCCATAAACGAAAGACCGAGGCCTGTGGGCCTCGGTCTTTCGTTTGCTTTCTTTTACTTTCTCGCTTCGACGATCGCCTTCTCTACCTGAGGAGGGACGACCTCGTAGTGGTCGAATTCCATCTGGGCGCTTCCCTGGCCCGAGGTCATCGAGCGGAGGGCCGTCGTGTATCCGAACATCTCGGCGAGAGGGACCTTGGCGATGATGGAGAGCACCTGGCCCTTAGGGTTCGTGCCCTCGATCATGCCTCGCTTGGACATTATCGATCCGGTGATGTCTCCCATGTATTTCTCAGGGGCGACGACCTCGACCTTCATGATCGGCTCGAGGATGACCGGCTTCGCCCTCTTGCATCCTTCCTGGAAGGCCATCGAAGCGGCGATCTTATAGGCTATCTCCGAGGAGTCGACGTCGTGATAGGAGCCGAACGTGAGCTCGCAGGAGATATTGACCATCTTGTAGCCCGCGACGATGCCGCGATCCATCGCCTCGCGGACGCCCTTCTCTACCGCAGGGATGAATTCGTTAGGGATGACGCCGCCTTTGATCGAGTTGATGAACTCGAAGTCGTCGTATCGCTTCACGTTCTTAGGGATCTTCTCGCCTTCGACGAGAGCAGGAAGAGGCTTGAGGTTGATCTTTACGTGACCGTACTGGCCCTTGCCTCCCGACTGTTTGATGTACTTATGCTCCGCCTCTGCCTCGCCCATGATGGTCTCGCGGTACGCGACCTGAGGCTTGCCGACGTTCGCGTTCACTCCGAATTCGCGCTTCATTCGGTCCACCATGATCTCGAGATGGAGCTCTCCCATGCCTCCGATGAGGGTCTCGCCCGTCTCTGGGTTCGACGTTATGCGGAAGGTAGGGTCTTCGTTCGCGAGCTTCCTGAGGGCCTGGCCCATCTTTTCCTGGTCGGCCTTGGTGGCAGGCTCGATCCTAAGCGAGATGACCGGCTCCATGAACTTGATGACTTCGAGGAGGATCGGGTTGTTCTCGTCGCAGAGGGTGTGGGACGTGAGAGCGTCCTTAAGTCCTACGGCCGCGGCGATCTCGCCCGCGAACACTTTCTGGACCTCCTCTCGTTTATCGGCCTGGAGCCTCACGATTCGCGAGAGCCTCTCCTTCTTGCCGGTCGACGCGTTATAGATATAAGAGCCCGCCTCTACTGATCCCGAGTAGACTCGGAAGAACGTGAGGGCGCCCACGAACGGGTCGTTCTGGAGCTTGAACGCGAGAGCGGTGAATGGCTCGGAGTCGTCTGCGTGGCGCATGATCTCGGCGCCCGTGTCTGGGTGATGGCCCTTGACCGCAGGGATGTCGAGAGGCGACGGGAGATAGTCGACGACGGCGTCGAGGACGAGCTGGACGCCCTTGTTCTTGAGGGCGGTTCCGGTGAGCACAGGGAATATCTTGCAAGCGAGGGTCGCCTTGCGGAGCGTGGACTTTATCGTCGCGACGTCGAACTCCTTGCCTTCGAGGTATTCGGTCATCATCGTATCGTCGGTCTCGGCGATCTTCTCGATCATCTCGGCTCGATACTTGTCCGCCTCGGCCTTCATATCCGCAGGGATCTCATGCTCGACGACGTCGATACCCATCTCTCCCTCGAACGTATAGAACTTCATCTTCACGAGGTCGATGACGCCCTTGAAGTTCTCCTCTGCCCCGACCGGGATCTGGATCCTTACCGCGTTCTTGTTGAGGCGCTCGCGGATAGACGCGAACGACTTCTCGAACGAGGCCCCC
This sequence comes from Candidatus Tayloriibacteriota bacterium, assembly GCA_016215405.1. GTDB lineage: Bacteria > Patescibacteriota > Minisyncoccia > Phycocordibacterales > UBA6065 > UBA6065. The sequence continues at coordinate 150,852 of JACRJQ010000007.1, forward strand.
ATTCGGTCGAGCTTGTTTATGAAACAGACGCGAGGCACGTTGCCCTCATCGGCGTAGCGCCAGTTGGTCTCCGACTGAGGCTCCACTCCGGCCACGCCGTCGAACACGACGACCGCGCCGTCGAGCACGCGCAAGCTGCGCTTCACCTCCACGGTGAAGTCGATGTGCCCCGGGGTGTCGATGACGTTGAAGCGCATCTTCCTCGAATTGTCGCCCTTCGGCATGTACGTAGGGTTCCAGAAGCAGGTGATGGCAGCCGCGGTGATCGTGATGCCTCGCTCTCGCTCCTGTTCCATCCAGTCGGTCGTGGTCTCGCCCTCGTGCACCTCGCCGATCTTGTGGATCATGCCGGTGTAATAGAGGATGCGCTCGGAAGTGGTCGTCTTGCCCGCGTCGATGTGGGCGATGACTCCGAAGTTACGTACTTTGTCGAGTGGATAGTCGCGATTCATAATATTGATAAGGTTTGGGACCTTTTTGATAAATAATGGCATCAGCCCTAGGCTGATCCGCCTTGGGCGGAAACTAAAAAGCGAGAGGGGGCTCTGGCTAAATAGGACTACAGAGTATAGGAAAATGGCTAAAGAATCAAGAAACCGTGGCAGATAAAGGCAGGTTATACTGTGTAACCAACACCCACACCGTATGTACGCCGTGATACTCGCAGCCGGAAAAGGTACGAGAATGCGAAGCCTTACGAAGGATACGCCTAAGCCCCTGCTCGCCTACGAGGGGAAAAGCCTCATAGAACACAAGCTCCTCGCCCTGCCGAGGACGGTCACGAAAGTCGTGATAGTCGTAGGCTACCTCGGCGACTCAATATCGAGCCGTTTCGGGAGCTCTTATAAAGGCATCCCCATAGAGTACGTAGAGCAGAAAGAGCTTTTGGGGACGGCTCATGCCCTCTGGCAGGCGAAGGGCCTCCTCGACGATAGGTTCCTAGTCCTTATGGGAGACGACGTCTACGGTGCTCGCGACCTCGACGCGCTCGCGCAATACGACTGCGCCCTGCTCTCGTACAAGGGAGACCCGAAGCGCTCCGGCGGAAAGTTCATCCTCAACGAAGATGGGTCGCTTCGAGCGATCGTCGAGGACAAGGATGGGTCCATCGATTCGCCGTTGGTCTACACAGGGGCGTGCGTCGTGACCCCGGCGCTTTTCGACTACCCTCTCGCGCAGATTCCCGGACGAAAGGAGTTCGGATTGCCGCAGACCATCGTCCAGATGGCGGACAAGCGCAGAATCCATATCGTCGAAGCGGAATTCTGGAAGCAGATCACTTCGCCCGAGGACCTCGCATAACAAAAGGCCGGTTCGCGAAGCGAACCGGTCTTTTGTCTTCTATTGGAACGTATTTGCGAGAATTATCGGATGGAGTTCGAGGAGTCGACGACGAAGAAATCCGCCGATAAGACCGCAAAGGCTACCAAGCGAAGTGGGCGAAGGCCTTGTTCGCCTCTGCCATCTTGTGGGTGTTCTCTCGCTTCTTGACCGCCTCGCCTTCGTTCTTCGAAGCCGCGATGATCTCGTCTGCGAGCTTTACAGAGATAGGAGCCCCCTTCTTCGATCGGGCAGCGTCTATGATCCACTTGATAGAGAGAGCGTCTCGGCGCTTCGGTCGCACCTCGACAGGGACCTGATAGTTAGCGCCACCGACGCGCCTCGAGCGGACCTCGACGTTAGGAGCGGTGTTCTTGAGAGCGGCCTCGAAGACAGAGAAAGGGTCCTCCACCTTCGCCTTCTCCTTGATGAGGTCGAAGCACTTGTAGATGTTCGCGCGGGCCTGGTTCTTCTTGCCGTCGAACATGATGTAGTTTATGAGCTTCGAGACCTTCTCGGAGTTGTACTTGAAGTCAGGCTTGAGCTCTCGCTTTATGTTTATTTTTCGTCTCATGGGATGTTCGTATTAGCGATTACTTGGCTGCCTTCGGCCTCTTGGCGCCGTACTGGCTGCGACCTTTCTTTCGATTCTCCACGCCGCCTGCGTCGAGGACGCCGCGGACGACAGAGTAGCGGAGGCCCACGTCCTTGACTCGACCGCCCTTAAGAAGGACCACCGAGTGCTCCTGGAGGTTATGTCCCATGCCTGGGATGTATGCGGTGACTTCCATGCCGTTAGAGAGCCTTACCCTCGCGATCTTTCGGATAGCCGAGTTAGGCTTCTTCGGGGTCTTCGTCGTTACCTTTATGCATACTCCGCGCTTGAAAGGCGAGTAGAAGAAGCGAGGCTTGTTCGTAAGCACGTTGAAGCTCTTCGTCAATGCGACGGACTTCGACTTTCGCTTGAGCGAACGGCGCTTTCGCTTCACCAGCTGGTGAATGGTTGGCATTCGTTTTCGATTGTTACGGAAGGAGTGGTTTCTTCGCGGCGCTAAAGCTTGAGTTTGATGCTTTAAGCCGTTACTCACCCCTACCCTGTTAAATAGCGTTCCTTACGGACGCGAAGGTGAGATTACTATAGATAGTGACAATTATCAAGACTGCGCCTAGTATTAGGGCCATGAAAGAAAACCTTCCACTCGGCCTCCTCTCAAAGCACCTCCCTGCACTGGGGCTAGAAAATCCCCTGTATATAGAAAACGAGAACGACCTATTCGAGGATGGAGCGGTACCGAGGCGAAACCTCGGTATTCGGTACCGAGGTTTCGCCTCGGTACAAAGCGCGGTCGTCTTTTTGCCGAAATCGAAGGCGCTCATAGACATGACGCTCGCCTTGGTCTCGGGGATAGTAGAGGAAGGCGGCACGGTCGTCCTCGCCGGTTCGAACGACGCGGGGATCAGGAGCGCGAGGGACGCCTATGAGAAGAACATCGGCCCGGTCGACCAGAAGATCGTCGGGAACCACTCCGCCCTCTATGTGGGCAAGAACCGCCGCCTCTCTGCTTCGAAAAAGCTGGAGGATTTCCTCTCGTATGGAAGTATCATATATGATACTAAATCTCTAGAAGTCGCGATCGTGCCGGGAGTATTCAGCGCAGGAGAACTGGATGAGGGCACGAAGCTCCTTTTGGACCATATCCCATACGATAGAAAAAAAATCCTCGACGTCGGATGCGGCGCGGGAATTATCGGCGCGATATACAAGAAAAAGAATCCCACGGCGGACGTGACGATGTCGGATTCGAGCGAGCTCGCCGTATTCGCTACAAGGGCGACGTTTGAGAGGAACGACATCGAAGCGAAGATCCTCCGGTCTGACGTATTCGACGGCATCCAAGAGAAATTCGACGCCATTCTCTGCAACCCTCCTTTCCACAAAGGAGTATCGACAGACTATTCGTTCATAGAGAAGTTCGCGAAGGGCGCCAAGGCGCGCCTTTCTCCCAACGGAGAGGTCTGGGTCGTCGCGAACGCGTTCCTCTCCTATGCGGATATCCTCCAAAAGAACATCGGCCCGACAGAGGTCGTGGCCGATGACAAAAGATTCAAAGTCTACAGGTCGAGGGTCTAGCTACCACGGGAGCCTCTCTCCTTTGAACCAAAAGAGTCCAGTGTCCGATAAGGGCTTTACCTTCGCGGCGAATTCGTATATATAGCCCGCCGCTTCTTCGGGCGAGAGATCTGCTTCTCCGCCGCCCATATCCGTCTTCACCCAACCCGGATGAATCGACGCGACGAATATCCCACGCTGAGAGAGCCTGCCCGCGAGGATCCTCGTGTACATGTTGAGGGCGGCCTTCGACATCTTGTACGAAGGATAGTTAAAGACGCGCAGGTCTTTCGAGAGCATGCCTGCGGTCGAAGACATGTTGAATATCTGGCCCCCGTCGCTTACCTGAGACGAAAGCCTCTCTGTGAGATCGGCGAGGCCGAAGACGTTCACCTCGAACGTCTCGCGAAGCTTCTCTGAGATCACCTTGTCGGTGAAATCGTCCTCGCATACGCCGGCGTTGTTCACGAGGAGGTCGATCGTCACGCCTTCGCTGATAAGCGCGTCGCAGAGAGATCCGATGCTCTGAGGCGACGAAAGGTCGAGGTCGTATCCCTTGAAGCTCGGAGAATCCGGGATATTGAGGCCGGAGACGGCAGTGCCGAGGACGCGCCAGCCTTCCTTTATGAATCTCTCGGCGAGCGCCCTGCCTATGCCTCGCGAAGTCCCCGTTATAAGCGCGGTTTTCATCGTCTTGGAGGTTAGCTTAGATGCCGGTTATAAGGCGGAAGAGCCATGGTATGAGAGGGGCGAAGAACTGCCAGAGGAAGATGAGGAATATGAACACTCCGACGAATCCGAACCTCTCTATAGACTCCCTCACCTTCATCCAGCCCTGCGGCAAGATCGCCGTGAGGATCTTCGACCCGTCGAGGGGCGGCATCGGCACCAGGTTGAAGACCGCGAGCGCGATGTTTATATAGACGATCTGGATAGCGAGCATCGAGACAGGGCTATCGATGCCTCCCGGCAAAGCGTAGAACCTGAGAAAAAGGCCGAACACGGTGGCGAGGACGAGATTCGATAAAGGGCCCGCGAACGCGACGATGGCTTCTCCCCACCTTTGATTCCTCAGATTATATGGATTGTAAGGGACCGGCTTCGCCCAGCCGAACATGAAGCCTCCGGGAAGGAGCGCGAGGATTACCGGCAGTATGACCGAGCCTACCGGGTCGATATGCTTTATCGGATTGAGCGTGAGGCGGCCCTCGAGCTCCGCCGTCCTATCCCCCTGGATAAGGGCAGCGTAGCCGTGAGAGATCTCGTGTATCACGACCGAGAATATGAGGATGACGAGGGAGAATATGAACGATGCTTCCATGGTTGATGGTTGTGGAGCCTAAAACTTGCCAAATCGCCTATGTATGATACCATGCTCCGTACTTCCTAATACGAGAAATCTAATCAACTGTCATGGCAAAAACCTGCCCAGTAACAAAGAGAACGTCCCTCATGGGAGGAGGATACTCGAACGCGACCCGCGCGACGCAGTTTAACCCTACCGGAAAGGTCCGAAGGTATGTGAACCTCCAGGCGAAGAAGATCTACATCCCGGAGCTCAAGAAATCGATCAGGCTCACCCTCTCGACCCGCGCGATCAAGACCATAAACAAGAACGGCGCCTACGCCACCCTCAAGAAGGCGGGCATCATCTAGATAAAAAGCGGCTCGGACCTACGGTCCGAGCCGCTTTTCGTTCCCTTTGACTCAGGCGGCTCTGAGGGTACTATTAGGAGCGATGAGCACGTCGACCTATCCTGTGTTGACCATTTGCTATCTCATCCGAGGCGAGCCGGGGCATGAGGAAGTCCTCATGGGAGAGAAGGCGCCGACAGAAAGCGCCGTAAAGCGAGGGGTTGCGGGAAGATGGATCGGTTCGGGAGGCCTTCTCGAACCGGACATCGATCCCTCTCCCATCGCATGCGGCATCCGCGAGACGAAGAAAGAGCTGGACGTCCTCGCGGAGGAGAGCCACACGTCAGAGATGAGCCGCATCCTAGTGAGCAAGGAGGGCGAGGAAGATATCGAGCTGCGCCATCTCTTCATGAGGCGCTGGCGAGGCACCCCCCGCCCTGACGGCAGAGAATTCCTGAAGATCCACTGGTATCCGGTATCCCGGACGCCGGAGAATCTCTGCGACGTAGACCGCTGCGTCCTGCCGGTCCTTATGAGCGGAAGAAGGCTCTGCGGCACGCTCAGGCTCACCCGCTCCGGCGCGTTCGCCGGATCGAGACTGCAAATGGTAAGTTCGTTCGAGTGAAGCAATCCTTCGCTTTTCGCCCCGCGTCTTCCTTAGACGCGGGGTTTTAATCCCTCTCTACGACAGAGCCGTCGGAGACGAACACCACCGTGCCTTCCTCTCCTGTCATAAGGACCTCGGCTCCTACGCCCTCGAATATATCAAGAACCTCTCTGTGTGGATGCCCGTACCTGTTCTGCGCGCCGGCAGAGATCACCGCGTATCGAGGCGAGACGGCGCCGACGAATCCCAGACCCGAGGACGTGCGGGATCCATGATGCCCTGCTTTCAGCACGTCGCTTCGCAGCCTCGACCCGTCGAGCGAGACGAGGCGCGCCTCGACCTGCTTCGGAGAATCGCCCGTAAGCATCACAGAGGTTGAGCCGTATCTGAGGGCGCCGACGATGGAGGCGGCATTTGTCTCGGAACGGGAGACGTCTCCGTCAGGAAAAAGGATATCGAAATAGGCGCCGTCGCCGAAGTTTATCCTCATTCCCCTTCTCGCGATGATGCTCTCGACGCCTTTTTTCTGCCTCACCCTCGAAAGCTCGTCATCTATGCTGTTTCCAGACTCGACTCCCGGCTCGAGAAAGACGCCCACATCGTAGCGAGAAAGGACGTCAGGCAGCCCTCCTATATGATCAGCGTCGGGGTGCGTCTCGAGAACGACGTCTATCGAGCGATCGTGCCAGGGCATGGCTTCAGAGAGCCTCCTTATGACCGACCTCGACGGGCCTCCGTCGACGAGCATGTCCCGACCGGACGGCGTGCGCACATAGACGGCGTCGCCCTGTCCCACGTCGAGGAAGTATACGAAGAGGCTCCCTCTAACGGAGCCCTTGATAGAAGCGAGAGACACGGCCAAAGCGCCGCAAAGAAGCGTAAAGAGTGCCCATCTGTGAGCGTTTCGGAGCGTGCTTTGCGTCATCGAGCGATAGAGAATAGAGCTCTTGTATAGAGGCGTCGCCGTTCTTCGCGATGAATCCCTCGTACGAAGGTCGCGTGTTCGCCTCGAGGAAGTAAAGATCCCCGCCCTTTGATTCTATGAAATCGAGAGAGCCCCAGGAGACAGGCAGGCTCTCGAGGATCTTGTCGGACGCCGAAAAAAGACGAGAGGCCGAGGCCCTGTCGAGGCGGTCGAACTCGCCTCGCGCATAAGCAAAGACAGGGGCGCCCGCCGCGAGCGCGACCCGATATTCGAACTTCGGCTCCACATACTCCTGCACGAGAGCGATATAGTCGTAATACCGCGAACCTTTATCGAAGATACGCTCGAAGCATTTTCTGAAATCTGTCTCGTTCTCGGCAAAGAATACGTTGTGTCCCCTCTCGCCCTTATTCATCTTAACCATGCGAGGATAAAGGAAATCTAAAGACTTTTTGACGATCTCGTCGAGGGATTTCGCGTTACAGAGCTCGGGATGTCGGCCGCGCGGATCGAGGAACTCCCTGGTATCAGGCATCCGCGTCTTCCCCTTGAGGATCTCGTGCACCGCCGCTTTGTCCTGACAGAGGGCAGAGACGGATTCGTCGTTGAAAGGAGTCGTGGCGCGTATAAACGGGGCGCCTCCGACGATAAGCGCGTCGGCGAAAGAAGCGATCTCTTGGTACGCGACGCCGCGCTTTTCCAAGAGGGACCTGAGCGCTCTGATATGGGGATGCATCTGGGGATTGTATCAAAAACAAAAGCCTCCGGGAGGAGGCTCGGAAAGATCCTTGCGAGGGATCAGTGGCGAAACGACAAGCCGACGTTCGCCGCGATATGCGCCGCTACCCCCGAAGGGATGAGGATGAGGGCGATATCGACGAAGGATCGGGTGTCCGTCGCTTCGCCGATAAGGCCGCAGGCGAAGCCTACGAGCGCGCAGAGGATCGAACCTAACGAGAGCTTTACGAGCGTTCTATTCATGGGATGGAGGGTCGGGGCTCCGCTAAACCTTACTCCTTAGCCCTCGCGCGGGCAAGGGTGGTATACTCTTTCCATTATCGGCGCTCAGAACAATCTATGAAAAAATTCGAAGAAAGGAAATTCGACATACCGGAGCTCAAGGGCATCTCGCGAAAGACCGTCGAGGAGCACCTCAAGCTCTATTCGGGCTACGTCAATCATCTCAACCTCATACATGAGATCGTCGAGAACCAGTCGAACCCCGAATACGCTCGCAGGGAGGCATATCGCAGGCAAGGATTCGAATACGGCGGCATGAGGAACCATGAATATTATTTCGCCCATTTCGAAGGCGGGCCGAGACCGCTCTCGCAGGGCTCGATCCTCGAAAAAAAGATCGCGGAATGGTGCGGAAGCCTCGATACCTTCAAGAAGATCTTCTCGAGCCTCGCGACTACCCGCGGGATAGGTTGGGCGATGCTCGGCTACGACAAGAAAGCCGACACTCTCATCCAATACTGGGTAGACGAGCAGCATTTCGGGCACCTCCCCGGCGTGGCCCCTATCATCTGCCTCGACATGTGGGAGCATTCGTTCGTCGCGGACTACCAGCCTTCGGGAAAGAAGGCCTACATCGAGGATTTCTTCGCGAACCTCAACTGGCAGACGGCTGAGAAGAACCTCTCCGACGCCATGCGCGGATAAGGGATGCGGCCATAAAGACATAGACGACGGCGAGCGCTCCCGCGCTCGCCGTCGCTTGTATGGACGCGAAGGGCACCTGCGCAAAGACAGCGGCTACCCGGATCATGTAGGAAAGGACGAGGCTCGTGGCCCAGGCTAAAGGAAAGGCGATGGCCGAAGAGACGGAGCCTAAAGCTATCGCGCCGAACCCTCCAAGCATCGCGTATGGCACGAAAGGCAAGACCAGGAGGTTCGTGACGAGAGAGATGAGCGAGACCTGCCCCATAGCGTGCATGAGGAAAGGCAGCACAGCGACCTGCGTGCCCACTGTCGCCGCCGCCACCTCGCGGAGCTTGAACCTCTCCGTGACGAACCCGAGCCTCTCTAGCGCTAAAGGCGCTACGTAGATGAGGCCGAGGGTCGCGAGGAACGAGAGCTGAAAAGACATGTCGAACGCGAGGATAGAGGGATTATGGAGGACCATGAAGAAAGCGGCTGTTATGAGGGCCCTCGTTATGTCGTAGCGCCTCGACGCCGATTTCGCCAAGAGCACGATAAGCGCCATGACCGAAGCCCGTACGGTCGTGGCGGAAGCGCCTGTCATAACGGCGAACAGAACGATGGAGAGCGCTCCCGCGGATCGCCCGAACGTCCGCGGAAGGAAGGAGAACGCCTTCATGAGGCTCTCCGCGACGATCGTCACGTTGTATCCCGATAGGACGAGTATGTGGACAAGGCCAGCATCCTTGAAATCCTCGACGACGTCCTTCGGCAGAGAATCCTTTTCGCCCAAGAGGAGCCCACCTAAAAGCGACGATTCGGGTTCGGGAAATAGGAACTGCATCCTTTCGACGAACGACCGCTTCGCCGCATAGAGCGTCCTCAAAAGACCGTGGCCCTGATCCCGGCCCGAAAGCTCTATGTGGGGCATGAACATCGTATAGCGTATCCCTTCCTTAGCCAGGTAGGAGACGTAGTCGAATTCGGGCCCTCCTTCGTACGCCTCGAAATTGCGGGGCGACGAGAGCTTTCCTGAGGCCGAGAGCCGGTCGCCGTAGGAATAGAGAGGATATCTCGCGGCCGTGACGAGGACCCGATCGGGAGAGCTCTCAGGAGCGAAGCAGAATCTCTGGGCCGTGTCTCTCTCCTCGGGCTCCGAGCACACCGTCCCGCTAAGGCTCGCGACCTCTCCCACATGCGCGTCGAGCGGATGGCCGCTCTCGCCGAAACCTGCCATACGCAAAAAACCCGAACCGAAAGCGACGGCGCACAGAAGACAGAGGAGCAAAGGCTTCGCCCTGCCGCGAGACGAGACGAGCGCGAGAGCGATGAGGAGGATGATGCCGGCCAAAAGCGGACCGCGGGAAATAGAGAGCGACGAAACGAGCACCCCGGCGAAAAAAGAGAGGGACGCGCAATAGAAAGACCGAGATGACATAAAGTGATTCTACCGAGGCGGGATAAAGGAAATATAAATTGGCGCGATGAGAGCGCCGGTGCTAAGGTGTCGAAGGACTATGAATATCGAGATCACCCCTTCGGGATTCGGGATCCTGGCGATCTTGGCCATCGGAATCGCGCTGAGCCGCTATCAGAGGCGCCTCGAGCAGAGGGCCCGCAGAGAAGAAGCCTTCGACCTCTGGCTTGAGAAAAGCGAGGAGACGGGCGCTTGGCTCAAAGCGAATCCAGCCGCGAGCATCGACCATCCTGCCTACAAAGAGCTTGTCGCGCGAGAGTCCGAGGCTTTCGAGGCCTACCTCAAGAAAAAAGGGTCCGTTACGCCGGCAGAGAGCGCCGAGCAGGAACGGCTCAGGCGGCGCCTCTCGGGCATCGACACGCCGAGATCCCACGAATGACGCGAGCGCGAACCTTTAGGTTCGCGCTTTGTTTTATACCCCCCATTCTTTCTTGATCCGTCTTTCGTCCTCAGGCGAAACGGATTTCTTGAACCTCGCGCCCCGCACGCCCTTTACCCTCGCTTCGCATTCGGCCCACGTCTTATGGACCATGAAGGCGCCGTCTACGAGAGAGAGATACGAATAGGCCTTGGCTGACGAAGACGGCTTTTTCTTCGAAGCTCCCGTTGTTGGGGAAGGCTCCGCATCGAGGTCGATGGTATATCCGTCTTTGGGTCCATGATAGAGGGCCACATCCGCTTTGTCGGCGAAACCTGTCGCTATCTCGTCGCACCTCTCGTTTCCCGGATGTCCCGCGTGCCCCTGCACATACCTCCAGTCTATTGAAAGTCCTTTAGACGCGAAAGAGAGCGCCTCCCACAAATCTCTGTTCTCGACGTCTTTCTTCGCTGTTGTCTTCCAGCCATTCCTTTCCCAGCCCTTCACCCACTGAGTTATGCCGTTGATAAGATATTTCGAATCGGTCTGGAGCACGATCTCGCTGTCGTCGATGCTCTCATCTACATAGATAAGAGCGTTTATCGCGGCGGAAAGCTCCATCCTATTGTTAGTGGTGTGGTCCTCCCTGCCGCCGAGCTCTCTCACTTCGCTCTGCGTCCTCACGACAGCGCCCCACCCGCCTGGGCCGGGGTTGCCGCGCGAAGACCCGTCGGTGAATATGGTTATTGGCATCGGCTAGATTATATCAACTATACGGAGCCTCAATTCAGGATAGTTCTTGAACGTCGACTTCTCGAGGTGGACGACCAGATCGATCAGAGCCTGCGGCGCGACATGCTTCGGCAGAGATTCCTTCGGAGCGAAGAATTGGATGGCGGTTACCTTTCGGCCGTTAAGGTCGCGGAAGGATATCTCCGTGTGATTGCCCTCCTTACCGAAGGACTTCACGGAGTCCACAAGCGCGCCTTTTATGAGGAAAAGAGGCTTCGGGTTCCCTGTGCCGTAGGGCGAGAGCTTCTCGATCTCTCGATAGAGGTTCCAAGAGACGTCTTCGAGCGATATATGCGCGTCCACGAGCTCGCGGGCGTCATCCTTGGCGAAAGCGAGCCCCTGCGCCGCTTTATCGAGCTTCTCTTCGAGGAAATGGATGGCATCGTCGGCGACCTCGAACCCTCCCGATGCGGCGTGTCCGCCGTAATGAGCGAACGCCTCGGGGGCCCTTTGCATTATGGAAAGCACGCTCGCGTTCCCGCCCGAGCGCGCCGAGCCCTTTATCTTGTTATCTCCGTCCCTGCCCCACAAGAAGGCTGGTTTGCCGTATTCTTCGGCGAGCGTATTCGCGACGAGGCCTAACAGCGACGGCCTCCAGAGCGGGTTCCCTATGACGATGACCTGCTTGTCCTCTATGTTCCTTTCAGAGAGCGCTTTTCTGATCTCCTTCACGAGGGAGGCGACGGTCCCCTTCCTCTCGTTGTTCACATGCTCTAGAGCGTCGGCATACGCGCCGGCGAGAGCCTCGTCTTCGGTCGATAGCAGATTGAACGCCGCGTCCGGCGCCCCCATCCTCGACGCGGCGTTTATGCGCGGAGTGAGGGTGAATCCTATATCGTCCTCGCTTATGTGCTCCCGCTTCACCCGAAGCTTCTCGAAGAGCTTCGAGAGCCCCGCCCGCGGCGTCTTTTTGAGGACCTTCAAGCCGTAGTATGCGAGCGTCCTATTCTCGCCCGTAAGAGGGACCATATCGGAGAGCGTGGCGATGCCCACCATATCGAGGAGCCATTTCTCCCAGCCCGGATTCACTCCGAATTCGGCGCCGTGCCTCTTGAGGAACGCTTGCACGAGCTTGAATATGACGCCTGAGCCGCAGAGCATCTTCTCAGGATAGGAGCAGCCTTCCACCTTCGGATTGAGGATGGCGAACGCAGGCGGAAGCGTCTCATGGGCCTCGCCTGTCGCGCCATGACTGAGGGGCATGTGGTGGTCGGTCACTATGACGTCCATGCCGAGCTTTTGAGCGTGCGCGACCTCATCGAGGTTCCCTATGCCGCAATCGATGGTGATAAGGAGTGTCGCCCCTCTCTCTTTGAATCCTTCAATGGCGGGGAGATTGAGGCCGAACCCTTCATCGTGCCGGTGCGGTATGTAATTCTCGAAATTCGTGTAGCCTATCTTTTTGAACGCGTCATGGAGGACGACTGCCCCAGGGATCCCGTCAGCGTCGTAATCGCTGAAGATGACCGTCCTCTCGCCGGATTTTACCGCCTTATAGAGCCGCTCGACGGCGCGATCCATATCTCGCATGAGGAAAGGGTCGTGGATGTGCCTGTCGTAGTCGGGAGAAAGAAACGCCTCCGCGTCGCTTATGGTCAGGACGCCCCGCGAAAGCAGGAGCGCCGAGAGCGTGTCCGAAAACGCCGAAAACGACTCTGGCTTCGCGGGTCTCTCTCGCAGGGCGTATCTCATGGAGCGTATTCTATCATGCGGCCTTCGGTGATATGCTTTACGCATGACGGACTGCATATTCTGCAAGATAGCGGAGGGAGAGGTGCCAGCCTACAAGGTATATGAGGATGCCGAATTCTTGGCGTTCCTCGATATAAACCCGCGATCTCCCGGACACGCGCTCGTGATCCCGAAATCCCACCACCGCTGGGTCTGGGATGTGCCGAATGCCGGAGCATATTTCGAAGTCGCGAAAAAGATCGCCCTCGCCCAGAAAAAGGCATTCGGCACCGATCTTATCCTCTCGAGGATCCACGGCGTAGACGTCGCTCACGCCCATATCTGGGTCTATCCTGACGAAGCAGTCAAAGGCGACAAAAAGGATCTCCCTGGAAACGCGGACAAGATACAGAAAGCGCTTTAGGCTACTCGACCGTCACAGATTTCGCCAGATTCCTCGGCCGATCGACGTTAAGCCCGCGCGCGACCGCCGCGTAGTAGGCGAAAAGCTGCAAAGGCACGGCCGCGAGCGCCGGATACAGGCACTCGATGGTCTCTGGGATCTCGATCGTCTCTTTCGCTATCCGAGAAGCCTCCGCGTCTCCTTCTGTGACGAGGGCGATCACATCGGCGCCTCGGGCCCTCACCTCTTCCATATTCGAGAGCGTCTTTTCGTAAACGCTATCTCGAGGCGCGAGGGCGAATACGGGAAATGATTCCGATACGAGGGCCAGAGGGCCATGCTTGAGCTCCCCCGCCCCGTAGCCTTCCGCATGTATGTAAGAGACCTCCTTGAGCTTGAGAGCGCCTTCGTACGCGAGAGGCATCATGTATTTGCGCCCGATATAGAGCATGCTGCCGCTTTCTGCGTATCTCTTCGCGATGCGCTCGACGAGGCCTCTATTCGCGAGGATCCTCTCCATCTTCTCGGGCAACGCCGAGAGCTCCTCGAGCACTTCCTTTCTCCGAGAGGCTCCCAGATTGCGCTGCGAGCCCAAGAACAGCGCGACGAGCGCGAGGACCGCCGTCTGCGATATGAACGCCTTCGTAGAAGCGACGGATACCTCGGGACCCGCGTGGTTATAGATGCCGGCATCGGTCTCTCGAGCTATCGAGGATCCCACGACGTTCACGATGCCGAGAGTGAACGCCCCTTTTCGCTTCGCCTCCCTGACGGCTTCGAGCGTGTCCGCCGTCTCCCCTGATTGGGACAAGGCGATAAGGAGGGTCTTCGGAGTGAGAATCGGCTCGCGGTAGCGTAGCTCAGAAGCGATATCGGCTTCGACTGGGATATCTGCCAGGCTTTCGATGAGATATTTCCCTACGACACCCGCATAATAGGACGTGCCGCATCCCGCTATGACGACCCTCTCGATCGACCGAAGCCTCTCATCGTTCGATTCGAGGCCTCCGAGCTTCACCCTCCACCCGTCTTTCGCGATCCTTCCTCGGATGGCGTTCCTTAATACCTCAGGGCCCTCCATGATCTCTTTGAGCATGAAATGCTCGTACCCGCCCCTCTTCGCCTCTTCTGCGCCGAAGGGGACCGTCTCTCCTTCGCGAGAGACCGCCTCTTTCAAGAAAGAGAATATCCGATGAGAATCGGCCGACACGATAGCGACGTCTCCGTCTTTCAAGTAGACGACATCTCGCGTATGCCGAATAACGGGCGCGGCGTCCGAAGCTATGATCCTTCCTCCGCGCGCCACGCCTATCACGAGAGGGCTTCCCATCCTCACCGCGACCATCCTATCGGGCGCGTCCCTATGAGCGATCGCGAGGCCGAACGCGCCCTTAAGGACCCTCACCGTCTCGAATACCGCGTCCTCGAACGATGCGCCTCTCTCCATGGCCCTTTCTATGAGATGCGGCACGACTTCGGAATCCGTCTCCGATGCGAAGACCCTCCCTTCTCCCATGAGCTTTTGGCGGAGCTCTGAGTGATTCTCGATTATCCCGTTGTGGACCGCCCAGATCGACCCGCGACCCGTGTGAGGATGGGCGTTCGCCTCGGAAGGCTTTCCGTGGGTAGCCCAACGGGTATGGGCTATGCCGAGGTTCCCGTCAGGCATGAGAGCCGCCTTCTTCCTGAGGTTCGCTACCGGTCCTACCGCCTTTATCGGTCCGGCGCCCGCGATATAGAGGCCCGCCGAGTCGTAGCCTCGATACTCGAGAGCCTCGAGGCCGTCGAGGAGGACGTCTTTCACCCTGTCTTTGCCTATGTATGCAATGATCCCGCACATGCGATATATAAGGCGCGCCGAGGAGAAATGGTTTCAGATAGACGCAAAAGCCGCCCGAAGGCGGCCTTTTCTTTTTTACTGCTGCTTGAGCGCCTCTATGCCGGTAAGCGTGCCTTTGGCTAGGAATTCGATCATCGCGCCACCTCCCGTCGAGACGAACGAGAATCGATCGAGGAGATTGAGCTTAGAGACGACCGCGATGGTATCTCCGCCGCCGAGGACGGTCTTTACGCCCGACTCGATGAGCGCGAGGGCGAGGCTCTCGGTGCCTTCGGCGAACCCTTTCGGATAATCTCCCAACGGGCCGTTCCAGACGACGAACTTCACGTCGCTCAAGAGGTCGGAGATCTCGCTTATGGTGCGGGGACCGGCATCCACGACCTTCTCGTCGAGGCCTATCTGGTCGGGGCTCCTTACGGCGGTCTCGATCGCGCTCGCGACCACGACATCGGAAGGAACGATGAGCTTCGGGCTCATCTCGACGTGCTTGAGGTTGATCCTCGAAGGAGCGACGACAGAGCGCCCCGTCTCATAGCCCTTCTCCTTGTATATATCGTTCGCGAGAGCCCCTCCTACGAACACGTAGTCCGCTATATCGAGGAATTTCTCGATGAGAGGGAGCTTCGTATCGAATTTGATCCCGCCGATGATGAAAAGGAAGGGACGGGGCGGATTGAAAGCGGCGGAGAGGCCCTCGACCTCCTCGGACAGGAGGAGTCCCGCATACGAAGGGAGGAGCCGCGGGAGCGAGACTATCGAAGCGTGGTCTCGATGCGATACCGCGAAGGCGTCGTTCACGTAGATATCCGCCAAGGAAGCGAGCCTCCCTGCGAATACCGGATCGTTCTCTTTTTCGCCCGGATGCTTGCGGAGATTCTCCATGACGATGACGTCTCCCTCGCGCATGTTGTCCACGACCGTCTTCGCGTCCTCGAATTTGGCGACGAACGCCTTAATCTCGACCGTTTTCGCTATGTACGTCGCGACCCTTGAGAGCGAATCTGTGAGGTCATTCTCTATGTGGCTGATGACGATGGTCTTCGCTCCGGCCTTCTTGAGGAATTCGACGGTCGGCAGCGACCTCCGTATCCTGAAATCGTCTCGGACCTCGTCTCCTATGACAGGGACGTTAAGGTCGAGGCGCAAGAGCACGCGCTTGCCTTTTAGATCCTTCGCGTCCCGTATGCTCTTAAATGCTTGCGGCATATTCGATGATGCTTCCGAACGCCTTAGGGTCGAGAGACTGCCGGCCGACGAGAAGCCCGTCTATCCCAGCGTTCGAGAGGAAATCCTTGGCGTTCTTAGAATCTACGGACCCTCCGTAAAGCACAGGGATCGCGAGGCCGAGCTTCTTTCCCAAGGCCTCCGCGGCGACCTTTCGTATATAGATGACCATCTCGTGGATATCGAGAGGGCTCGGAGCCGTGTCGTAGCTCTTGCCGATCGCCCATACGGGCTCGTAGGCGATCGCGATATCCTTCGCCTCCTTCTTGTCGATGGCAGAGAGAACGGAAAGGACCTGTCCGCGGACGTTTCGCAAATATTGAGCGTGCTCGTCGCGCTCCGTCTCACCGACACACAGGACGATCCGAAGGCCAGCCTCGAGGGCGCGACTCGCCTTTTTGGCCACCAGCTCGTCCGTATCACCGACGGCCCGCCTCTCGCTGTGGCCGATTATCGCGTACGAGGCGCCCGCGCTCTTCGCCTGCTTCGCCGACACCGATCCGGTAAAGGCACCCGATGCCTCATGCGAGACGTCTTGGACGGCGACGCTTAGGGGCGAGCCTTTCTTAGAGAGAGAGGCGATGAAAGCCGCCGGCGGAGCGACGACCACGCTTTGCCCTTTGTGCTTCGCCGCGAGCCTGGCGACCGCAGAGAAGACGGACCTCGCCTCCTCGGCCGTCTCAGGGTTCATCTTCCAATTACCGACAATAAGGAAGCTCTTTTTCGCTTTTGCCATGGGCCGATTATACCATCGAAACGAAAGAGTGGCCCCTAGAGCCGCTCTTTTCGCCTTACTGCACCTCTTTCCAGGTCTTTATGCCGAAATCCTCGCCCGTCGACCCTGACGTGAGGTTGAGCTCGGCGACCGATGGATCATATATGAGGTTCGCTCCGCCGTCGGTGGTTATGTGCCGCGCGGTAGCGGCCTTCGCCGTCGCCCCGCCGGTGATGAGGATGCCGCCGTAAGGGGCCGCGAGCACGGTATCGTTAGCTCCGCCGTTTATGGTTATCGCAGGATCGAGCGCCGAGGTAGATAGAAGGAGTATGTGACCGTCCTCGGTACCCGTTATCTCCCCTCCGCCCGCGAGGTTTATCGTACCGTCGGCGATTATGGCGTAGCTCTCTCCCGTACCCGCAGGCGATACGATCGCGCCGCCGTTTATGGTGACCGAGCCCGTGACCCAGAGGAATCCAGAGACGACGAGGGTGCCTCCGCCGCCGACGCTGAGATTCCCTTCTATCTTCTTCGGACCGAGGGTGGCTCCGGCCCAGCCCACCGAGACGCTATCCCCCTCTATCCCTCCCGACTCTGCCACGGATTTCCACGCGGCGATGGTGGCGGCCGATATCGGATCGGTCTCGACAGTCGGATCGCCGCGCGAGGTATCGCAAGATTTGTTATTCGTCACGCCTATCTGGCAATAGAGCGCTCCGTTCGAATTCACATACGAAGCCTTGTACGCATAGGCGCTCCCCACGGTGAGCCTGTTCCACTCGTCCTCTCCCGTTATGCCGTCTTCGTTCGATCCGATCGATATCCTGAAATACATGTCGAGGTTAGCGGGGGACGTCGCGTTCCATGACGAATTGTTATAACGGCCCGTCTTCGTGACGCCGTCGGCATACGTCGAGGTATTCCCGCCGGCGAGGTAATAGTTCGTCGAGCTCGTGTTGGCGTCTATGACTATCCAATACGTATTCCCCTCCGTAAGGACGGGGTTGGCGGTGAGCGTTATAGGCTCCCAGTCGTACGAGGTCGAGACGAGGGACGAGGAGAGCGTTCCGGACGCGAGAATCGCGCCTGAAGGATTGCCTCCATTATCCTGGACTACACGGACAGTCGCGTTCGCAGGATTTCCGTTCTTTCGGACATAGACCTGAAGTCCCGTAAGCGAGAGGCTGTCGGAGACAGTAAAGCTCTGGGCGAGGTCCTGCGTCCCGTTCGCGTTCCCGAACGTGATGTTGTTTGTCGGAGTCGAAGGCGAGGCGTTCTCCTGGTCGACGTTAGTCGAAGATTTGCCGGCAGCGACGGCGGCGCCGGTTATCGTACAGAATCCGCAGCCGCGTATCGATCCCGTGGTATAGATATCGCCTGTCACCGTCCCGTTGTTAAGATCGAGCCCTCCGATGCCGCCGTGGAGGACATACGGAAAGGAGATCCCTTGAGTAGTATTGAGAGACGCCTCCACGCTCCTTATCGTACCGAGCCAGTCTCCCGAGGAGACCACCTTCTGCGAGCCGTCGGCCTCGACGGTGACGGTCGAGCTCGCCGCCGACGAGCCCACAGAGAGGGTCTCCGACGAGCCGATGGACTTGCCCCTCTTTATGCGATAGAGGGCGTCCTCGAGCGCCGACTCGGACGCGAAATAGCTCTGCTTGGACACCGATTCGTTGCGCACCGTCCTCATCTCGCGGACGACGGCGGAGGACATGCCTGCGATCACAGCCGCGGATCCGGCGAGAAAGAAAGCCAGAGCCGTCACGAGAACGTACCCATTCTGTCGGCGGACGCGGGACGCAGGGGCCGAGGCAGGCGAAAGGAGAGTCTCGCCCACCCTATCCCCCATGATCCTTGCTTCTTGATTCATAATTCTCTTTTATTCCGTATACGAGCCGCGCAAGACGTAAGTGCCGTAGAAATTCAGGGCCGGCACGGTCGAAGACGCGTCAGGGGCGAGAGTCATCTCCACCCGTATCGCTGTCGACGAGGCGGCGGTGAACTTCCGGAAAGTGAGATTGGAGACCGCCATATTATCCTGGGTTATGTCGCCTTCGAATACTCCGTTCTTATCTATCTTCACCTTGGTGTCCGAAAGGTAGAACGTGCTCACGTCGTTCGAGCCGTCCGGCCTCCTCATGTTGAGGACGAGCTTTCCCGAGCTCGCGCCAAGGACTGAATTGACCGTATCGACCGAAGACGCGCGGCGTATGTCGCGCGAGAACCTCGAGAACGCCGAGACCGCGGCAGAGTTGACGTCGAGGTATGCCTGAGACCTCTTGTGCCCTTTCGCGAGAGCGATGGTGCTCCCCACGATCACGAGAAGGAGGGCCGCGACCAGAGCGGCGTATACGATAGTCTCTACGAGGGTGTATCCCCGGTGCTTTCTATATATTAGTGACATATGTCATGTAGGTGACCGTCGTCGTCGACCCCCTCCAGCTCCACGAGACCGCAGATTCGGCGAGGAGCGTATCGGGGTCGACAGTGCCCCCCGCCGTCACGATGTCGTCGGAAGCATCCCTCGATACCGGATAGAGGCGGAAGGACCTGTAGAAGACGCCGTCGACGACCTCCGGAGTCGTCGACGCCGACCAGGTCGACGTGCCCAAGGCGAGGTAGCGGTCGGTAGCGGTCGGGATCGCGGAGAGGTTCGTCCAGCCGTCGTCCTTCATGAGGCGCAAAGCCTCGAGACCCTCTTCGGCGAGAAGGCTCCCTTTTATCGAGAGCATGCTCTTTTGGTGGAAGCGAGAGAGGGCCGCGAAAGACCCGAAGAACGCGAGAGAGACCGAGCCTAATATCGCGGCGGCCACGACCACCTCGACGAGAGACGACCCTTTGGTTCGGTCTGTTGTGCGTTTGAACATGCTATTCGATGCCTACGAGGCCCGTCGACTGGACCCTCACCGTCTTTTTCGTCGACGGCGAGGTGACCAGATACATCTCTATAGTACCAGAGGCCGAGGCGTTCCCCGTCACCCGCTCGAACACGAGGGACGATACCGAGGTCGACGCCTTCACCCATGACGTGAACACGAACGTCTCGTTTCCAGGGGTCGAAGAGGAGAATGCGGAGCCTTTAAAGAAAGTGAACCTGTCTTCGTCTATCTTCACGCCGTACTGCGACGCCCCTACGGAAGCGAGGGTCCTCGCCCTCGCGTCCCGTATGCCCTCGGCGAGCGCCGAGGTCGAAGCGACGAGAGACTCGCGCCTGGCGATATTCCCGAAAGCAGCCAGGGTTATGCCGAATATAAGGGCCGTTATGCCAACGGCCACTAGGAGCTCGGCGGCGGAGAATCCCTTGCTATCCGATCGTCGCATTAGATGTTGTTCGAAAGCGAATAAATCGGCGAGATGATCGCGAGCGCGAAGAATCCGACGCCGACGCCGATCGCGACCATGAGGAAAGGCTCGATTATGGAGGACATATCTTTGGTCTTCTGATCCACCTCGCCTTCATAGAAAGTCGCCACCTCGACGAGGACCTTCGAGAGAGATCCCGTCTCCTCGCCCACCCCGATCATCTCTGCGACGAACGGCGGATAGATATCGCCTCGCGGCATGAAGAGCGATTGGAGGGTGGATCCCTTCTGGATACCTTCGGCCGTGCGGTTGAGCATGTTTTGATAATGGACGTTCTGGACGACCGAGGACGTTATGCGTATGGCGTGCACCACGTCGACTCCCGAAGAGAGGAGCGACGAGAGGGTACGGGCTGTGCGAGCTGAATTCACCTCCTTAGCGATAGTGCCTATCACAGGGAGCTTTATGACGAGCTTGCCGAAGAACCTCTTGCCGGAGGCCGATTTCCTAAAGAAGACGAAGGCGACGACGAAGGCGACGACGGCCGCGAGGAGCGACAGGTAATGGGCCTGCATGAGGTCGCTCGCTCCGATGATGAGCCTTGTCGCGAACGGAAGCTCGACGTTGAACTCCTTGAACGTCGATGTGAGCTTCGGCACGACGTATATGAACATAAGAACTCCGATCGCGACCATGAGGCAGAGGATGATAGCGGGGTACATCATGGCGCCGCGGACCTTCTTTTGGAGCTGATAGGACTTCTCGAGCTGGTCCCCTACGATGGAGAGCGACCCCGAAAGGTTTCCCGACTCCTCGCCCGCTGCGACCATCGAAACGAAAAGAGGAGTGAACGTCTTCGGAAAGGCGGCGAGAGCCGAAGAGAATGCGGAGCCTTTGGCGAGCTCGGCCCCCAAAGCGATGAATATAGGCTTCCAGGCCTTTGACGTCATCTGGCGCTCAAGGACCGAGAGAGCGCGAGCGAGCGGGAGCCCCGCCTTAAGCATCGCGGAAAGGTTCTTCGCGAACATGATCCTCTCGGCGGCTTTCGTGCCTCCGAACGATATGTCGAGGGCGCCTTTTAAGCCCCTCTTCGCCGATTTCTCTTTTACGGACAATACGGCTTCTCCTTGAGCGTGCAGCTCTTTATAGAGCGCGAACTTGTCCGGCGCCTCGAGCGTCCCTTCGTATTCCGTGCCGTCGCTTTTTTTCGCCTTGTATGAGAAAAGCATTTGCGAGTTTATTTCGTACTATTGTAGCATCCATTTTCCCGCCATTGCCCAAAGGAGTGGACATGTAATAGAGTTAGACGGCGTATGCCCCAATACCTCGACCCTCAATTCCTCATAGAGACCCTCGGCTTCGTCGGCCTCGTCGCCATAGTCTTCGCCGAATCAGGCCTCTTTTTCGGGTTCTTCTTGCCGGGCGACTCCCTTCTTTTCACGGCAGGCCTCTTCGCCTCTCAAGGGCATCTCTCTATCGCCCCTCTCCTCGTGACGCTCGCGATCGCGGCGATAGCGGGAGACAGCGTGGGCTATATGTTCGGCAAGCGCGCGGGCCCCGCGATATTCCGAAAGGAGGATTCTTTATTCTTCCACAAGAAGCATGTCGCGCGGGCCAAAGCCTTTTATGACAGATACGGCGTAAAGACCATCGTCCTCGCCCGCTTCGTGCCCATCGTCCGCACGTTCGCCCCTATCGTCGCGGGGGTGGCCGGCATGGAATACAAGACCTTCCTAAAATTCAACATCGTCGGAGGCATCCTTTGGACGGCGAGCATGACGCTCCTAGGCTACGTCCTCGGCGCGACGGTGCCCGGAATAGGCGACTATCTCGAATACATCATCGTGGGCATCATACTCCTCTCCTTCGTGCCCGTCGTAAGGGAATATCTTAAGGAAAGGAAGGCCTCGAACCGTTCGGAGCTGTAGTATACTTAGTGGCGTGAAAAGCGCTCCAGTCGCACATACGCCTGAGATAGCGAAGAAGTCGTGGCTCAAAGAGGCATTTCCCGTGCCAAGGCTTCTTTTGCCCTCCCCTGTCTCCATAGACGTCTCTGACGGCATCCTCCGATACATAGAATTCTCCCGCTCGCGAGGCGATCTCCGCCCGAAAGCGTTCGGAACGAGGCCGTTCCCCCGATTCCATGCGGGCGAAGGCGACGAGAAGGCGCGCGAAGAGGCGGTAAAAGCGCTTCAGGCGTGGTCGGTCGAAACGGGGCACAAGTCGGTGCACGGCATCATACACGAAGACGAGACGTACGCCTTCAAGCTCACCCTCCCGATAGCGAGGAGAAGCGGCATCCGCGAGGCGATCGAATCGCTCCTCGAAGAGAACGTGCCGATCCCTCCTTCGGAGACGGTGTTCGAATACGACATCCTCAAAGAAGACTCGAAAATCAAGGAGACTCAGGTGGCGGTGGCAGCTATATCCGAGAAGTCCCTCAGAGAATACTTGGAGATATTCTCAGAAGCCGGCCTCTCGCTCATCTCGCTCGAGACCGAGTCGCGGGCGGCGGCGAAAGCCCTCTTCCCTAAAGGGGACGCAGGCGTGCATGCCGTCCTCTCGATCTCCCCGCGCCACTCGGTCGCCTTCGTCGTCATGCGCGGAGCGGTCGTGTTCAGCTCTTCGATCCCTGTCGGATCGATCGACCTCGACCGCGCCATCGCCAAGACTCTGGGCGTGACCGAGGGTGAGGCGGCGAAGCTTAAGGCGGAGAAGGCCGGTGGCGAGCACGAAGAGAGCGCGAAGCTTTTCGAGGCCATGCTCCCCGTCCTCTCGACTATCCGCGACGAGCTAGGCAAGGTCCTCGTATACTGGAAGACCCAAGGGAGGAAAGAGCGGGATTTCAAAGACATCGAGGACATCTGCCTCATCGGCAAAGACTCCGTGGTCGCAGGGTTCGCCCGCTACATATCCGTCACGTCGAGGCTCCCCGCGAGGCAAGGGGACGTATGGACGAACGTCCTCTCCGCCGAGCTCTCCCTGCCGGACCTTCACCGCGACGACTCTCTCGACTACGCGGCGCTCATAGGAACACTCATCTAACCTTATGTTCACTTTCCTCTTCGGCGAATACAGGCGAAAAGCGATACGCGGATACCGCGAGAGGCTCTTTCTCATGTATCTCGGCATCGTCTCCGCCAGCCTGTTCGCTGCGTGCGCGCTCTTTATGCCGGCGTACCTCCTCTCGGCGGCGAAGCGCGACGCCATCCTCATCCCCGACGCGTCGCTTTCCGAAAAGGCCAAGACGGAGAGCAAGGCGATCGAGGGAGAGGTCAGAGCCCTCAAGGAGAAGCTCTCGTACGCAAAAGCCGACGCGGACGACATCGCCCTCTCAGCGGTCCTTGAACGCGTAGGAGCGAGGCGCGAGCCCGGCATATCGATAACGTCCGTCGCCTTGCGCCGCGGCGCGGAAAAGGGGGCGATCTCGATATCGGGGAGAGCCGCGACGCGAGACGCCCTCGTTTCGTTCTCGAAAAGCCTCCAAGGCGAGCCCTCCTTCGGCTCCGTCAATCTCCCCGTGTCGAGCCTCGCGAAATCGCGGGACATCCCCTTTTCGATCTCGATAGACTCGAAATTCTAAACGCATGAAAGCCTCAAAAACAGCCATAACCATCCTCTCGATCCTCTGCTTAAGCCTCGCCTGCGGGTGGGCGTTCCTCGTCTACAAGGCGTATTCCTATAAAGCGGAGATAGCGGAAGCCTCCGTGGCCGCCAAAGAGCGGCTCGCCGAAAGCTCGTACCTCGCATCCTTGCGCTCTCTCATAAAAGAGGAAAAGGAGGACATAGAGGAGATCGAAGCGAGGTTCGTGCCCGAAGAAGAGCTTCCCGCATTCGTCGAATTCCTCGAAGAGAGCGCCGTCGACGCTGGGATAGAGGCGACCCTCGGCTCTTTGGGGCTCGCCGCCGCCGCAGAGGGGTCTTCGATAGCGCCCCTTTCGATAAGCATCTCCGCCAAGGGCCCGTGGGCGAGCATCGTCAGGTTCGTCTCGGCCCTCGACGCCCTTCCCTACGCCTCGAAGATCGAGAGCGTGTCGATGACGAAGATAGAATCCGCGACTCCCGAGAAAGGGGTCGTGGCGTGGAACGCGAGGATAGAGTTCGTGCAATACGTAGAGAAAGCGAAAAAATAACCACATGAACGCCATAAGATCATATTTGAGCAGGGCAAGCGCGAGGCTTTCGAGGCTCGGAAAAGACCCCCAAACCGACTGGTACTTCGCCCTCGGCGCTTTCGCTCTCGCGTTGGGAGTCGTAGTTGCACTCGACGCCTACTTCGCATTCGACGTGACGCAGGTCGCCGAAGAGACGCAGGCGGAGACGAGGAAAGCCATCACTCTCGACAGAGACGCCCTCTCGGAAGAAGCGAAGAGGATACGCGAAGAATCGCAGACGAAAGCTCCGATTCCCGAAGCGGCCCTCAGAGACCCTTCTCTATAAAACTGTGTCCCCACGTGGAATCGAACCACGATCTCAGGCTCCGGAGGCCCGCACTCTATCCGTTGAGCTATGAGGACGCTGCTTCATTTTAAACCTCTTTCCTGATATTCTCACTGCACCCCTTGTAGTTCAATGGATCAGAACACCGGACTTCTAAGCCGGCTATGCAGGTTCGATTCCTGCCGAGGGGACCATATGAGAAAACCGCCGTACGGCGGTTTTCTCATATGGTCCCCTCGAAACGCCTCACGACGACCGACATATCTTTCGGACGCGCCTCCTCAGCGAAGCAGAAAGGCCCCTTGCGGGGCCTTTCTGCTTCGCTGAGCTTCTTCTGACAAACTCGCTGCCGGAGTTCTGCGGCCCCGGCTCGCCCTACGGGCTCATCGAACCAAAACGGCAAATGATACCTGCGCAACGAACCTTCTTAGCCTGAGAGGCCGCCCGTACCGCCTCCTCGGCTAAAGTCGAGAACGAATACCGATCTGCTTCCGTTTCTCCAGCGGACGACCGCTCCGCCTGACCCTATCGATACTACTCCCGAGACGGCGATTTCTTTCAGGGACCTATCTCTCTATGGCCGCGCCGAGAGCGGTGCCAGCAAGTATGGCCAGCCCTCCGATGACGGCCGTCGTCATCCCCTTCCTCAGAGGCGATGTCGACGAGAGGCGCGCGTTCGCCACGCCGAGGACGAAGAGCGCTGAAAGAGAGACCGCGATCGACACGGGAAGCGCGAGAGAGCTCGCAAACAGGACGTATGGCAAGAGCACCACGAGGCCCGATACGAAATACGAGAAGAACATGACGATGGCCGACGCCACGGACCTGCGCAGAGGCAGAGATTTCCTCTCTTCGAATTCTTTAGCGCTATTCTCCGACAAAAGGCCGCCCGCGCTCATAGAGAGCGCTTCGACGAATATAAGGATGATCCCCGTGAGGAGGATGGTCGGACGAGGCACCCCAGCGACGGCGATGCCCGATATGAGGCCCACGGTCGAGACAAGGCTGTCTTCGACGCCGAAAGTGAAGCTTCGGACCGAATCTGAATTGATAAAGGTTTTCATGGCTCTTTCTAGAGATTCGCGAGCCAGAGCACCGCGAGGAAGATGAACACTCCCATATAAAGGAGCCTGTATGTCGCGTAGAAGAACAGGCGCTTTCTCTTTTCCGAAGAGTCGAGCGACCAGATCTCGGGATAGACGCCCTCTTCGGCGAAAGCGCCCCGCTCATAAAGGCCGAGGATCTTCTCTATCCTTACGGCGACCTTGTGCTGATCCTGAAACGTCTTGTCGAGGTCTTTGATGTAATGCTCTTTGAGTACGTAGAGCGCGAGAAGGACGAGCGCCGTAGCCGCCGCTCTCATATCGACGCCCACGAGAGACTCTCTCTGGACTATCCAACCCGACGCGACGATAAGGACTCCGAGTCCCCAGATCGCGACGCTCTGAGCCCTCTCGCGGACCGTGTGCATGGCCTTATACCTCTCGTCGAGCGCCCGTAAGAGCACCTGGACCTTCTCTGCTTCAGACAGGGCGATATGCTGATCTTTCATGCCTTAAGTATACCTCGGCCGACGAGGCGGAAATTCACCTCCTCCCCTGTCGGGGCACCTTCGCGCCCGCCCGCCGCGCCTCAGAGAGGCCTATCGCGATCGCCTGCTTCCTGTTTTTGACCCTCTTCCCGCTCCGGCCCGACTTCAATCTGCCGCGCTTGTATTCATGGACGGCTTTCTTCACTTTCTCTTGAGCTTTCGGTCCGTATCTTCGGGGCATACGAGACTAGTACGATCGAGCGCCGCGAACGGTTCGAGGCCTATGACCTCCTCGATATCTCCTCTCTCACGGCTCGCCTCCGGCGCAGCCTCTGTATCCCCCACATCGCGTAGGCAAACGCGATGAGTGCGAGATTTGTGAAGAATATCGAGGGCGTCGCCCAGCTCACGCCGTCGAAGCGGTAGATCGAGAGGGGCCAGAGAAAGGGCGTCGGAAAGAATTCCGTCGAGTGCGTGAATATGTCGACGGCTATGTGGAGAGGCCAGGCGAGCATGGGCCAGAACGGCTTCCTGAAAACGGCCCATGCGAGGGCGAAGACGGTGGCGAACACGACGAGGCTATGGGTGAGGTCGTAGAGCGAGCTTACATAGCCGGGGATCGAAGAGAGCTCGGGCCTGCCGAATCCGCCGCGTTCGAAGAGATTCGCGACCGTGAATATGCCGAAAGAGAAGAGGTCTGGCGATATGCCGAAAAGGGCGCTCCACCAGAAAGCTCTCTTATTCTTCCTTCCGAACGCGACTCCGCCCCAAAGCCCGTGAGAGATGATGTCCACGACAGACAGCATAGCACGACAAAGGCTCCGCCTTGCACCCTCTTTGTAGCGATTAGGTTAGGAGCGATAATCATGTCATAAAACAATACGACGTATCCTTTGTCAAAAAATTAACGTACTATGTAAGGGAGTAAAACTATAGTGAAAGGCCAGATCGGGCGATCATCTCCGACGGACGTTTAAGGAAAAAACCAAAAACCTTCCAGTCGAAAGCGCCTCCTCCGCCCCAGGACTGCCTTCTTTCTCTAGCGCCTCAAGCGCTTGCGGATAAAATCAGTTGCGACTTTTACCTCTTAAAAGCTAGCAAATCGGCTAAGAATATCTATATGACAAAGATCACGCAATCGGTCGGGCTTTCGGCGGGCTCATTCTTCAGGGCGCTCTTCCTCGCTCTCATCTTTATAGCGGCCCCTGCAGCGCATGCGGATACCAACATCCTCGCCGGCAACGACCTTACTGTCGGAGCTACAGGGCAAGGAGTGGTCGTCCTGCAAGGACTGCTCTCGGAGATGGGGTACTTGAATATCCCGTCGAGCGTCCCGATGGGCTACTTCGGATCGCTCACTAAGAGCGCGCTCGCTCGATACCAGACGTCTGAAAGCGTAAGCCCTGCCGTAGGCTACTTCGGGCCTGTGACCAAGATCAGGATGCATCAGCAGTTCGCGTCCCATAACTGGCTTACCATGATGGGTTGGTAGCCTAAGAACAGATGGAGCAAATAAACCAGAGAAACCGCCGCGAGGGCGGTTTTTTGCTTGCCTCACTGACGCACAAAGCACGGACACCAGTACAAAAAAGCCCGCCGCGTCGTGCGGGGGCTTCGGAAACCTGACGGATCGTTACCTCGTCCTCTGCAGGACGTAGGGGTGCTCCATATCGTGGTGCAGATAATGCGGCCCGCAATTGCATGGCCGTTTGCCGCACCGATAATGCGGCCCCGAATACTTCTCGGAAAGGACCGTATCGAGATCGACCTCGAGCATTCCCGAGATCACCAAGATCCACGAGAACACGTCGGCGAGCTCGTGCGAGACGCTTTTGCGCATGGCTTCGAGTTTCATACCGTGCCGGTGGATGTCGAGGAGCTGGGCGCTCGACGTCTCGCCGATCTCCTCATACAGGCGACCGATGACGAATTGCATCCCGTTCTTCCGGTTGCCTTCGCCATAGACCGCCATCAGATTCGCGGCCCAGTCGTTTGCAGACCAGGCGAGCTGAATGGGGTCGGGAGGGGCGAGGACGATGTCTTTCCTCTTTTCGATGTGGCAGGCGCAGACGGGCTCTCCGCAATACGCACAGCGGCCCGGCGGGAACTTCTCCCGCATCGCATCGACGACGGGAAGGTCCCTGAATTCGTCGGCGACGGCGCACGTCCAGCTGAAGAGGCTCGCGAGAGAGCTTTCGAGATTGGGCTTAGAGGACTTCTTGCGCACATGCTTCGCGAAGATCCTAGCCGCTTCGAGGAGGAAGAAAAGGCGCTGGCCCTTGAGATACATAGCGTTGCGCTGGCCAAAGAGCCCGCGCAGATCGTCAATCTGGCTTTGGAGGTTCATGGTAGGTTTTGGGTTCTGCGACCACCCTACTCCAACACCACGAGGAAGTAAATCGAAGAGGATCACATAAGAAAACCGCCTTTCGGCGGCTTCTCATTTTGGGTGCCGTCGTGGCGGGAATTAGAAATAGAATGAGGTTTGAAAATCCAGCCATTCCCTCTCTTAAATGAAATAATTGAACCTCGTCTCAAGAGAGACTCTTTTTTATTTCTTTTAAAATTGTAGTTTCATTTTGATCGGGCGGAAATATCTGTCGAAGAGAATAAGGGAAATAACCTTTAACACCATTCCATATTCCTGCGTATTTACTCACTTCCCATGAACCGAAATGAGAAGGTTTTCCCTCGAGTTTATTTTTGACAATCTCAGGATCTGTCGGATTCACAATGTAAATACTGAGACCGTATTCTTGCACACCCTTTAGCAGAATGTCGTTTATATGCGCGTCACCAAATCCATACCCAATCACAAGTAATTTCTTATTCTTTTCAAAGATCTGACCCATAAATATTTCCATGTACCATTTCAACAATGGCTCCTGAGAAATGTTTTCGGATTTGTTCTTACCAATCACCATCTGATTACCTCCATTGGAGGAGGCCCAAGCATAGGACCCGTGTAATTTTATATAACTCGAATTATTTAAGTCTTTTTTTGCAGGCTCAGCCTCCTTGGGGAGGATGGCTTTTTTGGCATTTCCTTTAATTCCATAATCAAACACCTGTGCAACACCAGGAGAGCGATAGTCGTGCTGTCTCTCCATAAGTAAGTCTTGATTCAGAGTGAAAAACCAACCGCTCTCTGATCCCCTTTGGGATAAAAAACTCAACAAATCACCAAGCCCATAGATATTTAGAGCAAGAGGATTCTCCAAATTAAATGTCCAGCCTTTTATCGAGTCATCAAGGTCTTTATATGCATCCTCCACGGCAACTCGCACCGCTTCTTTTGCCTCGGGTGTGTAGCGTCCTCCTGTAAGGACTATTGAATACACCGACTCAAAATCAAAGTCCTTCAATAACAAATCGCGCACATCAGGAATTGCCTGTAAGAGGGGGTTATTGAAAATTTTTGACCACATTTCACGCGCAAGAAAACCACCAAAATTATGTGTGAAGCCGGCACCTGTTAGCAAAAGAACATTTCTCTGCATAGATTTAGTCATCGTAATCGCGCCAATTCTGCTTATCGTATTTTCCCCTTTCAACATATTCTACAAGCGTGTCGTAGAAAAAACGCGCATGGGCAGAACGATCACCTTCATTCAAATACCAGCCATTCTGCGTTCTTTTAATCTTATAGGTTAACCAATCAGAATTCTCGTTAGTCCCTTTCGGAATTAATCTCTTCAACATCGAATTTGAATATTCCGAGAAAAGCCACTGCCCCTTGTCATCAGATGAGGAGGCGTTTGCCCTCACTGATCTAAGCACCTTTAGAAAAGTCTCTTTATTTCCATAAAGAGCGATTAATAACTTAATAGCAATATCTATACATTGGTTCCTACCATCCATGAAACTGTCCCTAATAAGGGCGCCCTTTTGTACCTCAACAAACTTATGTTGTATTGGTTTATACAGCTGGCGAAGGCTCACGTGACCCAAATCAAATGCCTTAAGTAACACCTCCTCCAAAAGATGTTTGGTTATTCCACTTCTACCCAGCGCATCTTTGAGATTTGGCTCATCATATTTTATTTTCTGGATGAGATCAGGTATTTTTTCAATAACTGCCTTTTTGTTATCGAACTCAAAGGGTTTAACGGTGAAGAATTTGTCGAAATAACCACCAAACTCGGTTGACTCACCGTATCTGTGATGAAATATGCTCTCTACGTTCTTAATGTCAGCCACAATTATTATGTGATCGAAACCAAATTTGTTGTCTTCCTCACCTTCCATCTGGGCTGATAACACGTTCAGTATGCGGAATATATGCTCGGGATCGATTCTGTCGAAGTCGTCCAATATCAAAACGCTTCTCTTTCCCGCTTTGTTGTTTTTTATCTTCTCGATCAGCAAGTGACTAAGATGATCGGTTGCAATCGAATCGTCAGACAATTCGATCTCCTTTATGAATTTATCAATAACGCCCTTATCACCAGCTTGAAATTCTCTTTTAAACTCTTGGAATTTCCTGTCGAACACGAGCAAGTCTTTTATAGGCCGACCTAGTTTGCTCAATGCCTGTACTAATGGGTCTGGAGACAGGGAGAGCGCCGCTTCAGTGGTGCCAACGATTGATTGAAGCGTTGAGTTTATTGACCCTCTTTCTTTGCAAAAAGAGAGAAATAGCCTAGTAGAATCTTTTATGCCCTTGGAAACATTACCCTGAAAACACTCAGGGTCCTTTTTAAGCAGTTCTACTAAAATATCGTATTTTAGTAGATTAATTATATTTTCATTTGATGAAATCTGATATCTGACTGGATACAGATGATAGACATCATATTTTTCTTTAAAACCATCAAAGAAAGTCTGTAGGAAAAAAGTCTTTCCACACCCAAATTTGCCAGAGAAAAAAATACGCCTGTTTTTCTCTTCAGATAAAAAAGCTTCAAATTTACTCTTTGGTCCGTCTATTGAAATAAGGTTTTCTTGTTCCATATTTGCTGCGAGAATGGGGATCGAACCCATATTTTTTCCTTTCAAGATATTCAACAATGTGAGTACCTTGAAAGGGAAATGTGCTACCGTTACACCATCTCGCAATATCACTTTGATATCTCAGGTCATCAAAGCGATGAGCTTCTCAAGGTCCACAATTTTTTTCTTTTGCGAATCGACGAGTGTTTTCGGAAATACTTTCTCATATTCAGTAGGGTCGTTGCGGCGTTTATGGTCGATGTATTTTGATTCGAATTCCGACTTGCACCATGCTGATGTTTTGTCTGAATAAGACTTCCCGTCATTAAGTATTGAGAGAAGCACTGCCTCCAAGCAGGGTGTAATCTCAATAAGCTCAATGCCTCTTTCTTTTGCTTGCTTTCGAGCTCGCCTAATTTCCTCTTCGCCCTTATCGTTATCAAGGACAACGACCTTGCGATCAAAGGCCCCTGGAATCTTGTCCGCATCCATAACCACATTCTCTGGTGCGCCCCCTTTGCCTTTTCGGATAGTAACGGCAACCCCAGTATCCCTCGAATAAATAGATTTGAGATATTTAAGGAATACCTCTTCGCACATCCCCTCCCCAAAAACCAAAAGCATCCTACTTGCGACACGTCGTTTATGCTTTTGTGGATTTGAGCGAGACATGAACGACTTTAGATCTTAGGCACGGCGCCATAAGCACCTGCAAGGTACTTGGTGTAGTAATTGTCATCTGCTCGAACGCCCTCCATCTCGTCGAGCCGCCAAGATTCGCTCATGCCCTTTGAGTTTTTCTCAATCAGAATGATCTGATATTTATCAAGCTTACTCAATATCTGATGACTATGTGTACTGAATAGAAGCTGAGCGTTCTTCGGATTTAGCTCTGGTTCGATGAACATATCGAAGAGCGCCAACATCATGTCAGGATGTAAGCTGACGTCGAATTCATCCAATACCGCAATACCTCCTTTTTCGAGGGCAACAAGAATGTGTTTAAGAAGCACGAAGAGCTGTTTGGTGCCCGAGGACTCTTGATCAAAAGGTAGATTAACCTTCTCGTCTCCAAATGAATGTGAGACGGAAACATTCATGAGAAAATCGTTTGGATTTTTTGATTTTTCTATTTCGAAGGCATTAAGGCCCAGATCAAATCGAGACAGCATTTTTTCGGCCGCTTTCTTGAGTTTGTCGTTTTCACTATAAAACTTGAAAGCCATAGCCTGTTGTATTGTGTTGTGAATACCGTGACCGCCAACCCAACCCACAGGTCCGACGTTTGTCTCGAGTTTCTGCCAATAATTTGCTATATCCTGGCTTTCTTTGTGATTGAGTCGTATCGCGACCGCAACTACACTCGCATTTGAGCGGAGTAGTGTCTCGGATCCCTTTGGGAGGTCAAAGTTTGCATCATCAAGTTCATAGGAGTTAATACCTTCGTTCCAAGATCGAGAAAACATCTTTTTATTCGATTTCTTCTCGTTAGCCATACTTACCAGGCGAAGGTCCTCAGACGTAATCTTATTTTTGTTCAGTGTGAAGCTGTAAGTATAAACACCCCTTTCTATCTCAAACACTACTGATATCTCTGTGGGCAAGCTCTTGTGTTCATTCAAGGCAAAGCAATTTATCGGCAAGGCCTGCTGAGGATTCATTTCAAATGAATCAACGATAAGCCACTTTAAAAATGGAATTACTTTTAGAAGATTTGTTTTACCCGAGGCATTGGGTCCTATGATCGTTTCGACTTTTGAGAGCCGTGTCCCAAGAGGGGTAGTAAAGTAAGAGTTATTCTTAGGCGCATTATCGTTCACAACAAAACTCAGAGTGTTTTCCTCACCCAAAGAATAGAAATTCTTGCAAGAAATTGAATGTATCATGTTTTTATTGTGGCCTTTGCTTAATCGGTACTATACCTCTATATACGAATATTGCAAGCTTTTATACATAAAATTGTATAAAACGACACAAAAATAGTTAATTGAATACGGCTTAAGAAAGTAGGGCTTTATTAAGCCACCAGATAAGGGTCATTTGAGAGGGTGCGCCAGAATTATAAAAGCCAAGAGAGTACTCGTGAAAACTCTTGGAAGGGTGTAATTGATTTGTAGAAACTAATCAACCGCTCGCGCAAGAATTATCTCCCTCGGAAGATCGACACGCCAAGTTCGTTGAGCTTACCCAGAAGACGTTCGAGTTCGCCGCCTATGCTCACAAGGCTTTTATCGCTCCAAACGCCGATTCAATGCTTAAAAGGGAGATATTCCTCGCACTCGGTAAGAACCATTCGATAACGGGCCAAATACTTCGAATAGAGCCGTATGAATGGCTCGAACCTATAAAGTCCTGCTACCCAGCCTTGAAAGCTGAATATGACGCGTTGGAACTCAATATACCCGACAGTTTGGCGCGAGCAGAGGCATTAGCTCAAATTCGTACCACTTGGGGTGGCTAGAGAGATCACGGATACGTTTATCAATTCTTACAGAATCTGTACACCTTTCCCAATTCTTCGGATGGAAATCCTCAGAATTATGGGAGAAGGTTTTCGATTCTCTCACGCGAGCCGCCCCGGGCTCGCTTAGCCATCCACTCAAAAACCCGCTCGCGCGGGTTTTTTCGTGGGTGGCTAGAGAGAATCGAACTCTCGATATCGGTTCCACAAACCGAAGTTTTACCACTAAACTATAGCCACCATATTTACCGAGTCAGCCGAATCTTTATAGCAGATTTAGCCTGAAAAATCGAGGATTCGGAAGAAGAGAGGCCTTGAGTGTAAGAATTTATGAAGACTTTCCCTCGACTCGAATTTCGGCAGCGCGCACAAATGAAAAGAGGCCTTGCGGCCCTTTTCATTTGTGCGCGGGAGAGGACTTGAACCTCCATGCCTGTGAAGGCGCTACCACCTCAAGGTAGTGCGTCTGCCAATTTCGCCACCCGCGCATTTCGAACTTGCCAAGGCATAATAGCCGAAAGCCTCCTTATTTTCAAGCTCAAAAGAAAAAACCCGCTTTCGCGGGGATTTCCTTATTTCGCTGCGACAGGGGCTTCTGCGGCCTCCTCCTTCTTCGGCGACTTCACCACATCGGTGTTGCCTCCCTTTACGGATCGGAGATTTCGCATCTGGCGGCGGATCTCCTTTGCTGCCTTCTCGCGGACGAAGTAGAGCTTCGAGCGGCGGACCTTCGAGCGGCGAATGATCTCGATCTCGTCTATCGTCGGGGAGTAGAGCGGGAATATCCTCTCTACGCCGATGCCGTCGACCGACTTTCGGACGGTAAACGTAGCGCCGGCCTCGTCGCCGTGCTTCCTCGAAAGGATGAGTCCCTCGAACGCCTGGAGTCGGGTCTTATCGCCTTCCTTGATCTTCTGCCATACGCGGACGGTGTCGCCGGAACGGAGCTCGAGCTTTCGGCGAGCTTCCATGTCTATAGGCGATGTGACTACTTTGCTTTCCATGAGTTTCTATTAATTAACGTGGTCGTTAATCTAACATAACGGCCCGAAATGAGCAAGAAAATCGGCGTTTTCTTGAAAATGTGGGCGAAATAGGCTATCGTTCATCTGTTTCCCGCTATATGCGCCCTTAGCTCAGTTGGTAGAGCAGCTCATTTACACTGAGAAGGTCGGGGGTTCAAGTCCCTCAGGGCGCACAAATTTGAAAAATCCTGCCAGTGGCAGGATTTTTCGTTTGTGCGAGCCGCAGCCATATTTTCCGTTTCGGAAAATGGCGAGGCGGGGTCGCGGACGTTTCGAGCGACGGCGAGAAACGATCCGTGACCACAAACACATCTCACGGAATCCAAAATGGAGCCCTCCCTCTTCTTTGTAGCCCCACCTCTATCTGTCGTATAATCTCTTCATGGAACATACGCACACCAAGCACGAAGAGAATCAGGAGATATTCATAAGGCTCGAGCACTACGACGATATCTTCTCTGACTTCGACATCCGCCCGTATTCAAAGAGAGCCCTCTCGGTCGACTTCCTCGACGAGATAAAGAGGGCTTCGCAAGACAAGGTCATCGGAGGCATCGACCTCGTGCTCCACATGCACGAGAAGGACCGCAGCGAATCCCACGAGGTTACGATCCGCGAGCGGCTCGCCGCGCATTTCAAAAAGCATCACCACCTGCTTCTAAAAGAGAAGAAAGGAGTCGTGAAGCTCGGCAGCGGCATGGTCTCGGTCGGCGTCCTCTTCATGGTCGCCGCCACCTATATCGTATTCAAGGACCCCGAGAAGAGCGCCCTTATGTCCTTTCTCCTCGTCTTTCTCGAACCGGCCGCATGGTTCCTCCTCTGGGAAGGCATGGATCAGATCATCTTCAAATCGAAAGGGATAAACCCCGAATTGGATTTCTATCGCAAGATGTCCGACTCGCACGTGCGAGTGCATTTCAAGTCCTACTAGAAGGCCTTCCCCGCGAGGCGTAGAACATAGAGGCAGGCGATGAGAGCCGCCTGCACGATGATTCCTGCCATAATGAGACTTAGCGCGAAGAGGCCTATCTGAGCGAGGGCGGGCACCGGTATAAAAAAGAGGATGACGAGAGCGGGCCAGATATTCTTTATGTCTCGCGTCGACGGCCCGATCATCGCCCCTACGTTCAAAAGAAGGAGCGCGAGGGCCCAGCTCTGCCATTCATAGATCCGCATCTGGCCCAGAAGCTCTAGAGGCTCCCGCAACAGGGATCTCCAATCGAGGACGGCCTCAAAAGAGAAGTGGCCGCCGAGGACGAATCGGTTGACGAGAAACAAGAAGAGGAGCCCGCCGAAGAGAGGGGCGATGGAGATGAGCGTGCTTCCTATGAGAGGCAATTTCGGCTTGCCGTGCGTCACGTGCGGCTGCGCGGAAAAGACCTGAAATTCGGATATCTTTGCGCCCGTAAGGAGGCAAAGGACGGCGTGCGATCCTTCATGGACGAACGCGCCGAGATAGTAGAGAAGCCTCGTAAGGGCAGAATCGAGGAATCTCCAATTGAGCCAATTGCTCGCATAGCCTGCAAGGACGACGAGGAGGATGACTAACCCGGAGCTCATGATGGCTTTAGGATATCACAGGAGCAACCCCTCGCTTTTTCGGCATATAATAGAGCTATGAAAAAAGCGATCATCGTACTTGCGTTATCAGCCGCTTTCACGGCTTCGGTCCAAGCTGCCTGCGTCGATATCGCCACAGATCTCGGCCCCAGGTCGGAAGGCGCCTCCGTCACCAGCCTGCAGAATCTCCTAAAGGATTCCGGATATCTCTCGGCGACGCCCAACGGCTACTTCGGGCCCGCGACAGAGGCGGCGGTGAAGAAATTCCAATCGGCGAACGGAATAAGCCCGACGGGATTCGTAGGGCCCTCGACCCGCGCGAAGATAAAATCCTCGACATGCTCCGCGTCACAGGCCGGTCAGGCGCCTCAAGGCTCTTCCTCGAAGCCGTACGGCGTGACGTCGCCTAGAGCCGGAGAAGCGCTCTCCATAGGCAAGAGCCATAAGGTCTCCTGGGCGACGGAGATAAAGTCGGATTACAGCATCATCCTCGAGGACGACAAAGGCGTCGCCCAGGGCTTTATCACCTCGAACCAGGTAGGAGGCAAGAGCTTCACATGGAAGGTCGGCAAGCTCTCGACCGCAAGCGGCGACAAGAACGCCCTGCCCGGGACGTACCGCATCCGCATCCAAAAGACCTCTTCGGGGGCGACAGCCGACGACGAGACGAGCGGATATTTCACGATAGCCGCGCAAGGCCTCACGGTATCGAGCATCCTGCCTTCGACCGTGGCGCCCGACTCGAATTCCGTCGTCGTCCTGTATGGATCCGGGTTCACGGCTTCGACGTTCGTCTACCTCGATGGCATAAGGAACATACAGACATCGCGGCTCTTCGTCTCTCCGGACGGAAAAGTCATCGTATTCGCCCTTCCCGAAGGGGTATCCTCAGGCGCGCACTACATCTCGCTTAAGAACGGATACGAGAGCGTCGAGAACGCCGGCCGCATACGCGTAGAAGAGAGAGACTAGCGCGTCTGCCTGGCTATAGAGCCGGGCTTCGTTTAGGATAGAAGGCCTCTAGCATAAGATATAATCACCCCATGGAAACCAACACCCCCACGGCGAACAAGAGCTCGAAGAACGCATATATAGCGGGCGCAGCGATCGTCGCTATAGCTATAGCGGCCGGGCTCTACATCGTCCGCCAGAACAGCTTCTGCTTCGATTTCGCCTACGACACGCAGTTCGGAGACAAGAAAGACTTCGCGAAAGCATCGAACGAGGCCTTCATGGGCCCCGGAGGGAGCCTTTACTACATCCCAGAGAACCCCGCTCTCCAGAAAGCGCTCGAGAAGGAAGGCTTCTTCATAGACGAGCTCGAGAAGACGGGAGGCAACGTATACCTCACGTCGTTCTTCGGACCGACGACCCAGACGGCTGTCAAAGCGTTCCAAGAGAGATACGATCTCGCCCCGACGGGAGAAGTCGACAACAACATGATAGACGTGCTGCGAGAGAGATACGGGTGCACGGCAAAGCCCGAGCCGACACCGGCTCCAGAGGTATAGCGAGAGAGCCCGGCGAGCCGGGCTTTTTTGTTCGTCCTTTTCGCCTATAATGTCCCTATGCTCGAACGCGCGAAAAAATTCATGCTCCGCTACGAGAGGTACGTATCCCCCGTCACGCTCGTGCTCGGCTTCGCGTTCGACTCGATCATGCTCAAACGGATAGACCTCTTCTTCTCGAATGCCCTCCTCATCTCGTATCTATTCATCGCATCGGTCTGCATAATATTCCTTAACGTACGAGAGACGAGAAGGACGAAGCCTGAGATCGAGCACTCCGAGACGATGCATATCGCGCTCCTCTTCATGATGCAGTTCTCGATCGGAGGCCTTTTCTCGGCCTCATTCCTCTTCTATTCAAAATCGGGGACGATCATTGCGAGCTGGCCTTTCCTCCTCCTTATATTCGCCTACGTAATAGGCAACGAGCTCCTCCGAAAGAATTACGTGAGGCTCGGCTTCCAGGTCACCGTATTCTTCACCGCCCTCTTCTCTTTCCTCATCTTCTTCTTGCCGGTCATACTCGGGGCCATGGGCGACGCGATATTCATGCTTTCAGGCATCGCATCCCTCGTCCTCACCGGGCTCTTCTATTACGTCCTCTCGTGGTTCGCGCCTGAACGGGCGACGAAAGGCGCGCCTCTGGCGATCCTCTCCATACTATCGGTATTCGCCGTCATAAACGCGCTCTACTTCTCGAACTTGATACCTCCGATCCCCCTCTCTCTGCGCGACGTCGGCGTCTACAGGTCGGTCTCGAAGATCTCGGAGGGGGCATACGAGGTCATGGGCGAAAAGCAGGGAAAGTCTTGGATCCTCTCGCGGAAGACCGTGGTGCACATGACTCCCGGCGAGCCGCTCTACGCCCTCACGTCCGTCTTCGCGCCCACATCGCTTACGACCGAGATCAGGCATGTCTGGCGGCACTTCGATGGCGACAGGGGCGAATGGATCGTAGCGAGCGATATACTGCTTTCTATAAAGGGCGGGCGCGAAGGGGGCTTCCGCACCTATTCGGTGAAGAAAAACGTCTTTCCGGGCACCTGGCGCCTCGACGTCGAGACGGTGCGAGGGCAGCTTATAGGCAGATTCCCGTTCGAGATACGCCTATCCACAGGCGAGGAGAAGCTCTTTACAGAGACTAAATAGAGCCCTTGTAGAGCCGAAATATCGTGCTACAATGGCAAAACATTGCTCCGGCAATATCTTTATAACCAACCCATATGAATAAAAAAGGAATCATCGCTCTCGTCGTTATCATCGTCCTCGCCATCGTAGGCTATATGGTATGGGGAGGAAGCGAGACGACCGTTAATAACGAGCCTGCAGGAGGCTCGAATGAGCCGATCGAGGTGCCTGAGGGCGTCTCTAAGGACGACTTCGCGCCTGTCACAAAGGATACGACCGATACGTCGCTCATCGGCAGGCTCAAGGTCGCGTCCGTAGCCGCAGCAGAGACCGGGACCCGCGTCGCTCTCGCCAACGGAAAGGCTTCCTTCTCTGAGGGAGACGTGAAAGGCACGATCACCCTCGGCGATGTCGCCGTCGAAAAGGAGGTTGGGGGAACGAAATACGTCATCGCCGACCTCGCGGTCAACTCAGGAGGCAGCGGCACGTTCAAATACGTCGTCCTCTTCGAGGACAGCAAGAACGTCCTCACCGACAAGTCCTATGCGATCATCGGCGACCGAGTCTCCATCACGGGTATCCGAGGCGACGTCGTCTCTGACGCTTCTGGCAAGGCTCAGCTCATCGTATCCGTCTCGTATCTCGCCCACGACCAGGGAGAGCCTCTCTCTTCGAAGCCTTCCGTCCCTCGCACGAAGATCCTCGTCGTAGAGAACGGCATGTTCAATCCGGCAAAGGAGATAAACATCTAGTCGAAGCATCCAAAGCGCCGCCCTCTGGCGGCGCTTTTCTTTGGTAGAATAGGGATCGATGAAAAAACACAACCGAAGGCTCCTTCTCGACGGGATCGTCGTCGCTGTAAGCATCGCGGTCGCTATCGCCATAGCGAAGAGTCCCTATATCGATCTGCTCGTCTCATGGACCGACGGCTACTACGTGCTCACGGCTTTCGTCGCCGGCCTCTTCTTCACGTCGGCGTTCACCACGGCGCCAGCGATAGCCGTCCTCGCCAAGCTCTCCTTGGCATATCCTCCTGGAGCGGTAGCTATAATAGGAGGCATCGGAGCCCTCCTCGGAGACCTCCTCATATTCGCTTTCATAAAGGGCCACATCCGCGAAGACGTGAGGTATTTCCTCGCCAAGGCGAAGACGAAGAGGATACGCCACATCCTCGAGCATCGCTTCGCCCGATGGTCCCTCGCGTTCGTAGGCGCGATAATAATCGCCTCGCCGCTGCCTGACGAGCTCGGCCTCGCGATGATGGGGCTCTCCGACGTAAGGACGAGCCGATTCGTCCCCATATCCCTCGCTTTCAATACCCTAGGGATACTCCTTATTGCATTCATAGCTCATTCCATTTAATCTGTCGGTGTGAAAAAGACGAGCGCTCTCCCGCAATACTCATATTCCCTTCCAGAAGGGTTCATAGCACGCGAGCCGGCGTCTCCTCGCGAT
This sequence comes from Candidatus Tayloriibacteriota bacterium, assembly GCA_016215405.1. Taxonomy (GTDB): domain Bacteria; phylum Patescibacteriota; class Minisyncoccia; order Phycocordibacterales; family UBA6065; genus UBA6065. The sequence goes on from JACRJQ010000007.1 coordinate 190,919, forward strand.
TCGGCAAAGCTCCTTTCATATGACTCGAAGACGGGCCGCATAGCCGACCTGGTGTTCAGAGACCTCGCGGAAACGCTCCCGTCGGGCGCTCTGCTGGTCATAAACGAGACTCGAGTCGTCCCCGCCCGAGTAACCCTCGCGAAAAAGACCGGCGGAAAGGTGGAGATCCTCTTCTACGTAAATTCGTGGGACGGAAAGACCGCTGTCATCGAAGGGATATCCGACAGGAAGCTCTCGGTCGGAGACCGGCTCTTCCTCGACGGAAAAGAGCTCTGCGCCGTCGCCTCTCAAAGCGAGAATGTCTTCAGCTTCTCGCTTTCCATATCCCCCGCAAAGCTCCTCTCGACGCTCGAAGAGAAGGGCGCGATGCCGATCCCGAAGTACATAAAGGGCTCGCCCCTTTCGGAGAGAGACCTCAAAGAGAGATACCAGACGACCTTCGCCAAGAATCCCGGATCAGTCGCCGCCCCGACCGCGTCACTTCACTTCACCCCCGAGCTCTTCGAAAGGCTGGCAAAGAGAGGGATAGAGGTATGCCGCCTCACTCTCCACGTCGGAGCAGGGACGTTCTCGCCCGTGACAGAGCGAGAGATGTCCTCCGGAAGGCTCCATCGCGAGCGCTTCATCGTACCCAGAGCGACCTTCGATGCGATCGTCCGGGCGAAGAAAGAAGGCAGGGCGGTCATACCCGTAGGCACGACCGCCCTGCGCGCGATAGAGTCCATCGACCTCGACCAACAGGCGACGGAGGACATCGCGTCGTCTACGGACATATTCATCCGAAAGCCGTATGCGTTCCGGGTCGCAGACGGCCTCGTAACGAATTTCCACGTACCCGAATCCTCACTCATGTGCCTCGTCGACGCGCTCCTCGAATCCAAAAAAGCGCCGCATGACATACTCGATCTCTATCGGCACGCGATACACGAGAAATATAGGTTCTTCTCGTTCGGCGACGGGATGCTCATAACCTAGGCAAAGCCAGGAAGCCTCTCTTTGTTGAGGGAGCGCGACCGAGAAAGCGCCGCAAGGCCCCCCTCCACGAGCGATGACAATCGCTCTCTCGAATGCTAAAGTCATTCACATGCCACTTATCCTCGATGGAAAAAAAGCCCGAGACTCCTACAAGAGCCGTCTCATAGAGCGCGTAGGCGCCCTTTCCTGCACGCCGACCCTTGCCCTCGTCCAGATCGGCGACAATAGAGAGTCGACTATATATATCGAGCAAAAGAAGAAGTTCGGACAAACGATAGGCGCGCACACCGAGCACATCCATCTCCCCGAGAACGCCACGGAGAATTCGATCTCGTCGCGCATCCTCGCCCTCAACAGGAGAGACGACGTCCACGGCATCATCATCCAGCTCCCTCTGCCGGCGCACCTCGACAGGCTTTCCCTTATAAACCTGATAGATCCTGAAAAGGACGTCGACGGGCTGACCGACGAGAACCAGAGGCTCCTCGAAGAAGGGACCCCTCGACACATCCCCGCGACGGCAAAAGGAGTCTCGCTCCTCCTCGATTTCTACGGCATCTCTCCCGCGGGTAAAAAGGCCGTCGTCTTCGGCAGGTCGAGGCTCGTCGGACACCCGGCCGCAAAGCTCCTCGAAATGAAGGGCGCGGACGTGTCCGTCTGCCATTCAAAGACAGAGGATCCGGAAAAGATATCAAAAACGGCGAACATCCTCGTGGTCGCCGTAGGCAAGCCAGGTCTTATCGGCGCGAGGCACGTCAAAGAGGGCGCCGTCGTGATCGACGTGGGCATCAATTCCGTATCCGGAGCAAAGCTCGAAGAGGAGATTCCCAAGAGAAAGATCGTAGGCGACGTCGATTTCGAGGCCGTGCAGAGCCTCGCCTCGGCCATATCGCCGGTGCCAGGAGGCGTCGGTCCGATGACGGTTCTCTCATTATTTGATAATCTTATATCCTCGGCGGAAAAGTCCTGCCCGAGGCAGCGCTAAATTACAAGAATACTAAGCATATTATGGACACACTAAATAATTCCGTCATAAGGAAGGGCCTTGGAACGCTCCTCATCATCCTCGTCGCGTTCGTCGCGATAAAGATAGTATCGGAGGTGAAATCCCTCTCCTACATCGGCAAGCCCACGAACGTACCTAACGTCATAACCGTTAACGGAAAGGGCGAGGTCATCGCCACTCCGGATATCGCGACCTTCAGCTTCACCGTCTCCGAAGAGTCTCCTGTAGTCTCGACCGCACAGGCAGAAGCGACCAAGAAGATGAACTCTATCCTCGCTTATCTCCAGGACACGGGAGTCGAGGATAAGGACGTAAAGACCGTCGCGTACGACATCTACCCCCGCTACGACTACGTCGGCAACACCTATTACGGCGGCGGAAAGCAGGTGCTCGCAGCGTATGTGGTCTCGCAGACCATCCAGGTGAAAGTCCGAGAGATGGCGAAGGCGGGTGACCTCCTCACGGGCATCGGCGAATACGGCGCATCGAACGTCTCGGGCCTTACCTTCTCGGTCGACGAACAAGATGAGCTTCTTCGAGAGGCTCGCGACAAGGCCATCACAGACGCGCGAGAACAGGCAGAAAAGCTCGCGAAGTCCCTGGGCGTAAAGCTCGGATCGATCACGAGCTATTACGACAACTCGCCTTACCAGCCGTATCCAATGTACTACGCAAAGGACGGTATGGGCAGCGGAGTCGCGATGAATCAAGCGGCCCCTCAGCTTCCCGGCGGCGAGTCGAAGATAATCTCGAACGTCACTATCACGTACGAGATAAAATAAGGCTCTTTGTCGGAGGCAAAATCCCCGCTTTCGCGGGGATTTTGTATTGTACGACTCAGATAAAATCCTAATCGAATACCTCGACAATGCTCCAAAGCACCAGGACCGCAAATATTACCCAGAGCAGCCGCGTCCCCCACTTGATTATAAAATCCATCATCGCTCTATTCGGTTACGACCCTTAGCACCTCTTCTATGGTCGTGAGGCCTTGAGCCGCGCAGAATATGCCGTCTTCGAGCATGGTGACCATCCCCTCCTTCTTCGCCTGCTCCTCTATCGCAGCGGAGGTCGAACCCTTCATGATGAGCTCGCGGATCGTCGGCGTCATCTTGAAGACCTCATGGATGCCGATACGGCCCTTATATCCGTCGTTTTCAGGCGTCGCCTTGGGCGAACCGAACATGACGTTGTCCCAGCCGTCTTTAGGACCTATGATCTTCTCCGCCCGAAGGAGCTCGAGCATACGGTCGAGGTTCACGACCTTGGAGAGAGCCCCGAGCTCGGCCTTGGAAAGGGCGCGGCGCTCCTTGTTATCGGCGAGCCTGCGGACGAGGCGCTGTCCGATCACCACAGAGAGCGTCGAGACGAGAAGGAACGGCTCTATCTTCATGTCCATGAGGCGAGGGATCGCTCCGGCAGCCGAGTTCGTGTGAAGGGTCGAGAGCACGAGGTGTCCGGTGAGCGCGGCATTCACGGCCAGAGACGCCGTCTCGTTGTCGCGGATCTCACCCACCATGATGATGTCCGGGTCTTGGCGGACGAGAGAGCGAAGCCCTGTCGCGAAGGTAAATCCGATGTCAGGACGGACCTGGGTCTGGTTCACGCGAGGCATCTGGTATTCGACAGGATCCTCGACGGTGGAGATGTTCACGTCGGGCGTATTCAAGATATCGAGGACAGTATAGAGCGTCGTGGACTTTCCCGATCCCGTAGGGCCTGTCGCGAGGATCATTCCCGTCGCGAGCTTCGTCGCCGCGTGTATGCGCTCGAGGGCCTCGCCGTGGAAGCCTAGGTGCTCGAGCGTGAATCCCGAGACCGATTCGCGGAGAAGTCGCATCACGGTCTTCTCTCCGTAAAACGTAGGCATGACGGAAACGCGCAAAGACACCTTCTCGCCGTTCATCTCGACTTTGAATCGCCCGTCCTGAGGCAGCCTCTTCTCGTCGAGCTTAAGGTTAGAGAGCACCTTTATGCGGGCGGTTATAGAAGTCTCTGCCTGCTTAGGCAAGACCATCGCGTCATGGAGGAGCCCATCGATGCGATAGCGGACGAGGAGCTCCTTCTCCATCGGCTCGACATGGATGTCGGAAGCGCCCTGAAGGATGGCGTGCTTTAGGAGGGTGTCGACGATGCGCACGACAGGCAGGTCTTCAGCGAGCTTCTTAAGGTCACCTTCAGACGCTTTGCCCCCGACCTCTTCAGAGAGAGCCTTGATGCTCGCGGTCTCCTGCTTTATGAGGTCGCCGAACTCGGCCTTGAGGCTCTTTTGGTACTGAAGGAGCGCCGATTTTATCGAATCGGTATCGGTGAGCCGAGGGAGGATCCGCAGGCCGACCTTCTTCTTTATGAAATCGATGGCGTGCAGGTCGTCGGTGTCGAGCATGGCCACTTCGAGCGAATCGGGCGTCTTCTTGAACGCGACGATATTGTGGTTCCTCGCGATAGGCTCGGGGATGAGTGAGAGCACGTCGAAATCTATCTTCTGGCCACGCAGGTCGACGAAGGGGATCCCGAGGATATACGCCTGCATCTTTCTGAGATCGTCCTCCGAGAGCTTGCCCTGAGAGACGAGTATCTCTCCGAGGCCGGTCTTCTTCGATCTCGCTTCGGTCTCGGCGACGGAGATGTCCTTCTTCGAGACGAGGCCCGAATCGACGATGAAACTCTTCAGCTGGCTTTCCTCGATGTACATGTGAGAGTGAAAATAAGCGCTCGGGCCAAGACGCCCTGTGATATAATCGTCTACATTATATCTTATAATCCGCTATGACACATACCACCCACAAGGAAGAATGGCTCGCCATGCCAATCGCCGTTATCATCGCCGGAGGCCTCATCGCCTTAGGCCTCTTCTACGGCCTTAAGTCTTCAGGATCGCCCGCGCAAGGGGACGCCGTCGCGCAGAACCCTCAGCAAGGGCTCGGCGAGGATTTCACGGGCGAGCTCGCTCCGGTGAGCGCTTCGGAGCATATCCGCGGCAACCCGAAGGCGAAAGTCGTCATCGTCGAGTACTCGGACACCGAGTGCCCGTTCTGCAAGATGTACCACAACTCGATGAAGGAGGTGATGTCGAAATACGAGTCGTCAGGCGACGTGGCGTGGGTATACCGCCACTACCCTATCGACCAGCTCCATAAGAAGGCGCGAAAGGAGGCGGAAGCGACCGAATGCGCTGCGGAGCTCGGTGGAAATACGAAATTCTGGGCCTATATAGACAGGCTCTTCGAGGTGACCACCTCGAACGACGGCCTCTCGGAGAGCGAGCTTCCTAACATCGCCCAGTATGTGGGCCTCGACAGGACGGCCTTTACGAGCTGCCTATCGAGCGGCAGGACAGCGGCGAAGGTTCAGGCGCAGTTCGACGGCGGAGCGAAAGCAGGGGTCAGAGGTACTCCTCATAGCTTCATCGTCACGAAGGACGACAAAGTAGCCCTCAGCGGCGCGGTCCCGTTCGCAGAGCTCGACAAGATGATCCAAAACGCTCTCTCGAGATAATTCGAAGATAGCCATACACATAAAAACCGGCCGTGCGGCCGGTTTTTATGTGTATGGAGACCGGTCCTACTCTACGGTCACGTATATACCGCCGGCGACAGGAGATGATCCATCCAGCTCGTGCCACGCGACACGCGCCTTATCGCCCCTCTCCAGCATAGACACGTCGATTCTGTCGACCTTCGTCGCGACGATACCCTCGCCTAGCGTAAAGGTCCTTTCGACGCCGCCTTCGTCTCTAAGGGTCAAATCTCTCCCCGAGACCAGGGTCGCGTTTCCCACGAAGAACCAATCGTCGCTATCGCGAACGGCGGGCACGACACCGCTCTCTCCCACCCAAATCGAGACAACGTCCTTCGTCACAGGATTCGTTATGACACTCACGACGTCGCCTGACTCTAGCTTTTCAAGAGGCACGATCGCGATCTTGAATGCTACCGTGCTCGATGAGAGCGAGTAGGCCTTTTCCCGGCCGTCCGAAAGGCTAATGGTGATCGAAACTCGATCGATAGACGCGACCGTCCCCATATCGTCTCCTCCCCTCGCCTCAGAGACAGAGCTCTGCGGTCCCGCCTCGGTATCCGTCTCGCGAGCCGACCGGTCTATCGAGACGTATGAGCCTAGGGAGACCGCGAGGAGGAGCGCTGTCGACGCTATTACCGCCTTTTTTCTGTTCGTCATATTGATTTGAATGAATAATACCTACCGACCCAGGCGCGCCTTACATCTACGGACACCCGCTTACATAGCCGCAACTCTGATCCCAGTCGACGCATTCGTATGAGCAATTGCACTCGTACCATTCGTAACCGTCGCTACACCAGCTGCAGACCTCATCGGAATTCACGCAATACGGTTCCCCGCACACATATCGGTCCGCCACGTTCGCCGGAGCCGAGACCGAGCATGTGCCGGCGCAATTACGGGTTCCGCTATTCGTCTGGCCGCAATTGTTCGCAGACGAAGTGCAGGACTGGCCGTAATAAGACGGATCAGAAGCCGTGCACGAGCCGTATGCGTTCGTCGTCCCATAGATGCAACCGCCTGGAGAGGACCAACAATAGTAAGGCGCCTGCACGGCCGAGCCGTCGCCATTGACGCACCCTGTGCAGCCGTATGTTCCATAATTGCAGCCTGCGCCATTGCAGACCGAGCAGGACTGACCGTAATTCGAAGGGCTCTGCGCTGAACAATTGCCATATCCGTCGGTTAGACCGAAGGAGCACGCGCCTGGAGAAGACCAGCAGGTATAGGGCGCCTGCACGGCCGAGCCGTTAGGATTGACGCATGATCCGCCACAGTTATATGTTCCGTAATTGCATCCCATGCCGGTACACGCCGAGCACGACTGGTTATAGTTCGCTGCGCAGCATGACTGGGTATTGCAGGCCTGAGAGCTCGCCGGCGGCAGCATCATCGTGCAGATTCCCCCTTCTTCGTACACCCCATCGTCCCGAAGGCAGCGCACCGTCCTCGTCTGAGTGCCGCCTCCGCAGGAAGCCGAGCAAGACGACCAGCCGCCCAGCTCCCAAGAATAGGAGTGTGCGACCCAGCATGAGCCGTTCGAATAGGGCGTAGATCCCCATGAACCGTTATAGCAGGTAGACGTCCTCGATACGGACGAGCAGCTCGACGGCCAATAGACATAGCTCGATGAATACGTCGTGCACGACCCCCCGTCAGACACGGTCCCGCAAGCGCTCGAATAGCACGAGCAGCCTTGGGTATTGCAGCTCTGGCTCGTCGAAGGCTTCCCTCCTCCGCAGTAGGAGTCGGATACGGATATTCCGTCGCTGCGCTCGCACCACACGCCCCTCGATTGGCTGCCTCCTCCGCAGGACGCCGAACATGATCCCCAGCCGTCGTAATTCCAATAGTAGTCATAGCCGACCGAGCACGAACCGTTCGGATAGGGCGATGCGCTCCAAGAGCCGTTACTGCAAGTCGAGGTGCGGGAAACAGACGAACACGACGAAGGATAGCTGACAGAGCTCGAAGAATACGAGGTGCAGGAAGCGCCGTTCGACGCGGCGGAGCATGCGCCGGAGGCGCTGCAGCCGCTTGAGCAGCTGCCATAAGCGTACGGAGAGGCGCTCCACGTGCCGTCGCTACAGGTGGAGGTGCGTGCAACCATAGAACATGAGGCTCCCGACGGAGCGGTCGAAGAATAGGTCGTGCAGGATCCTCCATGCGCGGTCGTACCGCAGCCGCCCGAAGCGGAGCAGGACCTGTAGCTCTGAGAGCAAGAGCTGTAGGCCCCCGGCGTCACGGTCCATGCCCCGTTCGAGCACGTAGACGAGATAGACGCGCCCGAGCAGGTGGCAGGAGACGTCGCCGAGCTCGCGGTGTAGCTCGTGCAGGAAGCGCCGTTCGACGCGGCGGAACATGCGCCGGAGGCGCTGCAGCCGCTCGTACAACTGCTGTATACATATGGCGACGCGCTCCATGTACCATCGCTACAGGTAGAGACCCGAGAGACCGTGGAGCACGATGCGCCCGAAGGGGAATTCGAAGAGTATGTGGTGCAGCTTCCGCCATGAGCCGTCGTGCCGCAGCCGCCCGAGGGCGCGCATGAGCGATAGCCCTGCGAACAAGAGCCGTAAGCGGCGGGAGTGACGGACCATGCCCCTCCTACGCACGTCGCCGTCACTGATATCGCCGCGCACGTGGTGGGAGACGTTGCCGAGCTCGCGGTGTAGCTCGTGCATGTGCTTCCCAAGGCAGCGGCGGCGCACCCCCCTGACGCAGCGCACCCGCAGGGAGATTTCGTCACTCCTGTAGGGAGGTGGTCATAGAAGGAGGCCCATTCTTCTGCCGTCTTCGTAGGGATAAATATCCTGCTCCCTGTATCGTTTGTTATGACATAGCATGTCCCGATCTCGTTCACCGAGATAGCCGAACCTGCATTTAGAGAGTACGACGTCGCCGCGTCGGATGCCGTAGCAACTGCAAAAAGAGAGAGGCATAGCGCCAGGCCTTTCGCGATCGCGGCTATTTTAGTTGGCATCTGTTTTCCGTTATCTACGCTTGCTGCCTTGATAATCCCCAACCTCAGCTCTGAAGGGATCCAGAGCTTGCGACAAGGCACGAGCCCTCACAATGAACATTATATACCAATAGTTTCGAAAAATTGAAACTATCGGCGGACAGCCGGCCGAAGGCTACTCGACGACGCTTATGGTACCGCGTATCCGAGGCTTGAGATGGTCGTGGTAAGTCCACTCGCCTGCTTCTTCGAACACGAACTCCCATTCCTCTCCTGGGCCTACGGGCTCTCGCGGATCGAACTCGGGGTAGAGCTCGTGCGTAGGATGCAGGTTCGAGGCGGGCCAAAGGTAGGCGTCGTCGGTAGCGTTCACGAACCTCACCGCCTCGCCTCGCTTGATGGTCGTCGTTGCTGGAGAGTAGCCTTTCTCCGTCATGGACATGACAGCGCCCACTCGAACATCTCTGTCTGAAAGGAGCGATGCCCCGAGAGCAGATGCCGCCGCAAGGGTTAACAAGGCGATGACCAGCTTCTTACGCATGCTTTTTCTTGAGAAAGAGAATGATAAGGGCTCCTACGACCGCGCCCAGAAGAGCAGAGGCGGATGCGACGAGAAAAGAAGCCTTAGATCCTTCAGGCGCCCCCACCGAAAACGGAAACTCTCCTTCGGCTATCGTCTCGGAGCCGTCCTGAAATCGCACGAAGAGCGAGTACGACCCTTCTTTCGGAAAGACGATGCTGAATCCGGGCTTTCCGAATTCTCCGTAGGCGATCGGCCCGGCAAAAACGGTTTTCTTCCCTTCCTCTATCTTCACCCAAGCGCTCGTGAAAGGGATCTCGTCCCCTCCAGAGGCGGGAGAGACCGCGATGTCATACCGGACGAGCTCTCCGGCCACCGGCTCTTGGCTATAGCCGATATCGAACTTGTGGTCTCCGACGACCGTCTCTATAGAAGGCCCTCCGGCGTGAGCGAAAGCGAAGACCGGTACAAAAGCGAGCAAGAAGAGAGAAGCTTTTTTCATTCGCCTATTCTAGCCTATTTTCAAATCTGCGGGTATTTGAAGCGCCTTAGCCCTTACCTTGCGGCAGGTGAGATGTACCGTATAATTATCGGGACGTCTAGGCTTAGATTATTAATAAGGTCTGACGCGATCTTGAATGCAAAATAGCAAAAAAGCCATCATCGTCGTTCTATTACTAGCAATCGCCGGTCTAGGGTACGCGGTGTACTCTAGGCAGGCTGCGCCGGAAGCTCCGACAGCCCAGGTTCAGAACGAGAACCCTACGCCTGCCGGAAACGTCGACGCGACGGGAGTGAAGGAACAAGCCGCCTCCGCCTCGAAAGTCTCCCTCGCTGAAGTGAGGAAGATCCTAAGCGACAGGGGAGCCAGCCCGACAAAGGAGGCGCTCGACAGATTCTCCACGAGCGTAACGGCGGCAGCGGTGAGGTCGAGCGTCCTCGATATCTCTGGCTGCGTCGCGACGCCTAACGTGATCGAGGTCTTCGCCGGAGAGCCGTTCACCGTGAAAAATACCGACAACTTCCCGCACGTGATCCATTACGGCGGAAAGAACCCTGAAACTATCCCTGGGAGCACGGAAAGGAAGATCACCCTCGAGTTCCCGAACGCGGAGAAAGGCGTTGCTGGAGTCATGTCTCCTTTTACCTGCGACACGGACAAGACTGAGGAGCCTATCGGCATATTCAGCGTAGTCCCCCGCTCAGACGAATAGCTCTAGCCACGAAAAATCCCCCGCTTGGGGGATTTTTCATTTCGGCTTCTTCGATAAGGCTATCGGGGCGCTTTCGCGTGGCACTTGTCTTTCCAAGGATCCGGAAGGGCGCCGCAGAACGCGTAGAAGGCATCGCTCCCGGCATGGAAATTATATGTGGAATACTTGAGAAGCTCGAGATAGCAGAGATTCTCCGGGTCGTTCGGCGCGGCGCGAGCGCAGAGCGAAGCGGACGCCGCGCTGTTTCGATAGTCTGTCTCTATGATCCTCGATGCTGCCTGCGCGAAGCAATTGCCCCGAAACTCCCTCGGCATCCCCTCGCAATAGCTCGCGATTTTATCTTCGTCGAATCCCATCTGAGAAGTGAATACGTACATGAGGGCGTTAAAGCACCTCTGTCTCTCGGGTTCGGCCGGGAGCGCTTCGCAGTGCGCGATGAGGTTATTCGGCTCGAAAAGCTCTTTTCTGAAGAGCGGCCACGACTCCGACCAGCACGAGCCCCTTTCACGTCCGCTGTAGCCGCCGCAGAACGCCTCCACCTTATCGAGGCCCACCTCCTTTCCTTCTATGAGAGCGAAATCGTCTGGTTCGAGAGGCTGGAATATCTGCATGAACGCGCCGTCGAAGCAGAGCTGGGAAAAATCCCTCGTGCCTTTGAAGGCGAGCTCCTTGCACAACGAAAGGGAGCGGTCGATATCGGCGTCGGTCACGTACATGAATAGATGGCCTAAGGCGTGATAGCAGCTCGCCTGCTCGAGGCCGGTCGGGGAGAATCCTTCGCGCCTCTCGCACACGCTCGCGAATTGAGGCTTATACTTCTCGATCTCCTCTGGAGAGAGCGATTCGCGCCTGAACCTCTCCTGGAACGCTCCGTGGATGCAGCCGTTCGAGCAGACTCCCGAAGGGCACCTCTGTATCACCGTTTGCCACAGATCGGGATCCTTAGCGGTCTCCTTGGCCGAGAGCTTGTGTCCGAGGACGTGGCAATACCGATAGCTCGTATCGATGTCTTGGACGATTCTCGTTACCTCGAACGCTTCCTCCATAGATATCTCGTCCATAAGCTTCGGAAGCTCCTCGTCATAGCAAGTCGGCTTGTACGAGGCGCCAGCACACTCCTCGACGACGCTTTGCGCGTACGAGACGAAATCTCCATGCTCTTTTCGAGAGGGACCTCCGGAGAGAAGGACCGCGAGCTCGAAGCAGACGAGCGTAGCGAGGACGAGAGCTGTCGCCGGAAAAACCGCTTTCTTCCCTTTCGGAAGCCTTTGAGTGAGCGGATGAAAGCGCTTCATGAGCGCATGCATTCTTTTATGGGTATTCACAGCAAGATTATAGCGTACCGGAGACTGAGAGTCTGCTTAGGGCTTATAGCAGTCTTCCCTGCGCAGAGGATCGACTCCGGAGCAGATCGCCTTCTGCTTCTCTTTTGAATAGTAGGCCCGCACGCTTCCGAACGCCGCTTCATAGCAAGAGTCCTGCTCCCCTTTCGACATTCCCGGGGTCTCGCAGAACGCAATCGCCGCTTCATATTCTCTCCCTGGCGGCCCGAACTCCATAAGCCCCGAAGGTATTCCTTGGACGCACGGGACGACGAGGTCTTCTCTCGCAGCCTTACAAGAGCGCACCGTAGACTCGAATTCGTCCTCGTAGGGCTCTTTGAAATTCGACGGAAAGACCCCCGAAAGACTTCTCATCGCGAGCGCCGAATACTGGAGATCGTCTTCGATCTCTTCGACGTATTCTATGGCGCGGGATAAGTCGCTGTTAGAGAGGGTGGCGACGAGAGTGTTCATCTCCTGGTAGCACGGATTCTTCACCCGAAACTCCTTCCAGTTTTTGCACACCTCGAACGGCCCCCTATCGTCGAGCGACAGATTATAGGAGCGCTCGATGAACATGAGCGCGATCGAGTTAAAGACGCCGGAGACGCACCTATAGAAATGAGGCTCAGTGGGATCAACCTTGTTACAGAGAGCGATGCCTGGAGAGGCGAGAGCTACAGGATCTCCCCACGCGCGCGGGTCGCCTCCGTCTGCAGCGCCGTGCCCTATGCCGTGGTAGCAGGCCCCTTCTGCGTTAGCGCTCTCCGAAGCGAGGAGCTTCCCTGCCTGCGCGCAGAACTCCCTCGCCCCGTCGACGTCTCCGGATATCTGGAGCATCTCTTCCATGAAGCCGTGATAGAAGCCATAACTGCAATACGATGTCTTCGCGGAAAGCTTTATCTCTTTACCCTCGTCGAAGGCGAGATAGGCGCTCTTGCCGAGGATGTGGGCGACGGAGTGGCATGAATCCCGAAACCTCGGATCGGTATCGTAGAGCTCGGCCATACGGTCAAGCGCGGCGTCGAGGCCGCCTTTTTTAAGAGCTGCGACGACGTCTGCTTGAAAGCATTCCCCGGGCGTCGAGCTGGCCGATTTGCAATCAGGCACGACAACCTTGCCTGTCGAGCTTAAGACCACGATCTCTCCCGTCTGCCGCGAGGCTAGATGGTCATGGAATTTCCATATGCCGGGCTTTTCGAAAGAGAACGACCAAGACCCTCCTGCCTCGACGGGCATCTTGGGGTCGAATTGCGAATATATGCCATGGCTCGGATGGAGATCGGATGCCGGCCAGAACGGATTATCCGACTCGTTGCGGAAAGTCACTCTATCGCCAAGGGACACCACAAGCCTTCTCGGCGAAAATCCGCTAGCGTCATAGGCTATCTCTCTCGTCTTCGAGAGAGAAAAATCGTCTCTGCTTAAGACGAGATAGGCGGCGATCGCCGAGATCGCGAGGACGAGGATGGTTGCACCGATGAGGGCTTTGCGCATTATCGTTATTTATATGATGATCTCCGATTGTTCGAGGCAGTACGCATTCTCCGTCGCGGCAAGGCCCTGGCACGGCTCGCCCTTCCGCTCTCGCGAAGTCGGCTCCGCGAAAAAAGACCACGCCGCGCCGGCTCGGCACAGAAGCTCGCCTTCTCTGTCGGGCATCTTCGAGCACGCGGCGATCGATCTGACCGCGTCATACCTCTCATTTGCCCCGATCGAATTTCCGAGGCCTTTATAGCACGCCTCCCTCTCGCGCCCCGAAGGCGCGAGAGCGCAGAATTCTCCCGCTCTGGCCTGATCGCCCCCGAAGACGTTCATAAGCCATGCGGGCAATTCAAAATAGCAGGCCTCCGCGTATGGTTTCGGTACCGAATCGCACGGGTAAAGGGGTCTCGAGGCGTCGAACTCCCGAGGCTCTGCCCCCTCGAGGCTCTGCATGGTCCGAAAGTTATATTCCATAAAGACGCCCGATGTGCACCCGCCGATAGGCCCTTTCCATGAGAGCTTTCCGCAGATATCGAGCGCCTCGACGAGAGCGTCCTCACCCAGAAAACCGAGCACGCCGTGCCCTATCCCGTGCGGGCACCCGAGCCCTTTCGGGCCCCACTTCTTCACGCACTCTTTATCGAGCTCGAACACGACGTCAGGGCCGTTCTCCGTTATCGCCTTGCCGAAAAAGCTGTGATAGCAGCCGAAGGCGAAAGCGCTGTCGCAAACAGCGACTCCTGCAATGCCCTCTTTCTCATAGATAAGCTCTCCCATGATATGCGCGAGCGTGTGCGCTACGCCGAATTCCTTATCCTTGTTGCCCTCTTTGAAGAGCTCGTAGGCCCTTTCCGCTCCTTTATCCTCTATCTCCTTCTTCCAAAGCCTCTTCTCCTTGGTGTAATGGCCGGACCAGAGAGGATTGAGGGAGTCTTCGGGCCTTGCGTCCGCGCCTTCGCCCCGTATGAGGATCGAGGCCTCGAAGGCGACGATCGCGATAAGAGCGAGAGCGACGGAGATGAAAACCCTATGCGATGAAGCCCTTCGAAGCATGCGAGAGACAAATGACATGCATGAATTATATTCTATTTGCCAGAGGCCACAACGTTTGCCCGCTATTTTTTCGGGCCTCGGTTCTGTATAATTTGATGGATGAAGCGAATCCGCCCACTCCTGTCGAGAGTCGCGAGACCGAGGCTGCTCCTCGCCTTCGCGGCGGCAGTCCTACTTTGCGCGGGAGGCGTCTATGCATCTTTACGCGGAACCGAAGGTCCGCGCGAATATACCATCGAAGCCAAAGAAGGCTCCTTCTTTCCCTCGAAGATCGCTCTTATCGTAGGGGACAAGGTGACCTTTAAGAACCTCGAATCTCATTCGATCTGGCCGGCGTCCGACCCGCATCCGACCCATGAATTCCTCGCTGCCTTCGACCCAGGCGCGCCTATCCCCCCAGGAGGCTCTTGGACCTACAAATTCTCCGAGACCGGGACATGGAGGTTCCACGACCACCTCGACGTGACGGTTCAGGGCGAGATACACGCTCTCGGCCGCACATCCGAGAAGACGGTCAAAAAATCGGCCTCGGGCGGATACTGCGACGGCAAATGCTTCGACGACCTGGTCAAAGAGACCGTCAAAGAGAAGGGCATCGACGCCGCCTACGCTCTCTTTCAAGAGACCTATGACTCTGGAAACCTGCCGCGAAGCTGTCATTGGACGGCCCACAAGATCGGAGAAGAGGCGTATCACCTCTTTAAAGAAGGGAAGGATTTCGCGATAACACAAGCCACATCCTACTGCGCATACGGTTTCTACCACGGATTCCTCGAAGGTCTCCTGCGCGATAATCCCGATCCTGCCTACGCGCTTACGTTCTGCGACAAGGTCGAGGAAAAGCTCGGTCGGTTGGGATTGCAAAACTGCTACCACGGTATAGGGCACGGCTTTACCGAAGATCCTCCGGATCCAAAGGTCGAGGGAGATTTCGAAGGGATGATAGAACCAGGCATAAAGATGTGCGAGTTCCTCTTCGGAAAGGATTTCAACAACCTCAACCTCTGCCTCACAGGCGTCTATACCGTTCCCGCGGGCTTCGCCTCTGATGGTACATACGGGCTTTCGATCGATCCCAAGGATCCGTTCGCGCTCTGCAAGGACGAACCTCTGCGCTACAAAAAAGCCTGCTATGGGGAATTCGCGCCCAAGCTCGATAAGATACTCGAAGGGGACATGTCACCCCTGCCTTCCTACGTCTCGTCTATAGACGACGATCGGCTCAAGAGGCTCGTCGTCTGGGTCGTACCGTCGGTCATGATGTCGCGAGACGTCACGTCCGCGGATCATTCGAAATATGTAGATTCATGCCGCCAAGGATTCGAGGGCAGATACAGGCTTATCTGTTGGGGAGGTTCCATTCTCGGCTTCTTCTCTCATGGAAAACCCGAAAAGGAATACGAACCAGCGCTCGCTTTCTGCGCCTCTGCTTCATGGAAGACCGAGGGAGAGAGGACTTTCTGCTACGGCGAGGCGTTCAGACAGATGAGGCAGAACTACTCTATCGAGAAAGTAAAAAGCATTTGCCCCCTCGCCCCGAAAGCCTATGAGAGGCTCTGTCTCGATGAGAAAGGAGAGCATACCTCCCCTTACGACGACCCATCATTCTAACGAGGACCGGCTCCGACTATCTCCCCTCTACAGCTTTGCCCTACTTCCGTTCGCGCCTCTGCGCATATAAGGAGGGCGCCATCTTTTAGTCCTAAGGCGCCGAGCCTCATCGCGGCGCCTTTATAGCAGAGGTCCTGCCCTCCTCTTTCGCTTATCATCGCGCACCGCTCCTTTATCTCGGAAACGGAGCGGTCCACAGACTCTACGACCACGCTTCCCCAGCCCAGATAGCACGCGTCTCTCTCGGGATTCCCTTTCGCCTCAGAGCACATATTGCCGACTCGGGCAGGATCGTCGGGAAAGATACCGCTCCACCAAGCGCCCATCTCGAAATAGCACGAGCGCCTGAAATCGAGCGATGAGAGCTCGTCGCAAGGAGCGTGCATATCCCCGTCGACTGGCCGCCTGAAGTCGAACGACGCTATGCCTCCGTCGAAGCGGATAGAGTTGTTATATTCCATGAATACGCCTGAGGTGCATCCGTAGAGAGGATCGGGCTGGTCGGTCTTCCTGCAGAGCTCGAG
This sequence comes from Candidatus Tayloriibacteriota bacterium, assembly GCA_016215405.1. Lineage (GTDB taxonomy): Bacteria > Patescibacteriota > Minisyncoccia > Phycocordibacterales > UBA6065 > UBA6065. The sequence continues at coordinate 207,113 of JACRJQ010000007.1, forward strand.
GGCTGGGACGAGCTTGTTGCGGCCCATGTGCTCCATGATCCCGTGGCCGATGCCGTGCTTACATCCTGTATCGCCCGTACCATACCTTTCGGTACAGGCTCGGGCGAGCTCCTCTATTATTCCGACGCCCTTCTCTGCGATCGCCCGGCCTATAAAGCCGTGATAGCAGCCGAAAGCGAACTCCTCGTCGCAGGTCGCGAACCCATCAGATCCCATGATCTCGTAGAGATCTCTCCCGACGTCATGCGCCGCATTGTGCTGGGTATCGAAATCCTCTTTAGCGTATCTCGCCTTAAACTCCTGATAGGCCTCTGCGGCTCCGACCTTCTCTGCACGCGCACGCAGGGCAAATGTGCTCTCGGTCCCCTCTCGCCCGTATAACAGGGCTACAGCGCAGACGGCCAGGGCGACCGCCCCAAAAAAGACGGCTCGCGCGCTTATTGTAAAAGCTTTCTTTGACACGATTGAGAATATTCTTCAGGCACTGCGGCGCAGATCGCCTTACGGCCCTCGGAAGACAAATACGAGGAGGCATTACCAAAGAGGACGTCATAGCATGATGACTGGAGATCGGAGGGAGAGAGCTCACAGAAGCGCAAAGACGCCTTTGGGTCGTTCTCCCCTCCCCAGAATATAGAGCTCAGGGCAGATCCCATGCAGTCGATCTTTCCGTCTTCGGGCTTCGCGAGAGAGCACCATTCATAGACTCTCCTTAGCTGCTCGTCCGACATCCTGTCGATGGCACGGATGTCCCTGTTCTGAGCGAGGACGACGAACTCCTTTCCGAACCCGCCGAAACAGGCGCGCCTGTCGCCGTTAGTAAGAGGCTCACAGTATGTAAAAGCCTCCTTAAAATCCGCGGGCAAGGGATTCCCGAGATTCCCTCCTGCAGAGACGAAGAGATGAGGCGTTATGTACGTGTAGCACATGCCGCGGGCGGCCTCGTTCATGAAATCAGCCGAGCAGGGATAGAGAGGGTCTTCGGCCTTGAAATATTTCTTCGATTTCTCGAGCCACATCTCCCTGTCATGGACCCCTCCTATCATCTCCATGATCGTGCCCCCGACACACTCGGAATATTCGCGCCCTTTAGTCCCTGACTTCTCGCACATCTTCACAGCTAGAGGTAGCTCGTATTCGTTATACGCGAGGACGCCGTGCCCGAGCCCGTGGAAGCACATCGTGTAGGCGCCAGGACCTCCGGGAGCCTGCTTGCAAAGCTCGACGATCTCACCGAACGACTCAGGACCTTTCTCAAGAAGGGTCCCGATCACGATAGTGTGCGAGCAAGCATTCCTAAAATCGTCGGTACAGCTCAAGATACCCTCTGCCCCCTGCTGCTCGTAGAGGATGTCGCCTACGATATGGCCGAGAAGGTGCACGTCTATATTAGGCGGCAAGGGCGCCCTTTTAAGCACCTCGAACGCGTAGAGGGCGCCCTTATCCTCCGCGAGGCTAGAAAAATAGCTTGAGAGGTCCTTGAACGACGCGTCTTTCGGTATCTCCATCGCCTCTGCGTATAGAGCGTCGCTGTCGCCCGAGAAAAGATAGGCGACTAGACAAACGTTCGCAAGGACGAGGAGGGCTATGGCGATCCCCGCAGACCCAGAGAACCATTTGATCGCCTTGCGAACCATGCTATTCGGTGACGACGATCATACCGATCGCCCTCTGAGAGGCGTCGCATCCGTATCCGTATATGCCTTTACCCTTCTCGAAGTCGGCCACGATCTCCTTCTTGGATTTTGCCGGGACCGAATACCTATCCTCGATGTTGAAACCTATCATGTGTTCGACGGAGTCGTCGTTTACGAAGGTTATCTTTTGTCCAAAGGCCACCATCGCGACCGTCGGATTCGCGACGCAGGTCGATATATTGATCGTGTCTGTCTTGACCGCCGCTTCCAAGACCCGCTCCGCATGCTGCCTCTTCCTCTCCTCGAGGTCGTCGACCGCAGGAGTGTTCAATATCGCCTCGACATCAGTCCCTACCGTCTGGCCTTTATCTGCGGACGGCGAGGACGATCTGCCGAGAGAGGACCCCGGATTCTTCTCGACATAAATAAGGTAGCCAAGGACGAGGGCTGCGAGGACGAGACCACCTATCGTATATTTTGCTGTATTGCTCATGGTTTTGCTTATTAAGCTCCGATAATTATAGCATTCCGAGCCGGCCCAAGGGTGCGTGATATAATCATGCGGACCATCTAACCTATGCGCGCAATGAACCATCTCCTCCGTCGACTCTTTCCACACGCCGAGGCCTGGCTCACACCTGCGGCGATCGTGCTAGGCTCGATCATCATCGCCTCGAGCATAGCCTTAAGCGGCGAAAAGAGAACGATCCCTCCGCAGCCTGGACGCGAGCCTGTCACGACCCTCAAGATACCCGCCCTCAATCCCTCAGACCACGTCTTGGGAAATCGAAATGCCCCTGTGATCATGATCGAGTACTCCGATACCGAATGCCCGTTCTGTAAACGCTTCCATTCTACTCTCCAAAAGATAATGAAAGAGTACGGGAGCGAAGGCGATGTCGCTTGGGCCTTCCGTCACTTTCCGGTACACAAGAAGTCCATGAAAGAAGGACATGCTCTCGAGTGCGCCGCCGAACTTGGAGGAAACGAGGTGTTCTGGAAATACGCCGACCGGATATTCGAAGAGACCTCCTCGAACGACAGCCTCGATCTCGGCCTCCTGAGGCCTTTTGCGGCCGATCTCGGCCTTGACGTCGAGGCTTTCGGCGAATGCCTCGAAAGCGGGAAATACGATGAGAAGATGACCGATCAGAGGAGCGAGGCCGACGCTGCGGGAGCAAAAGGAACGCCATGGACAGTCATAGTCTCTAAGGGGCGATGGATCCCCCTCAACGGAGCGGTGCCGTACGAGACCGTCGAATCGATCGTAAAAGAAGCCCTCCGCGCGCGCTAAGAGAGGAAATATGAAAGAACCGAGCATCATCGTCCCTTTCCATAACGAAGAAGGGTGCGTGGCGTTCGTCATAGAGGAGATCCTTCGGGAATTCCCCGATGCTGAGATCGTGGCGATAGACGACGGCTCCACCGATCGCACGAGGGAGATCCTCAAGAGGTTCGAGCGCGTGCGCCTCATCGCCTTCGAACAGCGGCTCGGCCAAAGCGCGGCTCTTTGGGCCGGCCTTCGAAAAGCGACTCGTGAGATATGCGTCCTTATGGATGGGGACGGAGAGAGCGATCCGAGGGACATACGCGCGCTCCTGAAGCTCCTCGATACGAACGACTTCGCATGCGGCTACCGTATCGGACGGCAAGACGGCGCGATGAAACGGATAGCCTCAGCGGCGGCGAACAGGCTTCGCAAAGCCGTCACGAAGGACTCCGCCAAAGATACGGGCGCGATGAAAGCGATACGAAGAATCCACGCGCCGCATCTCGTCCCCTTCGAAGGCATGCATCGGTTCGTGCCCGCCCTTTTACAGGGAGCAGGGCTCACATTGGGACAAGCGCCGGTCAGAGCGCGAAGACGCTACGCCGGAAAGTCGAAATACGGCATATGGGATAGAGCGAGAAGAGGGCTTTTAGACCTTATGGGAGTAAAATGGATCATGTCGAGAAGGATCGACCCTAACAAAAGCGATGAATAGCGTCTTATTCGCAGTATCGGGGATACAGGTGACGATATGGACCGTGACAGGGCTCGCCGGCGCCGCGCTTTTCGCGTCTCGATGGGTCGTGCAGGTCTTTCATTCAAAGGCCTACGGAAGCTCTTCGATCCCTCCGCTTTTTTGGTATATGAGCGCGGCCGGAAGCGTCCTTCTCATCGCGTATTTCTCGTTCGGAGCGAGAGACCTCGTCGGAGTCGCCTCGAACGCGCTCCCCCTCCTCGTATCTTCGTACAACCTATATCTCGTATGCAAAGAAAGAGCAAAAAGATAGCGGCTGCGGTCCTCGCGTCTATAGCCATCGGAGCGATAGGTTACTTCGTCTCGAGGGAGAGCGCCCTCCTGTCGGAGACAGAGCGGGACGCGGCGCTGTCAGCGGAAGCAGTAAGTAGGGTGCGGTCGTTCCTCGACTACACCGTCTCCTCCATAGACCCTGAAACCAGCCTGTTTCCGCGCGACCGGGCGGGCGCCATCTGGGCGCCGCGCGATAACGCCGCTGATGACTATCCTTACGCAGTGATAGCGGCGAAGCTCTTTGGAAAAGAGGATGACTTGCACGCGCTCGAACGCGTCCTCGAATCGGAGAGATCCGTCACCATTCGCGAAAACGGCCTTGTAGACGATTACGATTTCGACAAAGGGCGATTCTTCCTGCCTCGCGACCCAGAGAGGTTACTGTTAAATAACGCCGAGTACGCCAAAGACGGACTCCTTCCTATAGTGGATGCCCTCGGAAAGGATTCGCCGTGGACCGAGCGCTTGATCTCGATCATCGATTCGATCTGGGATGCGAAACAGCTCTGGAGCTCCGAGACCTTGCCTTCATCGCGGCTCGAGACGAACGGCGATCTGCTTCAGGTCCTCTCACGCCTCTACTGGCTCACCGGCGACGAAGAATATCTCGAAAAAGCGAGAGGTATCGCGGACCATTATCTCCTCACGGAACCTTTGGTCGCGTCGGGAACCCCTCTCCAGCTCAGAGACCACGCGAACGAGGTCATAGTCGGCCTCTCCGAGCTCTATTTCGCCTTCGACCATGCGGACAAAAACAAGACGGTTCTCTATCGAAAGCCTCTTCGCGACCTCTACGAAGCCGTGCTCGAGGAAGGTAGGACCGACGAGGGGCTCGTACTCTCATCGGCTGGAGGCGACGCTCTCACGGATAACTGGGGCTATATCATGAACGCCATACGAACAGTCGCGGATATCGAAGACGACGAAGGATATCGGGCCGAGACCGTCCGAACAGCAGAAGCCGTCGCGAGCCTCGGCGAACGCGTCTGGGAAGAAAGATATCCTTTCGATGGATACGCTGACACCATCGAGAGCGCCATCATGACGCTCTCTTACTACCCAGCCCCACCCCTCTTCTCCTGGGTCGCCGAGAATATGGAAAGGCTCTGGAAACTCGAAGACAGCCTCGTCTCGAAGGGCCCCAACTATCTGTATGGGAATGTCGCTCGCACGAACATGCTGTATGCGCTCATGAAATCGAAAGGCTTCACCCTCGAGCCTTGGCCGGAGAACGGCGGATTGGCGGCGAAAAGCGGCGAAGACGGGATCGAGCTCTTCATATATCTGCCTCCAGGCTCTGAATGGAAAGGGATTCTCAAAGCTTCGCCTGCGCGCCATTCGACCATCTGGAGTATGCCGTCGAACTATCCTCGAATCAACGCGCTTTTGGAATGGTTCGTCCCGAATGCAGATGTCGAATACGCGCTCTCGAGTGGCCCCGCCTCCGAGCGATCAAAGGTGACGGGCGCCCGCCTGCTCGAGGGCGTCGCTCTCGAACTGAGCGAAAGCGGCGTTATAGAGATAGCGCCTGCGAGGCTCGGTCAGAATCGATAGAGCCAGATTTTAGAATCTTCGCTTTCACCGGAATCGTGATAGACGAGAGATATCCCCGGGTCCGACTCGAGATACGAGACGATCTGAGCCAGCCTGTATCGCGCCATCCCGTCGATGACGACGAAGCCGTGGCCTGTAGGGACGAGTTCGCGAAGCGAATCGACGCCATATAGTATAGGGGCTCCAGCATAGTAATCGACGCCGTTGGCGACCCCTTTGGATTCGTCTCCTTTCTTGCCTATGCTCATAAGGAGCCATCGCCCCGGCTCGCCCAGATACACCCGGTGGAGCTGCGCATAAGGAGATATGACGAGGTCGCCCTGTGCCCCAAGCTCTCGAATCTTGCGGAACGTTGATTTGAAATCAGGCTGTGGAGAACCGAATTCCAGACGATACTCAGACTTCGGGACGAAAGTGAGGCTCGAGAAAAAAATAGCGAGGACGGAGAGCGCGGATGCGAAGGAAGCCAAGAGACGGTCTTTTAATATGAAAGTGAGCAGCTGGCGGGCGCCGTAGATCCCCAAGACCGCCATAAGTGGCAGGAATGGAATGAGATATCGATACTGCGTCGCTCCGCTCCCGATTGTCGCGACAATGAGAGACCCTGATACGAGAGCGAGGATCGCCGCCGTCGGCCTGCGCGCCTCCTTTAAGGCGAGACCGACCGCCGCGCCGCAAGAAGCGAGCACGGTGAAAGGCAGCATGTCCCCGAAGAGAAACGGCAAGAATCTCGCGGCGTAAGCAAACTCGCGAAGCCCTCCTTCACGGAAGATCTCTACCGCGAAAAGGCCGAGAGCGACGGATATGGCGGTGTAACCCACAAGCGCCGCGAATCCGCCCTTACGATCGCCTCGCTGAGAGAAATGGCCCCATAGGAGGAGCGCTGCATGGGCCGGAACAAAGGCGAACCCGACCGGATGAGAGAGCGCCCCGAGGACGATCGCTCCGAGGGAGGCCCATGCATGGGAAGGCTTCCTCGAGTCGAGATATTTCGCGAAGAGCCAGAGCGCCGATACGACGAAGAAGGAAACGAGGATGATCCCCCTGGCCTGCCGCGACCACGCGATCTCGAGGCTCGAGAACGACACGATAAAGGCCACCAAGAGAGACCCGAGGCGGTCCCTGAAAAGCCTCTGCGCGAGAGCGTATGAGACGAACACGAGAGCGCAGCCGAAAAGCGCGGCAGGGACGCGGGCCGACCAAGGAGAGAATGGGTCAAAAGCGAACACTTTCATCGAGAGCGCGACCAGATACGAAGAAAGGACGCTGTGCGAATAGACCGCGCCTGAAGGAAGCACAGGGACGCCCTCCTCGGCTATCGAAAGCGCGGCGTTTATCGTATAGCCCTCGTCGATCCAAAGAGACTGCTCGCCAAGGCTATAGAACCTTAAGGCTGTCGCGCTCAGAGCGAGCGCGAAAAGCGCTACGACCGCGACCTTTGCGCTGAAAAAAATCTTTTCTGTCATTCGTTTCCTGTAAACGCCTCAAGCCCTTACCCTACCCACCCCTACCAGCAGACCCACTCGCACGGCGGACAGGTGACGGTATAGGTATAGCCATCCCAATCATCCCAACAATCTCCGCAATAATACTCCCATGTACAGTAGTAAGCCTCCTCGTAGTAATAGCCCTCGTCATAATACCAACCCTGGCCGTAATAGTAGCCTTGGTAATATCCTTGGCCGTAATAATATCCCTCTCCGTAATAATATCCCTCGTAGTATGCTTGACCGTAATAATATCCCTCTCCGTAGTAGTAGCCCTGATAGTAACCCTGGCCGTAATAGTAGCCTTGGGAGTAGTAGTAGCCCTGGTAATATCCTTGACCGTAGTAGTAGCCTTGGCCGTAGTAGTAGCCCTGATAGTAGCCTTG
>JACRJQ010000008.1 GCA_016215405.1 Candidatus Tayloriibacteriota bacterium
CTTACCCCTCCGCCGAGTCCGCATTGTTCTGAGCGAGGACTTACTCCTCAGGTAGCCCTGAGGAGGCGCTTGCGTCTCGCAGCGAAGAAAATGCGGACCGGCTAAAAGAAAAAGGATTCCGGCTCGTAGGCCGGAAAGACATTAAAAAACCGCCCATTGGCGGCAGAGCCTAATCGTACTCTATCCTATTCTTTATAAAGGACCCCACCCACACCACGAGGGCGACGGCCCCCAGGCCCATCACGATCTCCCTCTCGTACGCCTTTATATCCCCCACCACCTTCGTAAAGACATCGCCGAAGAAATATCCTCCCAGGACGAATATAGCCGACCACAGCACGGAATTGAAAAGGTTTATGAGCACGAACTTCTTCGTCGTAAGCTCGCTCGTCCCTAACGCGAGGAGAGTCGGTATGCGGATCCCGTACAGGAATCGATAGAAGAAAAGTATCTTGTTGTGATGGTCATGGACCAGGGACCGCACGCGCTCGGAGCGCCTCTTGAGATGAGGCCTCTTTTCGAGGAAGGCGCTCCCCTTCTTGCGTCCGAGCTGGAAAAAGCAGAGGTCCCCGAGGAAGGTCGCGACGATCGCGACGATAAGGACCATCGTAAGGCTGAGGAATTCGAGCCTGGCGAGAAGGCCGCCCGCGATGACGACGATCTCTCCTTCGAGAAATGCGCCGATGAATACCGCGATGAGACCGTACTGTGCGATGAGGACTTCGAGCATGTTGGTTTCGCGAGGCTCGCTAATTCTTAATCGTCCAGCCGTCCGCGAGGTATGAGTCGAGCTTCTTCCATTTCACCTCCTTCTCCTCTCCCCCCTTCACGACGACGACCTTCTCGTTGCGGCCCATCTTGTCGCCGGAAGGCGCCGCAGAAGCGCCTGAGTTGCCAAGGATGCCCTTCGCGTCAGACTCTACAGTAGAGAGAGGCTTGAGCTCGACGGAGGATCCCCCGAGGACCGGAAGCACCGATATGACCTGCGCATTTATAGACATCTGCATGGTCTTGAAGAGCTGCAGGCCCTCCCTCTTGTATTCGACCAGAGGGTCTCGCTGGCCGTATGCGCGCAGATTCACCGACGAGCGCAAGTAATCCATCGCCTCGAGGTGCTCGACCCAGAACAGATCGATGGTCTGGAGGAAAAGCTGGCGGAGAGCCTTCGCGAACCCGTCTGCGCCGAGGGCCTGCCTCTTCGCGTCTATCATCGATATCACGCTCTGGTCGGTCTCGTCGACGATGGACATGAGGTCCTTCGCGACGTCGTCGTCGGACCCGAGGAGGATCTTTCGCCTGCGCTCGTAGACCGTCTTGCGGTGGATGTTCATGACGTCGTCGTATTCGAGGACATGCTTTCGAGCGTCGAAGTTGAATCCTTCGATCCTCGTCTGGGCGGTCTCGAGGGCGCGGGTGATCATCCTCTGCTCGATAGGCTCGTCCTCCGGTATGCCGAAGCGTCCCATCATGCTCTTTACCATGTCGGTCGCGAAGACGCGCATAAGGTTGTCCTCGAGCGATACGAAGAACTGCGTCTCGCCCGGGTCTCCCTGGCGACCCGCGCGGCCTCGCAGCTGGTTATCGATGCGGCGCGCCTCGTGCCTCTCGGTTCCGAGGACGAAGAGGCCTCCCGCGGCCTTTACCTTCTCGTACGCCTCGGGGGTCGCGGGATTGCCGCCGAGCTTTATGTCGACGCCGCGACCGGCCATGTTCGTGGCGATGACGACCGCTCCCAGGCGTCCGGCCTGCGCAATGATCTCTCCTTCCCTCTCGTGGTTCTTCGCGTTCAATATCTCGTGCTTCACTCCCTCGCGCGAAAGATACTGCGACAAAAGCTCGTTGCGCTCGATCGACACCGTGCCGATAAGGACCGGCTGGCCCTTCATGTTGAGCTCTTTGACCTTCTTGGCGATCGCCTTCCACTTGCCGTTCTCGGTCTGGAAGATGAGGTCGTTTCGGTCGATTCGGGCGACGGGCTTGTTCGTAGGGACGGCGATCGTATTGAGGCCGTACACCTTATAGAACTCCTCGCGCGAAGTGACGGCGGTTCCCGTCATGCCCGAGAGCTTCTTGTAGAGCCTGAAGAAGTTCTGATACGTGATCGACGCGTAGGTCCGCGACTCCTTCTGGATAGAGGCGCCCTCCTTGGCCTCGATGGCCTGGTGCAGCCCTTCTGACCAGCGTCGACCGGGCTGGAGCCTGCCCGTGAACTCGTCGACGATCACCACCTCTCCCTGGCGCACGACGTACTCCTTGTCCTTATGGAAAAGCGCCTTGGCGCGGACCGCTGTTTCGAGGTGATGGACGTATTTGACCCCGCGGTCGGTATAGATGTTCTCTATGCCGAGCATCTTCTCGGCCTTGGTGATGCCCTCGTCGGTGAGCTGTATCGCCTTCTTCTTCTCGTCGACCTTGAAATCGGTCCCTGCGACCAGGCTCTCGGCGAGCTTCGCGAACATCTTGTAGAACTCGTCGGAATCGGCGGTCGCGGCCGAGATGATGAGAGGTGTTCGAGCCTCGTCTATGAGGATAGAGTCGACCTCGTCGACGATGGCGTAATTCCACTCGCGCTGGCGGAGGTTAGCCGGAGAGTATTCGAGATTGTCGCGCAGATAATCGAACCCGAACTCCTGGTTGGTGCCGTAGGTGATATCGGCCTGGTACGCTTCCTTCCTCGATACGGGACGGAGGAATTCGTGCTCTACCTTGAACGAGCCGAGGTCGTCTCGCTCCTTGTCCTCGTCGGGCGTCGTATGCGAAGGATCGTAGAGGAACGACGACTCGTGGTTTATGACCGCGGTCGTGATGCCCAAGAAGTCATAGATCTGTCCCATCCACGCCGCATCTCGGCGAGAGAGATAGTCGTTTACAGTGACGACGTGGACGCCTTTCCCCGTGAGGGCGTTTAAGTACGCGGGCAAGGTCGCGACGAGGGTCTTTCCCTCGCCTGTCCTCATCTCTGCGATGCCTCGCGAATGGAGGATCGCGCCTCCGACGAGCTGCATGTCGAAATGCCTCTGCTTGAGGGTCCTTTTCGATGCCTCGCGCACGACGGCAAAGGCCTCGGGGAGGATGTCGTCGAGGGATTCGCCCTTCTCGAGCCTGCCCTTGAATTCCGTCGTCTTTGCCTTGAGATCCGCGTCGGAAAGGGCGGAAATAGCAGGCTCAAAAGCGTTTATCTTTGGGACCAAAGCGAGAAACGGCTTCAAATCGCGCTCATTCTGGTCGCCGAACACCTTCGTCAGAAAATTGGCCATAGACGGCCATTCTAGCATAAAACTTCCCCCATTTCCCCTCCCCGCCGTGGCCTAATATGAGGCGTTTAGGAGGCCTTGAGATCGCTTATGAATCTAGGGGTATCCGAGAGAAGCTTTCCGTTTTTGAAGTCCTCGGCCAGAGCGCGAGGTAAAAGCTCTGTTGCGGCATCGGGTTTGATCCACAGGAGCTCGGCGAGCTCGAAAGCGTGCGTCCTATCGAGCTTCTCGCATCCGACGTAGTCCGCGCCATTGAGTATCTCGAAGAAAAATTCCATGGACTGGGTCTCGCCGCTTATGAACGTATTCACATAAAGCAATCGACCGATCTTCGGTTCGACGCCGAGCTCTTCGACGATCTCCCTTTTCATGCACGCGAGAGCGTCCTCTCCCCATTCGAGGCCGCCGCCCGGAAGCGCCACATATCTATGGTCGGGAGCGTGACGGACCACGAGAAGCCTGCCCTCATGAAGGATAATGCCTCTGCAGCGGACCTTGAATCTGTTCGGTTCTGACATTTGTTTTCGGAATAACTCAACCAATTTAGACGTACAGCTTTTAAAAACCAAGTCTTTTAAAGATATATTCGGCCGTATCATCGGGACTCTGATCCGAATTGTCGATAATCTCTCCGAAAGAAGGGTTAGGAATCCCAATCTCATAATGATATTTAATTCTCTCTATCTCCTCCCTTGTAAGCTCCCGCGTCCCCCTATTCGCCACCGCGAGCGAGAGCCTTGGCGCCAGCGTAAATACTTTTATATCCACTTTCATATCACGTAGAGAGTCGACCATGTATTCGTAATTCTCCTTAGAAAGCGGGTAAGGAACGACCACGTTCAATCCCCTCGAAGAAAAGTTCTTAATGACCGCAACGGCGTTCTCGAGATTGAGCGGAATCGAATCTTTGATGGGCATCCACTCGATCATCTGACGAAGGGAATCGACCTCTACGATAGCTACATTTTTCACCCGTGCTGCCAAAAGGCGAGCGATCGTAGTCTTTCCTGCGTTGATCGATCCGTTAATAAATATTATCAAGTGACGTGTGAATTATAGCGGCCTAACCTCCCTCTCTATCTCTATCCCCGTCTTGTCTTTGACGGTTTGGGCGACCTCGGCCGCGAATGTGTCTATCTCGGATGCAGTCGCCCCGAATTCGGCGACGAGAACGAGAGGCTGCTTCTCGTAGAGGCCGACTTTGCCCTTCTTGTACCCTTTGAGTCCGCAGACGTTATCGAGGATCCAGGCGAGAGGCACTTTTACGAGCCCGCCCTCTGCGGCGTACGGGCTCTCGGGCGGGACGGCGACGGGAAACGACGGCATGTTCGGGTGCTTCGCGGCGATGCCCGTGTAATGGTCGCGGCAGATGATCGGATTCTTCCAGAACGAGCCTGCGGTGCCGATCTTCGAGAGGTCAGGGAACTTCCCTTTTCGGATCTCGATCACCGCTTCGCGTATCTCGCTTTGGGTCGGAAGGGCGATGCCTTTCTTCGCGAAATATTCTTTGACGTCTTTATACGAGAGATTAGGCTTTACCTCCCGCGAGAGCCTAAACGTCACCGAGATGATCGCGTACTTGGCGTATTTTTGCGACTTGAACACGCTGTCGCGGTACGAAAAGCCGCATTCGCGGTTCGAGAACGTCCTCGCCTCGCCTGTCTCGGTATCGATAGCGCGCACCGACTCGACGACGTTCATGACTTCGACTCCGTATGCGCCGATATTCTGCACAGGCGACGCCCCCACCGTGCCGGGAATATACGAGAGGTTCTCGATGCCCCACGCGCCCCATTCGACGGTCTCTGCGACAAGGCTATCCCAGCCCTCGCCCGCCCATGCTGTGACGAAGACCGATCCTTTGTTCTCTTCAAAGCTCGCCCCCGTCATCTCCATCTTTACGACGAGGCCCCGGACTCCTCCGTCAGGTACGACGACGTTTGACCCTCCGCCGAGGATGGACACATGGAGACCCTTGCCTTTGGCGAAGGCGACGGCCTCTTTGAGATCCTCCTCGCTCTTCGCTACGCAAAAGAAGTCGGCGCTCCCGCCTGTGCGGAAGGTGGTGTAGGGCGCGAGCGGTACGTTCTCTTGAATCTTCATACCTCAACAATATACCAAAGCCCCGTTTCTGCGAAGCAGAAACGGGGCTTTGACGGCCTTTACCTTCCAGCCTCTATCTCCTTTATATACGCTTCGCCCTGAGTCTTAAACGAGGGATCGAGAGCGATCATCTCTCTGAGAGCGGCGATAGCGGCCGTCTTGTTGCCTGATTGATAGTAGGCGGCGACGAGATTCATGCGGTATTCCATGTTGCCCGGCTCCCTCTCGATGCCTTTGCGCAACATAGGGATGACCTTTTGCCACTCTCCCCTATCCGCATAGGCCCTCAAGAACGCCTGCTCCGTAGCGGAGCTACCCGCGCCCGATTCTTGGAAGAGCTTTTGCGCCTCCGCTTCCCTCCCGGCGTAGACGAGCGACGCCGCGTAATACGAGAGGGCTTCGCTATACGAAGGCTCGAGGTCGTAGGCCCTCTTGAACACCTCGACTCCCTTCTCGTACTGCTTTGTCGCGATATACGCGGCGCCGAGCTGGAAGAGTATCGACTGCTTGTTAGGAGAGAGCTTCGCCGCATTTTCGAGATGAAGGAGCGCCTGCTCGTTGAGGCCGTAGATCGTATAGAAGTTCCCGGCGAAAAGCTCATACCGGGCATCCCCTGGGAATCTCTCGACCTGCTTCTCTAGAGCTGCGCGCGCGACGTCGAAATACCTTTGCCTCGACTCTATCGGCACCGACGGAGAATTGACCGCGCGCGCCGTGTCGACGAGCCTCTCGACGACCTCGGGCCTGCCCAAGGTATCGTACGAGAGCGACTTCTCTAGGGCGGCGATGGCCGCCTCTACTTGGATAGGCTGCGTCGCGAGGGCGCGCAGGCCGTCTATGAGGGACGTATTGGTGGCGTAGCCTCTCCAGTTGAAGAAGTAGAGAGAGAATACCAGGACGAGGAGTATCGCGGGACCGGCCATCCTGCCGTCCGCCTCTTCTATCGCCTCGCCTACCGGCTTCTCGAGCCTCGTGGATTTGAAATGGACGAACGAGAGCACGGAGACAAAGAGGATGTAGCTTACGATGTTGTCGAAGACGAAGAGGTTGTGGAAGAAATACGCCGCGCCGAGCCCGGTCCAGAGCGCCTTCTCGACGAACGAAAGGTCCGTCTTCCTCCAGAGGAGATATACCGCAGAGACGTAAAGCGAGAGATACGCGAGAAGGCCGAGGATGCCTCCCGCCACGAGCCAGTCGAGGACGATATTGTGCGTGTGATCGAACCACTGCTCGTGGGCGTACATGGCAGGGTCGTAGCGCTCGTTGAATATGTAGTTGAAGTTCTCCTGACCCCAGCCGAGGATCGGACGCTCCTTAAAACCTTCGACGGCCATTGGCCAGATATAGGCGCGCGCCTGCGTCTTCGTATCGGCAAGCGAGATGGACGCGAATCGCTGCAAGACGGGGCTCTTCGCGACGAAAGAAGTGTCCCGTATCGCGATGAATCCGATGACGAGGAGGACGACCGCCCCGACGACGGATGCGGCGGCGATGCGGATCTTCTTTTCCTTCCTGTCGAAAAGGGCTATGAGGAGGGCCGAGAGGAGGGCTCCGCCGATAAGGCCGAGGATGGCGCCGCGAGTCGCCGTGTAATAGAGGATGGCGAGATGGAGGATGGCTATGGCCGGATAGACGACTTTCTTCCATCGCGCCCCCTCGCGTAGGGCGAGTATGGCCGCGAAGAATATGTGGAAGATGAGATAGATGGCGAGGTACGTCGCGTTGCCGAACGTCGCGTCGACTCGCACCCCGCCTTGGTTTATGACCGCCTTGCCGGAAAGCTGGAGGATGCCGTAAAGGGAGATTGCGACAGAGGCCCAGAGGGACGACTCGAAGAACCTCCTCCAGAGCTTCTCAGAGGAGAGTAGCGCCGAGGACATGATGAACCACATGAAGAGATGGATGAGCGTGATGTACCCTTCCATCCTCTCAAAGTTCGACCAGAAGCTCTTCCACGGCTCTGCGCCGAAAAGGTCGGCGAGCCCTATGACGCCTAGGAACGCGACGAGCGCCCACAGGACAAAGGACTTCCTCGGCCTAACCGATGGATCGCGCAAGGAAAGGAGGAGCCACGCAGCGAATCCGATCTCGGTTAAGACCCTAAAGAAGAACCCCTTCCCCGTAATGAACGGGAAGAACATGTCGTTCGACACGATGAACGGGATGAGGATGACCGAGAAAATGGAGGCAAGAGCGGTCCATTTGAGATATTTATTGAGTGTCATACGAATGAAACTATATCATGCCGAAAATTGGCTTGTAACAATTCACGACTGTCGCGTATTCTAACAAACACAGTAAGCTCATGATACCTTTTGACACCTTTTGACACTTTGATACCATAACCCTATGACTGAAGAAATAAGGCCTCTCGGCATATATACGACCGAAGAGACTAGAAAAACCCTCAGGATAAGCAAGAGTACGGTAAAACGAATGCTCAAGCACGGGCTCATACGTGCAAATAAGGTTGGGGGGCAGTACCGCATCCTAGGTAAGGAGATACTCCGCCTCGTATCCCCTGACTGGGAAAAGAAGGCTTCAAGATCATATCTAAAAGTCAAAAAGAAGGTCGTGAGCAAGATAAACAAATGGTAAACCGAATAAAAGAGTCGATGAAGGTACGCCTTAGGCTCCTCGAACAGGCACTCAAGATAGATCTCGTCTATCTCATAAAGGGTAATTTTTGGCTTAGTGCTGGACGAGCCATAGGTATCGGATCGGGAATATTGCTCACATACGCCTTCGCCAACCTCCTTCCAGCCGAGAAATTCGGCGCTTACAAATACGTCCTCTCTATATACACAATCATCAGCTCTTTCTCGCTTCTCGGCATAGGTGCCGTCGTGATAAACAGCGCGGCACGGGGCCAAGATGGCATCTTACGCCCAGCAATAAAAAAGAGCCTGCTCTGGAGCATACCTGGAAGCCTCGCAGCCCTCGCGATAGGCGCCTATTACCTCATTCAAGGGAACTTTACCTTGGGAATATCTCTCTTCGTCGTAGCCGTTACCAATCCCCTGCTTAACAGTCTGGGTAACTACAAACCGTTCTTGCAAGGAAAGAAGGATTTCCGAACGGCGGCGATATTCGGCATCCCTCGTACGATGATCCCAGTGCTATCCATAATTATATGTCTTCTCTTCACCGAGAGCGTCGTGATCATAGTCTCTGTCTATTTCTTGACGAATACCCTCTCCACAATTTTTATATATTGGCTCATCTCTAGGAAATACAAAATCGGCGAAGCGCCCGAAACGGATATCAGACCGTCGATGAGCTTCGCAAGGCATTCAAGCCTGCTCGGATTCATATCCTCGGTTCCTTCACAAATAGATCAGCTCTTGCTTTGGCATTTCGCTACCCCAGCCCAACTTGCACTCTACGCGTTCGCCGTCGCTCCGGTGCGCGAGATGAGGAACCTCGCGGAAAACCTTTTTCCTCTTATAACTCCGAAATTCGCGGTGCGGTCATACGAAGAGGTCAAAAGCAATCTCCCCCTCAGAATTAAGCAGCTTTTTTTGACTATCACCCCGCTCACCGCGATTTACATATTACTTGCGCCGTTTATATTCAAAATCTTCTTTCCTCAGTATATGGAGGCGGTACTCTTCTCGCAGATATTCGCCCTTTCTCTGCTTTTCCAGCCTCGCAACCTATTCGAAGCTCTACTCATCGCACATGAAAGGGTGAAAGAGCGATATATAGCTACAGGAATCTCTCATGCTGTGCGGATTGCCTTGTTTGTCGCTCTCATTCCGACATATAGCATCATCGGCGCCATCGCTTCGAATCTGATCGCCGATCTCCTAAACTTCCTCATTCTCGGCAGACTCATAACGAGAGGGCGTGGCGCGGTAAGGACAGATCAATCTTAAACATATATACTCGTGCCATGAATGCGCTCAGGAATAAAACAGTTAAGTCACTAATAAACCTGACCCTCGAGAGAGTCCTCGGCTACAAGTTCGTAAAATCAAGCGGCGCAAGGGAGAATCGCCGAGGCTTCATCACACGGATGATCGAGGAACATTCGGATCTGATACAGGGAGACGTGCTTAACGTCGGAGCAGGATCCTGGACATGGCCTAAAGATCGGTTCGGAAAACGATGTAACATGCAAAACCTCGATCAATTCGCAGGTCCCAACACCGACATCATCGGCGACGCCATGCGACTCACGGAATCAGTGCCAAAGGAGCACTATGACGCTGTAATCTGCATAGAGACCCTGGAACATGTCCCCGACCCCTTCAAGGCAGCGAACGAAATAGGCAAGGTTCTCAAAAAAGGAGGAGTCCTCCTCGCAAGCTCACCTTTCATGCACGAACTCCATGGCGAAAATTATGGAGACTACTGGAGAATAACCAGACAGGGATGGAAAGAGCTCTTTAAAGGTTTCTCTTCGATAGAGATTTTCTGGCTCGGTAGAGAAAAAGAACCTCTACACTATTTTGTTATAGCGAAAAAATAAGAAAATGTGCGGAATCATCGCCATAGCCGGAAAAGAGACAGGTAAGACTCACGGCCACATCGCCTCTATCATGACGAGGGCTCTTTCGAGTCGCGGGCCAGACGACACCGGAACTTTCTCCTTCCCTAATTGCGTGCTCGGACACACACGGCTTTCTATAATCGACCTTGGCGGCGGCCATCAACCGATGAAAGATCCCCAGACTGGGAATGCGATCGTATTCAATGGGGAGATATTTAATTACCGCGAGCTTAAAGAAGAGCTTGAACGGAAAGGGCACCGATTCCACAGCAGTTCAGATACAGAGGTTATACTGAAAGCCTATGCGGAATTCGGCGAATCATGCGTCGATCGTCTCGACGGCCAGTTCGCATTCGCTCTGTGGAATGAAAAGAGCGATTCTCTATTCCTCGCCCGAGACAGATTCGGAGAGAAGCCTCTTTATTACGCATCGATCGAGGACATGCTCATCGTGGCATCGGAAATCAAGGCGATCCAGGCGTCAGGACTCGTTGAGATGAGCCTCGACATGACCTCTCTCGACAATTATCTCTCCTTGCTTTTCATCCCCCCTTGGCGAAGCGCGTACAAGAGCATAAAACCTCTTCCCCCTGCGCACAGAGCACGCTGGAAAGACGGAAAGCTTGAAATCGAGCGATACTGGAAACTCAAAAGGCAACCTCTCTCTGTGACCGAATCGGAAGCCGTGGAAATCACGAGACACCTCTTGTCGGAATCCGTTAAAAGTAGGCTGGTTGCAGACGTAGAAGTCGGCACATTCCTTTCGGGGGGAATCGACTCGAGCATAATCACTTGCTTGTCCCAAAAAGCGATATCAAGAACAAACAAGCGCATAAAGGCATTTTCAGCAAAATTCGACGGATTCATCGACGAAACAGTACAAGCAAAAGAGACAGCCGCGGTTTGTGGCACCGATCATCACATACGCAACGTCGAAGCTGATATGCTCGGCGCGTTCGACGAGACCATTCGCTATTTCGACGAGCCGCTCGCAGATTCTTCTTGCATTCCCGTACACCTCATATCTCAATTCGCTCGGGAGGATGTGAAGGTTGCTTTGTCAGGAGATGGCGGAGACGAACTCTTCTATGGCTATGGGCATTACCGATTCCCGTGGAATCTCCCGCGATCACAAAAGATATTCCAAAGTCTGTTCTCCAATCCTTTTGCATACTATAAGAACTACATCCAGTACTTCAAACCCCACGAAAGAGAGAAACTTTGGAAAGACCCTTCGTTCATGGAGCGCGATCCCATCGATGCGCACATAGACTTCTCGGAGGCGAAAACCCCCCTCGAAAAGATCAACCTCGTGGATATGTATATGATCCTACCGGGCGACATGCTCGCGAAAGTGGACCGTGCGTCAATGATGAACTCCCTCGAGATAAGAAGCCCTTTCCTCAACCACAAGCTCGCTGAGTTCGCCTACAACCTGCCAGCCTCGTACAAAACCAACCGGCACCGCGGAAAACTCATCCTAGAAAAAGCGTTCTCTGACATATTGCCTCTCGGCCTATTCGCCAGGAAGAAGCAGGGATTCAACGCTCCTGTTCGCGAGTGGCTAAAGAGAGCTGAATGGAAGAAACGGGTGTACGAAGCGGTCTCAGATGACTCCCCGCTCGCGGAATTACTTGACGTGTCGTACGCAAAGACATTTGTCGATAGGTTCTATGGCGGAGAAGAGGGTGTCCATCAGAAGATATGGATATTCCTCGTGCTTTCCGCATGGCTTAAAAGGCTTTCATTAAAGAAATAGCATGTTGAGGCTTATCAACCGACTGCGTCTAAAACTCAAGGGAGGTGTCTGGACTATAAAGCCTCAAGGACTCCCGAAAGGTCGAACGCTTATCTCGTACACCACTCTTCCGTTCATGTCTGGAAACGGCGCGCTTTCCGCGCACACCAATCGTTGGGAATGCAAAGAAATCGCGAACACATTCTTGAATCGTGGCTACGTCGTCGATGTAATAGATTGGGACCGGCCGTTCATCCCTAAGACGAGATACGACTTCCTGATCGATGTAAGACCTGATATGGAACGCTTGGCGGAAAAACTCAATAACGACTGCTATAAGGTCTTCCACGCGACCGGCGCTCACTGGGATTTCCAAAACAGGGCCGAAATAAGAAGAATAGCCGACATAGAGATGCGGCGCGGGAAGAAACTCACGCCAAGAAGGCTCCAGCGCGAAGGGCACTCTGCAGAAACCGCTGACATCATAACCTCATTAGGAAACGATTTCACTATTTCTACCTATGCGTTCGCAAAAAAAGACATAGTCCGCATACCGATATCTACCACGCGCCTCTTCCCCTCCCCGGAATCGAAGAATTTCGAAACTGCTCGAAATAGCTTTGTGTGGATCGGCGGGGCTGGTATGGCACACAAGGGCCTCGACCTCGTCCTCGAAGCATTCTCAGGAATGCCTGAACTAATCCTGACTGTATTTGGAAAAGGCGACTCTGATTTTATGGACGTGTACAAAAAAGAGCTTTTTGAGACAGCTAATATCAAATACGAGGGGTATGTCGACATTGGAAGCGAGAGGTTTTCTAAGGTCGTGGAGGCTTCCCTCGCGCTTGTTTTCCCTTCATGCTCCGAAGGCGGAGGCGGGAGCGCCATCGAGTGTATGCATGCGGGGCTTATCCCGATCGTAAGTCGCGAGGCATCCGTAGATGTCGAAGACTTCGGTATCATCTTGCGCGAAAATACGATAGAAGAGATTCGCGCTCAAGCTCAGCATCTGGCTTCTCTGCCTACAGAAGCGCTCAAAAGGTCTGCGATCAAGGCTTGGGAATACGCTCGAAAGCGACACACCCGAGAGAGCTTTTCGTTAGCATTCAGGTCGTTTGTGGAACGAATCGAACAAGAGCGATATCATAAAAGCCATGAGATGTAAGATATGCGACTCGGATTCCAAGCTATTATTCAATGCGCTAGTGCTCAGAAAGCACGATGTCGGGTACTATATCTGTCCGAAGTGCGGATTTATACAGACAGAGAAGCCTTATTGGCTCCATGAGGCGTATAAGAACGCCATAAACGCCTGCGATACCGGCCTTCTAGCGAGGAATCAGAGATTCTCCAAGCCGGTCGCCTTGATTATTTATTACTTCCTCGGCAAGGATATCGCCTGCCTCGATTACGCCGGAGGATACGGCGTGTTCACCCGCCTGATGAGAGACATTGGCTTCGATTTTTACTGGCACGATCCATATTGCGAAAACCTCTTCGCGAAAGGCTTCGAGCTCGACAAAGCGAAGCGTCGCATCGGTCTCGTTACTGCGTTCGAAGCATTCGAACACTTCGAAGATCCAAAAGCCGAGCTAGAAAAAATCTTGTCGATATCGAGAACCGTACTATTCTCTACAGATCTCGTACCTCAGCCTGCTCCAAAGCTCAATGAGTGGTGGTACTACTCACCAGAGCACGGCCAACACGTATCCTTCTATTCAAAAAAGTCGATAGAGACCCTCGCAAAGACCTATAATCTCCGCTATTACACCGACAACAAGAGACTCCACCTACTCACAGACAGGAAGCTGCCTCTTTTCAGCTTCAGGCTCGTAACTCACCTCCGTAAACTGGGCATGCCCTACCACTATGTAAAGAGCCGGGTGGAGTCGAGGATAAAAAGTGACATGCGGACGGTTATTTGAACGCTTCGTTGAAAAAAGGTCTCTATATCGCTATAATTCGAGCCACATGAAGAAATACCTCCTTATCGGCGGCGCAGGCTTTATAGGTATCAATTTCGCTGACGCGCTTCTTAGCCGTGGCGACGAAGTAACGGTTTTCGACAATTTCTCAAGAAAAGGCACCGAGATTAACATCAATTGGCTCAAGTCTGCTTACAAAAGAGGGCTCGTCGTCGTACGAGGTGATATAAGGTCTGATTTCGAGATCCTTAAAAAACTAGCTGAGGAACACGACGTCATACACCATCTTGCCGCCCAAGTGGCGGTAACCACGTCAACCGCCAACCCTAGGGAGGATTTCGAGATCAATGCGCTCGGCACGTTCAATGTCCTCGAGGCTGTCCGCCTTTCAAAACGAAAGCCCATGCTGATTTACGCCTCCACGAATAAGGTATACGGAGGAATGGATGAGGTAAAGATAGCGGAAAAGAAAGATAAATACGATTACAAAGATATCGAGGGGATCAGCGAAAAGCAGCCGCTCGATTTCCATTCGCCTTATGGATGTTCCAAAGGAGCGGGCGATCAGTATGTCCGCGATTATTCCCGCATATACGGTCTGAAGACGGTCGTCATGAGGCAATCGTGCATATACGGACCTCATCAGTTCGGCGTTGAAGACCAAGGTTGGGTGGCATGGTTCATCATCGCGACGATCCTCGGCAAGGATATTACCATCTACGGGAACGGCAAACAGGTCCGTGACGTGCTTCACGTCCGTGATTTGTTCGAATTGTGGGATATTGCGGAAAAGAACGCGACCAGGTCATCAGGCAAAGCATATAACGTTGGCGGCGGGCCGAAGGAGTCCACTTCCCTTCTCGCATTTTTAGCTTACCTAGAGAAAATATCCGGTAATAAGATTCCGTTAAAATTCTCAGATTGGCGCCCTGGCGATCAGCCGGTCTACATCTCAGATATATCGAAGGTCAAAAAAGATCTTGGATGGAAGCCTGCAACCAAAAAAGAAAAAGGGTTCACCGAACTCTACGAGTGGGCCCTAAAGAATAAAGAGGTTCTAAGGAAGGCTCTCTCCTAAGCAGCAACGCTCGTGCAGAAGCTAAGGCTCGCTTTCATAGACCACTCCTTCCATAAAAAATCGCGATCGGGAGATTTCCTGCGTCGGATATTTTCCGATCATTTTGAGATAACGGACTACTGGGATGAATCGTGGCAGGGGGGGGCCACCGTGCCGCCTGAAGAAATCAATAAGCATGATTATGCGTTCTATTTCCAAGTTCTCAATCCCTTCCACGAACTCGAGCGCATTCGCGTGCCGATGCTCTGGGCGCCGATGTACGACGGTATTAAGTTCAATTATTTTTACTGGAAAGCCATCTCTCAGTTCGATATAAAAATACTATCATTTTCAAAGAAGATAACTTCTTGGCTAACCGCATTCTCGAATCCGGTACTTCCCTTACAATACTACATCCCTCCTACGGAGATTGAGCAGATTCAGGGCAACCGGGTCTTTTTCTGGTACCGCGGCGGCATCACATTCAATGATATAAAAAGGCTTATCGACCCTCGACAAATTGACCGTTTCACACTCTTCGAAAATCCGGACAAAGAGGGCCAGACATTCTCGATCTCAAAGGAGGATATTGAGGGCTATAAGATCGAAAGAGTCGTCGAGAGTTTCCTTCCAAAAGAGCGCTACTCGAAGCTCGTCCGAGACTCCAATATCTTTATCGCACCAAGGAAGAAAGAAGGAATTGGAATGAGCTTTATCGAGGCTCTAGCGGCAGGAAAATGCGTAATCGGATATGATGACGCGACGCTCTGCGAATACGTAACCCACGGAATCGACGGACTCCTCTTCACCGAGAACACGCCCCGTCTCGACTTATCAAAAACAGATGCAATCAGACACGCCGCGGCAGAGAGATATTCGATAGGATACGATCGGTGGTTATTAGAACGAAAAGCGATCCTTCCTTTCCTGACCGCCCCATATCGGGCCCAAACATCCCACTTCTCGAGATCGTTGTGGGTTTTCCTCTATCGTGTTTCCGCCTTCAAGCGCAAAGTCAGATACTATATATTCGTAAAGGTCCCAGGAAAGGCTAAGACCTTAAAAAAACCATGAAACCTCTTATTTCAGTCATCATACCCTCACACAACTGTGCCCAAACAATCGAAACCGCAATACAATCGATACTTAATCAGACCTGGAAAAATCTTGAGGTAATCGTCATCGATGATGGAAGCACCGATGGGAGCGAAAAAATAGTCAGAAATCTAGCCTCAAGGGACGAAAGAGTGAGGTACTTCGCGCTTCCTTGGAAAGACCCCCGTAGAATCAATTGGAGGGGAGTAAACATAAACGCCGGCTATATGGCGAGAAACTACGGCTTTGAGCAGGCACGCGGAGAATGGATAACATTCCAGGACGCTGACGACGCATCGCTTCTAAACAGGATAGAGGTACAATACGACCTTGCGCAAAAATACGACGCTCTCCATGTTTCCATTCAATGGCAGCAACTAAGACCAGAGCTTGTAGGCAAAAAGCTCGACGTTGGGGCGGTTCTGCGCGAACGAAGCGACATTGTCGTATCGGCAAAAGAAACTTCCCGATTAGCCAAAGAGACCAAAGGCATCCTCATGGGAAACTGGTTTCCTCATGGGTACGTACCATTCATATTCAAATGGTTCCATCTCTTCCGCCCTTTCTTTTTTAAAAAACTTGATCCATATCCTGGAACCGGAGGCGCCGTATTCGTCCATCGGTCTGTTCTTGAAAAAATAAAGTATCGGCAGCTTGACGAACGGATATGGCCGTCAACTAGGGGCAGAGGCGCGGATAGGGACTTCAATTTTCAAGTCGCCGAGACATTCGGGAAATCATTCGCTTTCAATCTCCCCCTCTATCTCTGGAGAGTGCGTGGACAGAACCCGATGTTCTCAAATGATGAGTATGATAAATACATAATCCGATGAAATTCTCCGTCGTCACCCCTTCATACAACCTCGACAAATGGCTCCCGCAGACCATAGAGAGCGTGATATCCCAATCGGGAGATTTCGAGATCGAATACATCGTCGTCGACGGAGGCTCGAGCGATAAAAGCCTCTCGATCGCCGAGGAATACAAAAAAAAGATCGAATCGGGCGCCTTCCCTATCGCCTGCCGCAAAGTATCGATGACGTGCGTCGTCGAAAAGGAGACGGGTATGTACGAGGCGATCAATCGCGGGTTCGCGCGCGCGACCGGGAACATATACGCCTGGATAAATTCCGACGACGTGTACGAGGCGGGCGCGTTCAAGGCGATCAAAGAAGCCGTGGAAAGATACCCTGACATCGACTGGATCAAAGGGATCACCTCGACCATAGATGAGAATGGCTCGGTCATACAGGACGGGTCGGCGAAGATCTACCGTCAAGACTGGATCCGCGACGGCATATACGGCCAAGAGGCCTACTTTATAGAGCAGGACAGCGTCTTTTGGCGCGCGAGCCTCTGGAAGAGCGCGGGGCCGATACCCGCAGAGCTTAGAAGCGCCGGAGACTACTGGTTATGGATGAGCTTCGCGAGATTCTCGCCTCTCTGGACCCTTAAGAATCGGACGAGCTGCTTTAGGAAGCGAGAAGGACAGATCTCGAAAGACGTCTCGAAGTACAAGGCCGAGCAGTGGACTATCCGTCCGGCGCGCAGCCTCAAGGCCCTTCAAGCAAAGGCGTTCTTTACCGTCCAATCGCGCGTCACGGCCCTTTACCCAAAGATGGAGAGCCTCTTTATCACCCTCTATCCGATCTTCTTTATGACAGGAAAGCACGCTGAATACATCGAGATGGGAAAGGAGCCGAAAAGGGCGATTGCGAGATCGTATAAAGTATAAAAGCGACGGTAATGGAATTATCATGAAGAGACCCGTTTGAGACGGGCTCTTTCTATCGCGCCGACCGGGCGATCAACTTAAAGAATGACGCGAGCTCTCTCGCTACGTCGTCGGCAGCGCATCTCTTGAGTATGAACTCCCGTGCCGCCAGGCCCATCTTTTTCCTGCGTTCTCCGTCATCGAGCAGTGACAGCACCGCAGAGCGGAGCGCAGACGCATCGTGCGGCGGAACCAAAATACCATTGACGCCGTTTTCGATGTACGACTCCATGGTCGGCGTTCTTGTCGCGACCACAGGCTTTCCCATCGCCATCGCCTCGACGAGCGAAGAGCAGCCCATGGCCTCGTTTATGCCTCCTCGAATATCGAGGGGGAGCACGACGACCTTCGCGGTATCATATTCGCGCACGATATCGACAGGGCTGAATTCGCGAGCCGAAAAATTCGACGGGAGCTTTAGCTTCGCCACCTTATAAGGCTTGGTCGCGATGACCACGGACACATCGATCCCTCCGCACGCTTCGAAGAACGTCTTGTAGTCGCGGCCCGGATCAAAGCCCACGGTGAAGACCTTGTTCTCCTCGCCTGAATTTCTAGGCTTGAAGAATTCAAGATCCGACCCCAAAGGAATGAACCGGATCCTCTCTTTCATCTCTGGAAACCGCCTTTGCAGCCTAGACTCCTCGTCCCTGCTTATGGCCACGATACCGTCGGCGCGGCGGACCATCCACCTGAACACCCTCTGCCTGAGGGTCTTCTCTTCTCCCAAAAGCCCCATGATGCTGAAATCGAACATGACCCATCGAGGCTTCTTGAACGGATAGAGCGCGTGAAGAAGCTGGCTTCCGAAGGCTGTAGACGTGAATACGGCGTCGTATCTGAGCATCTTGAAAAAGAGAGGCAGATGCACGAAATATATGTTGAGCACCCGCTTGCGCAAAAAATCGCAAAGCGCCTTCGGCAGATATTGCTCTATCTCTATATAGTCGGCTTCGACTCCGTATTGGCGGAGCCTGAGCATCCCGTAAAAATGGTTATCGTGAGACTCTCCCTTCTTCACCTTATCTACCAAGCCCTCTCTCACGCGATTGAATAGATATAGAACCTTCATGATTCTCGCATGATATCATATACGCACTTTCTATGAAAAAGCACATTCTGTTCGCGATAAAGAGGCTCGCCAATAAGTTCGGATACGATATCAAGCTATATCATCCGCATTTCGATCTCGTCCTCAAAGAGCACGGGATAAAGACCGTGATCGACATAGGAGCGAATAACGGACAGTTCGCCCTCGACATCCGATCGAGGCTTCCGGGGGCCCGGATCATATCGTTCGAGCCTCTTTCCGACTGTTACGAGGAGCTTCAGGCGAAGATGGCGGGCGACGGCGGCTTTCAAGCGCTAAACCTCGCTCTAGGCGACGTAAAGGGAGATGTGGAGATACACAGGAGCGCGTTCTCGCCGAGCTCTTCCCTACTGCCTATGGCCGACCTGCACAAGAAGATGTATCCGAAGAGCGTAGAAACGAGAAAAGAGAAGATACAGGTGGAGAGGCTCGACGACGTCATCCGCAATATCGCCGTCGAAGGGCCGCTCCTTGTAAAGCTCGACGTTCAGGGCTACGAAGACAAGGTCATCGCTGGGGGCAAGGAAACGCTCTCTCTCGCGAACATGATCCTCATCGAAACGTCGTTTAAGACCCTTTACGAGGGCCAGCCTCTCTACAAAGACATATATGCTCTGCTCGCTTCCCTCGGATTCTCCTATTATGGAAATAATGGCCAGCACTGGGACCCAAAGACCGGCGAACTCGTATACGAAGATTCGATATTCGTGAAGGACTAAGGGTGAAGGCGGATCACGAAGAAATGATGGTAAGGGGCCTCTCGAGGCACGTATTCCTTCACCACCTCGCCGTAGCTTTCGAGGAGCTTTTTGAAGGCTCTCGGCGAGAAGCCCTTTTTGCCGAGCTCCCAGTAGTGCTGGCCGTTCCAGACATGCTTTTTAGGAAAAGGGATCTTGAAGAAGAATCCGATCCGGGGCAAAAACGGGATCTTTATCGAAAGGTCGACCATCGGGCCGAAATGAGGGACGCTTATGAATATAAAGCGCCTCGAGACTCGCTTGAGCTCGGAGAGAGCCTCAGGCACCTTTTCGAACGGAATATGCTCAAGGACCTCGAATACGCACGAGACGTCGACCGACCTATCCGCTAGAGGGATGTCGAGGATAGACCCTACGATATCGGGCGAGAGGTCCTCTGCGAGGTCGAGCGTCTTGTAGGAACAGCCCAGAGCCCTGGTCACGTAGCGCTTGGTCGTCTCGTCGCCCGCCCCGACCTCGAGCACGCTTTCGGGACGCACCGCGAGGATCTCCTGTATCTGGTGATAATAGCTATCCCAGCGCTCTGGATAGCAGTATCTCTCGAAATCGTAATGGCCTTTATCTACCTGCTTTTCGTTCATGTTCATACGTAGAGGGCCTCTATCTTTCCCATAAGGCCTCTCAGATTATGCTCCCTCACGACGACCTCGCGCAATCTAGATCCCAGAGCCGCGACGCTATCTCCGCGAGCGGCGATCCCCGCGAGCTTCGAGGCAAGGTCCGCGCTCGACCCCTTCTCGAACACGAGACCAAAAGGCCCGAGGATGTCCCGAAACGCCTCGTTCGAGGTGAGAGGTATGGCGCCGCACGCCATCGCCTCGAGGACCGCCTTGTCGAGGCTCCCTGTGCCGCTAAGGTTCACGAACGCGTCGGCGCGACGAAGGATATCGGGGATATCCTTGTGCGGCACGGGGCCGAGGAACGAGATCTTTTCAGAAAGCCCGAGCTCTTTTACTTTCGCCTTAAGCGCCATCTCATAGGCCTTATCGGCCTCGGTCGCAGGCGCCCCCACTATCTCGAGGCTCAGGTCTATGCCCTTAAGCGAGGCTATCGCCTCGACGAGGGTGTCGTAGCCTTTCACGGGAGAGATCCTTCCCACGGTCGCGATGCGGAGAGTCTGGCCGAACGGGATCCTGCCCTCTGCGTCGAACTCGTCCGTATCTATGCCGTGCCCCAAGACGGAGACCTTCGGGCTCTCTATCCTAAAGCTCTCCTTCGACGCCGTCGCGGCCCTATGCGCCAAGAGGAGGGCGAGCCGAAGCTTTAGGTCGACAGACTTATGCGTATACCAGAGCACGACCCTCTTTCCTAACAGCCGCCAGAAGACGCCGCCCAAGACGACGTACTCGGGGTTCATGTGCACGAAGACAGCATCGTATTCGTTTCGAAGAGAGAGGATATACCTATAGAATCGAAAAACTCGCACGATCTTCGATGCCCCTTTTTCTTTTCCAAGAGAGAGTACTTCGATATTCGAAGGAAGCTCATGAGGGCCTTCGTACAAACAAACGGCTGATATCGAATCAAAATGCTTCGCGAACTCGATTAGCCATGCGTGAAAGAACCCAAGGACTGGGTCATTCTTATCTACCGCTTGAGTGAAGAGTACAAGCCTCATCGATTTAGCTGAGAGCACACTTTAATATCTCCTCGCCATATACACTCTGTATTAATTTTAAATCCTTAGAAGTAGAGATGAGAAGAGCGAGATTCACTTTTTCTATTGCATGGAGCATGTCTAAGTATCCATCTTTGTCAGAAAGCTCCTTCTCGATCATTTTCGAAAATGCTGCAAAGTCTTTGATAAAACATGAGCCGCCTGCACCGCGTCCGCTTTTATGTACTGGATCAAAATGCATGTTTCCCATCCAAGGATTACTCAGAAAGGCACTCTTTATCACATTCCAATCCGCTCCGTGCTTCTGGGAAAGGTCATAAAGCATATTCATGTAGACTATCTTTACATAGAAGAAGGTATTCGCGCCGTATTTAATAATCTCCGCTTCGTCTGAATCGCAGATCAGTTTAAAAGACGCCTCGGGAAGAATCGACAAGACTCTTTCTGCGGCCTGACGATGCTCAGAGGTAGACAGAGGAATACCCACAATATTTCGCATAGGATGACCGGCGTCATGTCTTGCTGTCGCCTCTGAGAGGAATTCCGGAGAATGGAGTACGATGATGTCTCGATTCTCCGATTGAATCCTCTTTGTGGTACCAGGAAGGATCGTCGATTTTATAACGGCGATCTTCCCTTTTCCGACGAGCTTGACCACCTCTTTTACAACTCTATCGTCAAAACCAGCGGGAGTGGTAGGAGTGGGGACTGCAATAAAAACAATATCACATTCAGCTATCTTGTCTTTATTAACGATATAGCCTTCTTCTTGAGAATATCTAGTTATGGAAAATCCTCTACCTGAGAATTCATCAGCGTAATTTTTGCCTATCCATCCTTGTCCTACGAAGCCGATTTGTACTTTTCTCTTATCGTTCATACTCGAAAACTCGATTATAGCCTAACTTCCTATAGCGCGCTCTATATCGGCCTTATGGGCCGCGAGATACGCCTCTTTCGACGGATAAGGATAGACATAGGGTTTATTGCCTTTCGCGCCCAAAAGCGCCTCTGAGAGCCTACGAGAGAGGCACGAGACGTCGCCAGGAGAGCAGAGGAAGGTCGTGAGCTCCGGCGCTATGCCCGCATCCGTCACGACGAGGGTCGCGCCCGACGAATGCGCCTCGAGCATGGAAAGCCCGTATCCTTCGTAAAGCGAAGACGAGAGAAAGGCGTCGGCGGTCTTCATATACGAGATGACCGTCGCCCGTTCTGCCCACGGCTCGAAAACGACCCAGTCGGCGAGCCCGAGGCTCTGAACTTTCGACTTGAGCTTTCCTTCTTCGGGTCCAGAACCGACGACGACAAGGCCCGCTTCCGGGCTTTCCTTTTTCGCCGCAGCGAACGCCTCGAGAGCGGACCCTATGTCCTTTTCTTTCGTGAGCCTCGATGCGACGACCGCCATCTTCGCGAATCGCGGATGCTTCTGCCTAAAACCTACCGGAACGGGCGCGCCCTCTATCGCGGTCACATCTGCGAATATCGGCAAGACCGAGGCCTTTGCCTGCAGATCGAGCGGAAGGGATCGCTTTATCCTCTCGGAAACGGCGCGGATGGCAGAGGCCTTCGGCAGAGTCCTGTTCGAGAGCGCTATGCGGATGCGGTTAAGAACGCTGTCTTTAAAATACGGACTGTAGAAATCGGTGTGGATCTGGATATGGAGAGGCAGCCCGAACTTCTCCGAGAGCGTCTTGCCTACGAGGCCCGTCTCGAAGGGATCCTGGGTCGTGATGACGGAATCGCCTGCCACAAAGCCGGAGTCTCGGATGATAGAAGAGCCGATGGCCGTCGCGTCGCGGACGTAAAGTAGCTTGGAGAGCGAGTTCGTGGGATAGACGGAGAGGTTGCCTATCGCGAAGGGCGCGGTCCCCGCCTCCTTCTTCGCGAAAACGACTACATGGAGCTCGTCGAAGAGTCCCGCGTAGTCGAGCATGCGCGCGCGGATAGGCGACCCCTCTTCGAGTATCTTCCTGTCCGTCGAAATCATCAGTACCTTTGTCATGATTATAGGGTTTTTAGTTCCCGAGCTATGTTCTCGAGCATCGCCTCGTCGCTAAACCTTGAGACGGCCTTCTTCGCCTCTTTCGAGTATACGAACGCCACAGCCTTCTCCGAGAGGATCTCGATGATCGCCTTCGCGAAGCCGGCCTTGTCGTTAGGCGCGAGGAGTACGCCGGAGACGCCGTTCTCTATCGCCTCCGGATTGCCGCCGATAGCGGTCGTTATGACCGGCGTCCCTATGGCCATGGTCTCGAGGATCTGGTGCGAGAACCCTTCGTAGGAGGTATTGAGGGCGAAAGCGTCTGCGGCCTTCACGTATTCGAAAAGGACCTTCTGCCCCAACCTGCCCGTGAACGTGACGTCTGAGGCGATACCGGAAAGGGCGGCTGCCTCTTCGAGCCTCTGCCTTTCAGGGCCGTCGCCGATGACGACGAGCTTCGCGTCAGGGATGGACTTCTTGACCTCTGCCATCGCCTCGATGAGCTCCTTCATCCCCTTCCACGGTACGAGCCTTCCCACGGTGACAACGACCCCGCCTTCGAGCCCGAGCTTTTTTCTCAATGAGGGCCTGAGAGCCTTCGGCGATTCTGCGCGAAACCCATTATAGATGACGCCTATCTTATCCGGATCGACCCCCCACGCCGACACGACGCCTTTGAGGTATTTCGAAGGTACGATGATCTTCGATGCGCCGTCCGCGACGTATTTCTCTATCTTCTTCATCACTTTGACCTGCCACGGATATCTCTGATACGCGCGCGCGAAATCGTCGAGGGTATCGGTGATGCCGAATCTCTGAGTCCCCTGCTCCCACGCATAGTCCCCCACGATCTTAAGCGCGAGCTTCTTTCCGCGTATCTGGGACGCGAGGAGCGCGGGCAGCCCTACCGAGACGGGGTCCTGGGCATAGATGAGATCGACGTCGGGAGCCTTCTTGAGGAGCTCTAGGAAGTAGAGAAAGTGCCTTATGAGCTTGGGCTTGTCTATATGATCGCCGAAAGAGGCTATCTCGACGTCGATCCCGCGCTTCGGAAGCTCGTCGTAAAGGAGCTTCGAGTACGTCGCGGGCCCTCCTATCTGTGGCGGAAATATGCCGGTCGCGACGAGGATTCTCATAAAAGTAAGTATAAACGAGGCCGCAGGAAGTATAAAGCTACTTCGCCGCCGAGGAGATGGCGGATTCGAGCACGTCCTGCATGCCCTTCGCGACGCCCTTCCAGTCATAGTGGTCGACGACCATATGGAGAGCGTTATCGACGATCTCGTCCCGCAGGTCCCGATCGTTCATATAGATGAGTGCCTTGCGCGCGATATCCTCCGAAGAGCCCACTTCGCAGAAAAGGCCGGTCTCCTTGTCCCGCAGGAAATCGACGATGCCTCCCACAGGAGTCGCTATGACGGGGATCCCCGCCGCCATCGCCTCTATGAAGGCGTTTCCGAAGCCTTCGGAGAGCGACGGCCTCGCGAATATATCCGACGCTTTAAGATACCTCGGCAGCTCCCTGTGAGGGACGAAACCCTTGAATATGACCCTGCTTTCGAGCCCGAGCTCCTTTGTCTTTTCTTTAAGGTCGGATTCGAGCTCGCCCGTGCCGAGGACGAGGAGCTTCGTTTCGGGCGGGAGGTACGAGAGCGAGCGAATGATGTCCCAGACGCCGTTCTTCCTCACGAGCCGCGACGCGGTGACCATCAAAGTCTCCTGCTCGAGAACGCCGAACTCTCGCCTCAAGGCATCGATCTCCGCATCGGAAACGTCTTTCGTGAATGCCTCTACGTCGACGCCGTTCGGCACGACGACGGGCTCGCTCTTCGCTCCCATCACTCGCGCGAACTCGGCGAGATATCTCGATATCGCCTGTATCCTATCGGCATGAGAGAAGATCATACGGAAAAGTTTCTGCACAGGCTTCGTCTTTTGGATCATATAGTCGATCGGGTCGCCCTCCTGAAGGGTGAGGACGAACGGCACGTCCATATGAAAGAGCTTGAAAAGGAGCGTGGGAAATCCTGCTACGTAAGCCATGATGCTCCAGACCGCGTCGAACCTGCGACGGCAATGAAGATGAGACGCGCGCAAAGGGGCGAGGACGAGAAATAGATATTTGTTGAGGCGCAGAAGGATGCCGGAGTCGGCAGAGAACCCCACGCGATGGACCGTTACGTTCCCTATCCTCTCTTCCGTAAGGGAGCCTTTGCCCGTCCTCATGGTAAGCATGTGGAACTCGAAATCCTCGGGATCGATCCTGTCCGTTATCTCCTTTACGGCGACCTCTGCGCCTCCGACGAGGCGCGGATAATACGCGAGCGAAAATATGAGGACGCGCTTGGGAGTATTCATGGCATCATTTGGACCGAGGCGAAACCTCGGTATTCGATACCGAGGTTTCGCCTCGGTCTAAGAATCGCTTTTTTAGGTCTCTCGAGCTTCATTACGGCGATTAATCAATCGATCTCCTCTATAATCTCGAATCCGTCCGCGAGGTCACTTCCCCTCTTCCTCTCTGCAACCGACCGGAGGACGATGCCTGCGCAAGCCACGAGGACGACGAGGGCAAAGAGGGAGGCGTTCATGCTAGTCGCTTAGTATCTTTTTGAGGACGTCTTCGGGCACTTCCGGCACGCCGGGCTTCGGCGGAACAGGGTTCTCCTTCTTCGGCTCGGGTAGAGGGCGGGGCGCCTCGACGGCTCGCTCTCGGGGCTTTTGCTCTTCCCGCCTCTCTTCCGGCTTTCCATCGAGCGCCGGCTTCTCTCCTTGTCCAGGCTTTACCAAAGATGCCAAAGCGGCGCGAAGGTCCTTCTTGCTCTCTTCGGTCACGCCCTTCCTCTCCTCTCGCGGCCTATTCTGGCTCTGCCCTCTCTCTTCCCTTCCGGTTTGAACGGGCTTTGCCGCTACGATGTTTTTGAGCGCGTCGAGACCCTGGAATCCGTCGGCTGGGTCTGTGGGCGGCGGAGGCGGCACCGGCCTCTCGCGCCTCTCAAGAGGCCTCTGTGGGTCTCTCTGTCCGTCCCTGTGTCCCTCTCTCCGGGCTTCCCCCGTCTGCTCGCGAGACGGGTCGCGCGGGCGGTCTCCGCCGCCCTGAGGCGGTCGCGGCCTCTCAGGCGCTCGCGAAGGCTCGTCACGGCGCGGACGGTCTTCTTGCCTGCGCGGCGCAGGCAAGGATCCTTCGGCGCGCCTCTCGGATTCCGCGGCGGCGCGGTCGAGCTCCTCGCTCGAGGTCTGCTTGCGCACCTGCTCTTCGACGATCGACCGTATCTGGCCGAAATTAGCGCGCGAGCTCTCGACGACCTGCTCTCTGAAAGAGATCGTGGGCTCCGGTATAGGCGGAAGAGTGGTACCCGAGAACGGCTGTGAGCCGATGCCGTCTATCATGAGGCGCAGATATATCTGGGCGAACCCGAGGTTCACGATGTCTTCGGCGGTGAACTGCGGAGCGAATTCCTTTTCGAGGACCTCCGCGTCGAACGAGCCTACGCGAAAGACGATCATGGTGCCCACGTTTCCGAATACGGCCGCGCGCACCTCCTCCGACATCTGCTCTATATACTGATGGGCTATCGTGAGATTGAGCTTGTACTTCCTGGCCTCTGAAAGGATATCAGCGAAGGACTCGTTGGCGAACGACTGGAACTCGTCGACATAGAGATAGAACTGAGGAAGGCCTCGAAGGACCTTCTCCGAGACGTCTGCGCGCGACATTGCTGCGAGATATATCTTGGTGATGAGCATCGCGCCGAGGAGGTTGGCGTTCGACTCTCCCACGCGCCCTTTGGAGAGGTTCACGATGAGGATCTTCCTCTCGTCCATGAGCTTTCGTATGTCGAACGACGATTTCGGCTGGCCGATGATGTTGCGGATGAGGGGGTTCGACGTGAACTGCCCGATCTTGTTCTGGATCGCAGGGGTCGCCTCGGCCGCGAACCTCTCGGTATATTTCGCGAACTCGTCGACCCAAAAGGATTTGACCGCTGGATCGCTCACGTTATCGACCACTCTCTTGCGATAGTTCTTGTCGGAGAGCATCTTATTGACGCCCAAAAGGGTCGCGCCCGGATACTCGAGGAGGGCGAGAAGCGTGTTCGAGAGGATGTATTCCATTCGCGCCGACCACGCGTCCTCCCAGATCTTCTTGAAAGTCGACATGAGTCCCGAGACGACGAGATGCCTCTTGTCGTAGCCAACGTCCTCCATCACGTTGAAAGAGATCGGATGCTCGATATCGAACGGGGCGAAATAGAGGACGTCCTTTATGCGGTCCTCAGGGACGTAGTTGAGGAGGAGTTCAGCGGTCTTGCCGTGAGGGTCGATGAAGCAGAGGCCTTCCCCGCCCTGGATGTCCTGGACTGCCATGTTCTCGAGGAGGGTCGACTTGCCCATACCCGTCTTACCGATGACGTACATATGGCGCGTCCTATCCTTGGCTTTTATGCCGAATTTTATCCTCTTGTTGCGCGAATCCGTCTCCGCGAAATATGTGACCTTGTCGTCGCTCGTCATTCGCCCAATTATGCCATTTTCCCGCCTAGAGATAAAGAAAAGCGGCACGCCAGGGGTAAGCTGGCGCGCCGCGCGTATAAAACGTCACGCTACTGATTGGCCATCGCCATTCGCGACTCCTGGTGGGCGAGCGCATCGTCCGCGAGGATCTGCATCGTCGCAACCCTGCCACGGATTCGGGCGCAGCCCCGCTCGAAGTCTTCCCTCATCCAATCCGGCATTCCGGACATGGGTTTCGGGTCTTCGGCGGGAACCGCGGCCTCTTCCGAGGTATGGGTTTCTTGGCTGGCGGCCTGTGGTGACTTCATGGTATTTCCAACTGCTGTCGAGTGTGCATGTCGTCTCTCTCCGAAAGGATCGATCGGCCTCCGGAGAGAGGTCCCGAAAACGCTCGAGACTCCGATATAGTACTCCTCTCCCGCCCTTTGTCTAGGGTGGGTATCCACGAGACGCGATGGAAGGAAAAACGAAAGCCGTCCTAGGTAAGGACGGCTCGGAAGGGCGCGGCAGGCGTCACTTCGCGGGGATGAAAGGCGCGTCGATGCGCGGCCTCTCTGGCATCCGGCCGAGTCCCGGATAAGGCGACCCTTGAGGCGTCCGTGGACGGGCGAGGAGCTCGCGCTTGCGCGCTTGAGCCTCGCTGTTCCCTTCGACGCATCTCGTGCAGAGCGTCCGATCGAACTCGTGCTCGCACTTCCATCGCCTGCACTGAGGACACTGGCGCCGAAGGCTCCGGTAATCCTTCTCGATACGGTGAACGAGCGGGATAAGGAGGATGGGTATCGCCAGAAGGACCGTGCGGTCCCAAAAGTAAGCGAAGGCGATGACAGCGAGGACGAAGAGCACGCAGGAGTGCTTCGTGAATCGGTTCCAAGGCAGTTTTTTCATGATGTCGGTCTCCGAACAGTGGGTTGGTAGCAAAAAGAGCTAGACTACTATTATATCATGATTAGAGCCTATCCGCAATAGCTAGATCTGCGGCTCGAGCGCGGCGCGGGTGTATCTATTCCCTGCGTTCCAGAGGAGCCACGAGTCGAGGCCCGCGTCGTACGCCGCGCGTATCTGATCGCGAACCATCTCGGCCGTATAGGGTACGGGGTAATTATTATCCTGAAGCCACGGACGGATCTTCTTCGGATCGAATGAGGGCTTGGCGTATATCGCGGGCGTAGAGGTGCCTATGCGGGCGCCAGGCAGGGCGACCCGGGTCGTCGTAGCGACGGCGCGCGCGACCGCCCTGTCCATAGAATATTTGACCACCTCGTAGACGTGCGCGTTCGGGTCTCCGAGGCCAAGAAAGCTCTTCGGATAGTGGGACGGATAGACCATGGGCGCTATGTAGTGGAAATTCGGCAGCGCCTTCTCTAGTATCTGACCGATATTGAGGTCATCCTCGTTCGTCGCGGTCATGCCGAAGAGGTCGGCCGAGATGACCATCTTCGATGAGAGCTTGCCCCAGATATATTCATAGAACTCGCGCATGACCTCGCTCTTCTCTTTCGATCCCGCCCATGGATAGGAGATATCCCTCATGTCGCCATCCGACGGGAATCGGATGTAATCGAAATTTATCTCGTCGAATCCGATGGCGTAGGATTCTTCGGCGATGAGGACCAGATAGTCCCAATGCTCCTTCGCCCCCGCGTCTATCCACGGGATGCCCTTGTGGTCCCGCCAGACCGTCGACGTCGCGGACGCCTTCTTTACCGCGAGCTCGGGCCTCGCCTTCACCATGAAGGCGTCCTGGAAGGCGGCCACGCGACCGATGACATAGATGCCTCGCGCATGAAGCTCGTCTATGAGGTCTTGCATGTCTCTGACAAAGCAGTCCCCTTTCGCGGCGGGTTTCAGAGCTTCCGACTCGGGCATAAAGGAGATGAATCCGTCATAGGTCTTTATGTCGACCACGACGGAGTTTAGCTCGGTCTCGTCGATGAGCTTCATGAGGTTGTTGCGCAGAGACGGCGTAGACGCTACGCAGGAGGTCATGTAGATGCCGCGCACCGCCGAAGGCGTCGCGACGTGGGTCGCCTTTCGTACGTCTATCGCGGGCTCGGGCGCCGTAGTAGTCGCGACCTCGATCGCCGAGGCTCCGTGATAGGTGAGGTCGGAGAGTGGAGGCACCCCTATATAGAGGAAGGTAAAGGCAAAAACAAAGAGCGAGGCGAAGCTCACTCCTATCCTCCACGCCCTTACGCTCTCTTTGGTCCTCGCTCTCAAGAGATTTTCAAATTAAGCCTGTGTTTCCGAGACCGGCGACTTTTCTACGGGAGCTGGCGCCTCCGCCCTCGCCCTCTGAGGCTCTTTGCCGGAAAGGTAAGAGAACGCCATGACGAGAAGCCCTAAAGCGATATAGAAGACGTCGTCCCATGCCCTCGGAAAGCCGAGGAACTGAAGGATCAGGACTACGAAGCCGAGCAAGACGAGGATGTTTCTGAATCTCATAGGGATCTTTAAGCGATTATTGCCGCTAGTATAGCGCCTTACTCCTCGGGCGAAAAGGGTTTCGCCTCCCTCTCGGCGCTCACGATGACGACGAATTCTCCGCGCAGGGTGCTGGGATTGTTCTTAAACGACAGAAGGATCTCTTCCGCTGTGCCCGAAAGATAGGATTCGTACATCTTGGTGAGCTCGCGCAGTATCGTCACGTTCTTGCCCGAACCCTTAAGCGACTCGAGCGCCTTCTCTATGCGATGCGGCGACTCGTAGAAGATATACGGCCTCTCGCCCGTCCTAATCTCCTCAAAGAGGGTCTGGCGGCCCTTCTTGTGCGGCAAGAATCCCAAGAAGACGAATTCGTGGAGGGGCCTGCCTGCGACGGATATCGCTGCGGTCAATGCCGAAGGCCCCGGAACGGCGACTACCGGCACGTCGGGAAGGCGCGATCTCACTTCCGAGACGAGAAGCATCCCCGGATCCGATATCCCCGGAGTGCCCGCGTCGGTCACGAGCGCGATATCCTTGCCCGCTTCGAGAAGCTCGATGACGCGGTCCATCTTCGAAAGAGGGCTCTGGGCGTGAAAGCTCTCGGTCGCCGTCCGTATGTCGTATTTGGAGAAGAGCACCCGGGACGTACGCGTATCCTCGCAGAACACGACGGAAACCTCTTTAAGCACGCGCAAAGCGCGCAAGGTGACGTCCTCGAGGTTTCCTATCGGCGTAGCGACTATATAGAGAGTAGCCATAGCGTATGGGGTAAGTATACTATCAATGTGATAGTAAACCTCCAAAAGCCCGTCGTCTACGTCACGCGCGACATCGAGCGAGCTTTAGGCATGGAGCCTTCAGGGAGCTACTTCGTCATATCGAACGATACGGCATACGGCAGGAAGGTCCGGGAAGCGTATCCTGACAACGTCCTGCTCGTCCGCGACCGAGGCGAAACCTCGGTAAAAGATACCGAGGTTTCGCCTCGGTATCTCGATACATACGATCTCCTGCTCATGCCCGAGGTGCAGAGGGAAATCTCAGACCGCGACGCCGACCTCCTCGTATTCCAGAACACCCCCCGCATCGAAAGGCTCGCCAAAGAGAAGGGCTGGAGCCTCCTCAACCCGTCGGCCATGCTCTCGCGCGAGGTCGAAGAGAAGGTCTCCCAGGTGGCATGGCTCGGCGAGGACGCCTCTCTCCTGCCCCCTCACCGCATCGCGCTCGCAAAGGACGCGAGGTTCGAAGGCGCGAAGTTCGTGCTGCAGTGGAACCACTCACATACAGGAGAAGGCACCTATGTCATAGATTCGGCCGAAGCACTCTCTTCTGTAGCCTCGAGATTCCCGGATCGAGAATGCCGGATAACGAGATTCGTCGAGGGGCCGGTATTCACCGTGAACTCGGTCGTCGCGGAGGCGATCATCGTCGGAAACCCGAGCTATCAGATAACCGGCCTCGCGCCCTTCACCGACCTTCCCTTCTCTACCATAGGCAACGACTGGGACCTTCCCCGCGACGAAGAGTACGCGGCGGTGAGCGAGGAGGTCCGTAAGATGGCGATCCGTGTCGGAGAGAGGCTCCGGCTCTCGGGCTGGTACGGGCTCTTCGGCATCGACGCCGTCTACGACGAGAAAGCCGGAAAGACATATCTCCTCGAGATAAACGCGCGCCAGCCCGCCTCGACCACGCTCGAATCGAAGCTCCAGAAGAGCGACTCTATATTCGAAGCCCACCTCTCTGCGCTCCTCGGCCTTCCGGCTGCGAGCGGTCCGGAGATACGAGGGGCGCAGATCGTAAAGCGCGTCACCCGAGAGGCTTATTCCATAGACGAAGCCGCCCTCTCGGATAAGGGCCTCTCCCTCATCGGATACGAGAACACCGAGCACAACAAGGAGATCCTGCGCATCCAATCCGAGAGAGGTATAATGAGAGCCCACAACAAGCTCAACGACCTAGGGATATCCATAGCATCATGCATCCGCAAGATATAGATACGGAAAAGACGGGAAGCTCAAAGCTCGAAGGCAAAGCCCGCGCCGTCGTGGATTCCTACCTCGCCTTGCCTCTCGGCACCAAGCCTTCTTGCCCCTATTTCAACAATCGCAGGCGCAAAGGGCGCGGAGGGCTGCGCGTCCTCGTCGGGAAAGGCGCGCCGGAGGAGATCGCGGGAGAGGCGGAGATATTCGCGCTCCGGCAAAGGATAAAGCTCAACCTTCTCTCGACCGATAAGCTCAAAGAGTTCCTCTGCGAAAACGACCTCGGCGTCGATTGCTCCGGTTTCGCCTATCATGCGCTCGATGCGCTCTGTCGGGAAAAGAGAGGAAGGGGCATACAGAGCTTCGTGAAGTCGAATAGAACAGGAATCCTCGGAAAGATCCTCGCGAGGCTGCGCCCTGCCGAGAACCTCGGGGTGAGCTCCTTCAGAAACGACAAGAACGGCTCTGCCGTCAAAGTCAGAGACGCGATGCCCGGAGACCTCATCACCTTTATGGGCACGGGCCGCGACAAGACGTACAACCACATCCTCGTCATAACAGGCGTCGATAGGCTCGGCGGCGATACGCGGCTCACCTACGCGCACTCCTACTCGTGGCCTTCGGACGGACTCTACGGCCACGGCGTCCGCGAGGGCGACATACTCGTCCACGGCGAAGACCTCCTCGGCGGGACATGGAAGGAACAGGGTCAGACCGGAAGCGACAACTATACGTTTACGAGCGCTCGCGACGCGAAAGAAGTCTCGCTGCGCCGGCTGAATTTCCTTGTTGAGAGATAATCTCGCCGCGCCGTAAGGCGCGGCTTTTTCTTCTCTTGCTACCCCGCCGGATCCGCATCCTCCTTTGCGAAGAACTGTCTGAGCCGAGTCCTCGAAGGCGAGTTCGGCAAGAAATAAGGCATGGATCGGCTGAAAGAAAACGTTCGATTCAGAAGCCTATGAAAATTCATTCTAAACCTTCAAATTTGGCCCTTTCTGGCGTATACTCCACCTCATGACCGACTTCCTCCCCACCCAGATACAAAGCCTCACCTCGCTCCTCGGCTGGGCCATCACATCGGCGCTTGTAGCCCTTATCTGGGCGCCTTTCCTTATAAAATATCTGCGCCTCTGGGGCATAACCAGGCAGAGCGCGGGGGACGCCACCATGGGCATGGAATCGCGCCAAGGCAAAGCCGCTACGCCTATCATGGGAGGCCTCCTCATAATACTCACGGTACTCCTCCTCACCTACTTCTGGAATTGGGAGAGGCGCTACACATGGGTGCCTATCGGCGTCCTGGGCATCTCAGCGCTCCTTGGCGCCGTCGACGACCTCCTCAACGTCTTCGGCTCCGAGCGCAGGCAGAGGTCTCTTTCCCAGACCTTTACCCTCATCCGCGTCCACAAACTCTGGTACGCGAAGCTCTGGCTCATCGTCACCTTGCCGTGGACGGTCTTCAAGAGAGCGACGACGATCTTCGGCTCCAAGCAGCGCCGCGGAGTGCTCGTGCACGAGAAGCTCCTTCTCCAATTCGCCGCCGGAGGAATATCGGCATGGTGGATCTATTGGAAGCTCGGAGAGAGCTGGCAGAACATCTATGTGCCATGGCACGGCTATCTCGATATAGGGGTCCTCGTCGTGCCCCTTATAATCCTCATCGTCATGTTCACGGCGAACGCGGTTAACGTGTCCGACGGCATGGACGGCCTCGCCGGCGGCATGCTCATCCCGACTTTCGGCGCCCTCGCCTTCATGGCGTGGGTATCCGGCTACAGCGAGCTCGCCGTCCTTAACTCAGTGACCGCCGGCGCTCTCCTCACCTATACCTATTTCAATATAAAGCCGGCCAGATTCCAGATGGGAGATGTAGGCAGCTTGGGCCTCGGCGGGCTCCTCGCCATAAACGCCCTCGCCACGAACTCGATGATCATCCTCCCTTTCATCGCCTTCATGTTCTACGCCGAAGCCCTGACGGTCATACTCCAGACGGTCGGACGCCACGTCTTCGGACGCCGCATATTTCGCATGGCTCCCCTCCATCACCATCTCGAGCTCCGCGGCTGGTCGGAAGAGAAGGTCATCATGCGCATGTGGGTCGTCCATCTTGGTTTCGTCGTCTTGGGCGTCTGGATAGGGCTCCACTAAGATGTCGTACCTCAACTGGGACACCAAAGTCGTAGCGGATCTATCCCCCGAGAACGTCGCAAAGATGTACGATGAAGGCTACGTGTTCACCAGGGTCGACAAAGGCGTGATGAACAGGACCCGCTCTTTCCGCGTGAACCTAAAGGCGTATCAGGCGTCCTCAGAGAACCGCCGTGTCCTACGCAAAGCCGAAGACCTCTCGCTTAGAGTGGAAGCCATCCCCTACCCCCTTTATTCCTGGAAGATAGGCAAGCTCGCCAAGGACTTCTACGAGAAGTTCGGAGACAACGTCTTTACGGCGAACAAGATAAAGGAGATATTCACCGACGAAGCGAAGTCGAATTTCAACCGCGCCCTCGTCTATAGTTCGAAGAGATCGGGAGAAGACGTCGGATACGCGGTGTGCCACGAGTCGAAGAGCCTCCTGCACTATTCCTACCCCTTCTACGTCGAGGAGCCCTCGCGCGGCATCGGCATGATGACCTTAGCCCTTGAGTGGGCGAAGGCTAAAGGCCTCGACTACGTCTATCTCGGCTCGCTCTCCCGCCCTTCTGACTCGTATAAGCTCCAATTCCTCGGCGGCGAGTGGTTCGACGGCGCGCATTGGCAGGTAGACACCGCCCCGCTCAAAGCCATCCTCAAGCCCTAGGGAATCCGTTAGAGCTAAAAACAGTATCATATATGATACTATCGCTAGAAGGATAAAAGAATGAAGATATCTCTCGTAACGGTCGGAAAGACGCAGGGAAAGGAGTTCGCCGAGTCTATCGCGGACTATTCGAAGCGCGTCTCGCGCTACGTCCAGTTCGAGTTCGTCGATACGGTCGAGGAAAGGCTCGCCAAAGCGCTCGAAAAGATGGATCGCGTGTTCCTCCTCGACGAGCACGGCAAAGAATATACGTCCATGGAATTCTCGGGCTTTGTAGAGAAACAATTGAACGCCGGCGTGAAGAACGTCGCCTTCGTCATAGGCGGACCCTTCGGATTCTCGGACGAGGTCCGCGCCCTCGCCGACTCCTCCATCGCCCTCTCGAAGATGACCTTCCCCCACGACCTTTGCCGGGTCGTATTCCTCGAGCAGCTCTATCGGGCGTTCTCCATCCTTCGAAACGAGAAGTACCACCACGAATAGCTTCCAAATCGCCCTCCTATCGCTTACTATAGAAGTCCATTATGGAAAATCCCAAGAAGGTCCACTTCATAGGCATCTGCGGCGTCGCTATGAGCGCCGTGGCGACTGCTCTGTGGCAGAAAGGATTTAAAGTGACAGGATCTGACGCGGGCTTCTATCCGCCCGTCTCGACGCACCTCTCGAACGCGGG
Organism: Candidatus Tayloriibacteriota bacterium; assembly: GCA_016215405.1. Lineage (GTDB taxonomy): Bacteria > Patescibacteriota > Minisyncoccia > Phycocordibacterales > UBA6065 > UBA6065. The sequence goes on from JACRJQ010000008.1 coordinate 35,280, forward strand.
CATCCCCTACTATTCGGGCTGGCATCCGGAGAAGATGGTCGAGGGCGGCGCGCCGGACCTCGTCGTCGTGGGCAACGCCGTATCGAGCCAGAATCCCGAATTCGTCTACGTAAAAGAGAGAGGCATCCCTTTTAAATCCTATCCAGAAGCCGTGGGCGAACATCTCATAAAGCCCCATTCGGTGGTCGCTTCTGGCACGTACGGCAAGACGACTTCATCCGCGCTCCTCTCGCACATATGGAAGCATGCGAGCCTGAAGCCGTCGTACATGTACGGCGGACTCACTCAGGACGGCGCTCCGTCAGCCGCGGCGGATTCGGGCGAATGGTCTATCGTCGAAGGAGACGAATATTCCACTTCGAAATGGGACAAGGGAGCGAAATTCTTCCACTACAGGCCTACGCACCTCCTCCTCACGGCGGTAAAGTGGGACCATGCCGACCTCTACCCTACGGAAGAATCGTACTTCGACGCTTTCAAGAAGCTCGTCTCCCTCGTGCCCAAAGACGGCGTTATCGTCGGATGCATAGACGTCGAGAGCGTCCCCAAGCTCCTCGCGAAGAGGGATTTCATAAGCTACGGAGCTCACAAGGACGCGTCGTACAGGTACGAGAACATCGTCCAGACTCCTTCCGGACTCACTTTCGATATCGTCTACCACGGCAAGAAGTACAATATCGAATCCCCTCTCCTCGGCGCATACAACGCAGAGAACATCACGGGCTGCTTCGCTATGGCGTACGCGTGCGGCATCTCCCCCGGAGACATCTCGGATGCGATAAAGACGTTTCCCGGGATGAAGAGGCGGCTCGAAAAGCGCTACGAGAACGCCGTGACAGTGATAGACGATATCGCCCATTCGCCGGAGAAGGCGCGATCGGTCCTCAACAACCTCCGCCACATCTACTCAGGTCTCGTCATCGCCGTCTACGAGCCGAACATCGGCAACCGCACGACCCAATCGAAGCCGGCGTACAAGGATGCGTTCAAGGACGCTGACACGGTCGTCATCCCCCGCCTCACGAAGCTCAAGGTAGACCCCGACAATCCTGAGGCGTATTTCGACGGAGACGAGCTCGCCGCGACCATAGAAGAGAGCCACAAGGAGGTGCACTATCTCGACAGCGACGAAGAGCTCGTCGAATTCCTGGTAAAAGCCCGCGGCAAAGGCGACGTTATAGCGTTTTTAGGCTCCCACGGCTTTCGCGGGATGATAGAAGAGACGGTAAAGAGGCTGGCACAAAACTAGAAAAACCACGTCAGAGGCGTGGCTTTTCTTACCTCCCCTCTCCAACCTCCTGTCGAATCCGCGTTCTTCTTTGCGAGGATCGTGCCGAGTCTTCGAGGACGCTTGCGCTCCGCAGCAAAGAAAACGCGGATCGGCTAAAGAAGGAGCTTGGATTCCGGGTCAAGCCCGGAAAGACAGAGGAGGGTGGGGACCCTCTATTTTCCCTCGTCCACGATCTCTAGAGCGACCTTATCTCCATCGAGAGAGACGACCTCGAGCACGATCCCGCACAGAGGGCATTCTATGACGTACCCCTTAGTGATCTTCGGATGCTTCGAGACGTCGATATCGTTCTTGCATTCTGGGCAGACGCATTTCATATTCGTTGGTCGTTTAGGTCTAAAGCGCTTTATATAATACCCGAAAGGGGCTAGTATACAAGGCATGTTCGGCATAGCACTCACGGCGCTCGGGTCGTTTCTCGACGAGACGGCCGCTTCCATCGGAAAGTGGGCAGTCACCCACAAGAAAGAGCCCCTTATGGTCATGGGGTTCCTCAACGTATTCTGGGTAAGCGCCATCTTCGGCGCGGTCGCTCTGTTCAAGGGAGAGTTCGCGTTCGCGCCCGCCGCCCTTCCCCTCTTCCTCACAAGGTCGGTCTTCGAGATCGCTCAATTCCACATAGGCCTCCTCGCCACGGTCAAAAGCGACAGAAGCGCCTTAGGATTCCTCATGATCCTCACGCTCCCCCTCCTCCTCGCCGTTGATACCGTCCTCGGCTACGAGATGACGACCTTGCAGCTTCTCGGCGTCGCGACGATCGTCCTCTCCCTGGCCCTCCTTCTCGTAAATCACGGCATATCGAAAAAAGGGCTCGGCTACGCCCTCTTCATCGCGATCAATCCCGTGATCACCATCTCGATGTTCAAGTACTCGATCACCCATTACAATACGGTCGAAGTCGAACAGAGCCTCATGTTCGGCGTGCTCGCCGTCTACGGCGCCGCCATGTCGTACGTCATGCACAGGGAGAATCCCTTCAAATACCTCAAGAACCCGCTCTGCCTCGCTCACTCGCTCTTGCGCGGCGTAAGCGGGACCATGCACAGCTTCGCGTACGTATTCGCGCCTGCGTCCGTCATCACCACGGCGAAGCGCGCCGCATCGCTCTTCGCGGCCGTAGTGTCCGGGAACGTCTACTTCCACGAGAAGCATCTCGTCTTGAAGCTCGCGTCGTTCTCGCTTATCGTCTTGGGCCTTATACTCATCGTAGTATAGTTACATCATATGCTTACCCCTCAGATAGAAGCGCCAGAGATAGCAGAGGAGCTCGGCATCCCGAAGCTCTATATAAAGCGCGAAGACCTGCATCCGTACGGGTCGCATAAGGGCCGCTCTATCCCTATGATGATAGACCTCAAGGCCGCCCGAGGGGCCAAAGAATTCGCCATATCTTCTTCCGGGAACGCGGCGATAGCGGCCGCTCGGCATATCGAGAAGAGGAACCTCGCGGGAGACGACCTGAGGCTCACCATCTTCGTAGGCGAGAGGATAGGCGAGGCGAAAAGAAAAGCGCTCGAGAACGTATCGATCGACGAGAGGATCAAGGTCGTGGACTCTCCCCGCCCCCTTCAGGCCCTCTTCAACCTGCTCAAAAGCGAGAACGGAAAGCCCGAGAGCCTGCGCCAGTCGACCGACCCTGAGGCTCTGCCAGGCTATAAATCGCTCGCCTTCGAGATCGCAGGCACCCCCGACCTGTCCGCGGTCTTCATCGGCACGTCTTCGGGGACATCCGCCCAGGCGCTCGCTGAATATCTCATAGAGCACGAAAAGAACGCCCAGATACACGTCGTCCAGACGCGCGGGAACTCCCCTATCGCTCGGGCGTTCGATGCCGAAGAATACGAAGGCGAACCCTCTCTCGCCGATGCCATCGTAGACAAGGTCGCTCACAGGAAGGACGCCCTCGAAGAGGCGGTGCGGAGGACCGGAGGCTCGGGATGGGTCGCTTCTAATGCCGACATAGAGAAGGCCGTAAGGCTTTTGAGCGAGAAGGCGAATGTCCGAGCCACGCCGAACGGAGCCTTGGGCCTCGCCGGCGTCATACGCGCGATCTCCAAAGGCTGGAAGCCAGAAGGCGCGGTCGTAGCGATCGTGACGGGAAGGTAATCAAAAGCCCGCTTCTATAAGCGGGCTCGCTGTCAGGGGGCCTTCCGGGCCCTCCATCGTTCGAGAGAGAAGACCGATTCCGTGCGCATGGCGTCGTCGTCTTGGTCGTCTTCCATGACGATTATGCAGACCGTGTCCGGGCCGTGCTTGCGGACGAAGCCGAGCTTGCCTGCATGGGAGCTTTTTATGTTGACGGGCGTTTTCTTGCCGTCTTTCGAAAAGACGAAGAAGTCTATGTCCTCGCCGCGGGCGCCCTTCGTCTTCGCGCGCTCGATCCGATCGAGCCAATCCGGCGCCTTCGCCGAGTCTCGGAAGAGGGCGAGGAACCGCTCCTCGCTCCTGCGTCCCCTCTCTCGCTTTGAATGAGCGTCTCCATCGGTGTTCATCGGTGATGTTTCCTCCTTCCCTATTATAGACAATAAAAAAGGGGCCAGTGAGATGTCCTGGCCCCGTTCCCTTTCAAGCGCCCTTCTCTGTGAGAGCCGCGCTATCGGGGTTATTGTGTCGCCTTCTGCGCCGCCTCGGACGCTCCGTCGAGGACGGCGCCGAGATCAAGCGACCCCACCACCGCCTCCCAACCGTCCCGCGTCGCGGTCTTCTGCACTGAGGACGCGCCGTCAGGGGAGCTCTCGTAGCGCTCGATCCACTCCGCCTGCCCGTTCCCCGAGAACGCGCTCTTCGCGATGTCGATGATGGCCGACATCGGAAGAAGGGAGCGGTTATACGGATGGGCGAACGATCCCGAGAGGAGCAGACGCTCGAAGGCAAGATGCCATTCGGGGCTGCACTCCTTGGTGCCGTTCCCCATGGCTTCCACGATCGAGGCCTTCCTGCCCGTCCGCGCCTTGTGCTCCGCCATGCGAACCATGGTAGCGAAGTCTTCGAGCGACGGGCCGCCGTTCGGGTTCGAGACGACTTGGTATTGCCCGGACGAGCTACGGATCGCGACGATTGCCCAAGGGCCCTCGATCGACGATTTCGCGGCTTTTCCGGCATACTCGTTGTCGCTTTCGATGAAGAACGCGCGAGCCTTTGCCGAATCGACATCGATCTCGACCGCGACGGGCTTCTCCTTCATTTCGGCTAACGCCTTCATGTGGAGGACCTCGTCGAGATAGAGAGCGCGGAACGCCTCTTTGAGCCAGCGCTCGCGCACGGGAGACCGCATCTTCGACGCGATCGCCGCAAGCTCGGTCACCCGCTCGCCTTTGTGGGCGACGCTCCCCCGGATATAGCGGGAGACCTTCTGGGTCGAGTTGTGCGCCTTGTTGTAGCCACGATGGAGGGAGTAATCCTTCCAAGCGGCTTCGAGGTCGAACCTCTCGTCCGTCCTCCCGAACACGATGGCGTCGTAAGCGGCAGAGGCCCAGAGGTATGTCGCCTCCTGGTCTCCGCCCCCTTTGACGCGATGCATGATCTTGATGAGGTTGGCGAGCTGGGTATGTCCCACCTTCGGCTGCGTATCGCACCAGAGGGTCTCCTCGAGGAGCTCCTTCATACCCGGCTTTCCGAGGACGCGCAGGCGCTGCGCCACGAGAAGCGCCGCGCAGGTGCCCTGAAGGCGCCCTTGCGGCGTATGCTCGTCGAAGACGTAGCCCTGCGGATTCTTGACCGTCCCGCCCAGACCGATGTAGATCCGATTGGGGTAGGTCGTTTCGAGCTTTTCGGCGAGGAAGACGAGCTTGGCGTTTTTTACGCCAGGGAACGCCTCCGCGCCGAACCGGTCGAACTGCCAAGTGCCGAGCATCTCGTCGTTATCCGCGCGGTTATGCGCATAGACGGCGACGATGGGCTCGACCCGTGACAGGTTGGTGTGGTTGCGGCCGTTATGGCCGCGATTTTCGATGTGCTTCATTTTCTGGATGGGTCTTGCGACCCGACTGGGTTTCTGTGTTTGGGGCAATTGCCCTCTCGAGGGCGTACATGAAATGCCGACCTCTACCTACTATTATACCACAATAAATATATAAAAGTCAATATAGCAAAACCGCCCTGTAGGGCGGTTTTGCGTCTCTTCCCTCCCGAGAGCTAGAGGGTCTCTACGAGGAGCATGTTGGTCTCCGTCGCCTTGCCGAAAGGCAGGGCGGACGCCATGACCACTTTGTCTCCCTTCTTCGCGAGCTTCGACTTGAGGAAGTACTCCCGGACCATCTTGGCGACCTCGTTGAAGTCGGTCGTGCGGTGGACGAGGACAGGCTGCGTGCCCCACGAGAGGATGGACTGCCTGAAAGTCACCTCGTTAGGGGTGAACACATAGATAGGCTGGGTCGGCTTGTGGCGCGATATGGATCGAGCGGATCGGCCCGATTCGGTGAACGAGACGAGATATTTCGCCCCCACTCGATCGGCGTTCTTGACGGCCGAGAGGGTCACGGATTCGCCCGAAGTGAGGATGGTGCCGGGCACGACGTCGAGGAGCTGCTTCTTGACGAGGCTGCCTTCGACCTGGAGCGCGACCTTCGACATGACCTCGACGGCCTGGACCGGGAAGTCGCCGAGCGTCGTCTCTTCCGAGAGCATGACAGCGTCGGTGCCGTCGACGATCGCGTTCGCGACGTCGGATACCTCCGCGCGCGTAGGAACGGGCGCCTTTATCATCGATTCGAGCATCTGGGTCGCCGTGATGACAGGCTTGCCCGCCTCGTTACACTTCCTGATGAGCATCTTCTGGGCCGCAGGGACCTTCTCTGCGGGTATCTCGATCGCGAGGTCTCCTCGAGCGACCATGATGCCGTCGGCAAGGGCGATTATCTGGTCGATACAGGAGAGGGCCTGAGGGGTCTCGATCTTGGCGATGATCCTCGCCTTGGACTTCCTCGCTTGGAGGATGGCGCGGAGCTCCTCGATGTCAGAAGGCCTGCGGACGAACGAGAGGGCGATGAAGTCCACCTTGTTCTTTATGCCGAATTCGAGGTCGGAGCGATCCTTCTCCGTGAGGGAGGATATCGAGAGGTCCGAGTCCGGCAGGTTCACTCCCCTCTTGCCCTTTATCTCGCCGCCGACGAGGATCTTGCAGACGACGTCGTTGCCCTTCACGTCGAGGACTTCGAGCTTCTTCCTGCCGTCGTGGAGGAATACGATATGGCCCTTCTTCACCTCTTTCGCGAAATTAGGATAGTTCACCGAGACGCGCGTCTCGTCGCCCTCGACCTTCTCGGTCGTGAGCGTGAACTTCTTGCCTTCGACGAGCATGACCGATTCGGTCTTGAAGGTGCCGATGCGGATCTTCGGGCCGCCGAGGTCCTGGAGGGTGGCCGCCGGGATGCCGGTCTTCTCCACGGCCTTCTTGAGGTTCTTCACGCGGTTGCCGTGCTCGGTGAAATCGCCGTGAGAGAAGTTGAGGCGCATCACGTTCATCCCGGCCTTAAGGAGCTCGGTGAGCCTCTCTTCGGACTCGGTCGCTGGGCCTATGGTACAGACGATCTTCGTTTTCTTGGCGGTTATCATTTCTTGCGTGGTTTATATCCTAAAAATAAGACGAGTCCTTATGATACAGAAAAACGGCGTTTTTTCAAACGATTCAACGATAAAGCCCGACCAAGCGCTCGATCCCTGCGACCTGCGGGACAAAGAACGGTCGGGCGCGATACGATCCTAGACTGCCGGATGAGGGTCGGGAGCCTTTACAGGGAGCGCTTTGAGGCTCTGGTATACGTAGACCGTCGCGAGAAGGCATACGGGAGACGTGATGAGAAGGCCGACCCCTAGAGCGAGGGCCCCGAGAAGATTGAGGAGGAAGAGGACGACCGAGAATCCGAGAAGGTCCCAGAATCGCCCTTTCGTAAGCGACCAGCTCCTCTTTATGGACTCGAGGGGCTTCATATCCTCCTCGACCAAAGCGAAGGCGAAGACGCCGAGCCTCACCACGAGATAGACGCCGGGAAGTATGAGCGCCGCGAAACCGGCGATATAAGATACCGTAAAGAGGAGGGTCGCGAGGACGTAGCGGCCGAACATCCCCCAGCTCGCCGCGAAGATATCCTTCGCCTCCGGCTTCCCTCCCGCATGGATCTTGAGGCCGACCCGAACGAACGTGAGCATCGCGAAGAGGTTGACCGCCATCCCCAGAAGCTGCGCGGCCAGGCTCTTGTCTCCCGTGAATCCGATTATGCCCGCGGCGACGAAGAACCCGAGGGTGAGAAGGACGAGGAATTTCACGTTCTCTCGGAATTTCGTCCAACCGTAAGAAAGGGCCTCCTTTATAGTGAATGTAGATTGCATGGTGTGCGCTATTGATTAGGTGGGTCTATTTTACCAAATAAAAGCCGCCTTTATTCCTTCGCGAGCGCGTGGCCTGCTCCCCTGCCTAAGGCATAGATCCTGCCTATCTCCCGGGCCGAGAGCGACTTATTGAAGAAATGTATATCGTCGATAAGGAGCGTAGAGTCGAAATAGGGCGTCGGAAAATAGAGGACCGAAGTGGCGTCGAGATTGATCCCGATAAGGACCGAGGCGTCGGCTTTGCCTTGGAGCGCCCCGTCGACATATATGGCGAGAGTGTTCGCGGTCCGATCGAGGACGCATGAGGCGTAGTGCCATTGACCGTCGTTATAAGCCGTCGTGCCTACGATAGAGAGCGTGCCGTTCGTGTGGACATAGCACTGAAGCGCGCCGCCAGTAAGATTCATTATCATCCCGCTCGCATTCGAGCTGTCGGATTTGCGCATGAGCGCGGCGCCCGCCTGAGTTGTTTTAAACCACATCGCTCTCGTAGCGCTGCCGAGCCCTATATCGAGGATGGCGCTGTCGGGCACGGTCACTCCCTGACCGTTGGTCATGGAGAGCGAGCAGCCGACCGCCATCGGAGAATCGTTCGATACCCATACGGGAGAGCCGTTGAAGGCGCCGTTGTTCCCGTAGCCTGAGCGGTCGCGGACCGTCGTACCCGAACATTCGTCGAGGTCCCAAAGGCCGACGAGTTGGTCGCCGAGAGCCCTGTCGGTGGTAGCGGCCGCTTGCTTCCCCGCCGCTATCCTCGCCTTGGCGCGAGCGGCGTTAAGAGAGGAAAGGACCACGCTCGAAAGGAGCGATATGATCGATATGACGACGAGAAGCTCTATGAGGGTGAAGGCGCGGCGAGACATGACGGAATTTTAGCATGGAGAAACGGCTTCAAATCCTAGACGCAGCTCCACAGGAGCTGCTTACGCGCACACTAGGAATTTTGGTCATTACATGACCAGTATCCGTTTCCCATTTCTTCGGATGCGTACATGTGGTCACAGGTCTCTTCGCCTCGTCAGGCTCACAGCCCGCGACCCCGCCTCGCGGCTTTTCGAAACGAAAAGCATCGCTCCGGCTCGCACAAACGGAAAATCTTGCCACTGGCAGGATTTTCCAAATTTGTGCGCGTACTAGGATTTGAACCTAGGACCCCATCAGTATCAGTGATGTGCTCTACCAACTGAGCTATACGCGCATATATGGCTGTGCGCATCAGATTTTCGAGAGGAGAGACCCTCATGCCACCTGATACGTGTACATGCTTTTGCCCGTGAAATATAGCAAAAGCGAGCCTTTTAATCAACAAAAAAGCGCCCGTTCTCTCTACGGGCGCTCTGGAGTTTTTTGGACTCTCGATCACGAGAGGATCCAGATCCACCACCAGTCGACCGACGGCAAGGGCAGTGCGTGCGCGCCGAGTCCCACGATGAGGACGAGGCGGACGAAGCCGAGACCGAAGTAGAGCGACGGGAGGAAGAGCCAGAAGATCCAGGGGTGAGCCGGGTCCTCTTTGAGCCATGCGGCGAGTTCGCGATAGACGCCGCGTGCTTTAGGGGCAGAGCACTTCCACGCGGCAACGATGCCGATGAAGGTCCACATGATCCCTTCGCACGCGAGATCGACGACGAACAGAACGAGACCGACCGCATACTCGACGAACGACTTTCTCGGGGTGAAGACCTCGAGGTTCATGATGTAATGGGGGTTGAATTTCCGTGCCTTGGCAAAGGGAGTCCCTCTCTCGAGGTTCCCGGACTTATTGTATCTATTATATCTAATATATATAATTTGTCAAGTGCCCTGCCCCGCGCAAAAAAAAGGCGCCTCGGATGGAGGACGCCTCGTAGATGGCTTTTACGGGCCATCAGGCCGTAGCGATCGTGCCGATCGACTGGTCGCAAAGGGTGGCGTGGGAGAAGGGATTCTCCAGCACGAGCCTCTTTGGGGCCGTGGTCGATTGTGTGGACTTCGGAGCCGGCCAGCTCTTCGCAGGGCTTGTGAGCGCTGAGGGAGCTGGCCAGTTCTTGGGTTGCTGATCGCTTGAAGGAGCGGGACGGGCGGGAGGATTCATGTGATTCGGTATGTATCTATATCATATCATATTATACACTTTTGTCAACAACCCTTCGGACATGAGAAAACCGCCCTTTCGGGCGGTTTTCTTCGCAAATATGTATACTGTCCTCTATTTTGTTCCGTTCTGGTCGTAGGTTCTTCCCCTACATCCATGCAGTTTAAGGTGTCTGCAAAACCCGGATGCTAGGCATCCGATCGACTCCGTTAGCTTTCATCCAAAAAGGACGAAGAGCGTGTTTTCACTTGAAATAATCCACGAGCAGCTTCCGCTACCCGTGCCTTGTTACGACTTACTCCCTGTCATTGAGCTTGCCTTAGGCCGCGACAAGCGCGGACTTCGGGCACTCCCAACTCCCTTGAGTTGACGGGCGGTGAGTACAAGACTCGAGAACGTATTCACCTCGGTATAGCTGACCCGAGATTACTAGCAAATCCAGCTTCAAGGAGTCGAGTTTCAGACTCCTATCGGAACTAGGGCGCGCTTTCTAACGATTGGCTCAGGCTCTCGCCGTCGCATCGCGTTGTACGCGCCATTGTATCACGTGTGTAGCCCAGGGTATCAGAGGGCCATGCTGATCTGGCGTCATCCTCACCTTCCTCCCAGCTCTTTATTCACAATCCTTATATGAAGGATTCTGCGCAAAGAGCTGGGCAGTCTCGGCTGACACTTGTAACAGCCAACGAGGGTTGCGTTCGTTACCCCACTGAAGGGAACAATTCAAACCACGAACTGACGACGACCATGCAGCACCTGTCTAATTGCCTTGCGGCGCTAAACGTTTCTGCTTAGCTTCAACTAGATTTCTAACCCTGGTAAGGTTCTTCGTTTACCATCGAATTAAACCACATGATCCTCTGCTTGTGCGAGTCCCCGTCTATTCCTTTGAGTTTTAGCCTTGCGGCCGTACTACCCAGGCGGTCGATTTAACGCGTTAGCTACGCCACGGGGAGGGTCGATACTCCCCATAGCTAATCGACATCGTTTAGGGCGTGGACTACTGGGGTATCTAATCCCATTCGCTACCCACGCTTTCGTGTTTCAGTGTCACGAGTGCCCCAGTCTGCTGCCTTCGCATTTGGTGTTCCCCATAATATCAACGCATTTCACCGCTACACTATGAGTTCCGCAGACCTCTTGCATCGTCAAGTCCTGCCGTTTCCCGCGCATGCCCCCGGTTGAGCCGAAGAATTTAACGCGAGACTAACAGAACCACCTACACACCCTTTACGCCCAATGATTCCGGATAACGCTTGAGGCACTCGTATTACCGCTGCTGCTGGCACGAGTTTAGCAACCTCTTATTCGTGAGGTAACGTCAATAGACTTCCTCCCTCACAAAAGCAGTTTACATACCGAAGCACTTCATCCTGCACGCGGCGTCGCTCCATCAGACTTTCGTCCATTGTGGAAGATTCTCGACTGCAGCCACCCGTAGGTGTATGGGCCGTGTCTCAGTCCCATCGGTGGGGGTCACCCTCTCAGGTCCCCTAGGCGTCATTGCCTTGGTAAGCCATTACCTTACCAACTAGCTGATACCGAGCAGGCCGATCCAAAAGCGATAAATCTTTACCCCGGAGGGACCATCTTGTATTACCTCGGCTTTCGCCGAGCTATTCAAGACTTTTGGGTTCGTACCTACTTATTACTACCTCGTCTGCCGGTTGCCCTTGCGGGCCCCCTTGACTTGCATGCCTTATCCACGCCGCCAGCGTTCATCCTGAGCTAGGATCAAACTCTTGATTTAAACCGCAGATGGAGATCCCGAAGGACTTCTATCTGAGGCGAACGGAACAAAATAGATCACAGTATGCGAACTATCTTCTTCCTGGGAGATTCACGGGTGCTTTCCCGCCTCCACGATCCTATGGAGCATGGGGTCGAAAGCCCTCTTACAAATTTTCATTTGAATAGAGCCTACCCTCATGCTTATATCCGAAGAATACACTTGAACTTGCACAATACAGTTAGGATACTGTTTTACCAGTACACTTTAACTTGCATTTGTTCTCTCCGCCGTGGCCAATGTGGCCCGGCGGAATTGATTATCTCAATATTTCAACGATCTCCTCACTAAGAGACCGAGGGAATCAAAAAGTGCTTTACCAGCACTTTCTGACGTCCCACAAGGCTCTCAATGAGGTAAGGGTAAGTATACCCACGGCCGCGAAGGAGTCAAGCCCTAAGACGCAGTAAAGGCAAAAGCGCCATAGAACGGCGCTTTTGCTCGCTATCTCGCGACTCGAAGATCCCTAGCTCTGGCCGCCCTTCCTACCAGCTTCCCTCGCCTTCTCGGGATCGTTCGCGAAGTTACCTGGGTTGTTCTCCTTGCCTTGGCTCTGTCCGCCCTTCGAAGCGATATCTCGCTGCTGCTCCGGGTCCATTCCCGCGAACCCTCGTCCGTTGTTATTTTCGTTAGCCATAGATGTTTTCTATCGGTGAGATTTTAATGTTCTTTGGAGCGGACCGCCCGCGCATCCGAGAACCGGTCCGCATCGATAATACGACGGGAACGCGACATTTATTTCATCTTCATCCGTGGCGGGCGGCTATGCGCGCCGCGCGAGAGCTAGAATATCTCAGACGTCACGCCCGAATACGCGTCGAGTATCGCTCCTTTCTCCTTCATGAGGTACTCGAGCTCGTCCTCGATGACGACGCCTTGTTCCAATAGATAGTTATGGCTCGCGTCGGCGGGATTCGCGAGATATGAATCGTATTCGTTCTTCTTGCGCGACCAAAGCGAGACCTTTGCCTCGTATTCCTTCTCCTTGAGAGCGCTTCGGGCCGCGAGCTCTCTGAGGGTCTTTTTCTGGTAGTCGCCGAGGGCCTCTATCGAGCGTTCCTCGTTCACGACGAAGACGTTGAAGGCGTGCGCCTGAGACTTGAGAAAATCCATCGCGCCGTAAAGCCCCTGAGCGGCGATCTTGAGCTTATTGAGATAGAGCTTGGTGACCTTGCCGTCCTGGTCTCCAGCGAGCCTTGAATTGAAGCTGTCAAAAGAGTTCTTGCCGGAAGAGATGGCGATCGCGTAATCGATGGCCGCGCTATTTCTCGTGCCGTCGAAGATGGCGTCGATCTGGCCGCGGACGAGAGCCTCGTCAGGGGTGCGGAACCGCTTGTCCTTATAGAGTCTCATTCCCGCCGTTATCTGGGATAGGGTCGAGCGCAAGGAGCTCGACGTGACAGAGTACTTCAGACACGTCTTCATCTCCTCGAGGACCTTGCACGAGGACTTGTCCGGTATGCCTATGAACGCGCCGGACCTATCGAAGATCGCGCCGCCGTTATCGAGAGGCTTCCTGTCTACTGCGACCTCGATAGAATCCGAGCCTGCGCGCGAGACGACGCCCGAGAGGAACGGCTCTCCGCCTGACCCGCCTTTCGTTGAAGGCATCCCGGCGACATAGACTCGGTCTCCCTGCTTTGCCGTCGACTGCGATCCGAGCTCTATCGGGCGATATGTCCCCTTCTCGGAGATCTTCACTACCGCCGCGCCTCGAGCCTCGTCGAGGCCTACGAGCCGCGCGGCCTTTCTCGATCCGTTCGAGAGGATGACCGTGACGTCTTCGACGACGCCCGTGACGGATTTGTCCGCGCCTTCGATCCACACACCGTAGGCAGGCACGAGTATGCGGCCCTCGGCGTCTATGATGACACCGCTCGAAGACGTCGTGGCGGTCTCGACCACGACGAGCGACTGCTTCACCTTAGCGAGGACTTCCTTGTCGGAAGCGCTTCCGGCGGCGGACGCCGGCTTCGCCGCTGGTTCGACCTTCTTCTCTTCGACCTCTTTCACTCCCGCCGCCCGCAGCTTCTTTTGAGCCTCCTGGAGCTTGTCCTCGAGCTCGGCGATCCTCTTATAGAGGTCGCTTACTGTAGGCGTCGCGACGATGACCTCGTCGGTCGTGCTCGCCGATCCGAGGACGGCTTCGGAGGTCGTCTCCTTCTGGAAAGCCTTCCATGTGGAAGGCTTCCACCAAGCGGCTTCTGCCGCCGACGGAAAGACGAGGATCGCGAGAAGGAATAAAGATACGGTCTTTGCCATAGTGCTATAAATCTACTCCTTGAGGGGTAAAAAGCAATAAAGGCTCTTCCCTAGCCCGGCATCCGCTCAGGCTTTCTCGTCCCACACTAGATTAAAAGACCTCCGCAATGGAGGTCCTTTGATCTAGTGTCGTGGGAGGGACTCGAACCCTCAACCTTTGCAGGATGCGCTTCTGAGACGCACGCGTATACCAGTTCCGCCACCACGACATAGAAAGCCATCATGACCGACTCTATCAGAACTTTCTCCGCCGATAAAGAAGCCCTAGGCGCGCCCCTCCTTAGAGGCTTCTCCTACGGACGCGAAAGGCGCCTTCATAGGCTCCCATATATAGAGGACGAGGGAGAAGGCCGCCACCTGCGAGAACATGCGCAGCCTGCGCCAGAAACCCTTAAAGAACCCGTATTTCTCCTCTTTCGAGAAATGCCTGAGGGAAGGCACGATCTCGTAGCCTGTCCCCTTCCCGTACCTGCGAGCGGCGTAGTTTAAGGCGAGCTCGATCCGAAACCCTTTCTTGTGGTTCGCCGGGATCTTATACCAGAGGCTTTTGACGAGGGCGCGCTGCCCCGACAGGACGGGCGATATATAGAAAAGCTTTTTCGAGAAGACGAGGGGCCTCGCGAAGATCCCTACGTGCATATCGAGCCTCCCAGAGACTACAGGATCTATGATGACGGAGAGCTTCTCGTACGTCATCCCGAGGACGTCGGCGTCGAGGAATAGGATGATATCGCTTTTGGCCGCCTTGACCCCGATCTCCATCGCGTTCGCCTTGCCAGAATTCTCCGAAAGGCGGATCACCTTCGCGCCTGCCTGAGCGGCTATCCGGGAGGTCCCGTCCTTCGAGCCGTCATCGACCACGATCACCTCTTCGATGCGAGGGTGGCCGACGACGGCCTTCACCGCCTCGCCTATCGTGCTCTCTTCGTTATATGCCGGGATTATCGCTGAGACCATGTTCTTTTGAATAGTGCGCCCAATATGAGATGCGCCGCGACGAGGAACGCCACGAAGACGAGGAACGCGACCTCGAGGCCATGGACGAGATCGGTGAGGTTCGACAGCGAGAACTCGATCGAATACGCGAGAAGGGCGATGAAAACCGTGAGCGATAGTATGCCGAGAAAGTTCACCGAGAGATATCTGCGGAGCGGCATCCTCTGGCTCCCGGCGAGTATCTGCGCGGCGACCCGGACCCCGTACACGAATTTAGAGAAATACAGGACGACGGACGACCTCTTCATAAAGGCGCCCGAGAGCATATCTGCCCCTTTTTTAACCCGGGCGTTCACGAGCCTTCCGTAAAACCGGTCTTTCATATGGAGGCCGACATAGTACCAAGCGAGGTCGGCGAGAGTCGTCGCCGCGACGGCGACAGCCACGACATAGGGCATCGAGAGCTTACCCGCCAGGGCGAAATACACCGCAGGGAGAAGGACCGCCTCGCCGGCGAATATGAGCCCAACGAATATGAAGATATACGGGTGGAGGCTCGCCGTATCAAGGATGCTCTGAAAATATGATTCGATCATGTCCTGGTATTATATCGGCCCGCGACCCTCGCCCCAAGCTCTATTAGGAGCCTGTGTAAAGCGATATTATGGCGGGTACCGACCAGAGCTTGCCCCCGGATCTCCTCGCGAACACAGCGACGTCGGTCCTGCCCTCCCCCTCTTCATAGCGGAACTCTACCGTCGCAGATGCGCCTCTTTCAGATATCCGCGCCTCGGCGGGACCCTGAGACAGGACTACGTACTTGTATTCGTACCCCGTCTCGCGACCGTCCGCCGAGAGCGCCGTCGCCCTTAGCGCGATAGAGCGATTCCCGCCTACGTCGAGCCTCCGAGCGACGGCGCCGGGAGTCTCGAAGAGCGCCTCCGCGTCGTCGAACGTCTCCGATGCCACGGACAGCTCGACGAGGGGCGGCACATCAGAGAGGGCGAGGCCGTTTATGGAGTCGACGAGCTTGCTTGCGTCGTATGCCGGTCGGACCGACCCTCCCTCGAGCCTATGGGCGAGATACGAGCTGCCGTGAGAAAGCTCGCTTCGAAGATAGCCGTCGTCCGAATCCACAGAGTAGTGGGAATAGCGGATCATCGCCTGTAGCGTGGGGATGAGCATCCCTTTCGCGGCCAAAGCCTTCTTTACATCGGGGCGGAAAGCGGCGAGGCCCGCGAATCCGAGCTCGACGAAAGCCAGGTCGCTCCCCGATGCGTCATGGATCCTCAGGCTCCCCGCGCCGCAATCGCATATCTGCTTCGAGCCTATGACATACGGGGTATTCGCGATATTAGCCGTCGCCTGGTCTACCTCCGACGGATCCTCAAGAAGCCCTTTATCGTAAGGGTCGCCCGCGAAAGAATCGTCCGAAAGAGAGGGATAGATATAGAGATTATTGCCTCTATAAAGCCTGTAGAAGGCTTCTGTACCAGACTGGCTCCTGTACATCGCATAGGGGATGCCGTGCTTGACGGAGCCTTCGGTCGACCCGCTATACGACGCCTGCCCTATAGTGGGCTGAGGAGATACCGAGGTCGCCCTGCCTCCCGACCCGATCCTCCAATCGTGCTGCGGAAAGAGACGATGCTCGGGCGGGCAGTCGGGGGCAGGCGTCCAGCCCACGCAGAAGTTCACGTGAAGGCCGTCTCGATTATCGTAGAGGTCGCC
Source organism: Candidatus Tayloriibacteriota bacterium (assembly GCA_016215405.1). Taxonomy (GTDB): domain Bacteria; phylum Patescibacteriota; class Minisyncoccia; order Phycocordibacterales; family UBA6065; genus UBA6065. The sequence goes on from JACRJQ010000008.1 coordinate 51,690, forward strand.
CGCATTCCCTGCAGCCTTGCCCGACGCGTAGAGGGCGTTGAGCTTCTTGCAGGTCTCGATATCTATCATCTTCGAAGGGCTATACCCATCGGACCCGAAAGCCGATTCGTTGCAGACGGCGCTCTTCGCGCCGTCCGTCGAAGCCTCGGCCTGAGCCGCCCCTGCGCTAGTCGGAGACGTCGTTCCTTCGGCGCTTTGAGAAGTCGAAGCGAGGCTCGCTTCGCGCGTGCGCGTAGACCCGATGGAAGTAGAGCCCAAGCCAGGGCGCGCGGTCGAGGGCGATGGCGCGAGGACCTTAAACCGCTCCGGCACGGATATGGACGAGAAATCGGCCGAAGCCTCGCTCCCGGCCCGCGGAGAGAGACTCGCTCTCATGCCAAATATGCCCGCTGCGACGGCTATGATTATGAGCGCTGATAATATGGCTTTCGTCTGCATACCTATCTAGTACGTAAGGTGCCGTCGTTTTCAGTCAAAAAGAAAGCCGCGCTCCGCGCGGCTTTCTTTTTGAAGGGTCGGCGGGTTAGGACCTCCTCTGCCACTTGAACACCGTGACGAGGAGGGGCGATCCGAGGAATATGGACGAGTACGTTCCGGCGGTGATCCCCACGAGGAGCGCGAGGGCGAAATGCTTCGTCGCTTCGGGTCCGACGACGTAAAGGACGGCTATGGCGATAAGGGTCGTAAGGGACGTGTTGATAGAACGGACGAACGTCTGGCCTATCGACTCGCCGACGATGGCGTCGAAGGATTTCCTGTCACCGTGGGCCCTTAGATTCTCCCTCACGCGATCGAAGACGACGATAGTGTCATGGATAGAGAAGCCGAGGATGACGAGGAGGGCGGTCACGAAGAGAGTGTCCACCTCGACCCCCGAGAAGCGGCCGAGCGCCGCGAACAGGCCTGCGGGGATGAGGATGTCGTGCAAGAGCGCGACGATGGCGATAAGGCCGTACTTCCACGACGACACAGGCTTAGACACCTTCCTAAAGACGAAAGCTATGAAAAGGACGATGGCGATGAGGACGAGGACGATGGACATCCACGACTTCTCGAGAGCCTCCTTTCCCAAGATAGGGCCTACCGAATCGAATCTCTTCTCGGTAAGCGCCGCTCCGCCGCCCAAAGCGGCGAGGACGGCGTTATGAGCTTCGGGAGAGAGTTCCTGGGTCCTTAAGATATAGCCCGCCGACCCAGTCTCTCGTATCGAATACTCGCCGAGCTTGAGAGCCTCGAGCTTCGGCCTGAGATTTTCGGCCGTAGGCCTGGTCGAAGTGCCGTATTCGACCTCGATGATGGAACCTCCCTTGAAATCGATTCCCGGCCTAAGTCCCCACGCGAAGATCGCGTAAAGTGATGCTATGACGAGCGCCGCGGAGACTGCGTAGAAGAATTTCCTGTGCGTGACTATGAACATGGCGGTATTAGTTAGCTTTCTTTGCTATGAATCCGGAACCGAAGAAGAACCTCGCGAGAGCGCCATCGCCCTTAGCGCCGACCGCCATGAGGATCGTCCTCGACGCGGTGAGCGCCGTGAACATAGAGACGACGACGCCGAGCCCGAAGACGAGAGCGAAGCCTTTTATCATGGGCGTCGAGGCAAAATAGTAGAGGATCACCGCGGTTATTATCGAAGAGAGGTTGGAATCACGGATAGAGAGCCATGCTCGATGGAAGCCCTCCTTGATCGCGTCAGGGAGAGAAAGGCCCTTCTTAAGCTCTTCCTTCATTCGCTCGAAGATGAGTATGTTCGCATCGACCGCCATGCCGAGGGTAAGGATGAAGCCTGCGATGCCTGCGGCGGTAAGAGTAACCGGGATGAGCTTGAAGAGGGCGAGGTTAAGGGCTACGTATATGGAGAGCGCGAGCGCCGCGACGAGTCCGGGCACGCGGTACCAAACGACGAGGAACACAGAGACGGCGATAAAGGCGATGAGTCCGGCGAAGAGCGACGCCTCGAGGGCGTCTTTGCCCAAGGTCGCGCCCACGGTCTGGGTAGAAGCGAGCGACACCGGAACGGGAAGGGCTCCGTAGTTGAGGTCGCGCACGAGGCTGCGAGCCTCTTCTACCTTGAAGGAGCCGTTGATAACGGCCTGTCCGCTCTCGATCGAGCTCTCGATGACCGGCATGGATATCGGCGCCCCATCGAGGAATATCGCAAGGACCTTCCCGACATTCTCCTTGGTGATCTTGGCGAAGAGGTCCGCTCCCTCCTTATTGAACTCTATGCCCACGCGCGGCGCATAGGTCGTCTGGTCGAATTCGAGGCGGGCTCGAGAGAGGTACCTGCCCGTAAGGCCGGTCGTGACGAATATATCGTCATAGGTCGCGGAGAGCCTCTCTGCATCCGTAAGGTTCTCGGAGCCCGGCTTTACGAGCCTGAAATCGAGGGTCGGGGTCTTGCCTATCATGTCTACCGCGGTCTTCACATCGGTGACGCCCGGGAGCTCGACGATGAGCCTATGGACCGTATTGCCGACGGTGCCGCCGGTCTCTACCTGTACCAGGGGCTCCGAGACGCCGAAGAGGTTTACGCGGCGTTCGACGACGTCGGCGAGAGACTGCATAGCGTCTTTCGCCTCGCTCTCGCCGAGCTTCGAGGTATCGGCGTCAAAGACGAGATGGGTCCCGCCCGAAAGATCGAGGCCGAGGCGGTATGGGAAGCGAGAATCCTCGCCCGCCTTATCGTAGGTAAAGTATCCGACGGCTGCCGCGAGTGCGATAAGGACCAGGGCAGAGATTCTTTTTTTCCACATAATCGTTACGGTGTTTGTAATGTAGGGCTATACTAGCCCCTTTTTCCCTATTTTGCAAAAGAAGATCCGCAGGCACGACGCCCGCGGATCCTTCGAAGCTACGCCTGCCTCGACCGTATCTCTTCGTTCACCTTAAGGACCGCCTCGAGGAGCCTCGGCCTGTATCCCGCCTTCGCCGAAGCTTTGACTATGGCGTTCACGTCCTTAGGCAGGCATTTGCCGCCAAATCCCCTGTCGTCCTCATAGACGAGAGTATGTGACCGGCTGTTGCGCCCGTCTAAGAGCCAGAGCTCGCGGAGCTCGTCGTAATCGACGCCGAGGGTCTCGGCGATGTTGTAGAACTCGTTGCAGAACGTTACATTCGTAGCAAGAAAGCTGTTCTCCATGTATTTCACGAGCTCCGCGGTCGTGCTGTCTGTTATCTCATAGACGACGTCTGCGCCGAGGACGCGCTTGAAAAAACCCAATATCTTACGGGCGTAGGACCGCTCGCCGCCGATGATGACGAAGCTATGGAGCTTCATGTCGGTCGGATGGGGATGCCCCTTCCAGAAGGGCACGCTGTAATTGCCCTCCCCTATATATTCCGGAGAGAACGCTATCTTCCTCTTGTGCTTCTTGGAGAGGGCCTCTGTGGTTCCCGGCGGGATCGTGCTCTTTATGAGGACGAGCGGGACGGAAAGCCATGCAAAGGTGTCGTCTATCGCGGAGAGGTCAGCCGATCCATCCTTTCCCATAGGCGTAGGGACGCAGACCACGGCGAGCTCCGCCCTTTTATTTATCTCCTGCTTCGAAGCCGAGATGCCAGGAGAAGCAACGTCGTAGATAAGGACTTCGAAGTGGTCCTTAAAGAACCTCTCGACTGCCTTGCCGACGTAACCGTGGCCTATGACGGCCACAGCCTTCCTCCTCGTCTCTGTTTTCATGATCGTAGATAGGGCTATGGATAATGCCTTCCCTACAACCCTTCGGACGAAAGGAAGGTTACGCCTGCCCGACCTTGCCTTCGATCTTCTCTCTATACCAAGCGACTTCGCGGCGCAGACCCTCTTCAGGCGAGACCTTCGGATCGTAACCGAGGATCCTTCGCGCCTTGTCTATGCGAGCGGAAGTCTCGATCTGATCCCCTGCCCTGCGAGGCATCCTCTTGAAGGCGATCTTCTTGTCTATTATCCGCTCTATGAGAGCGAGACCTTCCCCGGTCGTGATCGTCTTATCGCTTCCTATATTGAATATCTCTCCTCGGACGAGGGCGGCTTTGGCGAGGACGATCGAGCAGGCATCCACCACGTCAGAGACATGGGTATAGCTCCTTATATGGCGCTCGGAGCCGTCGTAAAGGGTGAGCGGCTCGCCGCGGAGGACGTTTCGTATGACCTTATGATAGAGCTTTTCCGGACGCTCTCTCTCCCCGTACACGGAAAAGAGGCGCAAGACAGCGACTGGGAGGCCCTTGTCGCGAAAATAGGAAAGGGCGAGCTGCTCGGACGCGAGCTTGGTGACGCCGTAGTGCGAGGTAGGCTTCGGCTCCGTGGCCTCGTCCGAATCGGCCTTCGCGCCATAGACGGAAGAAGTCGAGATGTGCACGAAGATCCTAAGAGACGGGACCTTGCCCGCCGCCTCGAGGAGCCTGTGCGTGGCGATTATATTGTTCTTCACATACGCCTCGAACGCCGTCGAGGCAGATATGCCCGGCTGCGCGGCGAAATGGTATATAGCCTCGACCCCTTCGAGCGCGAAGGCGAGGTCGTCCGACGAGAGATCGAGGCGCACGACCTCTATCCCCGACCTCCCCAGGTCGGCTATGGTTATCTCCTTTATCTTCGGCGAATAGTAATCCGTGACGGCATCAAGGCCCAGGACGTCGTGCCCCGCCCTTTTGAAAGCCTCGGCGACGTGGGAGCCGATAGCGCCCGCGGCGCCTGTCACTAGGATCTTCATGGCTATCGCACGAACTCCATATACCTCCCCTCCTTCTTCACGAACGCCTCTTTAGGCTGGAACTTGTATCTGTATCCGTACATCTCGGTGATCTTCGAACCGTCGACGGCTATAGGGTATGAGTAGGATTTCCAACCTCCTTTCGAGGTCGGGACCTTACCGCGCGACGCATGCCACATAAAGAAGAACACTATGCGGATGAGATACGGATGGATAGGAACGGCTTTCTTGCCTACCGCTTCCGCCATATCGCGACCGCGCACCGATGGCCCCGGAGGGCATATGTTGAAGGCCTCGTACTCGCCCTTAAGGTCCTTAAACGAGAGCAGTGCGACTATGTCGACGACGTCGTCTTCGTGGATGAATTGGCGTAGCCACTTCTTGGTGACCGGGACGAACGAGACCATCGCCGAGACGAGCCGATGTATGAAATTCTCCTTGAGCTGTCCGGAGAGCGCCGCTTGAAGGCCGAAGCGTATCCTCATATACCTGCCGCGAGGACCCGTTATCGCCGCAGGCCGAACGACGAACACTTGAGGAACGCCTCCCCTCTTCTTCGCCTCCGCATACTTCGCCTCGAGACGCTCTTCGACTATCCTCTTCTCTTCCGCATAGAGATAGTCGGTCTTCCTGAATCCTTCGGATTCCTTGAAAAGATGGTCGACTTCGTTGTCTGGGAACGCGCCGTACGAGGCGACGGTCGAGAAATGCACCAGCTTCTGCACGGAAGGAGCCGACAAGGCGAAATCGAACACGGCGTCGGAGCCGTCGACGTTCCATTTCCACTGGATGTCCTTCTTCCCGTACATCTCGCGGATCTGCCAGGCGGTATGGATGACGATGTCAGGAGCGAACTCCCTCGCTCGGCCGACCCACTTATCGGCCTCGCAGAGGTTCGCCTGGACGAACGACACCTTCTCCTCCCCGGCATAGAGCTCGGAGGCAGGCTCTTTGTCTATCGCGAGTATCCCTTCGACGTCCTTTCGGGCAGAAAACTCCCGGACGAGCATCGCGCCGACGTACCCCGAGCCTCCCGTTATGAGTATCCTGTGCATGTGATTTTCTATTTTCCTCCCCTCGAAGCGAGGGTCGCTATGGTCTGAAGCGCTATCTTGAGATCGAGCATGAGCGACCTGTTCTTAATGTAATAAAAATCGTAGGCGAGCCTTGTCTTTGTCTCTTCGAGCGACTGGGGCGGGAGCTCCTGCCTGATCTGCGCCCAGCCCGAGAGTCCCGGCTTTATGATGGTTCTCATAGTGTAATACGGTATCTCTCGAGATAGTTTCATGCCCAAGTCGTATATGTCCGGGCGAGGGCCTACGAGCGAGAGGTCTCCTTTGACGACGGAGAAGAGCTGCGGCAGCTCGTCGATGCGCGATCTCCTCAGGAGCTTGCCCACGCGGGTTATCCTGTCGTCGTTCTCTTTGACCCAGGCGCCTTTATCGCTTCGCCTCATGCTTCGGAACTTCGGTATGCGTATGACCTGGTTATCTTTGCCCACCCGCTCCTGGACGATGAAGACCGGCCCGCCGTCATCGAGCTTTATAGCTATATAGACGAACGGGTAGAGGACGAGAGAGGCGAGCCCCAAGGCGAGGGCGATCCCGAAGTCCATGAGCCTCTTCGTGACGTCGTAGACGCGCTTCGGATATGCCGATATGTTCTCCACGAACCAGCCGTGGGAGAGGAGCGAGAGCGCGACGCGGCCGAACACCCCCTCATAGACCTGATGCATGTCCATGAAACGCGCGCGCGACAGGAGGAGGTTATAGAGGTCAGGAAGGACTGAGCGGGTCTTCTCGTTATAGAGGTCGATGACGACGATAGGCCGGCTCTCGGACGATATCTTAGAAAGGAAATCCCTTTTGAACGAATCGGGGGTGAGGGCGTCGAGATCGGCCGAAGAGGAGAACGTGAAGTGGTAGTGAGGATTAGCGTTCACCTCCCTCTCGAGCTCCCTCATCTCCGCCCCGCTGCCCACGAGGACGGCGTCCGCCCGCCTTTCGATCCGGATCGACCTGAAGATTCCTGCTCGCCAGAGGAGGATGAAGAGCGTCGAGACGGCGAAATAGAGGAAGAGGTTCGTCTTCGGCGCGATCGTGCCGGTGAGGTCGGAAGCGATCTCCGAGAACGGGGCGAAATAGAAGAAGCCGACGGCGATCGCGGCGTTCACGAGCTGGACGTTAAGGAAGATGGGCGGGATCGCGCTCCTGAAGAGGCCAGCGCTCCTCTCGTAGAGCCCGGCTATGAAATAGACCGCTATCCAGATGAGGAAGAGATAGGAGAAAGGATAGAGATGCTCGTAAAAGAGGCTCGCGTCGGGTACGGAGAGGTATCGGATGGCGAGAGTCGCCCAAAGGGCGAAGACGAACGCCGCCACGTCGCCGATAAGCAGTATCACGGGCGTTTTTCGGCTCAAGATAGGCATATAGTAGGTACAATATTACAAGAAAACAGCGAGGTTACAAGGCGAATCTGAGATATAATCTAGAGGCTATGGAGACCGCAGCGCGCAAGAAACTCCTCATACTCATAACGAAATCGAACTTCGGGGGCGCTCAGCGCTACGTTTTCGATCTGGCGAGGTCGCTTAAAGGAAGATACGACGTCACGGTAGCCCTCGGAGGCGACGGGATGCTCAAAGCGAAGCTCGAAGAGGCGGGGATTCGCGTCGTATCCATCCCCTATCTGGCGAAGAGCGTAAACCCGTTGAAGGACGCTCTCGTGTTCTTCTGGCTCTGGAAGACGCTTAAGCGGGACAGGCCGGATATCGTTCATGTGAATAGTTCGAAGATCGGCGGCGCCGGTGCCTTCGTCGCGAGGATGATAGGGATAGACAAGGTGGTCTTCACCGCTCACGCATGGGCGTTCAACGAAGACAGGAGCGCTATCGCGAAAGGCCTTATCGCGTTCCTTCACTGGCTCACGGTGATGCTCTCTCATAAGACCATCGCCGTCTCTGGCGCGGTAAAGAGACAGATATCCCACCTTCCCTTCATGGACTCGAAGATAGAGGTCGTCCACCTCGGGCTCGAGCCCGTGGAGGCTTTCTCCCGCAAGGACGCGCGCAAGCTTTTGGAGATAAAAGAGAAGGAGTTCGCCATAGGGACGATAGCCGAGCTTCATCCTATAAAAGGGCTCAACTACGCCCTAGAATCGCTTTCCACGGCGCCCTTCGATTTCTCTTACACCATAATCGGCGAAGGGGACGCCCGAAAGAGCCTCGAAAAAACGATAGCTGCCGCGCCCAAGCTCGCAGGCCGCGTCAGGCTCGCGGGATTCCTCCCCGACGCGCCGAAGCTCCTCCCCGCTTTCGACATATTCCTCCTGCCCTCCCTTTCCGAGGCGTTCGGCTATGTCCTCTTGGAAGCCGGACACGCGCGGCTCCCTGTGATAGCGTCATCGGTGGGAGGCATCCCTGAGATCATCGAGGACATGAAGTCCGGCATCCTCATCCATCCAAAGAATCCGAAAGAGATCGAACGGGCCATAGCCCACCTCTACGAGGACGAGGTGACGAGAGACAACCTCGCATTCACGCTCATGAACAAGGTAAAGAAGGAATTCTCCCTACAAAAGATGGTGGAAGGGACGGTGGCGGTTTACGAAACTGCAAAATAAGCTACTCGCGATTTCTAGACTGGTCTTTGAAATTTTTCTTTTAGCCCTTTCCTTTGTCGGGCACAGATAATCCCAACAAGGGAAATGGACGGAGGTTGAGAGAGGAAATAGCCCGATTCGCGAAGCGAACCGGGCTATTTTCCCTCTTAATACCCCGCCGAGCCCGCGTTCTTCTGAGCGAGGACTGTCTGAGCCTGAATCTATGAGGGCGAGTTCCGCAGCGAGGAAAATGCGGATCGGCTAAAAGAAAAACTATAGGATGCAGCGCGGACGCATCGCCCCCAAAGCAACTATGGTCGTTTTGCCTAAATACCCAAAAACTCGTTCTTCGTCTCTTCCCTATGCGCGTCGCGCATGTAGCGGCGATGGGATTCGAGGATGCCCAGGGCGAAGAACGCCGTGAGAAGATGCGAGCCTCCGTAAGATACGAACGGCAGAGTGATCCCCGTCACCGGCAGAAGCCCCATATTCATGCCGACGTTTACGAGGAAATGGCTCATAAAAAGAGTCGCGAGTCCGAGGCCGTAGAGTATCTCGAAATTAGTAGCTCCCCGCCATGAATTCGCGATGATCCGCCAGATAAGGAGCGCGAAAACGGCGAAGAACAGGATCACCCCTGCGAATCCCCACTCTTCCGCGAACGCGGCGAAGACGAAGTCCGTCTGGTATTCCGGAAGGAACTTGAGCTTCGATTGCGTGCCGTATCCTATCCCTTTCCCCCATATCTCCCCCGACCCGACAGCGACCATCGATTGATAGGCGTTATATCCCGCTCCGCGCACGTCCGAGAGCGGATGGATGAAGGAAACGATGCGGGCCTTCTGATAATCCTTGAAACCGAAGCTCCAAAGCAGCGCGAACGCTACGGCGCCGCAAGCGATAAGGGTGAAAAGGTGCCTCTTGGAGAGCCCTGAGACGAGCGTCATGCCAAGCCAGACGAGAGCTATGATGACGGCGCTGCCGAAATCCGGCTGCAAAGCCACGAGAAAGAAGAGGATCGCCGCGTATACCCCAGAGACGATTATATGGCGGATATTGGCTATCTCGATGTGCCTTTTCGAGAAATATTTCGCGAGGATGAGGATGAGGAGGACCTTCGCGAAATCGGTGGGCTGAAACGATACGGATCCGAACTGTATCCAGCTCTGCGCTCCCTTTACTTCGGCTCCGAGGAGAAGGAGGCCGGAAAGAAGGAGTATCATGAGGCCGAAGAGAAGGACGAGGACTTGGGTCCTTTTAAGGAAAGACCAGTCGATGAACGACGCCGCGAAGAACGTCGCGACAGAGACGCAGAGCCACATGACCTGCCTCGCGAAATAGGGGTCGTCCCCGACGAACGAATTCATCGTGACGAGCCCGAAGAGGACGAGCACGACGGCCGACCCGAGCATCACCCAGTCTATGCGGAACCGCGCGAAAGACGCGGCGGCCTTTTGTATCATTTCGGACATTGGGTTCTATGGCTTTTCTACGAAGAGGACCTCTTTGCGCACGACTGGGCGAGAGAACTTCTCAGGCCATGTGAAATAAAGGGTCGTGGTCTCGCCGGGAAGGAGGGATTCGACGACGGTCTTCGAGAACGCGATCCTATTGTCTTCGTCGTCATAGAGCACTATGAACACGTCGACGTCGCGCGATGCCCTGTCGACCGATTCGTTCTTGACCCTCGCTTCCGCTTTCGGCGAACCGTCATCCGCCAGGTCGACGGAGAGGGCGCGGAGCTTGGCGAGGCTCATCCCCGGCCTCCAACCCGGGACGCCGGTGAACTCGAAGGTCGTCCTCACAGGGAACCGCTCGCCCGTCTCGATCGTGCCCTCGAACACCGCGAACCTCTGTCCAGCGGGTATGAAGCTCTTCCCTTTCCTCTCGGCGACGAGTATCCCGTCGCCGTCATAGAGCTTGAACGTATACGAGATCGACCCCGCCTCGACAGTCGGGTTCGGATTCTCTATATAGGCGAGAGAGTTGTAGATCCCAGGGACGACGCGCACCGAATGGCTCCAGAGGACCTTCGGCATGGCGAAATCGGCCGGACAGAGCTTCGTGCAAGCCCCGCCGCAATCGACGCCTCTCTCCTCTCCGTTCTGCTTGCCGTCAGAGCAGGTAGGCGCCTTGTAGAGAGCGAGGAACGTAGGCAGTCCGACTGCGAGCGCGAAAAAGACGAGAAAGCCGAAGAAGAATCCTGTTTTCCTGCGAGTAGACCACGATGCCATGGGGACATTATAGCAAATCAGGCGAAGAAAAAGCCGCTCCTTTCGGAGCGGCTTTTTCGATTGAATCCTCTGTACTGGCGACTACCTACTTTCGCCCTGTAGGACTATCATCGGCACTACGGCGTTTAACTTCTCTGTTCGGAATGGGAAGAGGTGGTTCCACCGCGTTAAATCACCAGAACAGAGGACTCAATCCTCGCTATTTGAAACACAACAGATAAATATGAATTCTGAGAAAAGACAGTAAGCCTGAGCTTCCTGTGATTTCTAAATTTCCTAATAAGATCGGGTAATTAGTACTTCTCGGCTTAACACATTACTGTGCTTACACCTAAAGCCTATCAACCTAGTAGTCTTCTAGGGCCCTCAAACGATTCCTTATCTTGGAGTGGGCTTCCCGCTTAGATGCTTTCAGCGGTTATCCCTTCCGGACATAGCTACTCTGCGTTGCCACGGGCGTGACAGCAGATAGACCAGCGGTCCGTTCACTTCGGTCCTCTCGTACTAGAAGCAAAGCTCCTCAAGAATCAACGCCTGCAGTAGATAGGAGACCAACCTGTCTCACGCTTCTTTTCGCATGTTGCCATGCGGAATGGACTATATCTTCATCCTTATTTATTTATTCATAAGGAGATCAACGTGTAGTCTCTACGGACGGGAACCCGCGCTCCCTTTCCTCGGTATTGCCCCCAATCATCTCCATTGTGGGTTTTACCGATATTAGTTGATGACGTACATGAAAGTTGCCCTTCATGACCGCCGTGATTGGTTGTGTCTCGTTTGTTTGTCCTTGATGTCCGAGGGATTCAGACTGTAGAGCCTATAATCTTTCGATTATGTTCTCCACGGTCTGAACCCAGCTCACGTGCCTTTTTAATTGGCGAACAGCCAAACCCTTGGGACCTTCTCCAGCCCCAGGATAAGACGAGCCGACATCGAGGTGCCGAACTCCGCCGTCGATATGAACTCTTAGGCGGAACGAGCCTGTTATCCCTAGAGTAGCTTTTGTCCGATAATCTTCCCCCGCATCTAATGCGTAAGGTCGGTTCACTTAGCTCTGCTTTCGCATCTGCTCGACAAGTACGTCTTACAGTTAAGCAAGTTTATGCCCATACACTATCGCCACGGTTTCCATTCGCGGCTAACTTACCTTAATAGGCTCCTCCGTTACTTTTTAGGAGGATAGCGCCCCACTAAAACTACCCACCAGATACTGTCTCCCGCGGTTTTTGCCCTCGGGGTTAGAACATACAACGGCGAAGAACGCTATTTCACTGGCGACTCCATGCTGGCCGAAACCGCACTTCAAAGTCTCACGTCTATGCTACGCATCGCAATCGTATGCTCAATATCAAGCTGTAGTAAAGCTTCTAGGGTCTTTTCGTCTAACTGCAGGTACCCGGCATCTTCACCGGGATTGTATTTTCACCGAGCTGTACTTCGAGACAGTTGCCCAGACGTTACACTATTCAACGCGTCAGAACTTACCTGACAAGGAATTGCGCTCAACTATTCCTCAGAGTTGGACTCTATCTTCAGCCTCTCTTTTAAGGGAGTAGGCTGCGCGGCGTTGGTCTCTATTTGACCGCGTACGGACTGACGGTGCATTACTGCCACCTCAGGTAGCTATCTGTGTAATTTCTATTAGGCTCTTATTTATCAACACAACTATAGATCCGTCCCAGTCCTTCTGCATCCTTCCGAAGAAAGATGCAGAACCTTAGGACGGTTATAGTTACCGCCGACATTCACCAGGGCTTACATTCATCAGCTTGATATAATCGCACCGCAAATGGTTGACCTTCTGGCATTGGTCAAGTGTCACCCCCTATACATCCTCTTACGAGTTCGCAGGGAGCTGTGTTTTTGATAAACAGTCGCCAGGCATACTTTAGCTGCGGCCCCTTGAGTAAACAAAGGGCAAGCCTTATCGCTAACTTACGGCTGCTTTTTTGCCGAGTTCCTTGAAGTACCTTCACTCGTTCGCCTTCGTCTTCTCGACGTGATCACCTGTTTCGGTTTTCGGTACGGATCACCTCCGGTTGTGCTTAGAGACTTTTCTTGAAAGCGCGCTTTGCATAGTTCCCCGTAGCAAGCTACGGCTTCCCTCCTGTCTTTAGGCTCGCTAATTGAATAGCTGCTTGCGGGATTTTCCTCGCAAACGCCCTCTGACCAAAGACCCCAATCCAATAAGGGGCTACGCATACTGTGCTCCGTCATCCCATCGCACCGGGTGTGAGTCACGGAATATTAACCGTGTGTCCATCAGGTACGGCTTTCGCCATCCCCTTAGGCCCGACTAACCCTTCGCTGATATCCATTGCGAAGGAAACCTTAATCTTTCGGCGTGCGGATATCCCATCCGCATTGTGGTTACTTGTGCCAACATTCTTACTTCTCTACGCTCCAGCATGGGTCACCCCTTTGCCTTCAGCGCGAAGAGAATACTCTCCTACCAGAACATCTATACGAATATAGATGCAATCCTCAGTTTCGGTATCATGCTTTAACCCCGATCATCTGCGGCGCAGACTCTCTAAGTGAGTGAGCTGTTACGCTTTCTTTAAATGATGGCTGCTTCTAAGCCAACATCCTCACCGTCGAAGAAAATCCACCACCTCCCTTGTACTTAGCATGAATTTTGGGACCTTAAATTGAGATTCGGGCTGTTTCCCTTTTGTCTAATGGAGCTTAGCCCCCACAGACTTACTGCCGTTCTTTTGACCAGAGGTATTCGGAGTTTGATAGGTTCTGCGATCTTTCGACCTGTCAGAATCTTCCAGTGCTCTACCCCCTCTGGGAACGAACGACGCTATGCCAAAACATATTTCGGAGAGAACCAGCTATTACCGAGTTCGATGAGCTTATCACTCCATACCACATGTCATCGCAGAGTATTGCACGTCTCTAGCGTTCGGTCCTTCCTCTATCTTTCGACAGAGTTCAACCTGCACATGGCAAGCTCACCCGGCTTCGGGTCTGATACGTACTACTTTGTCGCGCTATTCACACTCGGTTTCCCTGCGGCTCCGGGCATTCAAGCCCTTAGCCTTGCAGCACGCATCAACTCGTTGGCTCATTCTTCAATAGGCACGCCGTGACGGTAATAAATTACCGCTCCGACTCCTTGTAAGCATATGGTTTCAGTTCTATTTCACCTCCCTCTCCGGGATACTTTTCACCTTTCCCTCACGGTACTTGTTCACTATCGGTCTTCTGGAATATTTAGCCTTAGCGGTTAGTTCCGCCAGATTCCCTCAGGCTATTCGTGTCCTGAGGTACTCAAGAATGGCAATAAAAGAGGTGTTTCGCTTTCGCGCACGGGACTATCACCCTCTGGGGTCTGTCTTTCCAGACAATTACGCTAACGAAACACTTTGTAACTCTTTCCACTATAAATAGTGACACTGCCACCTTACTACCCCCGATCTTAATCGCGTCCTACGTCTTGCGACATAATCCGCGATTAAGACCGAGTTTGGGCTATTTCGCTTTCGCTCGCCACTACTAACGAAATGTTGTCGACATACATCGACATTGTTTTCTCTTCCTCCTGGTACTGAAATGTTTTACTTCCCAGGGTACGCTCATTCATGTCAAGCATGAATGTCTCTGGTATCTCTACCAGAGGAGTTGCCTCATTCGGAAACGACCGGATTAACGCCTGTTCAGCGGCTCCCCGATCATATCGTTGCTACACAACGTCCTTCATCGCTTCTCAGAAGCCTAGGCATCCACCATATGCTCTTAAATTTCCTATTAGGAAATTTAAAAACCACTTAACTTCTCTCAATGATATCGGCCTGCTTACAACAGACCGACATACAATTCATTTTTACCTGTTGCCCGTTTCTTTTGGTAAAGAAACGGTTTATCTCGATCTACCGTCTATAGATAGATGAGAATCGTCTCGCGCTCTTCTTTTGACGGGCCGACCTGGCCCTAAGCGCGTACGGGGTTTCGTTTTCAAATAACTCTCTGAAAGAAAAACCGCTCTTCGGAGAGCGGCATCGGAACAGGGCCAAATCAATGGCCTATTTGATGCGCGTTCTCTTAAGGGGATTCAACATATTCAGAGGTAGCCATAAGTATACTTACCCGCGTTTTAGAGTCAAGCTTTTTTCAACGATTCCGCCTTTTCGTCAAAGCCTCCGCCCTGTCGCGGCTCTGTGGAGCCATAGATTACTTGACATAATCAGATATATGGTGTATAATATATTTATATAAGTTCATTGAGAAAGGCCCGGATTTGAGGGTTGAAATCGCGGATACGGCGGGAATTCCCCTGCCCTATGCCACGAAACAGCCCTCAAGTTCGACCATGAAAAAGATATCGTTAGTCCTACTCTCGATCCTCATCCTCGCCCTCGATTGTCACGCACGAGGAAGAGGCGGCCTCGGCGGGCGCTCGCGCACCGTCTATAGAGAGAAGGAAAAGGTCGTGTATGTCCTTTGTGACGAGTGCAAAGCCCACATGCCGACGATCTCGGCGCCCGAAGATCTCTCCGGGATCAAGGTGAGCTCGGACGAATACGGCTGGACACGGATCGAAGCGCCCATCAAGGACGGCCGGGCGATCATGGCTCTCAGAAGCAAGGATCGGCTCGACTCCCTCACCTTGGAACAAAACGGCAAGGTGGTGTTCAGATCGAGCTACACAGGAAACGGATACGAGACCGATCGCGAGACCGAGAGAGTGTCTACCGACCGAGATGAGTGGTTTCGGTTCATGCAAAAGATACCGCTCATCATCCTCGAAAAATAGCGGTATCCCGCTCCGCTCAAGATAGATGTCGGCAACATCTATCAAAGCCCGCGCCTCGAAAGAGCTGCGGGTTTTGTTTTGTGCGAAAAAGCCGGCGGCGCATGTGCGCCGCCGGCTCTCTGTCTCAAAGAGACGGGGCTAGCTTCTCCAGAAGCTCTTTGCCGCCCTCCAACCGTACTTAGCGACGACGAGCGCTATCGCTATATAGACGAGCCACTGGATGACGACGAAGACGAATGCTACGAGGCCGACCGTGATCTCTTGGATGATGCGGTTTATGTCGTAGACGAAGTCGCGCACCGCCTGCTTCCATGAGTCCCCTATCGACCTTCCATCGACGTACTTGTTCTCGTAGACCGAGACTCGGAAATACGTGTAGTCGAGCTTGTCGAGCTCTCGGGCCTTGGCCTGCGCGAGATAGTCGAGCTGGCTATTTATGTTTATGCGCTCCTGGGTGAGGCGCTCGATGATGCCCACCTTGCTGTCGATTATCTTCGCGAGGGCGCCGGTGTCTTGCGATCGCGTCGCGATCGCGGTTATCTCGTCGTAGGCCGCCATCGCGCTTTTAAGCGTCTGGTCGATGGCCGAGAGCTTGGACTTGAGGATATCCGTCTGCGAGGTAAAGTCCTCGACCTGATTCTTTATCGTGCGCACGTTCTCCGAGAGGTCCCTCGGGTCGAGCTTCTCGATGGCGGTGAGGACCTCGTTCACGCTCTTCCGTTCCACCTTAAAGACATGGTCGCATCCCCGGTCGTACGAGTTCGAGGACTCGAAGACGACATAGTCTTTCGCCTTCAGCGAGAGTATCGCCCCGCATGTCGCCTCGAGGTCGCCGGTCTCTATGGTCGCGCTGTATTCCGTCACCTCGAACGCCTCGGCGTCAGAGCCTGTAGTCCCTCCGCCGTAGTAAGGCATGGCGTTCCTATACGAGAGAGCCGGAGCTCCGGCGGCCTGGGTTGCCATCATCTTCTCTTCGAACATCCTAGACTCCGCCATGTCGTAGGACGGAGCCATCGGAGCCACCATATTGAAAGCGACTCCTCCCCATCCCATCCCCATTCCGCGCCTCTCAGGCGAGAGAGCGCCGAGCACGGCGCCGAGCACTATCACGCCGACGAGCGCGGCGGCCGCTATCTTAAGAGCCTTCGTAGGGTTCTCCCTTATCTTCCTTAAAAATTCCATATGGGTTCGGTTAACCTTTCCTGATATGCCTCCAATTATAGCAAAAGCCGGGGCTCCAAAGCCCCGGCTCGCTCTGCCCCGCCTTATGCGGAGACCGACGCTCCCCCTTTCTTTCCGACAGGGATAGCGAACTTTCCCGCGCCAGAGACCATGAGCCCGAAAAGGCCCGATATTATGGCGAGGACCGGCATGAGCGCCTGGAACACCGCGATGTTCATGGCCGCCGCTCCCTTGTAGCTATAGAACGAGGCGCCCACCATGATGACAAAGAGCCCCATCGAGGCGAGCTCGATCCAGAGGCCGAGTATGACCGCGAGCCCTCCAGCGATCTCGGCGTAGGCCACGAGGTAAGCGACGAAGGCTGGTAGACCCATCTGCCCGAAATATCCGACCGTCATAGTCATGTCGGCGACCTTCATCCATCCGGCGCTTAGGAATATGCCTCCTATGATGAGGCGGGCGGCGAAGAGAAGGACGTCCTTGTATCGAGTGAGCATCTGCGTTTGGTTAAACCCTTATAATGCCTTCCTATGATAGCAAAAGCCGTCTGCCTTGGGCAGACGGCTTTTGGGGAGAGTATTACTGATGGCTCTTTATCTCGTCGCGAGTCCTCTCGATCCAGCGGGCCGCAGCCTCCTGGCCGCCGAGGCCGAAAGCGAGGCCGAACGCCAAAGCGAGAGCTACTACCACGCCGGTAAAGAGGGTCTGGATGAATCCAACCGCGATGCCGAGCTGTACGAGCGCGGCGAGGAGGGCGAAGATCCAGATAGCCCACTTCGTGACCGCGCCGAGGAAGTTCGCGGAGCGAACATTCGCTGCCTTTGCGGACGAAGCGACGATCCTCGAAAGGACGTCTGCGATGACGACCGAGACGAGGAGGATAAGGACGGCGACGATGACCTGAGGCAAGTAGAGAAGGACTACCTGCTGGAGGAACATGTTCACCTGAGTAAGGCCGAGGACGTCAAAGGCCGCTACGAGGAACGCTACGATGACGAACCACTTCACAAGGCCGCCTACGAAGGCGCCCGAGTTGAGGTTGACGCCAGCGCGCTTCACGACGTTGCCGAAGCCCGCCTGCTCGAGCGCGGCGTCAAGCTTGATAGCGCGGATAAGATGCGCGATAAGCTTGCCTACGAGAGCGCCCACTATCCAGCCGATGATGAAGATGACGACGGCTGCGATGAGATTTGGGAGGAATTCGATCGTGCCTGACCAGATGCCCTGGAAAGCGCCCGATATCGTGTTTCCCCACGTTTGGAGTACCATGATAATCAAAATTAAGGGTAATGCTTGTAAATTCGTGTACTTGCTGCAGCGAAAGCCGCAACGACCTTTTGTACGGCTTTAATTATAGCAATTTAAAACCCCCGAGGCGGGGGTTATGTGGACAAGTGGGAATTCTTATTTGCCTCTGGGAGAAAGGCCTATGCCCGAGCGATGCCTATCTTGTCCACCAAGATAGTGTGGGGGTAATCCAAGACGTCGCGAATGAGCTTGTCGTTCATGCTCTTCCTGTATGCGAAATCGGGGGCCGAGAGCACCGAATAGCGGATATCTTTGCCCATATCGGACTCTATCCCGCGCACGACCCTCTCGAGAGCGGAAGCCTTCACGTTATCCCCTACCACGAAGAGGTCGATGCGGGCATCCGCGTCTTTCATGAATATCCCCGACACCAGGACAGCCTTGATGCGTCCCGCCTTCTCGAGCTTCTTTACTATCGTGCGGTTCTCGAGAGAGTGCGTGCGCACGAGGAAATCTGATAGCTCCTCTCTAAACTCGAACTTGCTATCGAGAGAGAACGCTTTCACCTTCTTCTTTTTCTCGACGACCTTCTTCCCCTTCTTGGCCGATACGAGGCGTATGAGCTTGGACTGCCTCACAAGGCCGATCTTTTTGAACGCCGCCACCTCCTTCTCTATGTCGCGAGGCTTCGCGTCGGTCTTTGCGCGTATGTGCTCGACATCGAAAGCTGAATCGGGATTGAAGAGGAAAAGCCTCATCATCTTTACCCGCAAGGTCGAGCCGAAGAGCGTAGAAAGGGTGTCCATTGCTGTTTGGTGCTGTTTAAGTGGGTGCATTATATCACCGATTCCTAAACGAAAAAGCCGATCCGATCGACGGCTGACGCCCCTCCCAACAGACCTTCTCGAACCGGCCGTTTCTGCCTTTTTATCCTGCCTCTCTGCCTTAGAGCGCGATATGAAGGGCCTTTGACAAAAGGCAGCGAAGGTTTAACCTTATCGTGTTAGGTTCCTCCACAATTCAGCCCCCAACTGCATATGCCAAACAAGCTCCTCATCCCTCCATCCGTCCAGTTCGCGCTCCAGTCCGGCGAAGCGAAGGTCCCGCTCGGGCGTTACTTCCATACCGCGCGCATCGAGCACACCCTCGTCGAGATCGGCGCCAAGGCGTTCCTTTCCGACGGCAAGCTCGAAGTCTTCGAAGAGCAGGCCCCGGGCAAGGAGGTAAAGCTTCCCGCTGACCTTTGGAAGGCTGTCGGTTTCCCGGCGCGCAAGCTCTCGATCACCGAGGCCCAAGCCGCGTTCTCGCTCCTTCTTCGCGGCCTCAAAGCCACGTCAGGGTTCGAGTTCAAGCCGTCGAAGGCTCACGTCTTCGGGCCGGATATCGTCAACATGCTCGTCCGGGAGTCGGATTCGGCCCACCCCTTCGCCCGCGGCGCCATCTGCGACGGAAAGATCGTCCTTCCTGCCCTCTCTTTCCTCCACCAGATCAAATGCTCGTGCGGCAAGAGCCTCACGGTCTCTCATGGGCAATTCCTGAAGCTCCGCGACAGTCGGGCCCGTCCGATCTGCGAGGGTTGCCCTCCGCAGGCGGTCGCGGCGGTCGCCTAAGAAGGCTCTCCGAAAGCAAAAGCGAGTCGCGCTCACCCGAGCGCGGCTTTTTTATCGAAAGGGCCGAAAGCGCTCCGAGGAGAAAGAGAAAACCACCCCGACGGGTGGTTTTCGTGTCTATTGAAGGATATCCGAGCGTTACTTAAGCTCGACCTTATCACGGATGATTTTCTGCTGAAAATCTCCGCGACCCCGCCTCCCCGCCCAAGGCGGGTCCGGCCGAAAGGTCGCTTACTTAAGCTCGACCTTTCCTCCTGCTGCCTCGATGTCCTTCTTGAGCTTCTCCGCGTCCTCTTTCTTGACGCCTTCCTTGAGAACCTTAGGAGCTCCGTCGACGAGGTCCTTAGCCTCCTTGAGGCCGAGGCCGAGGGCCTCTTTGACGACCTTGATAACGTTGATCTTAGATGCGCCGCCGTCCTTAAGCTCTACCGTGAAGGTAGACTTCTCCTCTGCCGCTGGGGCTGCCGCTGGGGCTGCCGCTACCGCTTGCGCCGAGACTCCGAACTTCTCCTCGAGATGCTTTACGAGCTCGTGGAGGTCGAGGACCGACATAGTGTCGAGCGAGTCGACGATTGCCTTGAACTTTGCTGGGGTTTCCATTGTGATAATAGTGGTAACAGATTGCTAATATATATGTTCTACTCTTCCGCTAAGCCGTAGGCGCTGCCGCTGGAGCCGCTGCCTGAGCCTCCGCCGGCGCTCCCTTCTTCTTCGCTATCTCGCTCGCCGCTATGACGAAGCGCTGTATAGGAGAGTTGATGAGATTGACGACCTGAGCGTAGAGGGTCTTCTTGTCTGGGATAGACGCGTACGAGACGACGTCTGCCTTCGTGATGAACTTCCCTTCGAAGATGCCTCCGAGGATCGAGAGCTTATCCTTGTTCTTCTTGAGGAAGCTTCCGACCTCGCGGGCGGTAGAGAGGTTGTCCGCGCTATACGCGACCGCGACCTCTGCTCCCATCTCCGGCCTCGATCCTTCGATCTTGGCTGCGTCGAGGGCCCTGCCCATAAGGGTCTTCTTGGAGACGAGGAAGCTCACGCCTTGGGCCTTGAAGCCTTTTCGCATGGCGTTAGCCTCGTTCACCTTGAGCCCCTTGAATCCGACGAAGACGGCTCCCTTCGAGCCCTTAAAGACCGTCTCGAGCTCCTGTATGAGCTCCTTCTTCCTGTCTTTGCTAAGTGGCATTGATATTTTGCTGGATCCCGGCTTACGCCGGGAAGCTGCGCGCTTAGAGCTGATAAATAAAAGGCCGCCGAATGGCGGATGGAGTGAATACCAGCATAGCCCTTAGGCAGACTGGTTTCGACCTCAGTAGGAGTGCCTCTTTCGAGGATTATGGCCTTATATTGGGCCACCTACTTTCTCCGGCCTTTCGGGATAGAGACTACCAGATAGTTCTCCCCATTTCAAGGCTTTGACGAATCGGCCGCCGTGCCTATACTGAGACACGAACCCGTTCCCTGTCCCGGGAGAAAGGACAATACCTCAACTGACAGTTCCCCATCACATGTCCATCCGACACAAGAAGCGCCATCCCGACATGGTCTCCAAGACCCACAACCGCAAGATGCTCGTCAGCGCCCTCCGCCGGGCCGGAAAACTCAAGCCCGGCGAATCGTCCTCGCCCTTCTCGACCGACGAGCTTCGGACCATGGCGGGCGGTAAATAAGCCAGCCTTCTTCGGAAACACGCGACCGCGCGACCCTCTGGGCCGCGCGGTTTATATTTCTATCGCATAAAAAAGGCGTCCGCGCAGAGAGCGGACGCCTGAGAACCGGCCTTGAATCTGCAATTACCCGCGGGCCGCCGCGAGGAGGTCGAGGAGGGAGCCTGCGCCTGTGCGGCCGCCGCGACCGATGAGCTCGGCGAGCCGATCGAGAGGATCGCCTTCGCCGTCATCGTCGCCGTCGTCCTTGGCTTCTTCGGAGAATTCGATCTCGATGCGCTCGAGCAGCTCGGCCTCGTGTTCCGGCGAGAGGCCGCGCTTCTTGACGTCGCGGATCGCGCGCTCCTTGTCGGTCATCTCCGTGACGATGCGCCAGCCTTCGACGAACGAGACGTCCTTGCCGTAGACCTCGGGGTAGAGGGCGTGAACGCACTGCCAGACGTCGGCGCGGATGGCGTCGGCGACCTGGGAGAGCGCTTTGATCTCGCCCTTCCGGACTTTGATCTCGGAGCGGTTCTTCGGCGTCTGAACCGCCTCGGCGAGATGCCGGTAGTGGATCATGAGCGAGAACAGCTCGCGGGTCCGTTGGTCAGCCTCGCCGACGACGAAATGCTCGTCCTCGTTGAACCGCTTGAGCGGCTGGTAGAGGTCTTCGGGCTTCGTGACGCGTCCGGCGAAGATCGCGGACTTCTCGGCGAGGTAGACGCTGTGGACGTTCGGGGGACGGCTCGGCGCTTGGGGCGCCGGGGGCGTTCCGTTCGACGAGGCGGCGGGGGCGGTAGCAGAAGCGCCAGAGCCTGAGGCTTGGGCGCGGCGGGATGTCTTGGCCGTGGTTGCTGATTTCATGGTTTTATTGTTTTTCAGCCGTATTTCGCTGAAAGTTTGGAGAACATACGCCACATGGCGTAATCGCGACATTAAAACAATATAGTAAAAATGTCAATCTTCTAGCTACCTGCCAGAAAGAGCGTCTTTGACCGCCTTTACGAGGCTCGAAGAGTCGATTTTCGACGAGAGCTCTGAGCTCCATGACGGGTTCCTTGTGTCGATATCCGGATCGACTCCCCTGCCCTCTACCGGTCCGCCGTCGTCGCGAAGGGTTATCGAATGGACGAGAAGCAGGAGATATTTGTCTTTCTCGTCTACCGTCGATTGGAGCGGGAAGGTATTCTCGACCGTTCCCCAGCCGCGCGTAGGCTCCCCTATCACCGTACCGAGCTTGAATCGCTTGAAAGCCGCGGCGGTCACTTCTGCCGTCGATTGCGTCATGCCGTCGGTGAGGACGGCGATCTCCTTGTATCGCGAGAGCTCTGGGAACCTCGGCTGCGACGTCCTCTGGACCTCGTAGTCGCCTTGATGGAAAAGGTCGAACGCGTATTGGTTCTGTCCCAAGAAAAGGCCGAGGAAGGCTGCCGCGAAGTCGAGAGCGCCGCCGAGATTGCCTCTGAGGTCGATTATCATGCTGTCGAGCCCGGGCGTCGTGGTAGCCGCGTAGACGCCGCGGGCGAATTCGAGGAGCGTCGTCGGGGATATGCGGTCGATCTTCATATACAAGGTTTTCCCATAGACGCTCTTGGACGCCGTAGGCTCTATCTTCGCTTCGTCATAGAGGTCTTTGGTATTCGGATCAGCGAGCACCGATTTCGCATAGGCGATCTTCTCGAGCTTCTCCTTCGCCTCGGGCGAGGGGTCTGATAGCAAGGCCTCCGCCTTCGCTTCATACGCGAGCCTCACCTCCTCTTCGCTTGCGCCCTTCTTAAGCCCGAGATCCTCGTAGAGGTCCTTGGACGAGTCGACGTTCGCCACATCCTCGCGAAAAGCGGTCTCTTGCGTCTGAGACAGGAGGCCGTTGCGGCCTACGGGCTCGAGGTTATAGAGGGCCACGTTGAGCGTATCGAGGGCGAGCCTCTTCTTGGCATCCGTCGATGTGGCGGCAGAGAGCGCCGCCTCTATCATTGCTGCCGTGCCCGAACGGCTTATGTTCGCGAGCACAGGCATGAGTATTGAATTCTGAGCCTTCTGCAAAGAGAGCTGGAAGTGGTTCGCGAGGTCCTTCTCCGAGGTCTTGGCCCAGTAGTTCTCCATGATCGAATCGTACCCTTCCATCACGAACCTCACGAAAAGGTCCTTCTCGGCTTCCGTCTTATATGACGGCGCCGCGGCCTCTTCGCCCTTCGCGAAGTAAGCGTACGCGCCGAGAGAGATCGCGACCGCAACGATCGCGACCGCCAAGAACCGAGCGCTTCGAAGGAATCTCATGCCTCTAGTATAAAATCAGCCGCCTCTGTCCACAACGAACCCGCCGACGGAATATCCGAAATGTAAAACGGCCCGCTTTCGCGGGCCGCTCTCCTACCTCGGGATGCAGGACATCGCTCTTTCGGGCGGCTGGTCGCAAGCTCCTTGTACGGCCCCGCGCGGCGTAGAGAACGAACATGAATCCCCTCTCTCCTTTCCTGAGCATGCGTCGATCGCCTCTTGCGGAGGCTGAGGAGCATTCGTGCCCGAGGCGGGCGGCGTGCCCTTGAACCCTTGAACGCTAGGGCTCGCGCCCTCTCCCCCTCCCTGAGCCTGCGCTGGCGCTTGGCTCGATGCCGAATATGCCGCAGGCTTTCCCCTGAAGCAGGAGACGGAATACGGGAAGTCTCGCGTCATGACATAGTGGTACGTCTCCCTCGTCTCACCGCCCTCTACGACCTCGCTTACGATGCCGTGACAGACGTCGAGATCCTCGGTCATAAGATACTTCCCTTCGGCCACCTTAGGGCCTGTGATCGGAAACCCGTCGAACGCGTAGCCGAGAACGGTCGATACGGAAGCATCCTTGAAGCACTCGGAGAGGCTGTGATAATGATACTGTCCATTCTTCTCGGGATGGCCGGCACAGGAATCCTGCACCTCGTAAGCGGCCGCGTCGCGGAGCTCGGCGTCGAAGCCTGCGAATATCGGAACGCCTGAGAGCATCACCCCGACCTCCATACCCATGCAATAAGGCGTATCCGAATAGACCGGACCGGCCGGCACGGAAAGCTCTATCGACTGAGCCGAGATGGCGTTCGGATTCCTATCATAGACGTAGGCGGGATCCAAAGCCGAGACAGGAAACGTCCCGGTCACATGGCTTATAGGAAGCCCGTTTCCCGATAGAGACCGCGATGATCCCGAGACTTTCGAGGAGAACGTCGCGGCAGGCCACGACACAGAGCCTGCGACAGACGCTTTCTCGCTGGGATTCCAAAAGCCGTCCTTGATCCATGTCTGGACGCCCGCCTGAGCCCCGCCGCCCTTTCGCGGCACGTCGCAGAGATATATGTATCCTTTCTTCGGCGCGGTTATAGAATACCTGCCATCGCCCAAAGGCATCGTCTCGGGAAGCCTGCCCGCAAGAGCGAGGAGCTCCGCCTTAGCGAGCGCTTTCTGCGCGCTCGAAATCGCAGAGGGCTCGTCCGCGACCTTGGCGCTCTCGGGCTTTTGAGGCGCGGCGCTCTCGCGGACCTCTGTCGACGCCTCTATCCCGACCGAAACGACCGCGGGAGGCGTAGAGGTCGCTACGCTGATGCCCAAAAATGAGCTTACGGCTATGATGAACGACGAGAAGAGCTTTGCGAACATGTTCTGCGATTAAGCGGCTAATGATAAAAGTATAGCAGCAAAACGGCCCGCCTAAGGCGGGCCGTTTCATCGTTCTTCTCTTATCGCATTATCCTCTCCGCGACGATCTCTGCCTTGATCGGAAATTCGTCGTCGACGTTCGCGATGAACGAGAGGTTAGGTATGATAAGGCCGAAATCGGACCTCTTGAGCTTCGTTTCCGCCGTCCCGATGATCGAATTATCCGTGACGTTCGCGACCACGGTAAAGACCGCGGGCTTCGTGACGCCCGATATCGTGACGTCGCCCGACACGTCGAACGAGGCCTTGCCTCCAGAGACAGCCGGATTCGATATGGACCTCGGCTCGAAGGTGATGAACTCGTTCTCCGGCTTATCCGACTTCAATATGAGCCTCACGATGGCGCCGTTGCGGTTAGCGCTGTCGGTGACGAGCGTCTTCGCGTTGAGGGTAAGGGTGCCGATCTCGACCCTCTCGTCTTTGACGGCTATATCGCCCGCTATCTGCGTCGTCGTCCCTACGACGAGCTTAGGCTTGCCGTTGAGAAGCTCGTTCATAGTGAAGGTGACCAGAGACTTCTCCTGCGAGATGCGATAGACCGAAGAGGTCGCGGAGCCTGCAGGGAGCTTCGCCGAAACCTCGTTTATATCCTGCGTCGGGGCCGATACCGGCCTCGTGACGTAAGCGTACGCCGCTATGGCGATGATGATGACCGCGATTATTGCGATGAGG
The DNA here is from genome assembly GCA_016215405.1 of Candidatus Tayloriibacteriota bacterium. GTDB lineage: Bacteria > Patescibacteriota > Minisyncoccia > Phycocordibacterales > UBA6065 > UBA6065. The sequence goes on from JACRJQ010000008.1 coordinate 77,037, forward strand.
GCTTTTTTCATATCTTTAATACGTTCTAAGTTGCTCATTCTGACCGAATGATTCTACCACGGCCGAACGCCGCCTTTCGGATCCAAGGCCCTGTGCGCATAGAAAAGCCAGCCGGGGAGGGCTGGCTCGGAAAAATCGACGATTACGGGTTCTTGGAGAGCTCCGCGTGTCTCGCCTTCATCTTTTCGACGAGCTCGCGGAACGCGCGAGACTGCTCGAGGAGGATAACCGCCTTTTTGCAGCCGTGGATCGAGGCTCCGTGGTCTTCCCTGCGCAAGAGCGCACTCACGCGGCCGTAAGACATCTCGAAGTTCGTCCTCAGGATATGCATGAGGGCGAACCTGATATTGCTTAGGGCCTCGGGACGCTCCTTGCTCAAGATCCGGTCGAGGCGCTCGCCTGTCACGTCGCAGGCCGCCTTCAAAAGGAGCTGCACCGAGACAGGGCACGCGTCAGGCTCGCCTTCCAGCCGATAATGGCTCGGCAGTCCGGAGAGCAGCTTCTCGATAGCCTCCGCGTCGGAAGGCTTCAGGGGCCTGTCCGTCGCGCGCGGCGCGACCGAAAAGCTCGCTCTCATGACGTCTCGCGAGAGGACGAGCATGAGCTGGATCCGCCCCAGAGCGTCGACGTCGAGAGGGACCCCTTTTTGCTTTAGGCCGTCCCAGACCGCACTCACGAACTCCTTCGTGAAGCGCGGCAACATGCCGATCTTCGCGGCCGTCTCCACGATGCTGTGCGGACGGAGCCCGTTCTGCAGGCCGTAGTGCTCGAGGAACGCGCGCTTGAACAAAGGAGGGATCTCCTTCGAATCGAGGGCATTCACCGAGGCGACGAACCTGCGCATGACGGAGACAAGCTCGGGAACCGCCTGCTTTATCTGTCGCAGCTCGATCCACGAGAACCTGATCGCACCCTCGCTCCCGAGGGTGGATTGCCCTTTGAGAGGCTTCATACCGATATCCTTGGGTTAAGGGTTTGTTGGAAAAGAACGAAAACAACGCTTGAATGCGAGGCCTTCGCCACGCCGAAGCTCAACCGTATTACCACAAATACGAAAAAATGTAAATACCTTATCTTCTAGAGGTCCGAGACAATAGGATAGTCGTGGTCCGCTCCTTCCTTCGCGCCGAAAGCCCCTCCTTCCCTGAAACCAACAGCGACTATAGTCGTAACGACGAGAGTCGCCAGTATAAAGCCGACCAGGGTATCCTTGCTCATGACGATACTACGCAAAAACAGGCTGCTTTGGGTTCACCTATCTGAGATAATAGCCCTATGAAGACCGGCATCGTCTTTGGAGTGTTCGACGGCCTCCATGAAGGCCACAAGGCGTTCCTTTCGCAGGCCTGCTCCCTTTGCGATGAGCTCGTAGTCGTTCTCACGCGAGACGAAACGGCCGAAACGCTCAAGGGTCGACTCCCCAAGTTCGCCTACCCCACGCGAGCTCAGACCGTATCCGAATTCCTTCCAGCCGCCCGGCTCATACCGTCAGACAGCGTCCTCGGCGCATGGAGCGTCTTTGAGGGCCTTCGCGATTTCGAGGCCTTCCTCGGCTACGACCAGGATGGGATAGCCCTGGAGCTCGACCGTCTCGGCATCCCCTACCGCCGCCTCGATCCCTTTCGCCCTGAAAAATACAAATCGAGCATTCTTAACCGCTAGAACTCGCGGCTCTCCCCTTCCTTTATAACTACGAATTGGATCCCAAGGGGCACGAGCACCGATTCCGGCACTCGATGCACTGGTCCGAGCTTGTCCGGCATGAGCATCCCCTCATGCACCGGAAAGGCGAATTTCGGCTTCATCTTTTTAGCGTAATCGACGCATTCTGAAAGCGTCGCCCAAGGACCCGCGACCGGCAGAGCGAGTATATCGATAGGCTTCTGCGGATCGGCGAACGAATCGCCGGGATAGAAGAGCCGATCGCCTATGAAATACGCCGTATTCTCGACGACCTTAAGGCCCTGATACATAGGCCAGTGGTCCATGCCGAAGCCCTCGATCCTTACGCCCTTCCTCTCGACCGTCTGACCGTGTCCCACCAGCGTGTACCTGATCCCTTCTTTGTCCAAGATCTGCCCTACCCCTTTGTTGGTGAGAACCTCCGCCGCTGGGTTGTTCGCGAGCACCTCCTTGAGAGACCCTACGTGCAGATGGTCTGCGTGCTCATGGGTGATAAGGACGATGTCGACGCCTTTGGCCTGGTTCTGCGCCGTCGAATACGCGCCAGGATCAGTAAGGATAGTCAGCCCCCTCTCCTCTATCACCAGACAACAATGTCCGAATTTCGTTATCTTCATATGTAAAGATTATGTTATCACGGCACTCAATCCCGCCCACACCCCTTACCCATATCTCCAACCGATAGTCTCCAAATGCCAACTAAAAACAGTATCGTATCTGATACGGTTTCCAGAATTTAGACCTGCCTATTATTTAGCAAGTATCGCCTGCGAATCACTGTCAGGCTGCGTAAAATAACCGCTGAAATAAAGGATGGAAAGGCTGACTGCAATAACTACGCTAAAACTAATCGCAAACTTAAAGAAAGTCTTATCGAGCATAGAAAAATCATAGCATTTTTTAAATATTTGAATAATTTATATTTTCTTTAGACTTACTTTAGAAATAATTTATCTGGGCAGCAAAAGCCGCGCACGGAGTGCGCGGCTTTTGCTTGCGGGTCGGTGCCCTTCTGCCTCTTGGTCTCATACCGGAGAGTATGGCATACCGCAGATAAAGAAAAGATAAATTTATGGCAAAACCGTGAACAGCTGAACGAGGCGAAACCTCGGTAATTTACGGCGACTAGTAGCTCACCTGGTCGACTATGAGGCCCTGCTTGTCATAGAGGGTTATGGTCTCGCGGCGTGAAGCCCAGAGCTCGCGGTTCTTGCCGAGGAACACGCGCCACTGCTTTAGGCTGAAATCCGAGTCGCTGCGATGATAGGAGACGCAGCCCGGATAGTTGAGGTGCTCGCGGATGAAGGCCTTGCATTGGGACGTCAGGGTCTCGTCGAATCGCTTCTTGTCCGTCTTTTCCGGGTTCGAGCATCGATTCACGTAAAGAAGGTAGTCGTAGCATTGCTCGGTGACGTTTCTGGTGCCTTCTTCCTGGGCGGCGGCCGGGCAGAGAGAGGTCGACATAGGAGGGGTGAATGGGTAGTTCTCGAGGTAGCCCGCGCACTTGTTCTCGCGGAACGAGGTGTAGATCGAGAATGGGAATTGGGAGAACGGCTGGCCGGTCGTTATGATCGCGTTGTCTCCGGCGCCAAGGACGATGTCGCCTATGACGAAATTCCCTGACGGGTCGAGGAATTGCGTCCCCTGTCCTATGACCGCCGAATCCGTGGTCGGATAGACGTAGCTGTTATGGCTCGTCTCGATAGGGCGCGTGCCCTTGCCGTTCGTGAGGGTCCAGCCGGTGATAGAGACGGGGTTTCCGGTGTTGCGTATAGTCACGTGCTCTTCATAGGGCTGGGCCGTCGAACCGGCGTTCCCCGTCCAGAGGTCTATCTGAGCGGCATAAGGCGAACGGCCTGGCTGCGAGGATCCGGTAGAACCTCCGGAAGAGCCGCTCGAAGAACCGCCCGTCGAAGAGCCGTCGTAATCGGGAAGGTTCGGCAAGAGCGGATTGGCGCGGTAGGAATAGTCGTTCGACGAGAGGTTGCTGAGGCTCGTGCCCGTGCCCGAAAGCCCGCCCCCTATATAGCGAGACGCGACAGCGAGCACTATAAGGAGGAGGAATATGGCTATTATTCCGAATAAAAGGGTCTTTACGAAGCCTTGTTCTCTTGATCTCATGCCCTAGATTATATCAGAGAGCGCGCATGGGCCGGAGGCGCGATCATTTAGGCAAAGCAAAAACCGCATCTTGCGATGCGGTTTTTGCCTGTTGGACTAAGTCAAACCTTGCGATTCGACTCGTGCCATCGTTACCGTTCCTATTACGGAAGCGATACCGAAGGAGTCCTCCACTCCGTCTTGTTGGTCATAGAGACAGACGATGCCTGTCCTACGCCAGCAGCCTGCCACCTGAAGCCGTTGATCTGAACAGCGTACTGGTTGGCCGAAGAGCCAGCGACAGTGAACTGAACAGTAACAGGGATCTGGACAGTGTTGTTCTTCGCGAGAGTGAACGACTGACCGTCAATCGTTACGCCAGACGAAGGCATCGAGTACGAGACGATAGCGTTCGTGCCGCCCGCGGTGTTAGCCGAGAGAGCTGCGTTCGAAGCACCGTTCTTGTAGACTGCGAGCCACGTTGCCGTGGTCGTAGCGCCGTTCGAATCACCGAAGAGGGTCGTGGTCGAAGCCGACGAACCGAAGGTGATGTCGCCGCCGACTGCAGTTACGCTAACCGTGAAGTTTGCGGAACCGGTCGAGGTTGCAACACCCGAGGTGTCGTTCGAAGAAACCGTCGTTCGAGTCATCGTAGGCGTGCCAACGAGGGAGAAGACAGGACCGACCTTTCGGATGGTCATGACCTCGCCTGCTGGAGCACCGGAGTCGGAGACCTGGGTACCCTGGAGGTTCTCAGCGATGATGTTCGTGAGGGAAGCGCTGAGGGAGTTCGCAACGTTTGTAGCGGTGCGGACGTCAACCTTGAGGGAGAGGGTCTTCGTACCGTCCTTTGCGACAATGAGGTTGTCAATGTCGTCGAAGGTGATCGTAGAACCCGTGACAGACTCGCTCATGACAAGCGTAGAGCCGTCATAGAGGTAAGCCGTCGTCGTGGTTGCCTGATCAGCCGTGTCGGAGAGGGTGAAGGTAAGATCCGTAACCTTGATGTCGGCCTTGTTTGCACGAAGGTCGAATGCGAGGAGAGGAAGCTTGTCGAGCTCGTCGTTGTTCGATCCGAGGGATGCGACAACGTCAGCAGCCTTGAAGTTTGCCGAGTTAACGGAAGCGTCAAGAGTTGCAGAGTCTACGAGAGACGTCGAGATCGCAACGCCCTGAGAGAATTCGGAGACAGGACCGTACTGGTCGAGACCAGCACCGTCTACGCCTCGGACGCCGTCAGCAGCGAGAGTGATCGTACAGGTATCGCCCGTACCGTCACAGCCCGATGCGGACTGAGCCTTGATCGAAGAGTAGAGGTCAGCCTTTACCCAGAGGTACTTCGTCGAGTCCTTTGGAACGTTGTAGCTGAAACCACCGAGGGTGAGGTAGTAAGAACCGGAGTCCTTAACAACCGTGTTCGAGTTGAGATCTGCCTGAGCGAGAACTCGACCCGAGTCGTCGGTGATGTAAGCCGTCTTGAAGACCTTCGTGTAGATCGACGTGTTTGCGCCGAGATTGAGCTTAACGCGCTGGATGTTGATGTCCGAGAGCTTAGCCTCAAGCTTGATGCCGAGAACAGGTCGCATCGTCTCACCTTCGTAAACCGTGGTGTTCGAAACCGATGCCTTCTCTACGGTGAGGGTTCCCTCAACGCCAGAGTTGACAACAGGAGTCGAGCCAGTGTTCGTGGTGCCACCAGTCGTCATCGAGGAGCCCTTGTTGAGCTCAGCTCGAGTGAGAGGACCGACGTAACCCGTTGCTGGGAGACCCTTCGAAGCCTGGTACTTTACGACAGCCGCCTTCGTGATCGAACCGAAGTATCCCGTTGCTGGAGATACGCCGATAGCGTTCTGGAGAGCGGTGACGTCAGCGCCAGACGAACCTACAGTGAGGTCCTTAGCGAACGAGACCGATGCCTGAGAAGAAACAGCTGCCTTTGCTGCTGCTGCCTTGTCAGACGAGATGATTCCGAGGCTGATAAAGAGGTCGACGAGCTGGCTAGCCGTCATTGACTGAGCGTTAGCCGAGAGAGCGCCGACACCTGCGAAGATCGAGAGAGCGAGGCCGAGACCTACGACTGCTGCTACAACCTTCTTAGTTGAAATTTGCATGTTGTGTGTACTTCTTGTAATGACCGAATCGGAGGCTCGAGTCTGACTTGTAAAATTCTCGAACGTTTCCGATCCGCTACTAACAAATAATCTTTCATCCCCTTCCCCGCTTATCGACGGCGGAGCTTGGGATGTGGAGCGCATCGTCCGGGCCTAAGCCCTGGCGACTGCTCCTCGACTATTCCGGGATCCATTATCCCAGCGCTCTGAGTTCGATCGGATCGAACGCACAGCGCTGGGTCGACATGGGCCCAGAGAATAGTGATGAGGGTTTCTAGGGAGGGTCGGATATGCGGAGAACCGTCCGGGACGTAAGGGTCGTCTGTAACTTTCGCGATCGCTATTCAATTATCAATGTGACAAGAGGTCAGACGAAAAGGGAGCGCGGTAGCCCAATAATTATAGCTTCGTGCCCCAATAGGCGCAAAACATATAAATGTGGATAACGGAATAGGCCTATTTGGGGCCTTATTCCGATACATACTCCACATACACTATATTATACGAAAAAGGGGCAAAAATCAAGTCAATATAAGGAGGGGGCCTGGGATGCCTACAGGAGGGGTATTTGCGGGCTTTTTACCCCTCCCTTTCGGAATAGCCCCCACCCTTAGACGAAACCCCGCTTTAGGCGGGGTTTCGTCTATTTCGATGTCCTTTAAGGACAGAAGCTACTTGTTGAGGGAGTAGGTGCTCCAGCGCCTCTCGCCTTCTTTCTTGAGAGTGCCGGCGGCCACCATGGCAAGGAGCTCTCGCTGGATGGTCTTTACAGAGACACCCTTTATGCTCTCTACGAAATCGTTCACGTTGAGGCCGCTTCTCTTGGAGAGGAGCTTTACAATAATGGCCTGCCTGCCGTCCTTCGAATCGGTCGCCTTTGGCTGCTTTTCCTTTATGTCTTTGAGAGGGAGATACTCGGGCTTCGAAGAGACGGAGATCGTCTGTCCTTTAGGGGCGGTTGCTGGAGGAGTGTAAAGGACACGAGGAGCGTCGGCCTTCGGCGCTTCGGAGACAGCCGGAGCAGAGAGAGGCGCCTCACGTTCGGCAACCTTCGGAGAAGCGATGTCGAAGAAGCCTGGATCGAGCATAACGGTATCCTCGCTTCCCTTCCGGTTCTCGTCCTTCTCCATAAGAGAGAGGAGCGCCGTGAACTCGCGAGAGAGGATGCTGTAATTCATCTCGGAAATAAGCCCTGAATGGTGGGCGATGGACGCGAGAGAGACGATCTCGAGCGAGAGGCCTTGATATTCCTTTATGAGGTCTTTGCGCTCGGCGAGAGATACGGTATTAAAAGAGATGTTGAGCGCCATAAGAGAGAGAGCGTTCTCGCGTATCTTCCATTTGAGAGGCTCGTTGTCCTTGATGAAGTTCGTGATCATGTATACGGCCGTCACGAGCTTCTCGGTCTTTCGATAGACGTATGCAAAATGAGAGTTCCGATTGAAGAGAACGAGAGAGCTCACGTCGCCGCTCTCCTTTCGGGTCTCTATCTGCCTATCTCCGTTTTGACTCTGGTTTTCCATACGATGTTTATAAATATGGGCTTTTCGTAATGTCTTTTACTCTATGTCCTTGAAAAAGGGGTCCGTAAGCGAGATTTTCTGTCCTTTAAATAATATGTCTTTTATCGAATTCTGTCAAGAAGTGATGTCCATTATAGAACAGCCGTAAAGGACGTAAAGGGCAAGCCGCCGATGCGAAACGGAAGAAGGCTCGAGTCAATGCGGCGCGTCCTGCCCGAAGTCCGGACGGCAGGAGCGAAGCGAGGCGCCGTCGCATCGCGCGCTGTGTGGAAAAACGGCGCTCTGATAGACGGAAGCGTATTGGTCGGACCGCTCTTTTTAAGATGATGAGGTGCTCGCGTGATATAATTTCCACATCATGGCCAAAAAGAAAAAGACCGGCGTCGAAGAGGCGCCGAAATCCGACAGAAAATCGAAGGGCGGATTCTTCAAGAACCTCAAAGACGAGACGGTCCAGGGAGTCCTTATGATAGTGTTCTTCGTCCTCGCGATATTCACCTCTCTCGCCATCTGGGAGAAGGCGGGCATCGTGGGGCATTATACGTATCTCGGACTCTCGTATCTGTTGGGCGTCGGATACTACCTCCTGCCCCTCATATTCGTCGTCCTCGGCATAACGACGATACGCAACTTCCATCGCCATTTCGACGCCGCGAAGATCTACGGCTCGCTCCTCTTCCTCCTCTCCACCTTAGGCATCATAGAGATCGTCTCGCCTACCTACGGCGGCTTCATAGGAAAGTGGGTCGCCTTCCCCTTCGTGAGCCTCATCGACGTCTCCGCGTCCCTCGTCGTGCTCTCCGCCCTGGTCATCATCTCTATCATCGTGGCGTTCAACGAGGAGCTCGACCTCAAGTCTCTCTTGCGATTCGGTAAGGACGAGGAGGACGAGGACGAAGAGGCCGAGATAGAGGAGGAGGTGAACATCAGGCTCTCTTTGCCTACCGAAGAGGAGGCCCCTAAAAAGAGGAAGAAGGAACCGGAGGCCGAGCCTGAGAAGACCAAGGAGGAGAAGAAACCGAAGAAGGACATGAAGGTCTCGACCGGCGTAGAGGACGACGGCAAAGACTTCATCAAGCCTTCGAAAGATACGGACAAGGAGTACACCCCTCCCCCGCTCTCGCTTCTCGAACGCGACAAAGGCAAGCCCGTCGTAGGAGACGTCAAAGCGAACGCGAACATCATAAAGAGGACCCTTATGAACTTCGGCATCGACGTCGAGATGGACGAGGTCTCTATCGGCCCCTCGGTCACCCGCTATGCCCTTAAGCCCGCCGAAGGAGTGAAGCTCGCGCGCATCGTCGGCCTGCAAAACGACCTCGCCTTGGCCCTCGCCGCCCACCCTTTGCGCATAGAGGCTCCTATCCCTGGCAAATCCCTCGTAGGCATCGAGATACCGAACACGACAAAGACGACCGTAGGCCTCGGAACCCTCTTCTCGAACGAGGAGTTCCAGACGTCCGAAAAGCCCCTCCTCGTAGCCATAGGCAAAGGCATCTCGGGCAAATCTCACTACGTGAACGTGGCGAAGATGCCCCACCTCCTCATCGCCGGCGCCACGGGATCGGGAAAATCGGTCACTATACACGCCCTTATCGTCTCTCTCCTCTATCGATGCTCGCCTGAGAAGCTCAAACTGATCATGATCGACCCGAAAAGAGTCGAACTTACGCTCTATAACAAGATCCCCCACCTCCTCACCCCGGTCATCACCGATGCGAAGAAGGCGATCCTGTCCCTCAAATGGGCCGCAAAAGAGATGGATAGGCGCTACAACATCCTCCAAGAGCACGGCGTGCGCGACATAGACTCGTACCACAAGAACGTATACGAGCCCGCCTCGAAAAAGGTGAAGGTCAAAAAAGACGGCGAAGAGATAGACGCTCCAGGGCCTGATCCGATGCCTTATATAGTCGTCATCATCGACGAGCTCGCGGATATCATGCAGACCTACCCTCGAGAGCTCGAGGCCGGCATCGTCCGCCTCGCCCAGATGTCTCGAGCCGTGGGCATCCACCTCATGCTCTCTACCCAAAGGCCGTCGGTAAACGTCATAACCGGCCTCATCAAGGCGAACATCCCTGCGCGACTGGCTCTCCAAGTGGCGTCCCAGGTCGACTCCCGCACCATCCTCGACACCGTGGGCGCGGAGAAGCTCCTCGGCGCGGGAGATATGCTCTACCTCGGCGGCGAGATGTCGAAACCTACCCGCATCCAGTGCGCGTACATAAGCGAATCGGAAGTGAAGAAAGTCGTGAAATTCCTCGCCGACTCGCATATCGACGAGCTTAACGACGAGATAAACCTCACGGACAACGCCGTAAAGAACGACAACGCCATATTCTCCGCGACCCTCGACGATATGGGCGAGGAAGGCGGAGAAGACGACGACGACGATATGTACGAACAGGCCAAGGCGGTCGTCATGGAAGCCGGAAAGGCCTCGACCTCCTATATCCAGAGGAAGCTGCGCGTCGGATACTCGCGCGCGGCGCGGCTCATGGACCTCCTCGAAGAACGAGGCGTGATAGGGGCGGCCGACGGCTCCAAGCCTCGACCGGTCGTCCTCGGAGGAGGCGGCTCGTCGGAGACATCGTCGGAAGGAGCGGCGGAAGAAGAGAAGCCTTTATAATCTCTTTATCAGGGCAAGGGATAATACCGAAAGGACGATATGACCGACAGAAGGAAGATAAAGCAGCTCATAAAATTCTGGATCGCCCTCGCGGCGATATTCGTGATCGCAGGCTATGGGGCGTTCCAGGCGAAAGACCTCGCCATGGGCCCGCAGATCGAGGTAACCTTCCCCGCCACAGGGACGCTCTCGGGCGAATCGCTCGTCGAGATACGGGGCACCGCGAAGAACATCTCGCGCCTCTCCCTTAACGGAGACAAGATATTCACCGACGAAGAGGGCCGATGGTCGGAGACGGTCCTCCTCTCGTACGGTTATAATATAATGACCCTCGAAGCGAATGATAGGTTCGGCAGGACCGAGAAAAGGACGTTGGAACTCATTTATAAATAAGCGAAACCACATGGCGAAAAAAGAAAAGAAGGAGGCGGCGACGATAGAGACTCACGAAAGACCGAACATCGAAGACACCCTCGCGGCGATAAAGACGAAATTCGGCGACGACGCCATCATGAAGCTCGGCGACAAGCCGAAAGTCGACGTGAACGCCATATCGACGGGATCGATCGGCCTCGATGCGGCCCTCGGCATCGGCGGCGTGCCTCGCGGCAGGATCATAGAGATCTTCGGGCCTGAATCGTCGGGCAAGACCACCCTCTCCCTCCATATAGTGGCCGAGGCCCAAAAGACGGGTGGCATCTGCGCCTTCATCGACGCCGAACACGCGATGGACCCTGAGTACGCGAGGAAGATCGGGGTCAAGATCGACGAGCTCCTCATCTCCCAGCCGGATACGGGCGAGCAAGCCCTCGAGATCGTAGAATCCCTGGTAAGGTCAGGGAAGCTCGACGTCGTCGTCATCGACTCGGTCGCCGCCCTCACCCCTAAAGACGAGATCGAGGGTGACATGGGCGCCCAGCACATGGGAAAGCAGGCCCGCCTCATGAGCCAGGCCCTCCGCAAGCTCACCGCCATAACCGCGAAGTCGAAGACCGTCGTCATCTTCATAAATCAGATCCGCATGCAGATAGGCGTCATGTTCGGCAACCCTGAGACCACGACCGGAGGAAAGGCTCTGAAGTTCTATACTTCGGTCCGAATGGATATCCGCCGCATCGCCCAGATAAAGAAAGGCGAGGAGGTCATGGGCGGCCGTTGCCGCGTCAAAGTGGTCAAGAACAAGGTCGCTGCGCCGTTCAAGCAGACCGAATTCGACCTCATGTATAACGAAGGGATCAGCCGCGAAGGAGAGATCCTCGCCTTAGGCGAGAAGATGGGCCTTATAAAGAAATCAGGGGCGTCCTATAAATACGGCGAGGAGCCGATCGGCCGAGGCTACGATGCGACGAGACAGTTCCTGAAGGAGAACAAGAAAGTGGCGAACGACATCCTCCGCGAGATAAAGAAAGCGCTCGACAAGGGAGACATTCTCGAGGCCTCCCCTGCCCCAGCAGAGGCGGGAGAATAGTCGGCGACCGGGCTCGAAGATACGCGCTTCAAGACGACGAAAAGCCGAGGGCGAATGCCCCGGCTTTTCGTAACTTGGTTGCATCTGCAAAAGATCGGAACTGCCGCGAGGCGTACCTCGCGGTCCGCAGACCATCATACGCAGAAGCGATAAAAGAAATATAAAATCGCTCTCTTGCCTTGGGGATATCGATAGAGGGCCGCCCTAAGTAGACAACCTGTCTGCGTTAGGCTAGGATAAAGCCCTGTTAAGCCTTATTTAGATATACACCAACCAGCATGGCGATGCTTGAATACAACGAGATAACGGTACGCAAGTACATAGTGATCGAGGGCGCACCCTATGAAGTGATCGAGAACCACATCGCGCGCACCCAGCAGAGGAAGCCTCAAAACCAGACGAAGGTGAAGAACCTCCTCACCGGGCGGCTCTCTAACATGACGTTCCACGCCGCAGACAAGGTGGCAGAGGCCGAGATCGACACCCGCGAGGCGAAATTCCTCTATACCTCTAAAGGAGAGTTCTGGTTCTGCGACGCGAACAACCCTGCCAAGAGATTCAAGATCTCTGCCGAGATACTCGGCCCGAAAGCGCTCTTCCTCAAGGCGAACACCGTATACGACACCATGGTATTCGTCGACCCTGAGAACGAGGACGGCGAAGGGACGATCTTCGGAGTAAAGCTCGATCCGACCGTAGACCTCAAGGTCGTCGAAGCTCCTCCCGGCATAAAAGGCGATACGGCTCGAGGAGGCAATAAGCTCGTCAAAGTTGAGACGGGCGCCATGGTCACCGTTCCCCTCTTCGTGAACGAAGGCGATACTATAAGGATAAATACGGAGACGGGCGAATATAGAGAGCGAGCGTAATCTGACTCGAAACAAAAACCGCGCGGCCATAAGGTCGCGCGGTTTCGCATAGAGGTCAAAAGAGCTTCACAGGGCGCAGGCTGCTTCCGACAAGGGATTCCGAGGCAGCGTAAGCTTGGCCGCGAACCTGAGCATGGATGCGGACGGGACGTAGGCGACAGGCCCCGGCTTTAGGGCGATGACGAGACGCGTCGCGAGGATATCGAACATCGCCCCAACGAGCACCGGGCGAGCCATGATGGCTAGCTTTTCCTTTGGGGCCGCCCCGTCCCAGAGCATGTAATTGTTCGCGCCGGTGACGGCCAATACAGGAGTCCGCCTGAACTCCCCGGGCGAGCCTAAAGCGAGCCCGATCACCTCGCCGAGCTTCGATTCGTTCATCTTCATGAGGAATTCGAAGGCGCCCGAGACCCTCTGCCCGAACAGACATGGGTCGAGGCCGCGAACAGCATGGGTGGTGAGGCCGAGGTCGCAGATCGCCTGAGCCGCTAGCTTTACAAGGTCCTTTTCCGTGGTTCTCATTTTTCCCTTTCGGGTTCCCGCTAACATGATCGCATCGCAAGAGCGGTTCGCTCTTGCGATAAAGGCCCTGAGGAGGCCTTTTGGCGGTCCGCGGGCCCTTAGGGGGCTCGCGATAGGCCCTATATTCCGGATCCGCGAGGGAAAGTCAAACGAAAAGCCCGCGCCGTAGGGCGCGGGCTTTTCCCCTCTGCTATCGAGCGATGTAAGGAAGGAGTCCCATGAAGCGGGCCCTCTTTACCGCCTCGGCGAGCTTTCGCTGATTCGTCGAGGAGACGCTCGTGCGCTTCCTCGAGAGGATTCGCGCATGAGGATTGAGGAACCTCTTGAGGATGTCCGTATCCTTATAGTCGATATGCTGGATGTTATGCTGCTTGAAAAAGCACTGCTTGCTCATAATGGTCTTGGGTTAATTGTTTCTTAGAACGGGATGTCTTCCGGATTTATGTCCTCTTCCGGATACTCTATCGTATCCACCTCCTTCGCCTTCGATGCCGCTTTCGCAGGAGCACCTGCCGCAGGAGCGGCCGACGGCGCCCCTGGGCCGAAGCCTCCTGGCTTCGATCCGAACTGGACGCGGTCCGCGACGATCTCGGTGCGATACTTCTTCTCCCCCGACGCCTTGTCGTCCCACGAGCGGGTCTGGATCCTTCCCTCGACCATAACCTGCTGCCCCTTCTTGAGGTACTGGGCCGCGGTCTCAGCCTGTCGGCCGAAGACTACGACGTTATGGAAGTCGGTAGATTCCTGCTTCGCGCCGTTCTTGTCTTTCCAGACTCGATTGGTGGCGACGGAGAGGGACGCTACCTGGATCCCCGACGGCAGAGCCCGGAGCTCTGGGTCGCGCGTGAGGTTTCCGACGATGAGGGCTTTGTTGAGATACATAATGCGTAACTTTTACTTTTAATTGGGACCAAGTTAGCTTTATTGTATCAGATTAGGAGACGAGCTTGTCGATGGACTTATCGAGCTCCTCCTGGGTCGCAGGAGCCTTCTTCTCTGCCTTGGCCTCCTCTTCCTTTCCCGCCTCCCTCTTCTCGTCTCCGAGTATCTTCGGGCCGTAGATGGTGTTCTCTCGCGCCGTCTTTATGACGATGTGGCGGATCACCTTGTCAGACCCCTTGAGAGCCTTGTCCACCTCGGACGCCGACTCCTTTGGACCCTCGAACTTTATCCATCCGAAATACGCGCTGTCAAAACGGTGCCTTACGGGACCGATCGGCTTTATCATCGTATAGGCGAGATTTCGAAGCTTAGGGAATTCCTCCGATATGACCGTCGCTCCCGTGCTCCCGAGAATCGCCTTTATAGCGTCTACCTCCTTCGGTAGGTTCTCTGGAGAAACAGTGGGAACGACGTGGAAGCCCACTTCGTAGACGGTCGCCTTCTCCGTCTTAGCTGTCTCTTTTGTCATTTTTTGCATGACTAGCTTATAAACCTGTCCTTGCTATAAGCCGTCCGCCGGCTGGGCGGACTATTCCAAAGCAAGTCCCGATAGAATACCAGAAAACCCTTATTTTGCAAGAATTCCCTAAGAAATCGCCATTCTCAGATCCTTGAGAATTTGAGGATGGTGGCTAGAGCCTAAAAAGCCTCATCGCGTTCTCGACAAGCTGCTTTCGTCCGGATTCGGCGCCCGCCCCCTTTATATCGAGTATCTTTTCTGCCGTATGGACGACGAACGAGGGCTCGTTGCGCTTTCCCCTCTCGGGCACCGGAGAGACATAGGGACAGTCCGTCTCCGACATGATCCGATCGAGAGGCGTCGCTTCGACGAGTTCCTTGTACTGCTTCGCGAAAGTGACGACGCCGGTATAGGAGAGATGGAATCCTAGAGAGAGGAATTCCCTGGCGTCTTCGAGCGTGCCAGCGAAGAAGTGCGCGTCGCCACGGAGCCTGTCTCCCGCTTTTTCTTTGTACCCTATCAAGATGTCGAGGACGTCGCGGTATGCGTCGCCGCCCGCGCCGGAGCGGATATGAAGCATCAAGGGCAGATCCAGCTCTAATGCGAGCTCTATCTGGGCGATGAACGCCGCACGTTGCCTCTTCCGCTCTTCATCTGACGGCGTGCGGTAATAATCGAGCCCGCATTCGCCTATGCCGACGACCTTCTTACCGCCCTCTTCGACGAGAGACCGATAGAAATCCGCGTCGAAATCCTCGCCCTTCGATTCGAATGGCGCCGTCTCGGGACCTATCTCGTCTTTATCGTGGAATGACGGATTCACGTGGATAGGATGGAGCCCGACTATAGAATAGACGCCCTCCGAAAACCTGCGCGTCATCTCGACGGCGCTTTTCGAGGTAGCTTGTTTAGTGCCGACGTTAATCATCCAGACTCCCGCACGGAGAGCCCTTTCGACCGTCGCCTCCCTGTCCGCGTCGAACGCGGCGAAGTTCGCGTGGGCATGGACGTCTATGTATCGGGGTCTCTGGGACATGACCCAAGCGTACAGGAAACGGGCTCGAAAAGTCCACTCCCGATCTGAAATCAAAAACAGTATCATATATGATACTGTTTTTGATTTCCCTTCCGTCGATCGGCGTACCGCCCTCCTCGGACTATTCCTTTCGAAGGAACAGGGGGGCTTCCGGCATCTTGTGCGCGCGGACCAGCGCGAGGATCGATTCGGAAACCATAGGGAGTATGGGCTTGAGGAGGATACCTATCCCGTAGACGCGAGAGACGAGGTCGGAGATCACCTCTACCGCCGCGGCCTTGTCCGTCTTTACGAGCTTGAACGGCGCCTTTTCCTGGATGAGCCCGTCGGCCTCCGCTATCGCCTTCCATACGACGTTCGACGCGGCCTGGATGTCGAAAGAGTCCATGGCCTTTAGATATTCCTTAGGCGCTTCGGCCTCTGCGACGCTCACAGGAGACTCGATATGCGTCGTCGCCATCTTCATAACGCGAGAGACGAGGTTGCCGAGGCCGTTCGCGAGGTTGGTGTTGTACGCCAATTTGAAGCGCTCCATGGTAAAGGGCGAATCTTCGAACGAACCTATCTCACGCGCTACGAAATAGCGCAGGGCGTCGGTGCCGTATTCGCGCACGACGTCGACAGGGTTCACGACGTTGCCGAGAGATTTAGACATCTTCACTCCCCCATCGCCGGTCACGAAGCCGTTCACGACGACGGTGTGGGTCGGAGGCAAATCTGCGGCGAGGAGCATCGCCTGCCACATGACCGACTGGAAACGCGTATTGTCCTTGCCGCAATACTGGGTCGGCGTGCCGTTCTTCCAGAACATATCGAATTTGGCCGTATCCTCCGGCCAGCCGAGGGTCGAGATATAGTTCACGAGCGCGTCGAACCAGACGTACATGACATGGCTGTCGTCTCCGGGCACAGGGACCCCCCATGACATCTTCGATTTGAGGCGCGATATCGAGAAGTCTTCAAGGCCTCTCTTTATGAATTCCCTCATCTCGTTCATCCTGAACTCGGGCACGATGGAGTGGCCCTTCTTGTCGTAGAGGGCGAGGAGCCTGTCGCCGAAGGCCGAGAATCGGAAAAAATAGTTCTCCTCGTCGATAGTCTCGATCTCGAGATGCGGATGTATGGGGCATTTGCCCTCGACAAGCTCGCTCTCGGTCTTCGTCTCTTCGCAGCCGACGCAATATCGCGACCTGTAGTTCTTCTTGTAGATATAGCCGTTCTTCTCCACCCTCTTCCAGAACTCTTGAGCGGCACCCTCATGATGGGCGTCCGTGGTGCGTATGAAATGGACGTCTTCCGAGACGCCTAACAACGGGAGTATCTTCTTGAAATTCGCCGCCGATTCGTCGACGTACGCTTTGACGTCTTTCCCCGCCTTCTCTGCGGACTTGAAGAGCTTCTGGCCATGCTCGTCTGTGCCGGTGTTGAAGAATACCTCGAAGCCGGAGAGGGTCTTCCACCTCGCGACGATATCGGCGCGCACGAACTCGAGAGCGTGCCCCATGTGAGGCTCCGCGTTAACGTACGGCAAGGTCGTGGTTATATAAAAAGGCTTTTTCATAGGTAAGTTTAAGGATATCCCAAAGGCGCTGAAAGTCTAATGTCTAGGCCGTTTTAAGCCTCTATCGTCTGCGGAGCCCTTTTGTCCTTCTGCATGTCGTCGATAAGCTCCATGAGCATGGAGGCTACCGGGACGGAGAGGATGATACCGAGAAAGCCCGCGAGCTCGAAGCCCACGAGAAGGGAGAGGATGACGAGTATCGGGGGTATGCCGACGATCTTCTTCACGACGAGAGGGTATATCAGATGGTTCTCGAACTGCTGGATGATGAGATAGAGGCCCGCGACGATGAAGGCTGAGGTGGCGCCGCCGTCGAGGTAGACGCTCGCGACCGCAGGCACCGCCGCGATGATAGGGCCGAAGAGAGGGATCATCTCGAGGAATGCAGCGAGAACGGCGAAGAGGAGAGCGTTCTTTACTCCGAGGACCATAAGGCCGAGATAGACGAGTATGCCCACGAGGATGGCGAGGACGAGCTGGCCCTGCATCCAGAGTCCGATCTTCGTCTGGGTCCTCCTCCAGAGCCCTATCACGTAGCTCTCCTTAGAAGCCGGGATGACGACGCGCAAGAACTTCTCGACACCGTCATCTTGCACCGCGAGATAGAACGAGAGAGCGATGATGATGAAGAACGATATTATCCCTCCGAATACCGAGCTCGCCGAGTGGACGAATCCGGCAGAAACCGCGGTGATGGCCTCGTTTATGCCCTGAAGAGCGCCCTGGATCGAGAAGTCGTCCGAGCGCGGGCTCTGGATCGCCTGTTGTCCCTCTTCGATGCCGCGCGCGACCGACATAGCGATTTCTTTCGACTCTTCGGTCTTCTCTGCCCCTAAAGGATTCCAGAGCTCTGTCGATTCGAGATACTCGGGAACGGAATTGAGGAATGCGGAAGTGTCCTGGAGGAATTGAGGCACTAAGGTATAGAACGCTCCGACGAGGACGCTCGCGATAAGCGCGTAGACGATGAGGGCCGAGAACACGCGATAGACGCCTCGCCTCATGAACCATTTGATCATAGGCTCGAGAGACGAGGCTATGACGACGGCGGTCAGGACGACGAGAACGATCCCTTTAAGCGAGAAAAGCGCGAACGTCGTAACGATAAGAAGTATCGCCTTTACGATAGTGCCGGTCGTTATCTCTATGCGCGCCGTTCCGTTTATCATGGGTTTATGATACTACGAAGTCGCCTTAAAAGCTGAGCACCTTCTCTATCGCCTCCTTATTAAGGCCCTTGCCTATGGCCGCGACGGTAAGCTTCCGGTTATCGAACATGAGACCGGCGACCCGCATGATGTCCTCGGCCGTGATTATGGAGAATATGCCCTCGAACTCCTCGGGGGTGCGCATCTTGTCAGAGAGTATCTCCTGGTCCGCGAAGAACTCCGCCATGCTGTCGGAGGTCTCGAGCGACATTATCGTATGAGCCTTTATGAACTCCCTCACTTTGTGGAGCTCGGCATCCGAGACAGGCTCACTCTTAAGCCTCGCGACCTCGCCTAAGGTCGCGCCTATTATCTCGGGGACCCTCTCTGCGGTGGTGCCTGTATAGATCGAAAAATTGCCGAACGAATTATACGAAGATCCCGACGCGCCGATATAATAGCCGGCCCCCATCTCGTCGCGGAGCTTCGCGAAGAGGCGCGACGACATTCCGCCGCGCAAGACGTTCTTTATAAGGTGAGCGACGAACCTGTCTGGGTGGCGCCTGTCGAACGTTCTCCAGGCGAGGACGATGTGCGATTGGTCCGTATCTTTCTCAAGGAGGACGGTCTCTGGCGCGGCCTGCTCTCTGTCTTTAGTGAGGAATTCTTTGCCCGCCTCTCCTCCGTAGGCGGCGCCAAAGGTATTTTTCGCCCACTCGAGCATGAGCGCCTCGTCGATCCCTCCCGCTATGGTCACTATGGTGTTCCGCGGCGTGTAATGGAGGTTGTGATACGCGATAAGGTCGCCGCGGGTAATGGCCCTCACAGTCTCCTTGGTCCCGAGGATATCGCGTCCGGCAGGCTCTCCCCCGTACATGTGCTCGCGGAGAGCATCGTGCACCCTCTCCTGCGGATCGTCTCGGTACATGTCGATCTCGCCCAAGACGACGCCCTTCTCCTTCGCTATCTCTGCTTCGGGAAAGGTAGAGTTTATATATATGTCGGCGACGATATCTCCGATATCCTCGAAATGCTTTACGTCTGCCTTTGCATAGAACCCCGTCACCTCGTTCGTCGTAAAAGCGTTGTACGCGGCGCCGATGGAGTCGAGCTCTATGGTTATATCTCGCGAGGAAGGCCGCTTCGAGGTCCCCTTGAAGCACATGTGCTCGAGGAAATGCGAGATGCCGGATTGCTCGGGTGTCTCGTAATAGGCGCCGGTCGCGATGTTTACGAGCACGGTGACCGTGGGGTTCCCTTTCATGGGGACTGTTATGACGCGGACGCCGTTTTGAAGTGTGGTTTTGGTGAATCGCATACGGTGTTAATACGAAACGAGTATAGCATTTTGCCTCGATTCATCGCCTTAAATCTTCGGGCCGAGATTCATCAGTTTTTTAGTCCTTTCCTTTGTCGGGCACAGGTAATCCGCCCGAAGCGGATTCCTTTCAGCTCGCGCCGTCGCACTCCGCTAATCCCGTCAAAGGAAATGGACGGAGGGTTAAGAGAAAGGCCTGTTTTAGCAAAGCTAAAACAGGCCTTTCTTGAGCCATTCCAAACACCTCAACCAGTTGAGGTGTTTGCCTTAATCTCCAACCCTCGGACGAGTCCTCATTCTTTCGAGCGAGGTGAGGAACGGGATGGGACCTGTTCCGTAAAACCTTTTGAGACGGTACTCCGTCCAAAAGGTGTACTGCTCCTGTAAGGAGATGCCCGAGGAGTAGCCTCCGAGGGACGCTTGCGCCCCGCAGCGAGAAAAATGCGGGTCGGCTAAAAGAAAAGCTCTTTGTCTCTTGTCTGAAAGGCAAGTAAAACTATCTTCCCAGCTTCTGAGAAAGATACGATGTGAGGTCCTTAAGCTCGATCTTCTCTTGGGCGCCCGTATCGCGGTCGCGAACGGTGACCGGATTGCCATCTTTCTCTATCGTCTCGAAATCGACAGTGACGCAGAAAGGCGTCCCGATCTCGTCCTGGCGGCGATACCTCTTGCCTATCGATCCCGCCTCGTCGTATTCGACCGAGCCGAACTCCTGCCTGAGAACCTTGTAGAGCTCGCGGGCCTTAGAGGTAAGCGCTTCCTTGTTCTTGAGGAGCGGGAACACGGCGACTTTGACCGGAGCGACCGATGGCGAGAGCGCGAGATACACCCTCTTCTCTCCCCCGAGCTCGTCTTCGCGGTAGGCCGACGAGAGGACGGCGAGGACCGTGCGATCGACGCCGAACGAGGGCTCGATCACATGAGGAACGAAGCGGACCTTCGCTTCTTCGTCGAAATACGAGAGGTCGACCCCGGAGACGCGCGTATGAGCCTTGAGGTCGAAATCGGTGCGGTACGCGAGGCCGTAGAGCTCCTTGCGACCCATCGGATAGTCGAACTCGAAGTCGATCGTCCTCTTCGAATAATGAGCGAGGTCGCCCGGAGCGATCTCGTGCTCGTGGACGCTCTCCTTCGGAAGGCCGATGTCATCGGTAAAGGCGTGAATCTGCGACACGAAATGGTCGAACGTCCCCTCCCATTCTTTTGGATCTACGAAATACTCTATCTCCATCTGCTCGAATTCGCGGGTACGGAATATGAAATCTCGGGGCGATATCTCGTTTCGGAACGCCTTGCCTATCTGGGCCATGCCGAACGGGAGCTTGGGATGGAACGTATCGAGGATGTTCTTGAAGTTCACGAACATGCCCTGAGCGGTCTCGGGCCTCAGATAGGAGACGGAGGAGTCGTCCTCCATGGCGCCTACGTACGTCTTGAACATCATGTTGAACTGGCGCTCCGCTCCGAGCTTGCCTCCGCACTCGGGGCATTTCGCTTTATCCTCGAGGTGATCGGCGCGGAAGCGCCTTTTGCATTTATCGCATTCGACGAGGGGGTCTGAGAATCCTCCCACGTGTCCGGAGGCGACCCACGCGTTCTGATTCATGAGGATCGCCGCGTCCATGCCGTACATATCGTCGCGGCTAAGGACGAATCTCTTCCACCAGATATTCTTTATGTTGTTCTTCAAGGCGACGCCATGAGGGCCATAATCCCACGTGCCCGCGAGGCCGCCGTATATCTCCGAGCCCTGGAATATGAAGCCTCGCCTCTTCGCGAGGGAGAGTATCGATTCCATCACCGCGTTCTCTTCTTTCTTTTTCATAGTGATTTAAATGGGATGACCGCCTATTCCTGCACCGCCTCGTCTCCCGCCTTGTAGAAGAGGTCCGAGGACGTCCTCGTCGAGAGGGATTGGGCCGAATTCCTCAGGGTCGCTCCGGTGAAGGTATCGAGGCCGACGATCGAAGCCTGACTTACGATCTCCGGCGCCGAGCCTACCTGATTCGCAGAAGGCTTAAAGGATACCTGGAAGGCGACCTGCTTCGCGCCGGAGCCTACGGAGGCGTTCCGCGGCACGGACCCGACGTTCCATGTGACGATGCCTCCCGTGGGATTGTAGCTTATGTTCGCGTCGGCAGGGCTCGTGACTCCCGTCCATGAGACGTACGGAGGAAGGGCCGCCTCCACCCGTGCGCCCGTAATGCTATTCGAAGTGTTCGTGACTGTCCATACCACGGTATAGGTCGTCGGCTGGTCGACGCGAGGGGGCACGGGACCGCTATTCGATATAGGCCCCTGCGAGCGGAGGACGCGAGCCGAGAGCGAGAGGTTAGAGACGAGCTTTACGGAACGGCCCGACGCGGCGAGAACCTCCTGCGGAGCGCCGCTCTCGTCGACTCGGCCCCCCTGGGCGGACGCGGATACGGAGATGAGGGGGTTTATAGCCGATTCGCCAGGAATCGACGAGACGGAAGAGAACGAGAACGTCACGCGTCCGCTCTCGCCCGGAGCGAGGGAGTCGAGGCCCGCGGTCCTGCCCGCCTCCCAAACGATCGCGTTAGAGAGCGAATCGTAATAGCCGCCGTTCTCGACGGAGACAGACCCCTTGTCGAGGACGTTTCCAGAAAGCTTCGCCTCGATGCGGGCGCCGCTTATCCTCCCTTGGCTGTTGTTCTGCCAAAGGATGTCCGCGCGCACTACCTTGCCCGGCTCGGCGGCGAGGTCTGCCCTTTCGCCGTTGAGAGCGACGTCGAGGGCGAGGAACGGCCTCTCTATGGCGAAGGAATGGTCGCGGCTGATGATAGTCGTCGCTATCTCGCGTTCGTTAGACTGGCTCTGGATGCCGACATTCGCGCGCACCACCTTCTCTTCCCCGTCTTGGCCTTCGAGGGAATACCTTATTGCGAAGCTTTTCTTCGCTCCCGGCGCGAGGTCGCCGATGCGCCATATATTGTTGCCGTAAGACGGCTGCGGAGTCGCGGACACGACCGAAAACCCGAACGGATATTCGAGCGACAGGAGAAGGTCTTTGACGGGCGAAGGGGTGTTCGAAGATACGGTGACCACCATGTCGGAAGACTGGCCGCCGAGGACCTTCGAGAGGGCGTCTATGGCGACGAGGACAGGAGAGGACGAGACCGCGACGCGATAGGATTTTTCCTTGAAGAATATGGCGTTCGATCCCGCGGTGCGATATTCGGCGCTGAATTTTATCTCTCGTCCCGTTCCCTCGGGACCGAACATGATCGAGCGAAGAGTCTTTTGCGCGATCGAGTTAGAGCCGATATCGCCGAGGGGAAACCTCACCTTGCCGAGGTCCCTCTCGGGGTATTCGGGATCTTTCGTGCCCTCAGGGTATTCCGCGACGAGCTCGACGAGCTCGATCCCGGTCGTATTCCTGTTCACCACGGAAACATTGAGGGCCAGGACGTCGCCGCCCGCGACCGAGGAAGGGCCTTCTATGAGGATGTCCACGTTCTGGACCGAAACGAAATTCTTACCTCCGAAGAGCGTATATCCCCCTATCGCCGCGGCGACGAGGAAGAAACCGAACGCGGCTACGAAAAGGTAGCTGTAAGCCTTCCGTATCTTCTTCATCGATCCCTTGACCTCTTCAGGTCGGGGCTCTTCCCCTTTCCACTCTTCGGGCACGCTCTCATCCCTGGCATGCAGGTCGTGCCGAGGCGATTCTGGAAACCGATCGTCCCGCGAATAGAGGCTCTTTTGAACTCGCTCGAGCGGGCTTTTCTTATCGGATTGGAACATGAGAGGATTATAGCATTTTATAGCTGCGTCTCTTTGAGAGCCTTGTTTATGGCCATGATCCTCTCCCTCTCGCTTTTGCCTTGGAGCGAGGACAGGTCGAGATAGCCGAGAGCGGAGAGGACGGCGGAGAGGGCGCCGAGCTCTTCCCCGTTCTCGCCAAGGAGGACGCCTAGAGACGAGAAGAGGCTGTCGTTACGCTCCTCTCCCTGGACGAGCCTCTTTACGAGCGAAAGCACTCGGGCGCGCGCCGCCTCTCCCCCCTTAGGAAGCTCCTCTCTCTGGGCGCCGGTGAGCCTCCAGAACTCTCTGCCTCTCACGAGAGAGAGGGTGACGAAGGAAAAATCGTCGAGATTATAGCGGAGCTTCGAATCGAGCTTGCGCACTCCCTGAGCCCTCGCCGTGACGAGGCCGAAGTCTTCCGTGTATATCGAATAGGATTTCGAAGCCTCGCCCGAAGGAGAGCTTGCAAGTATCCACCCTCTGGTCGTATAGACGGCATATGACATGGATAAATTGTACCAAGAATATCGCTTGCTTCGGCCGAGGCTTTGGGGTAGAACGGTCCTAAAGGCCGGCTCTTTGCAATCGGCATCGACCGGAGGCTTTCGAAGGAAATCTACCCCATCCAGCTATGAACCAACTCCTACTTCTCATGTCAGGACCCTCGGGAGCGGGCAAAGGCACCCTTTCTCCCCTCTTGTGCGCCGCGAGAGGCTTCCCGCTATCCGTATCGGCAACGACTCGGCCGCCAAGGCAAGGAGAGGTCGATGGCAAGCATTACCACTTCCTCTCGCCTAAGCGCTTCGAGGAGATCGTCGCGAGCCAGGGATTCTTGGAATGGGCAATAGTCCACGGCAAGCATTCCTATGGGACGCTCCGCGGCGAGACCCTCGCTTCCCTACGAAAGCACGGAAAGCTCCTCGTCGAAGCTGACATCCAGGGGCACCGACAGATCCGACGCTCGAAAGAGCCCCAGATCGAGGTCGCTCTCAAGAGCGTCTTCATCGCTCCAGGGAGCATGGACGAGCTGCGCGAGCGCATCCTCAATCGGCAGCCGGATATGCCCGCAGACGAGCTCTCTCGGCGGCTCTCTTCGGCGGAAGCCGAGATGGCCGCGAGGTTCGAATACGACCACGTGGTCGTAAACCGCAAAGGAAGGCTCGACAAGGCCCTCTGCGAGCTCTGCAGCATAACCGACCTCTGGCTCTCGGGCTGCGCCGTATCCACGGCATGAGCCACACGATGGCTAAAAACGCGAAACGCCCCAGGTGCATCCTGCGGCGTTTTTCTTTTATCGGCTATCTCTTGAATCCTATCCTGAACCTATATTCCTCTATGGCAAGCTCCTCTTTCTGAGGAAGGCTTCCGTGCTCGACCCCTGTGACGAGAGTCACGCGACGGATGTCTTGGATGAACCCTCGGACGAGCTCCTTGCCCTTCTCGTCGGAATCGAGGATAAGCGACACCTTGTCGCCTACAGTGAGGCCCTCAGACTTGCGAAGGTCTTGGATCGCGCGGATAAGGTCTCGAGCGACGCCTTCCCTCTTGAGCTCGGGCGTGACGATCGTGTCGAGCTCGACGCCCTTCGCGTCTGCTCCGGCGCCGGTTATGAGAAGCACCTCTTTGACGTTCGTCTCGTCTTTGAGGATCTCTCTTAGCTCGTCCCAATAGTCGGGCTCCGTGCCGTCGTGCTTTATGGTGAGTCGCGAGAGAGGCTGCCTCACCGGTATCTTGTTCGAAGAGCGCTGCATATGGGCCATAGAGGCGAACGACCTGGCGAGAGACATGGCGGCGAGAGCGCGCTCGTCGGGATTTCCCGCCTCGGGCCAGTCGCATAGATGGACGCTCTCAGGTCCGACTGCGGGCTTTACCTTCTGGTAGAGGTCTTCGGCATAGAAAGGAGCGAATGGCGCGATGAGCTTCGATATCGCGAGGAGGACGAAGCGGGTCGTGTCGAGGGCCGCCTTCTTGTCGAGGGCGTCGTCTGACTTGAACCTGTCGCGCGAGCGCCTCAGGTACCATGTCGAGAAATCGTCCACGAACTCGCGGATCGCGCGGGTGGGCTCGAGGAGCTTGTAGCTGTCGAGCTTCGACGTCGAGAGGTTCACGAGCTCGAAGAGGCGGGCCAGTATCCACTTATCGAGCACGTTTCGGGAGTCGCCCTTAGGCGCGGCGCTCTCGCCTTTTTCCGCATATATCTCGTAGAACGTATAGACGTTCGAGAGCATATTGAAGAGCCTCTTTACGATCTCGTCTACGGTCTTCTCGTCGAAGTTCTTCGAATCGCCGGGCTGGTTCACCGAATACATCCAGAAGCGCAGGGCGTCCGCGCCGTATTTTTCGATCATGTCCCACGGGTTCACCACGTTGCCTACCGACTTCGACATCTTCTTGCCGTCCTTATCGAGGATATGGCCGAGGCATATGACGTTCTTGTACGCCTTGCCCTTACCGAGCAAGCCTCCGATGGCATGGAGCGTATAGAACCATCCGCGCGTCTGGTCGATCGCTTCGGATATGAAATCAGCCGGATACGGAAGCTTCTTTTTGCCCCAGAATCCCTTGAACTTCTCGTCGAACGGGAAATGGTCCTGAGCGAACGGCATGGCTCCAGAATCGAACCAGACGTCCATCACCTCCTTTATGCGGCGAAGCTCTTTGCCCGAATCCGAGATAAGCACGATATCGTCGATGTACGGCTTGTGGAGATCGAGAGCGAACTCCTCGTCGTGCGGCAAAGGCACATAGTCGAAAGCGTGCATCTCGGCGGTCTTTTGGAAATGCCGGCGAGAATCGTGGAAGAGCCTGTTTATAGAAGGGTCCGCCTCGATGCCGTTATAGAGGGTATTGAGCACGGCGCCATGGCTCACGATGAGGACGTTCTTTCCTTCGTAGGCTCTCTCTATATGGGCAAGGGCTTCGAACGCGCGCTTCTTCACCTGAGCGGGGTTCTCGGCGCCAGAGAACTTGACTCCGCGACGGACGAGAGTCTCGGTCTCTTTCCAGAGCTTTCCCTCCCTCTCCTCTCCAACGTTATATTCTCGGAGGCGCTTGTCGTAGACGATCTCGTTCGAATCGATGCCGACCATCTCGGCTATTATCCGCGCGGTCTCCTTGGTGCGCAGGAAGTCCGAGGCGACGATGACGTCGACCCCCCATTCGCGGAGCTCTTTGACGCGCTTCATGACCTGTTCGCGCCCGTTCTTGGTGAGATGGTACTTGTCGAGCTCGCGGAAATTCGATATGCCCATCACGTTCGATTCCGACTCGCCGTGGCGCAAGAGCATATAGCGGTTGCGCGCTTTCTTCGCGCGCTTCTTAAGGGTCGCGACCGAATCGACGACCATGGTCTCCGAGCCGTCCTCGCTCTGCCAGATAGGCAAAGGCGTGCCCCAGTACCTCTCGCGGGATATCGCCCAATCCTTTAGGTCGCGGAGCCATTCGCCGAATCGGCCGTCCTTTATGTGCGAAGGCTCCCAGTTTATCCCCTCGTTCTCCTTTATGAGGGAATCGCGGACCTCGGACATCCTTATATACCAGGAATCGCGCGCGAAATAGATGAGGGGCGTCTTGCACCTCCAGCAATGCGGATAGGTATGCTCGTGCTTCTCTTTCTTGAAAAGGAGGCCCTTGCGCGCGAGGTCTTTTACGATCTCGACCGCGGTCTCCTCGTCCTTCACGAACCTTCCCTCCAAGAACTCTGTGCCTTCTATGAAATGACCGGAGTCGTTCACGAGATGGCGCTTCGGAAGGCCCGCCTTCGTCCCGAGCGCGAAGTCGTCCGCTCCATACATGGGCGCTATATGGACGATGCCAGTTCCGTCGGTCGTAGTCACGAAATCGGCCGCATAGACCTTAAACGCGTTACCGGCTTTCTTGGCTTCGCCTCTCGAGAGGCCGTCGCGAAGATACGTATAGAGCGGCTCGTAGGAAGATCCGACGAGCTCCTTCCCCTTTATCACCGAATCGAGGGAGTGCTCTTTGCCCGCGAACACCGTCGCGACCCTCTCTTGCGCGAGGATGTACGTCTTTCCCTCGCACGAGACTCGGGCATAGGCGATATCCTCTCCGACGGCGAGCGCCACATTCCCAGGAAGGGTCCACGGCGTCGTCGTCCACGCGAGAAAATATTCCTCCTTCTCGCCTATCGCCTTGAAAGCGACATAGACGGAAAGCTCCTTTATATCCGCATAGCCTTGGGCGAGCTCATGAGAAGAGAGCGCGGTCCCGCATCGAGGGCACCACGGCACCACGCGATAGTCTTTATAGAAGAGGCCCTTTTCGTGTATCTTTCCCATTATCCACCAGAGCGACTCTATGTATGAGCTCTCATAGGTGACATACGGGCTCTCCTGGTCGACCCAATAGCCGATGCGGTCGGTGAATCTGCCCCACTCGTCCATATATTTCCAAACGCTCTCGCGGCACTCCTTGTTGAACTTGCCGACGCCGTACGCCTCGATCTCCTTTTTCGATTTAAAGCCGTGAGCTTTCTCTACCTCGAGCTCTACGGGAAGGCCGTGGGTGTCCCACCCTCCTTTCCTGCGCACGCGAAACCCCCGCATGGTCTTGTAGCGCGGGATGGCGTCTTTGAACGCGCGTGCCTCTACGTGATGTATGCCGGGACGGCCGTTCGCGGTCGGGGGCCCTTCGTAGAACACGAATTCTCCCTTCGGGGCGGGCTTTTCGAGGGTCTTTTTAAAGATATCTCTCTCTTTCCAGAACCCGAGGATCCTCTCTTCGGACTGGGCGAGCTTCGATTTCGGCTTGGTCTCTTGGGAATCTGCCATATGTAAGGTGTAGAGTAGCAATTTTGGCCTCTTTTATCAAAACGAAGGGCCGCGCTCTGTGCGCGGCCCGGTCTTATTTCATGAAAAGGACGATGTCCCCGGCGGCGAGTATCCGCGGCGAATCCGGAAGGACCTGCGCCGTGAAGTGGTCTCTCTCCCACTCGAACGCGACCATGGTCGGATAGTCGTCTCCGAAGAAGAGCCCTGTGTTCATGCACACGAGCCTCCCTTTTCGCGCCTCCTGCGGGTAGCTTCCGACGAAAGCGACGCATTCGTCCCGGTTAGCGGGACGCGAATGGCCGAGAGGGCCTCGCAAAGGGTTGAGGAACCTGTGAACGGAGACCTCTTCCTTCGCGCGCTCTATGCAGAACGCGGCGAGAGTCGCGATCGGGAACTTCGACTCCCTCTCCGAGAACACCCTCGCTTCGCCGCTTATGTTGGCGAACTGAGCCCGAACCGAGAGGAGAGAAGAGGAATTGTAAGAAAGCATAAAGCGCTGAGGATTGAACCGTCCGGTCCTCCGCGCGACATACATCGCTTCGCCTACGCTTACGATACGTGAATTTGTCATAAAGAGCATCAGGGTTGATTCTGCCTTTTCGCCGGGGAAAGTCAAAGGCCCGCGCGAAGCGCGGGCCTTTGACTTTCCCTTACATCCTCTCGGGAACCTTCGCGCCGAGGAGGCGCAACCCGTTCTCGAGCACAATCCGGACCGCAGCGGTGACCGCGACCTTCTGGGGAGAGCCGGGGTCAGCGGCGTTCACGATCTGGGTGTTCGCGTACCACGCGTTGAACATCGACGAGAGCTCTATGAGATATGTCGCGACGTGGTGCGGCGCCTTTTCCGTCGCCGCGCGGGATACGGTCTCCGGGAACCGCGCGAGATGCCTTTCGATAGCGCTCTCTCCTGCGCTTTCGCCAACCTTTCCCTTCACCCTCTCTTTCTTCGCCTTCTCGAGGATCGACTTAGCGCGAACGGCGGTATAGAGGAGATACGGCCCGGAATCGCCTTCGAAGGAGATCGATTTCTCGAAGTCATAGATTATATCCGACGACGTGACCTGCTTGAGTATCGAGTATTTTATGGCCGCGACGGCGACAAGAGACGCTACCTCCGCCTTTCTCTTCTCGTCCATGTCCCTGTCCTTGAGCCTCTCTGCGACCATCGCTTCGACGTCTCGTACGAGGGACTCCCCCGTTATGACGTTCCCTTTTCGCGACGACATCTTCCCGGATGCGAAACGAAGCATGCCGTGAGAGACGTGCTCGGTCGCTTTCGCTGCTTCAGGCTCGATCTGCTCGAGAGCCTTGAGCACCACCCTAAAGAAATCGGACTGCTCGTTCGCTGTTATGACGATCGACCGGTCGGCCCTCACTTTCTTCCACTTCTTCGTGTTGAGCCCGAGCTCCTTCGCCTCATATGTCGGCACCCCCATGGAATTCACGAATACGCGGGTATGGAGCTTCGGATCGAACCTCTCTCCCTTAAAGACTATGGCCCCTTCCGACCTCTCGAATATGCCCTTCTTGAGATACTCTTCGACGAGCGCCACGCCGTCATGGACCACCTCGCTTTCGAGCACGTAATAGTCGAACTTCGTCCCCAGCTTCTTGTATATCTCCTCGAAATGGGCGAGGCTCCATTTGCGACCGACCTTATAGAGCTTCATGAGCTTGCGGTCCCTTCCTTCGAATATCGATTTGTTGAGCTGGTCGATCTCAGGCTTCGCGGCGGGATCGTCTTCGTACGCATTCGAGCCTTCGACGTAGCAATCGCCTAGGAAGGCGGTCCTCTCAGAGAGCGGCGCTCGCTTCGACGGCATCCTCTCGATGTTCCTCTGTATGCTCCAGAGGGCTTTCGCGACATGAAGGCCGACGTCGCCCTGATAGCACATGCGGCGGACCTTGGCGCCTTGGGATGCGACGAGGCGAGCGATCGCCTCTCCTATGGCGTTCGACATGAGATGGCCGATATGGAATACCTTGAACGGATTAGGGTCCGTATACTCGACGAGGATCTTTCGTCCGCGCCATTCGTTCGACGAGCCGTAGAGCTCTTTGCGCTTGAGGATCGTCTCGAGCTCGGCCGCGTAGAAGTCCTTCGAGAGATGGAAATTCACGAAGCCTGCCCCTGCGACCTCGACCTTCTCTACGAAGCCTATGTTCTGACGGGCAAGCTCTGCGGCGATCTTGCCTGCGAGCTCGCGAGGGTTCGCCTTCGCCGACTTTGCGAGCGAGAGCGCGACATTCGTCGCGAAATCGCCAAAAGAAGGGTCGGCTGGGTGCTCGAGCACTATCTCGGACGCCGAAAGGCCGAGCGCCTTAAGAGCCTGTTCTATAGCCTTTTTTAGCTTGGTTTGAATATCCATATTCTCTTAGGACGGCTCGAAGTAAAGCTGCTTTCATTCTAGCAACAATCCCGATATTTATATACTTTTACTTGCCCGTAGAGCCGAAACCCCTCTCTCCCCTGTCTGACGCCGAGAGCTCGCCGTCCTTGACCTCTTTGAACTTCACTTCCTCGTATTCGTGAATTATCATCTGAGCCACTTTGTTGCCGGGCTCGAACGTGTACGGCTCCTTGCCGAGGTTCATAACGCCGACGCGGACTTCGCCGCGATAGCCGGAGTCGATGACGTTGCCGTACGTGATGATGCCGTGCTTGAAAGAGAGGCCGGATTTCTCATAGATGATGCCGACGCAGCCTGCCGGTATCTCCATCTTGAGCCCGGTATTGATCGAGGCGCGCTCGAGGGGCGCGAGGGTGACCTTCTCTCCCACATAGAGGTCAAAGCCCGCGTCTCCAGGCAAAGCGTATTTCGGAATAGGCACGTTATCGCGGACACGGACGATCTTGAGCGTCTTTTTCATACGGGTACTATATCAGTCTTTTGATCGTCGCCCAGAGCTTATCGTGGACATCCTCGCGAGAGAGTATCTTCTCGCCCTTGGCACATCCTATGACATCCCATCGGTATTTTTTCGCGACATAAGCATATGCGCCGGCAGCGTTCTTTAGATGGTTCAGGTCTGCCTCGTGTATATCGCGCTTCTTTCCCTTCGTATACTCCCTCTTCCCCTTCTGGTCGACGAGCTTTTGGCCAACCTCCGGCGGCATGTAGAGAAGAATGACCTTGTCAGGCCGCGGTATGCCGAAGATCCCGAATTCGAGCTCGTCGAGCCATTTGAGGAATCTGTCCCTCGCGGCCTTTCCTTTTATCTTACCTGTCTGATGGCCCATGTTGGCGGAGACGTACCTATTCGAGACGACGACCTTGCCTTCAGAGAGCCACTTCTTCACTTCGGACGATTTATCGAAACGGTCGAGCGCGTAGAAGAGAGAGCCGCGATACGGCCCGACTTCATCGGCTGTTCCGTATTCGCCGCGTAGATATTTCTCGACGAAGACCGCAGAAGGCTTTCCGTAT
Source organism: Candidatus Tayloriibacteriota bacterium (assembly GCA_016215405.1). GTDB lineage: Bacteria > Patescibacteriota > Minisyncoccia > Phycocordibacterales > UBA6065 > UBA6065. The sequence continues at coordinate 108,396 of JACRJQ010000008.1, forward strand.
TGCGGAAAGTCGAGCTCCATCACCTCTCTTCCCTCCTTTCTGAGGCGATCGACGAGGAGTTTGGTCTGGGTGCCCTTGCCCGAGCCGTCGGTCCCGTCGATCACGATAAAGGCTCCCTTTTTCATTATCTTTGCTTGAGGACCTTATCTATCCTCCTCGCCAGGAGGATCATGTCCCTCTCCTTCGCTCCGCGCGTAGTCTCGCCAGCGGTGCCGAGCCTTATGCCCGACGGGTCGACCGGAGACCTTTGGTCGAACGGTATCGCGTTCTTGTTCACGATGATGCCCGCGGCTTCGAGCCTATCGGACGCCTCCTTGCCTCCTACGCCCTGCGATGCGACGTCGACGAGGATTAGGTGCGAGTCGGTCCCGCCCGAGATCACCCTCCAGCCGAGCTTTGAGAGCTCCGAAGAGAGCGCCTGAGCGTTCTTTACCACCTGCTTCGCGTACTTCCTGAAGGCGGGCGACGCCGCTTCTTTGAGGGCGACGGCTATGGCCGCCGTCTGATTCATATGAGGGCCTCCCTGAAGGCCGGGAAAGACCGCCTTGTCTATCTTCTTATCCAATCCGCGGTCGTCTTTACGGGCGAAGATGAGGGCTCCGCGCGGGCCGCGAAGGGTCTTGTGAGTGGTCGTCGTCACGATATCGGCATAGGGGAAAGGCGAGGGATACGCGCCGCCGGCGACGAGCCCTGCGATATGAGACATGTCGACCATGAGATACGCACCGCAAGAATCGGCGATAGCGCGGAACTTCTCCCAGTCGATCGTACGAGGGTATGCGGTGAAGCCGGCGATTATCATCTTTGGCTTTTCGCGAAACGCGAGGTCGCGAAGCGCTTCATAATCGAGCACCTCCGAGTCTTTCGATACGCCGTAAGGGACTTGGACGAAGAACTTGCCCGTCGCCGAGACCTTGTGGCCGTGGGTGAGATGCCCTCCGTGATCGAGGCTCATGCCCATCACCTTGTCCCCTTTCTCGAGGAGGCCTACATAGACCGCGAGATTCGCCGGAGAGCCCGACAGAGGCTGCGTGTTCACGTGCCACTCGCTCTCCTCGAGCCCGAAGAGCTTGAGGGCGCGGAGCGAGGCGAGGTCCTCCACTTTATCGACTACGGAATTCCCTCCGTAATAGCGCTTGCCGGAATACCCTTCGGCATATTTATTCGTAAGCTCCGAGCCGAGCGCGGCGAGGACGTCTTTCGATACGTAATTCTCCGAAGCGATAAGATTGATCGCCTTATTCTGCCTCGCTTTTTCAGCCTTTATGAGCTTTTCTACAACCTTGTCTTTCATGGGATTGGTAGGATTAAGAGTAATTTCCGCAGGTCGTAGAGAGGTTAGATCATGGGATTTGCCTAGTGGTTAGATTGTATCAAAGCCGGATAGGCAATAAAAGCAAAGCCTTCGAGCGCTTCTTTCTTTGCGTGGGCCAGGCTAGAATGAATCTATGACACGACAAATCATCATCGTAGACGACGTCGCGCCGGAGCCTAACGCGATGCTCCAAGCCCTTTACTCGCGAAGCCCCAAGAGCGTCACCGAGCATCTCGAGCAGGTAAAGAAGAACGGTGCCGAGAAATTCATGGCCTCTTACTACGTAGGCTACGGCCACAAGTCGATCGGCGACTGCGGCACGACCTCAATCTTCGTCGAGAACGTCTCTATGCTCGTGGCGAAAGCGGTCCAAGACTGGCCGCTCTATAGCGGACAAGAGGCCTCGACCCGCTACCTCGATATGTCGAAGCAAGAGGTGCTCGACCCTCTAGGCTCCGCCGAGGGTAGGGCGATACAAGACGAGTGGATGCGATTCTACGTCCACGCCCTCGAAACTCTCCAGCCCGCGCTCAAGGCCCGATTCCCTATAAAGGAAGGCGAGAAAGAAACCCTCTACGACAAGGCGATCAAGGCGCGCGCCTTCGACATCGCCCGCGGATTCCTGCCTGCCGGCGCGACCACCTATGCATCGTGGCACACGAACCTCCGCCAAGCCCACGACCACTTAAAGGAGATGCGCCACCACCCTCTCGAAGAGGTGCGCGAGGTCGCGAAGGAGATCGTGAAGTCCCTCCAGGCGAAATACGGCTCGAGCTTCCTTCACAAGGAATACGCCGTCGAGGAGGAATACCTCGCGAAGTCGGAATCCGAATTCGCCTACTTCGATGACCTGTCGATAAAGGATTTCTCGTATGAGGTAAGGCTTGATCTCGACGGCCTCAAGAAGCACGGAAGGCTCCTTACGGAAAGGCCCCCGAAAGCAGAGCTCCATCATCGCTTCAGGCAATACGGAGACATCGTATTCTCCTTCCCTCTCGATTTCGGGTCATACCGCGACCTCCAGAGGCAGCGAAGCTCGGTACAGGAAATGCCTCTCCTTACGACTCGCCACGGCTTCCATCCATGGTATCTCGAGCAGCTTACGCCCGAGCTCAAGAGAGAGGCGCTCGAGGTCCTCAAGGCTCAAGAGAGTCGCATCGCCGCCCTTTCAGCGTCAGACGAGGTAAAGCAGTACTATACGGCGATGGGATATACAGTCGCGGTAAAAATGTCCTGCTCTCTACCGTCTGCGGTCTATATCGCCGAGCTCCGCTCTGCAGACACCGTCCATCCGACCTTGCGCGTCGAGGCGCAGCGCATGGGCGACGCCATAAAGGCGGCCGTACCCGGCATCGCCATGCATCACGACACCTCTCCAGGAACATGGAATATCAAGCGCGGCGCGCAGGATATCGTTAGAAAAGAATAGAATACATCTCGCTCCCACGAGCAAACAGGTAACTAAAACCAGTATCATATATGATACTGGTTTTAGTTGTCTTTTTGTCCGTAGCGAGAAAGCCGGGGACGGGGCCTGGGCCAGCCGTTCCTAATACCTCTCAGTGTCGCTGTGAACGAGGTCATATTGGACCCCGGCTTTCGCGAAGAGAGCCTTCGACTTCTCTCCCCTCTGATAGTCGCGGAAAGACACCACTCTCTTTATACCCGCGGCGACGATGAGCTTCGCACACACGTAGCAAGGCGTCATCTGGCAATAGAGCGTCGCTCCCTCGACGGAGACCCCTCCCTTTGCAGCCTGCATAAGGACGTTCTGCTCCGCGTGTATGGTGCGTATGCAGTGCTCGGATATCACGCCGTCATCGTTTATCACCTTGTGCATCTCGTGGCCCACCTCGTCGCAATGAGGCTGCCCTGGCGGAGACCCCACGTAGCCAGTAGCGAGGACCTGCCTGTCTTTCGCTATGACGGAGCCGGAGCGTCCGCGATCGCAGGTCGCGCGCTTCGCAGCGGCGTGCATGATCTCTATGAAATACTCGTCCCAAGACGGTCTGACGTGCTTTTCAGGCGCAGAAGAAGGAAGAGGAGCGGCTCCTTTCACCGGCTTCTTTTTCGAGGTTTGTTTTGCCATGCCGAAATGATACTCCTCATTGGAGAAATAAAAAAGCCCGCTCGTGAAAGCGGGCTCGCAGATCGAGGCCGAAGCCTCAATGAGGGATGATGACGTTATCCGGAGGCGGAGGCGAGGGCCTGAGGGGCGGAACCAGGCTGTGGTCCATCTCCCAAGCCGCGAGGCCGCGCAGGTCGCTTCCCCCTTCGAGGAAGCGCTCTGTCTGCATCGCGCCGAGACAAACGTCTTCGACGGGGTCGGTCGTTGTTTCCATGGAAAAGAGGCTTGTATATATGATACATCACTTCCAAGCCCTAGAGAGGGACGTCGAAGGTGGATACGCCTAGAGAAAGGATGGATTCTCGTCGAGCCACGAGGAAACCATGTCAGGCACATCGGAGATGTCTCTGTACCGCCTGAAGACGAACGGCCCTTCCCCATGTATGCCTTCGATGAGGCCAGAGACCACCGCGCCTTCGCGAGCGAGGGCGAGAAGCGGCCTCTTGTGATGCTTTACGTGCGTCGCCATCTCGTAGCCGAGGCCTAAGGACGGCAGGTCGCATATCGCGAGCATGAGATCCGACGTCTCGACGCATTCGTGTATGTCGCGCCTATAGACGTCTTGAGGTAGGCCGGGACCCAAGAACTCTATTATCTCGAGGCGAGGATCGGCCTTAAGCCTCTCGCGCATAGCGAGCACTCCGTCGATGAACTCCCGAGGGGCGTTCTTGAGCGCGCATCCGACGTAGAGCTTGGCCTTTTTCATGAGACCATCCTATCAGGCAAAGCAAAGCCGCGCACGGAGGTGCGCGGCTTTGCTTTTATAGACCTTACTTCACATCAACCCCCGCGTATTTTTCTGCTGAAAAATCCCGTGGGCTCGCCTCGCGCCGTCACGCTCCGGCCGGTTGATGTTTATTACTTCACATCAACCCCCATGTTCCTCGCCGTTCCCTCTACCATCCTCATCGCCGCGTTTATATCGGTCGTATTAAGGTCTGGGAGCTTCTTCTCGGCGATCGCCTTTACCTGAGCTTTCGTGAGAGCGCCTACCTTAGCCGAGTTCGGCTTGCCGGAACCCTTCTCTATCTTGAGGGTCTTTATGATCATCTGAGACGCAGGCTCGGTCTTGTAGATCATCTTGTACGATCGGTCGTCATAGACCTCGATGATCGTAGGAACGGTCTCGCCCACGCGGGTCTTCGTCTCATCGTTGAAGCGCTTTACGAATTCGCCGATGTTGATGCCGGCCGAACCGAGAGCGGGGCCGAGCGCCTGGCCAGGAACGGCCTTGCCGCCTGGGATCTGGAGCTTGAGCATCTTTGTTACTTTCTTTGCCATAGTAGGGAGTAGATTATATTAAAGCTTCTTAACTTGCAAGAAATCGAGCTCGACAGGAGTCTCGCGGCCGAACATCGAGACGAGGACCTTCACCTTGCCCCTCTCGGTATCCACTTCGGAGACCTTGCCCTCGAGGTCCTTGAACGGGCCGTCTGCGATCTTCACCGCATCCTCGATGGCGAGGTTTATCTCGTGCTTGACCGATCCCGTGTCCATGCGCCCTACAAGCTGGTCGATCTCCTTTTGGGTAAGGGGCACCGGATGGACGCCTGAACCGACGAAGCCCGTCACTCGGGGCGTGTTGCGGACGACGTACCACGAATCGTCCGTCACGATCATATCAACGAGGATGTAGCCGGGATAGACCTTCTCCTCCTCCTCTACGCGCTTGCCGCCTTTTACCTTTATCTTCTTCTCCGTCGGCACGAGAACGCTGAAGATCTTGTCCTGCATGTTGAGGGAATCGATGCGCTGCCTGAGGTTTCGCGCGACCGCGTTCTCATAGCCGGCATAGGTATGTATGGCGTACCAATGGCGCTCTCCGCCTGTTTGCTGTTTCGACATAGTTTGAATTTATTACTTGAGAAGGAAGTCCTGTACGCCGAGAGAGAATGCGTAATCGGCGATAGAGAGGACCACGGCGGTGACGACGGAGAGCCCTATGACGATAAGGGTGTAGTTGAGAGCCTGGCTCTTCGTAGGCCAGTTAACGTGCTTCATCTCGCCCCTGGTCTCTTTGATGTATTCGACAAGCTTCATAATGTAGAGAAAATTTCCTAATAAAAACCGCCCCGGAGGGCTAAGTTCCTATATAGTACTACTACTTCGGCGGCAAAGCAAGCCCTCGCCTACTTCGCCTTCGTACCCTCGGGTATGTCCGGATTCGGCTCAAGGAGGGAGAACTTACCGTCCGCGGTCGAGACCGCGAAGAGCATCCCGTTCGACTCGAAACCTTTGATCTTGCGAGGCTCGAGATTGGTGACGAACATGCACTTCTTGCCTACGAGGGTAGCCGGCTCGGGAAAATAGGCCGATATGCCGGAGACGATCTGGCGCACGTCCCTCTTCATCTCCTCCATGACCACATGCGCCACGGGGGTGCCCGAAGCCACTTCGGCGGAGTCTGCCGCGCCCCCGACAGGAGCGATCGTCGCCACCGGCTCCGTGACCTGGCCGAAATCGACAGAGAGCTTCAGGAGCTTGTCCGTCGCCGGGATCTTCTCGGCGGAGAGTATCTTTCCGACCTTTATCTCTACCTTCGCGAAATCGTCGTATGAGATCATATATGTTTATTCCTTATTCTTAAGTCGATCTATGTAGCTTTGCAATATTATAGAGGCTGCCGAAGCGTCTATCGTATCGGTCTTCCCTTGAAAATGAGCCGCCTGATGGGAGCTTAGGAGCTCCGGCTCATATACGACTACGATGCCGGTCGCTCGCTCGAGCTCGTCCGCGAACATCCTGATCTGCGACATGATCGGGTTATCGTTCATCTTGAAGTCCTTCGATTCGCCCAAGACGACGGTCTCTATCCCCTGGCTCTTCACGAGCTTCGCGAGCTCCGCGACGAGAAAGTTGTCGTTCGGAAATACGGCCTTCGGAAAAGCCATCATCCCCTTGTCGTCGGAGACGGCGATGCCCACTCTTTTCTTTCCGTAGTCTATGCCGAGAAGGCGCATGTTTTGTTCTTATTATCCCGTCTCGCGTGATCGGATAGAGCGCGGAGGAGGTGAGATTCGAACTCACGGTCCCCTTGCGGAGACGACAGTTTTCAAGACTGTTCCATTAGACCGCTCTGGCACTCCTCCGCGCTCTATCCGATCCATTGGCCCTTAAGTGGGCCAGCCCTATCGCAGCATCAACCTTACAACAAAACCTCCATAAAACGCAAAAAGCCGGCTTATGCCGGCCTTTCGCGACGCTTTAGACCGCCGCCGGCTTCTTCTTCGAGAAGAAGACGATGTAGATTATGTCGAGGACGGCGAGCGAATTTATAAGAAGGAGCGCGATGAACCACTTCTTGTGGCCGTTATGCGCCGCCTTCCATAATGACACCCCCTTCCATGGCAGGGTCCAAAGCATGAGAAGGATTATCACCTCCCTCCCGTATGTCGCTAAAAACTGTTCCATGCCTAAGATTATAAACCCTAGAGCCGTTTATCGAAAGCGATGTTATACTCAATCATCATATGAAAACCTTCTCATGGCAGACCCCCGAATACGCCTATAAGGAGAAAACTTCCGACTGGTATTGGACGGTAGGCATCATCGCGGCGGCCCTCGTCGTCGTCTCCATAATATTCGGCAACGCCCTCTTCGGAGGCGTGATCGCGATCGCCGCGTTCTCGCTCGCCCTCTTCTCGTCGAGGAAGCCCCCTGTCGTATCGGTCGAGGTGAGCGATAAGGGCGTGAAGGTAGGAAAGATCCTCTACCCGTATCCGTCTCTCGATTCCTTCGGTATAGACGAGGAGCGCCTCGGCGGACCGAAGCTTTTCCTCAAATCCAAGAAAGTGGTGATGCCTCTCGTCGCGGTCCCGATCGCCCATCCAGACATCGCAGAGCTCAGGGAGTTCCTCAGCGAAAGGCTCTCGGAAGAGACATTCGAGCAGACCCTCATGCAGGCGATATTCGAGAGGCTCGGATTCTAGGACCGTTATTTTCTTTCAATTTTCTGCCTTTTGCTGTAAGTTAGAGAGCGCGTCGAATCCCCCCGTCGTTCAATGGATAGGACATGAGTTTGCGGAACTCAAGATTGAGGTTCGATTCCTCACGGGGGGACAATATATCGTGCGGAGCGAGATACGATCTCCGATTGGGGTACTGGCCCTGTAAGGACCGCTATCTCCAAGAAAAATCCCAGCCTAGGCTGGGATTTTTCTTACTTTATCTTCCTTATCATCGCCGAGAGGCGGGACTTCTTGCGGGACGCCGCGTTCCTCTTGATCGCGTTCGTCTTCGCGGCCTTATCGATCTCGGAGTAGGCCTGAGGGAGGAGCTTCATCGCCGCGGACTTGTTTCCCTGGGAGACGAGCTTCTTTATATCCTTCATCACGCCCGAGATCTCATCGCGGTGGCGGACATTGAACACTCGCTTGCGCTTCGATGCGCGGAGTGCCTTTTTAGCTGAAGATGTGATTGGCATATGTGGGCGTTACTTTAACAGCAGGGCGCTGAAAAAGCAAGGCTGTGCGCGTTTTCCGGCCCACAGAGTATAATGTCAGCGTGATAACCCATATCAAAGGAACGGTCATAGATAAGGAGGAGCGCGCCGCCGTGATCGAGGTCGCGGGCATAGGCTATAGGGTGTTCGTCACCAGCACGACCCAAGAAAGGCTCCGCGAAGGCTCCGAAGCCTCCCTTTGGACCCACCTCGCGGTCCGCGAAGACTCGCAGAGCCTCTATGGCTTCCCCTCCAAAGACGAACTCTCTTTCTTCGAGCTCCTCATATCCATATCGGGGATAGGCCCGAAGACCGCCCTCGGCATCCTCAACGTCTCGTCCGTATCCAATATCCGCAAGGCCGTATCGACCGGAGACACCTCCCATCTCACGAAGGTCTCGGGCGTTGGCTCGAAGCTCGCGAACAAGATCGTCCTCGAGCTTAAGGGCAAGTTCGGCGCCGAAGAAGAGTCCGGCATATCGCTACGTGACGAGGTCGACGCCCTCGAGGCCCTCAAAGCCCTCGGCTTCGGGCACAAAGAAGCCCGAGACGCCCTCAAGGAAATCGAAGGGACGGTAACCGACACCGGCGCTCGGGTGAAAAGGGCCTTAAAGATCCTAGGAAAGTAGCGATGCTCGAACAGAACCTCTATCGCCTCAAAAAACTCATCCCCGCGCGATTCTTTGCGGGAGTCCAGCCGGCATATCACTATGCGATGGCGCTGTGGGGCGCTCTCTATCACGCGTTCCCTTCCCGGCACATGACGGTGATCGCGGTCACAGGGACCAAAGGAAAGAGCTCTGTCGTGGAGATCTTAAACGCGATATTCGAAGAGGCTGGATACAAGACGGCCCTCACCAACACCATAAGGTTCAAGGTCGGAAACGAGAGCGAGGAGAATCTCTACAAGATGTCGATGCCGGGCCGGACGTTCATGCAGGCGTTCCTCGCTAGAGCGGCGAAGGCGGGTTGCACCCACGCGATACTCGAGGTGACGAGCCAGGGCGCCTCTCTCTTTCGCCATAAGTTCATCGACTTCGACGGGCTCGTATTCACCAACCTCGCGCCCGAGCACATCGAGGCTCACGGTTCGTTCGATAACTATATCGCCGCGAAACTCTCGATAGCTGACGCCGTCGTGAGATCGAAAAAGAAGAGAACGGTCCTTGTCGCGAACGCCGACGACGAGAAGTCAGAGAGATTCCTCGCGAAGGCGTTCAAGGAGAAAAAGACCTACTCGCTGTCAGATGCGAAGCCCTACGTCCTCCATAAAGAAGGTTTCGAGATGACGGCGCGAGGCGTCCCGATGAGGTCCCGCCTCTCAGGGGACTTCAATATACAGAACGAGCTCGCGGCGATAACGATGGCCGAGGCTTTCGGAGTGTCGGCCGAGGTGGCGAAGAGAGCAATCGAAAAATTCTCGGGCATCCCCGGACGCGTCCAGAGGATAGACGAAGGACAGGACTTCACCGTGATAGTCGACTACGCCCATACCCCTGATTCTCTCCAAAAGCTCTATGACGTCTTCCAAGGTTCGAGGCGTATCTGCGTCTTGGGGAACACGGGCGGCGGGCGCGATACATGGAAGCGAGACGAGATGGCGAAGATCGCCGAGAGGTCGTGCGACGAGATAATACTCACGAACGAGGACCCTTACGACGACGATCCGAGAAAGATCCTCTCGGACATGGCGGAAGCTATGACGGAGAAGAGGCCTCAGATCGTGCTCGACAGGCGCGAAGCGATACGCGCCGCCCTTCAGACCGCGAAGACTGGCGATTCCGTCCTTATCACCGGCAAAGGGACCGATCCTTACATCATGGGTCCCAACAACACGAAAATCCCTTGGAGCGATGCGGCGGTAGTCCGCGAGGAGATAGCGAAGCTCGGAAAATAAAATCGTCAAAGACTATTCCGCGAAGAGGGCATTGAGCACCTGCCTCGTCCTCTCTCCTACCCTCCCCGTCTCGCCCTCGATCGAGTATTTCTTCTGGAAGAGAGCGACAGACGATCTCGTACACGCCCCGAAGAGCCCCGATATCGGACAGTCGTAAAGGGTCTTGCCTTCCGGAGGATAGACTCCATTCCACGCGAGGGCTATCTGAAGGGCAAGGACGTCAACGCGATAGGTCTGCGCGGACGCAAGGTCTTTCTTCCATTCATACGGCAAGATGGCCACCTCGCGGCGAGGATTGTCCTCTGCGTCGGGAGAGAAGAACGCCTTGAGCCCGAGATACGTCTGATAGGCATACTCGCGCAAGACAGCGTCCCTTACCGCGGGGTCTTGGAACTGAGGCTCGTATATATAGCCGTACTCCACGAGCATCGAAGGCACCTCGGCCGTATTGTATCTGCCGACGGCGACGAGCTCTCGGTCCTCTACGATCCCCTCTTTCTCGCGGGGCGCGTTGCTCACCGAGAGGAGCTCGCCGAAGCGGTCCTTGAGCGCCTGGGCAACGTAGCGCGAAGCGGAGGAGTTCGAATACTGCCTCGCAGGAACGTAGATCGCGTAGCCGGAGAGCTCGCCTGGCCTGTTGCGCTTGCGCGAGCCGTAATCGTTTATATGTATGTGTATGGCGAAATCGAAATCGCTCTCGCCGAGCCATTTGTTTATCCCATAGAGCCTCAGAGCGACGTCGCTCGCGACGGTCTGGTGAGAGACTCCCGCCTTCGGAAAAGAGAGCTCGCCCTCCTCCACGAGCCGCTCGGTCATGCTCGCCTGTTCGTTCCTCCATGCCTGTATCTCCTCTCGCTTCGCCACGAAATACTCGGCGAGCTCAGGATTCCAGCCGTCTTTGCCGCGGCCCAAGACGACCTCGAACCGAGGATCGTCCTCGAGGAATCCTCGCAGATAGGAAGCGAGAGCGAGATTGAGGTCGCGCTCCTTGACCGAGCCGTACTCCGCCCCTCCGTAATCGGGCTCGTGGCCGGGCATGAGGAATATCCTCACCCTGCTTTGAGGAATGGTCGTGGTCGCCTCGGCGTATTTCTCCTTAAGGTCCTTGGTGCGTACGGTATCCGCGCCGAAGGTGGCAGCCATATTCCCCGTCTCCGCCCACTCTGATATGCGCCCCTCTTGCGAGAGCGCGTAAAGAGAGACCGCGATGACGGCGACAGCCGCGAAGCTCTGTAGATAGGATTTCATAGCGTTTGCTACATTAAAGCATCCGTTTGTTATAAGGTATAGGCATGCCCGAGCTGCCCGAGGTACAGACTACGGTCGACGGTATAAATGCTCTCGCGAAAGGCGCGTCGATAAAAGACGTGTGGACCGACTACGGGAGCGCGTTTCATGCCGGAAAAGACGATATCAAAGACCCGGATTTCTTCGCGCGCTTCAAAAAGCTCGTCCGAGGGGCGCGGATCGAAGGAGCGGCGAGGAGGGCAAAGAACGTCCTCATCGCGCTCTCCAACGGGCGCACGGTCATCGTCCATATGAAGATGACGGGCCATTTCCTCTACGGCAGATACGAGAAGCGAAAGAGCGGAAAGGACGGGAAGGAAGAATGGCTCGCCTCAGGACCGGGCCCTTTGCGCGACGATCCGTTCAACCGGCACATCCGGCTCGTCTTTATCCTTGATAACGGAAGGCACCTCGCCCTCTCCGACCTGCGCCGGTTCGCAAAAGTCACGATAGCGGAGAGCGATCGCTTGCACGAGTCGAAGCATCTCTCTGAGAGCGGCCCTGAGCCTCTCGACCCTTCGTTCGACCTTCAGGCGCTCGAAGCTCGCCTCGCCCGGCGTCCTCAAGCTCCTATAAAGCTCGCCCTCATGGATCACACCCTCGTCGCGGGCATAGGCAACATATATTCGGACGAGATCCTGTGGCGAGCTGGCGTCCACCCTCTAGAGAAGGCGAAAGACGTCCCGAAAGGAAAGGTCGCTCTCATATTCGCCGCCATGAAGGAGACCTTGAGGAGGGGCATCGCTCTCGGCGGCGACTCGATGTCCGACTACCGAAACGTCCTCGGGCTCGAAGGGAAATTCCAAGAGAGGCATAGGGCGTACAGGAGGACCGGAGAGAGATGCTCGAAAGCCGGCTGCAAAGGCGTCATAAGGCGGATAAAGATAGGAGGAAGGAGCGGGCATTATTGCGACCTCCACCAGAAAAAGCGAGCCCCTAAGCCTTGATAGTTTAATCCTTCTATTCGATACTTACGCTATGGATTTCCTCAAGAGCCTCAACGAAGAGTTCGGCTGGTTCATATGGGGCCTCCTCGGCCTCGGCCTCATCTGGTTCTTTACCGGAGGAGCGAACAATCCGAGCGCGCACGAAGGCCAATTCATAAAGCCCCTCGCGCCTCTCGATACCGGCGAGATATACGGCGACTACTACAGCGGAAAGCCTAATTACGGCAAGGAGTCGCTCAACCTCCCAGAGTCTCCGGCCGAAGCGGTGCGCAAAGCCGCGAACGTCCTCGAAGGCTTCCTTGCCGAAGCCGAAGAAGCGAAGCAGGTCCATATCACCTCCCTCCTCGCCAAAGGGCTATATTTCGACGGCATAGCGGGCGCCAAGCGCGACGACCCAGACGAGGAGTATCTGCGCATCGTGTCGAGCGAGCACGCCAAAGGAAAGATCTCGCTCTCAGGCCTCGTCCTTAGAGGAGTAAGCCTCGGCTCGGCTGCGCCTCTCCCGAGAGCAGACGAGCTCCCCATACTCGGCACGAGCGCCAAGAAGACCGATGTGATCCTCTCGCCCGGGGGCAGAGCCCTCATATCTTCGGGAAGATCCCCTATCGGCACGTCCTTTAGGGCGAACATCTGCTCGGGATACCTCGACCAGTTCCAAGAATACTCGCCGGGCCTCGTCGCAGAGTGCCCAGAGCCCCTCGCCGAGCTCGCGCTCGTAGGCCCCGCCCTGGAAGCGCCTTGTCGCGACTTCATCGAAAAGCTCCCGCGGTGCAGGATATATCAAGGAAGATTCCCTTCCGACGTGTCGGCTGCCTGTCGGTCTTTCGTAGCCGAGAGCCTCAACTACAACTCATGCACCCTGCGCCACCAGAAAGACGCGGGCTTCTACAAGGACGAATGGAGGCTCTTCCTCGACCAGGAAGCCGAGATGTGGGGCAACAAGAACGAGATCATCCGCCTGCTCGACCCCAAAGGAAGCACGATAGACGCGATCACGTACTAGGCGCTCCCTCCTATCTGTCGAACCACCTGAAAAGCACGATCCCGGCAGAGACCGAGACGTTGAGCGACTCCTTCTGTCCCCTCATGGGTATCTCTGCGACGAGGTCCGATATCGAGAGGACCGATCGGGAGACGCCGGAGACCTCGTTCCCGAATACGACGAGGGATTTCCGGGCGGGTTTTATCTCCTTATAATCGACCGACCCTTTTCCCTGCTCGACAGAGAGAACCTCGAACCCATCATCCTTGAGCTTCGAGATCAGAGCGATAGGATCTTCCAGATACTGCCAGGCGACGCTCTTTTCGGCGCCGAGAGAGCATTTCGCGAAGTCCGTACGAGGCCCGTTAAAGCGATCGAGAGGGGTCGGCGTATAGCCCGTGAGGTAGATCTTGGAGACTCCGACAGCGTCGGCGGTACGGAATATCGCCCCGACGTTATGGACGGAACGGATGTCGTGCAGAAGGAGCGCAATCTCGCGTCTATTCATATCACAATACTAACCGTAAATTGTCATTTAGCAATTTTCTGCTATCATCAACATGCTTTTTTATCCGCCCATAGCTCAGTCGGTAGAGCAGCTCCCTTTTAAGGAGATGGTCCCAGGTTCGATTCCTGGTGGGCGGACAAACGTAAAAATCCTGCCTGTGGCAGGATTTTAGCTTGGCCGAGCCGCGGGTATATCGCGAGCCCAGAGCGATACCAAGGCGGGGTCGCGGAATTCGCGAGCGACGGTGAGCGAAGATCCGTGACGACAAGGACCTGCGCCTCAGAAAAGCCGCAAATGAATCCGCCCGAGGCGGATTTCTAGTTTGGCTGGACTGAAGCGATGCTCTACGTTTCGAAAGATCGCGACGATAGAACCATAAAAGTGCATAACTCCTTTGACACCTCGCGCATAGGGAGCTAACCTTTTCCTGTCGCGCCCCATTCGGAGCGCGAACCTCACGCGAAGGTCTATCGCGAGCTCTTCAAATATCCAGCATCATGTCTACTGGGGCAACCGCCACTGCCAAGGAAACGCTCATCGTAAGTCGCACAGGCGACCCGAAATGGTTCTTCCTCCCACCGGGAACGGAGATCCCCCTCAAACAAAGGCTCAAGGAGCCGCAGACCTTCCGAATGGGAGGCCTGAACTTCTACAGCGCTGAAGCCGAAGACCTCGGCCCGAACCAGCGTCAGCGATATTTCTTGTTCTCCGTCTCGATGGAGAACGCGCTCAAGCTCCCGGAGGAAGTAACCTCCAAATTCAATTTCCCCCCGTCAGAAAAATACCCCCACGGCATCGTCAACGAATAGACGGCCGGAGGGAGGCTTTCGAGGCTCGCGCATCGCGCGGGCCTTTAGTTTTATAGGTCTAAGGCGAGCTTTTCGAGCTCTCGCTCGAAATCGACCTCGCCTCGATGGGCGCGATGATATATAGAAACGAGGCTGCTGAGAAGGGCGTCTATCTCCCCTTCTTTCCATGCCGATAGATATCTCTTGGCTTTGCCGTAGACGAACGGATTGATGCCCGCCTCGGTCGCGGATGACGTCCTCGACGCGAGGGCGAGGGATTTCGCCTGCCAGAACAATATACCGTGGATCTCTTCGGGGGCAGCGTCGCCTTCAAGAGCCTCGCGCAAGCCTACCCAGAGCGCCTTCTTGTCTTTGGCAGCTAGAGCATCAGCGAGGTGGAAGAAGCTTCCTGACTCTTTCTTCTTTTCCTCCGTCGCCTCGTATTCGGTCACCTTTTCCGCCCTCTTCTCGAGCTTCTTCAAGACCTCTTTGGTCAGCTTACCCTCGAAGAATATGAAGATGTTCGGAGACTCTTGTATCGCGTCCATCTTCTCGAGCATCACCTCGCGGACGTCTTTGTTCTCCAAGGTCCTGTCCATGAATATGATCTGCTTGTTCTCGAAAAGCCCTTGGGTCTGCGTAAGCTCCTCTATCTTCTCTATGGTTATCTCCTCGGATGTGATCATCCCTGCCGACGCATCCGGCTTCTTCGCCTTTAACGCCTCGAAGAGCGCGTGAGATTTCTCTCGCGCCTTCTCGACATCCGATCCGTGGATTACGTACAGCATTATCGTTTATCCATCTCCCCCCAATTATCTCCGACTTTCGCGTCCGCGACGAGGCGGATGCCGTAGATGTCTTTTGGGTCGATGATCGATTCCATTATCTTCTGTATCTCGGGCTCGACCTTCTCGACAGCGGAGCTTTTAACCTCGAGAACGATCTCGTCATGCACCTGCATGAGTATCCTGGCGTCCTTCGACAGGCCCTCCCTGTCGAGGTATCGGTCTATGCGCACCATCGCGAGCTTCACGACGTCTGCTTCGGTCCCTTGGATAGGCGCGTTGATCGCCATACGCTCCGCGGCCGCGCGGATAAAGGGGATCTTCGACTTGATGCCGTCGAAATAGCGGCGACGGCCGAAATAGGTCTCGGTATACCCCTTGCGGGCCGCTTCGGATTTCACCGACTCGAGATAGTCGCGCAGACCGTGGAATTTCTCGAAGTACTCGTTATAGAACTTCTGCGCCGTCTTCCTGTCGACCCCCATGTTCTTCTGGAGCGCCATGACGCCCATGCCGTACATGACGCCGAAATTGATGACCTTCGCCTGGCTTCGCATCGCCTTGGTGACGTTTTCCTCCGGCACGCCGAATACCTGGGCTGCGACGGCTGCGTGGACGTCTTCGCCCCGCCTGAAGATGTCTATGAACTTCTCGTCCTTAGAGAGGAACGCCGCGATGCGCAGCTCGATCTGGGAATAGTCGAACGCGACGAGCTTCCACCCCTTCTCCGCTATGAAGG
Organism: Candidatus Tayloriibacteriota bacterium; assembly: GCA_016215405.1. Lineage (GTDB taxonomy): Bacteria > Patescibacteriota > Minisyncoccia > Phycocordibacterales > UBA6065 > UBA6065. The sequence goes on from JACRJQ010000008.1 coordinate 124,213, forward strand.
CGTTCCTTATCCTTCGGCCGAGCTCTGATCGGTTCGGGATATTCTGTATCGAAGGGTCTTTCGTCGCCATGCGTCCCGTGACGGCACCTGTTTGGATAGACGTCGGGTGGATGCGGGAGCCCTCGTCGAGGAGAGGCGGGATAGCGTCGATATATGTGCCTAAAAGCTTCGCGAGCTCTCTGTATCTCAATATCTCGCCTATGATCGGATGCTCATCGGCCAATTTCTCGAGCTCGGATTCTTTGGTCGAGAGAGCTCCTCCTGCGGTCTTTTTCTTGGACTTCAATCCGAGCTTGGTGAAAAGTATCTCCCCCAATTGCTTCGGCGAGCCGATGTTAAATTCGGTATCCGCCATCTTCCAGATCGACTTCTCTATCGCTCCGAGCTCCTTGCGGTATTCGTCCCCGAGCTTCGCGAGGTATGCCTTGTCGATCTTCACGCCCGTCTCTTTCATCTTCTCTACGAGGGGCATGAGAGGCTTCTCGATCTCTTCCCAGACCCTTTTTAGGCCCCGCTTCCCCACCTCGGCTTCGAGCGCTTTGTACGCCTCGTCGAAGGTCTTCGCCCTCGTGAAATCCATGATGTCCGCAGCTTGAGGGTCGGAGATGTTCGAGTTGAGAAGCCAGAGCATGACGGCGGCCTCTTTAAAACGGACTCCTTCGGCGGACGCGTCTATGACCGGCGTCTTCGCGGTCGCTTCTTCCGCCTCTATATCGCCCGAGAGGTCTTGGCCGAGAGCGTTCTTGAGGCGTACGGTCATGGTCCTGAATTCGAGGTCCGAAAAGAGCTTTGAAGCCTTGTCGATGTCGATGCCGTCCCTCCAAGTCTTCTTTGGAAGGGCCCAGTCGATAGGCGCGTCGCGGCGTATGGTCGCGAGGACTTTAGAGAATTCGGCGTCTTCCTTGCCCTGCTCCAAAAGCTCGATCGTGCGAGGGGTGATCCCCGCTTCCTCGAACTTCGATTTACCTTTTTTGAGCTCTTTGTATATATCCTCGACCGAGCCGAAGGTCGTGATGAGGATCGTCGCGGTCTTCTCGCCTATGCCCTTTATGCCGATGATGTTATCAGACGGGTCGCCGCGCAGGCCTTTGTAGTCGGGAAGGAGCTCTGGGCCGAATCCGAACCTCTCGCGCACGCCCTTCTCGTCGTATATGACCGTATCTTTGATGCCTTTCTTGAGCGTGTAGACGCGCACGCACTCGCCTGAGATCAATTGGAGCGTGTCCATGTCGCCCGAGGCGATGATCACTTCGAGGTCGCCTTTGGCGCATTCCTTCTTGACCTTCTCGACGATGGTGCCGAGGATGTCGTCGGCCTCGAAGCCTTCCTTGTCGTATATCGGGATGCCCAACGCGTCGAATATGTCGCGCGAGCGGATGATCTGAGCGACGAGCTCATCGTCAGTCTTGGCGCGGCCGGCTTTATAGTCTTTATATGCCTCGTGCCTGTGAGTAGGCTTTGGCAGGTCGTATGCCGCGACGATGTAGTCCGGCTTCAATTTCTCGACCGCTGAAAAGATCATCGTACAAAGGCCATAGAGCGCGCCGGTCGCCTCGCCTTTCGACGTCGCGAAATCGGGCAGGGCGTGATACGCCCTATGGAGGATGGCGTGAGAGTCGAGGAGGATGAGGCGTTTCATATTCTTATTATAGCTATTTTACGATGTCGCGCCTCGGCAAATAAAAAGGGCCACGCTATCGATTGATCTAGAATTAACTGATCGACAACGTGGCCCAGATAGGCGCAAGCATTGGACCAACAACCGTCTTTCGGCCGGCCGTATCTCAGGTCGGCTACCCGTCATAGCCTTGGTGGGCCATTACCCTGCTTGAGTGAACTCAAGCCAACGGAATCTTCCCTCGCCGGTACTTATCCGTTCGCCAACTAGCTGATAGGCCGCGAACCCGCTCTATGAATTCAAGCGGTATCCGCGTGTTACTTCGCACCAGCTTGTCCTCCTGTGATGACCATAAATCGTCTGGGAACGACCACGTCTATCACGAGAACCTCGCCTGACGGCAGGTGAGCGCCTGGATAAGAAGCTATCAGATCGTCTCGATTAGTCAAAGTAAATTTCCCTTGTCACCTCATCCACAAATTTGAATCTGATCGTCGTTGCTTCTTTAGGCAGGGCACCGCCTATATTCTCTGGCCATTCGATGAGAACGAGATTCCCAGGATCACCGATCGTCTCCTTCCACCCGAGCCTCTCGACCTCCTCTGCCCTTTCGAGCCGGTATGCGTCTATGTGTATGAATTTTTTAAAATGATTCCGATTATGGAGGTCGTAGGATTTCATGATGACGAAGGTCGGGGACGAGACTTCGGATTCATGGATGCCGAGAGCGGCAGCGAACGCCTTGGAGAATGTGGTCTTTCCCGAGCCGAGATCGCCGGAAAGGGCGAGGACGGCCGCACGCGAAGCGTGCGGCCGTATCTTATCCGCCAATCCCTTCGCGATCTTAGCGGTCTCTTCGAGGCTCTTCGATATCATGCCTAGATTCTACAGCCTATCCGAGAATAAAAAAGGAGGCCCCGCTTTCGCAAGGGCCTCCGGAAACAGTCTTGTCGTTGTCTTAACGAGCCGCGTAGGACGGATACGGGAAGATCTCCCGATACCAGTGGTCTCTGCCGTCGACATAGTGAGTCTCGACAGAGGTTCCTGTCTCGCGGCCGGAGGCGTCCACAAAAGTCACGAAGACCTTCATGAACTCCCGTTCGCCCGTGATCCGAGGAGAGGCGATGAACGCGTCCTTTCCGACCGATCCCGTGCCGTAGTCGTATGACCCGGTGGGAAGCGGTTCGGAGAGGGACGGCCTCCAGAGGAATATACCGACTCGCACTTTGAGGGCGCGATCGGCATAGGGATTCTTCACGAGGAAGCCGGCGCGGTCGGGAGCGCTGCTCTCAGGACACGGGTTAGCGTATCCAAAGGTGCCAAGGACCGGAATCGTGTATGTGCCCATCCCGTTGGATTGGCACCCGCACAAGGCGACAGACAAGCTTACGATGAGCGAGCAGATCAGGATTTTCATGGAAAGACCGAAATTCGGAGGTTCAGGAATCTCACGGCGACGTGCCATGATATTAATATTATACTCCTATTTTCGCTAAAAGTCAATATGTAGTTTCGATAGGTAAAACGACGAAGTGACGCTAAAATATGGCCATGACAGTATCTTTCGACGAGGACAGGCAGGATAAAAAGCTCGAGGAGTGGAAGAGACGCGAAGAGGAGGACGTCGCCCAGATCCTCGCCTCCCGATACGGGCTCGAATACGCGGACCTCGGTCCGGTGCCTATCAATATGGACGCCCTCAGGCTCCTTACCGTCGACGAGGCGAAGGAGGCGCGGCTCGCTCCTTTCTCTCTCGTGGGAAAGCGGGTAAAGATCGCCGTGATCTCTCCGGCGAACGAAAAGACCGTCCTCGCCCTCGACAAGATAAAGGCCAAGGGATACGAGGTGACCCTCGCCGTAGTCTCTCCCCTCTCTTTGGAAAAGGCATGGTCGCGCTACGCCGACCTCTCGTTCTCGACCGAGACCAAGGCCGGCGCGCTCGATATATCGAGCGAGGATATAAAGAACTTCATCGGCCGGATAAAGACCATCGACGACGTGCGCGAGCAGATAAACGAGATACTCAAGCTCAAGAAAGGCTTCCGCATCTCGAAGATACTCGAGATCGTGCTCTCCGGCGCGCTCGCGACCAAAGCGTCCGACATCCATATCGAGCCGGAAGAGGTCTATGTGCGGCTGCGCTACCGCCTCGACGGCGTGCTCACCGACATCCTGACGTTCGACCTCGAGACGTTCGGGCTCCTCCTCTCGCGCCTCAAGCTCCTCTCGGGCCTTAAGCTCAATATCAAATCCGAGGCTCAAGACGGCCGTTTTTCGGTCAAGATAGGCGAAGACGACATCGAGATCCGCACGTCTGTCCTCCCCGGCGCCTACAACGAGTCAGTGGTCCTCAGGCTCCTCAACCCGAAATCGATCCAAGTGCCCCTCGAGTCTTTGGGCATCCCGAAGAAGCTCCTCTCCGTCATCATGAAGGAGATCGCGAAGCCCAACGGCATGATCCTCACGACGGGACCGACGGGATCGGGAAAGACGACAACCCTCTATGCGTTCCTCCGAAAGATCCACACGCCCGACGTGAAGATCATCACGATCGAAGACCCTATCGAATACCATCTCCCGGGCATCGTGCAGACCCAGGTGAATTCGGACAAAGGCTACACCTTCGACCTCGGCCTCCGCTCCGCCCTGCGCCAAGACCCTGACGTGATCATGGTGGGCGAGATCCGCGATCCCGAGACCGCGCAGACCGCAGTGAACTCGGCCCTCACGGGGCACCTCGTCTTCTCGACCCTCCACACGAATTCGGCGGCAGGCTCCTTTCCCCGCCTCATCGACCTCGGAGTCAACCCGCGCACGATCTCGTCGGCTATAAACCTGGCTCTGGCGCAGCGCCTCGTCCGAACGCTCTGTAGCGCCTGCAAAAAGGAAGAGAAGCTCGAAGGCGCCGACAAGGCGACGGTCGAAAGGGTCCTCGCGACCATCGTCGACAGGTCGGAGATACCGGCAAAAGCTGATTCTCATTTTCGACCGGTAGGGTGCCCCCAGTGTAACGGCTCCGGATACAAGGGCCGCATCGGCCTCTACGAGGGAATCCTCCTCACCGAAGAGATCAACAAGGCGATCGAATTCTCGACGTCGGCAGCGGAGGTCGAGAAAGTCGCGGCCGCGCAAGGCATCCTCACGATGCTCCAAGACGGGGTCATAAAATCCATCACTGGCGTGACGTCTCTCGAGGAGCTGCAGAGAGTTATAAACATAGAACAATAGACCATGGTATACGCGAACGGCACAGGAGATATAAGCACGAAGGTCCGAGAGCTCGAAGCGGAGATGGACAAAAGCGCCCTCGAATTCCAAGGCCACGAGAAGAAGGTCCAGGAATTAAAGCTCGGCATACAAAAAGCGCAGGCAGACGCGAAAGCGAAAGATTCCGTAGTCCATCAGAAGGAGAACGAGATAACGAGGACCCGCGAAGAGAAGCGCGAGCTCGAAAGGACGGCTATAAAGCTGGAATCCGAGCTTCGAAGGGCCGAAACGGACCTCGCCAACTTCAGGCGCGAATACGACAAGCATAAAATGGAGCTCCAGAGGCTCCAACAGGCCCTTCAGAGCGTCCAAGCCGCCGAAAGAGACTCCTCGAGGATGCGCGGCCAGCATGGCGGATCGATACGCCGATAGCCCTCTGTCGATGGACGATTTGCCTCCCGCTCCATCTCGTGTCGTTTTGCTTATCCTCTGTTGCAGGAGCAGATAGGAAGAGTACTATGGCAAAAGATGGCAAAAGAAAAACCCGCCCCTGCGGGCGGATCGTTCCAGAACATAAATCTCTAAGCAATACATAATGGTGTGCACCAAATGTTAAGCAGAGTTCTTAGGATGGCACCAGTAGGAAGACCGGAGTCTAACCAGAACGTCCCGAGAATATCAACTAGTAAACCGTAAAGGTTTAATTGCTTAGAGATTCATGGCCTGGAATCCCTTGTTTCAATCTTTCATAACTAGCTTAGCATACTCGATTCAAAATGTCAAGTACCCGTAACACCCCCTCTTCCGGCGGCAAAGATACGGCCTCGAACAAGGCTGGTTTGGGAGGCGACGAGCTTTTCCTCGATACGACCCTCCGACCGTCGTCATGGGACGAATATGTCGGCCAAAAAACCATTAAAGAGAACCTGCGGGTCCTTTTGCGCGCCGCGGCCGAGCGAAAGCACCCTCCGGAGCACATACTCTTCTACGGCCCCCCGGGCCTCGGCAAGACCACCCTCGCCCACCTCATCGCCAAAGAGACCGCGTCGCAGCTCAAGGCGACCTCGGGCCCCGCGATAGAGAAGGTAGGAGACCTCGCGTCGATACTCACCAACCTCTCTCCGGGCGACATGCTCTTCATCGACGAGATCCACCGCCTCAACAAGGCGATCGAAGAGGTCCTCTATCCGGCGATGGAGTCTGGCTCGCTCGACATCATCATAGGCAAAGGGCCGTCCGCGCGCACGATCCAGCTCGAGCTCCCTCCGTTCACTCTCATAGCCGCCACGACGAGGATCGCCCTCCTCTCCTCTCCTTTGCGATCGAGGTTCTCCGGCGGCACGTTCCGGCTCGAATTCTATACCGACGCTGAGATACAAAGGATAATCCATCGCTCGGCCAAGCTTTTGGGCCTTGAGATCGACGAGAAGTCGTCCGAAAAGATAGCTAAACGAAGCCGTTTTACGCCGCGAACCGCCAACTTCCTCCTCAAAAGGGTCCGCGACCTCGCTCAGGTCGAAAAGGCGCCGGTCTCCGTCGAGATCGTAGACAGGGCCCTCGCCATGCTCGGTATCGACGAGCTCGGCCTTTTGCAGAGCGACCGCGACCTTCTCTCGACCCTTATCGACAAATTCGGAGGCGGCCCCGTAGGCCTTAACACCCTCGCTGCATCGCTTGCTGAAGAAGAGGCGACGATCGAAGAGGTCCACGAACCCTATCTCCTCCAGCTTGGCCTCATCGAGAGGACCCCGCGAGGAAGGAAGGTCACCGAGAAGGCGTACGGGCACATGAAGGTCGAGCCTTCCAAAAGAGGAAAGCTCTTGTAGGATCTAGAACGCGTTAACCTGAAACCACTATGGCAGGACATAACAAATGGAAGCAGATAAAGGACAAGAAGGCGAAGACCGACGGGGCGAAGTCGAAGCTCTATTCTAAATATTCGAAGCTTATCTCGGCAGAAGCGCAAAAGGTTAAAGGCGACAAGAGCGCCCCTTCCCTTCGAGCCCTCATCGAACGCGCGAAAACTGAAAACGTGACGAACGACGTCATCGACCGCGCCATAAAGAAGGCCTCCGAGCCTGGATCCGCCCTCGAAGCGATAGTCTACGAGGCTTACGGCCCAGGAGGATGCGCCATGATGATAGAAGCGCTCACCACCAACAAGAACAAGGCCGCTCAGGAAGTGAAGCATATCCTTTCGGATAATGGCTTCTCCCTCGCCACTCCCGGAAGCGCCTCGTGGGCGTTTAAGCGCGAAGGCACGACATGGATCCCGACCATGACGGTCGCCCTCGAAGACGCGGACCTCGGCATCCTCGAAAAGCTCGTCGACGACTTGGAGAACAACGACGAGGTGCAAGACGTCTTCACGAACGTGGAGTAAATAAAAGGCTGTTCTCTGATCTACTGGACCGGGCTCGAACTTTTCTTTTTGGCCTCTCTCGTTTCGTCGCTGCGGGGCGCAAGGCGTCCCTCGGCGGAATACCGCGCTCGGGCATGTCCTCGCTCCGAAGCCGAGAGGGGCGGGATTGTTTACGAGAAGAGGGATGCTAGCCGCGCCGCAAGGCGCGGTTTTCCCTTTCTTACCCTCCCGCCGAGTCCGCGTTCTTCTTTGCGAGGACTTACTCCGAAGGAGGCGCTTGCGTCTCGCAGCAAAGAAAACGCGGACCGGCTTAAAAGAAATCTCTTCTGGAGAGAGAAATGGTAAAATCAATCCATGCGAATCCTCGCCATCGATCCCGGATACGAACGCCTCGGCGTCGCCGTTCTCGAAAAGAACCCCCGCGAGAAGGAGACCCTCCTTTATTCTGACTGCTTCAAAACGTCGACAAAGCTTCCCCACGCCGAGAGGCTCGCCCTCATCGGCGGCGAAGTCGCGCGCGTCATCGAGGAGTTCGAGCCGAAGGCGCTCTCGATAGAGACCTTGTTCTTCAGCACGAACACGAAGACCGCCATAGCCGTCGCGGAAGCGCGCGGGACGATACTCTACGAGGCGGCAAGACACGGATTAAAAGCCTATGAATATGGGCCTGGTCAGATAAAAGTAGCTGTCACCGGCTACGGTAAAAGCGATAAAGAGCACATGATCGCGATGGTCCCTAAGCTTATAAAGATAGAAAAGGAGATAGGGCACGACGACGAGTACGATGCCATAGCCGTCGGCCTGACCTGCTTCGCAGTAGAGAGATTTTAAAGGACTCGCCCTCTCGGTCTATGTCTCGCCAAGAAGCCCGCGCGACTCGTCTCGCTCTCGGCGGCTGCTTTAGACGGTTTTCCACACCGCCTGCTACTTGCAAAGAAAATCCTATTTGCTACAAATAGGGGCGTTACATTAAATTTGCATGCCCCGAAAGAAGATCCAAAAAGAAGAGGTCCTCAAGGTAGAGGATGATCGTGAGAAGAAGGACGACGACAAGGAAGAGGAAGAAGACGATGATCCGAGCCCGAAGAAAGTGGCGTCGGACGACGATGAAGCCCTTCCCGATCCTGACGAAGACGATCCTCTCGACGAGGACGATGAGGACGAGGACGATCCTCTCGTCGATTTTATGACGGAAGAGGAGGAGAGCTGGTAGCGAAAGAAAACCGCCTAACGGCGGTTTTCTTTTTATTTTACGCGTATCTTTATGAAGCGGTGCTTTCCGACCTTCAGATCGAGATCTGACTCGACCTTGGCGTCGAAAGCCTCGATGGGTTTGCCGGATTTAAGGTCCTTGATCGCCTTTTCTGCCACCAGCCGCTTGAACTCTGCCTTGGAGGAGACGATCTTGTTCTCTACGAGGACATCTGAGACGAGAGCTCCTTTCGAAGCTAGGGCCTCGGGAGCTTCCGACGACATGTCCCCTTTGGAGAAGGCGGCGAGGAAGGATCCCTTCGCCTTCTCGGCGCCCTCCTTTCCGTGGTAGATGGATACGAGAGCGAGGGCGAGACGCAGCTTCGAGTCGCGAGGATTGCCGCCTCGATCGAGGAAGGCCTTCTCTTTGGCGATGTCGTCCTCGGACGCCTCGGTGCAGAGCTCGAAGCCGGGGAGTATCATTCCGTCCGGCCAGCTCATGACCTTTCCGAACATCTCGGAGGCGGAATCGAGGAGGGTTATCATGTTGCCTTCGGTCTTGCCCATCTTCTTTCCCGATGGGTCGACGAGGAGCCTGGTCGCGACGACGAACTTCTCTTTGTCCTTAAGCGATCGCAAGAGGTGCCTGCCGGCGAGCATATTGAAGGTCTGGTCGTTGCCGCCTATCTCCGCGTCCGTATCGAGAGATACCGAATCGTACCCTTGCATGAGCGGATAGAGGAATTCGTGTACGAATATAGGCTTTTTCTCAGCCATCCTCTTTTCGAACATGTCCCTTTCGAGCATCTGGCTCACCGTCATTGTCGATGCGAGCGAGACGACGTCGGAAAAAGTCATCTTGGAGAGCCATGTGCTGTTGAATACGAGCTTGGCTGGATTCTTTCCACCGAAAGAGAGGAATTTCGAAGCCTGTTCTTTGTAGAGCCGGCAATTCGCGAGCACCTCTTCTCTCGTAAGCGCCTTGCGGGCGGCCATCTTGTCGGTCGGGTCGCCTATCATCGCGGTGAAATCGCCGATAAGGAGAGTGACCTTATGCCCCATCTTCTGGAGCTTTCCGATCTTCATGAGAGGGATCGCGTGGCCGATATGGAGCGTCGGACCCGTCGGGTCGATGCCGAAGTATATCGAGATGGGCTTTCCGGAGGAGAGCGCCTTCTTGAAAGCCTCTTTCGAGGGAAATACGGCCTCTACGCCGCGCGAGAGAAAAGCGTCTATCTCCTTCGTATTAACATCGATCGTCGCCGGTTTGCCGCTTCGCGAGAATATCATGACAACAATGTATCACAGGGCTATTTCGTTGTCTTGTAGAGCCATTCCTTTGGTGGTATCTTGAGTCTACTTCATATGAGAAAAAGCACCTTCCGGAGGGTTTTCGCGCATTTTAAGGCGCACACCCTGAAAGATATCGCCATCATCTTCGCGTCTTTCGCCGCCATCGCTTTGGGGGCAGCGGTACTCTGGGTATCTTCGTTCCGGCTTCCCGACCTCTCTTCCTTCGAGCAGCGAAAGGTGAGCGAGTCGACGAAGATATATGACAGGACAGGAAAGGTCCTCCTCTACGACCTTAATGAAGGGGTAAAAAGGACCGTGGTCTCCTCGTCGGAGATCTCCGACCTCATAAAAAGGGCGACGGTCGCCATAGAGGACGCCGATTTCTACGACCATAACGGCATAAAGATATCCTCGTTCATCCGCGCGGTCCTCGCGAACCTCAAGACCGGCGAATTCAGCCAGGGCGGATCGACCATAACCCAACAGGTGGTCAAGAACACCCTCCTCACCCAAGAGAAGAAGATATCGAGGAAGCTCAAGGAGTGGGTCCTTGCCATCAAGCTCGATAAAGCCCTCACCAAAGACGAGATCCTCACGAGCTATCTCAACGAGAATCCCTACGGCGGCGCCGTCTACGGCGTACAAGAAGCTTCGAGGAGATTTTTCGGGAAATCGGCGAAAGATGTCACTTTGGCCGAAGCGGCGTACCTCGCAGCCATCCCCCAGGCGACTACCTACTACTCGCCTTACGGCAAAAACGTGGAGAAGCTCGAGGATAGGAAGAACCTCGTCCTCCGCAAGATGGTCGAGGTCGGATACATAAGCGAGGAAGAGTACGAGGCCGCAAGAAAGGAGAAAGTGGCCTTCCAGGCCCAAGAAGAGTCGGGGATAAAAGCTCCTCATTTCGTATTCTTCGTCAAAGACTATCTCGAAGGGATCCTCGGGGAAGGCTTCCTCGAAGAGGCCGGCTACAAGGTCGTGACGACTCTCGATATCGACCTTCAGGAGAAGGCGCAGGACCTCGTAAAGGCGACCGCGCGCTCCAACCAGGAGAATTTCGATGCGGAGAACGCGGCGCTCGTAGCGCTCGACCCAAAGACCGGCGATATCCTCTCCATGGTCGGATCGCGCGACTATTTCGACAAGGAGATAGACGGGAAATTCAACGTGGCGACATCTCCCAACCGCCAGCCCGGCTCTACCATGAAGCCGATAATATACGCGAGAGCTTTCGAAGAGGGGTACACGCCCGAAACGATCCTCTTCGACCTCGAAACCGAGTTCAGCTCGGAGTGCACGACGGAATTCAAGCCGAAGAACGAGGGGGCGGACCCGAAGACCTGCTACCACCCGAAGAACTACGACGATAGATTCCGCGGGCCTATAAGCCTCCGGGAGGCCCTGGCTCAATCTATAAACGTCCCGTCTGTAAAGCTCCTCTATCTCGCCGGCGTGCGAGACTCTCTCTCCCTCGCCAAAGACATGGGCATAACGACCCTTACAAACGCCAACCAGTATGGGCTCACCCTCGTTCTTGGAGGCGGCGAGACGTCCCTCCTCGAGATGACCTCGGCGTACGGCACCTTCGCAGCCGAAGGGGTCCACGTCCCTTATAAGCCGGTCATCGCTCTCTATGATGCCAAGGGCAAGGAGATAAGGCTCCCTTCGGAGAAGCCTCGCCAAGCCCTCTCCGCCGACTCTGCTCGCGCGATCTCCGACATCCTCTCCGATAACGCCGCGCGCACGCCGGCATATGGGGCGAATTCCGTCCTCTATTTTCCAGATCGCGACGTAGCGGTAAAGACGGGTACCACGAACGATTCTAGAGACGCTTGGACGATCGGATACTCCCCCAACATCGTGGTCGGCGTCTGGGCGGGAAACAATGACAACGCCCCGATGGTAAAGAAGGTGGCCGGACAGATCGTGGCCCCTATGTGGAGCTCGTTCATGAAACAGGCGCTCCAGAGCGTTCCAGATGAGAGGTTCTCGCCTCCTTCGCCGAAGGATTCGGCCAAGCTTAAGCCGGTGATGAAAGGTATCTGGCAAGGAGGCACGACCTATACGATCGACACCATCTCGGGGAAGCTCGCAACAGAGTTCACTCCGGCAGAGACGAAAAAGGAAGTCGCGATCCAGTCCGTCCACTCCATATTGCATTGGCTCGATAAAGACGATCCCCTAGGCCCCGCCCCCCTCTATCCTCAGCGCGACTCTCAATACGAGAAATGGGAGTTCGTAGTGAGGAAGTGGGCGCTCGAGAACGGCTACGCCGACCAGACCACCTCCTCGATGCCTACACAGTACGACGACGTCCATACGGCAGGGAACATGTTCACGATAAGCATCCAGAACATAGAGCAGTCGAAGCCTTATGGGCTAAACGACACCGTCTCCGTCTACGTGAACTCTACAGGAAAGTACCAAATGGCTAAGGCGAGCCTCTACGTGAACGGCTCTTTCGTCGAAACGACGGAGAGGCAGCCGTTCATCTTTAGGTTCTCTCCTTCGTCTATAGCGAACGTTAAGGACAAGAATATGGTGCGGATCGTCGGGCAAGACTCGGTATATAACCGCGCAGAGGCATCGGCGGAATTCAGCGTGGCTCTCGAGGGCTAACGGATATCGTAAACCTTCGAACCCGGCGACTTGGAGCGAAGAGACGCGAGCACCGCGTCTTTTTTCGTATATACCGCGGACTTGAGCATCGACGACCCCTTAACGTACAGGACGCCCTTCTTCACCTCGAATTCTGCCCCCTCGACGCCGCAAACCTCTCTAAGCGAGGAAAGTATCGCATCCCTCTCGTGAAGGGCGCTCTGGCCCAACGTAGCGAACTTCTTGAGGTAGTCGGAGATGTTGAACATAGGCTCTAAAGGCGAATCCCGGCTTTGACCGGGATTTCGAACCGACTATCGATTCATCGGCATCACCAGATAGGTGAACGATTTGTCCGAGACGCCTCGCATCACGAGAGGCTTATTCGACCCGCTGATGGAGAGAGATATCGAGTCGGAGTCGATCGATTGGAAGCAGTCCGAGATATATTTATGGTTGAAGTTTATCTCCACATCCTCGCCCGATACAGAAGAGTCGATAGCGTTGGTATACTCGCCCACATCGCTATTCTTTGTCGCGATGACGAAGTTCTTCTTCGAAGGCAGAGCCTTCACGTTGACCTGATTGAACTTATCGGAAAAGACGTGAGAGGTCTTGAGAGAATCGACGAGGTCCTGCTTGAGGACGACCACCTCCGTGACGAACGCCTTCGGGATGATCTGCCTGTAGTCGGGGAAGGTTGCGTCTATGACTCGCGACATGAGGTAGATATCCTTTCCTTCGAAGGCGATCTGATTCCTATCGAAATAGACCTTTATGTCCTCGGTGAGGCCGTCGAGGGTTCTTATGACGTCGCTTACGTTCTTTGCTGGGATAATGACCGAAGGAAAATCTACGGAATCTTTTATCTTGACCCTCTTCTCGGCGAGCCTAAACGAGTCCGTCGATACGAAAACCAAGTCAGACCCCTCCTTGTAGACGTATACAGAGGAGAGCTCGGGCTTTACCGTCGATACAGAAGCGCTGTATACGACCGATTTGAACCCTTTGACGAGAAGGCGAGGATTGATCTCGATCGTCCTCTGGCTATCTATCTTCGGTATCGCTGGAAAATCATCGGGAGAATATGTCTTGATGAGAGTGGTGTTCGCCGAGGTAGAGACGAGGACGTTGCCCTCTTTCGATTCGAGGATTATATTCTTCTCTTTCGGAAGGCCGGAAAGAAGGGATGTGAGGACTGCGCCGTGAATCGCGACCTCGCCCTCTGTATCCACCTTCGCCGGTATCTTTATCTCTATGCCGCAGTCGAGGTTCGTCGCCCGTACCGTAAGCGAATTCTTCGATGCGCGCAGATCGACGCACGAGAGTATCGGTAATGAGAGGTTTTTAGAGGTCAGCCTGTCTGCTTTCGTTATAGCGTCTATAAGCTTGTCTTTGATGCATTCGATTTTCATAGTCCCAGTATATCCTCTTAATTATCTATATATAAGACTATTACTATTAATATACCTGTGGATATGTGTATAAGTCGCGCTTGAGACTATAAACAAGGTTATTTCGGATATTTCTCTTGCCGCTACGTGGGGATATCCGGTTTTGTTTCAGAACAACTTTTCGCTCTATGATCGAAAGCTCGAAGTTATCCAACAGCATCCCTCTCTTATCCACTCGAAATCTACACTTTTCCCCAGGCTTTTCCTACGAGATGAGAGATCGTATGTGATTTACCTCTTGGAGAAGGATCTGGTTTGATTTTATATCCTCCTTTATCTTCTCGCATGAGTGGATCACGGTCGTATGGTCGCGGCCGCCGAGCTTCTCCCCTATCGAAGGGTATGAGATGTTCATGTCCTCGCGCAGAAGGTACATGATGACCTGGCGCGGCTTAACCACCTCCTTCTTTCGCGTTTTCTCGTAGATATGGGTCTCTTCGATGTTGTAGAAATCCGACACAATCTTCACCACATCCTTGATCGATATCGATTTCTTGGGCTTCGAATTGTTCTTTATGAGGTTCTTTATCTCAAGGATATTGAGCTCTCGGCCTCGAAGCTGCGTCTGCATGGCGATCGAGTTGACGACGCCCTCGAGCTCGCGGATATTCCCGTCTATCGAAGATGCTAGGAATTCTAGATGCTCTTCTGGCAAAGGGATGCTCTGGCGCGAGAGCTTCGTCCTCAGTATGGATATCCTCGATTCGTAGTCGGGAGCCGATACGTCGACGATCATCCCCGACCCGAAGCGGGATTTGAGCCTGTCTTCGAGGTCCGGCATGTGGTTAGGGTGCTGATCGGACGAGCAGATGAGCTGTTTGTTCGACTCCTTGAGGGTGTTGAAGAGATGGAAGAACTCCTCCTGGGATTTTTCCTTCGAAGAGAAGAACTGTACGTCGTCCATGATGAGAACGTCGTATTTTCGGTAGCGCTCCTTGAATTGGTTGGCCTTTCCGAGCTGGATCGAGTTCATGTAGTCGACGGCGAAGCGCTCGGAAGTCACGTAGAACACCCTTTTTGCCGGGTGATTCTGCTTTATGTGGTTTCCTACGGCTTGCATGAGATGGGTCTTGCCTCGGCCGGTGCCCCCATAGATGTAGAGCGGGTTGTACGCGATGCCGGGATTTTTCATGACGGCCTGAGCAGCCGCGTGGGCGAGCTCGTTGAAGGGCCCTACGACGAACGTCTCAAAGGTGTATTTAGGGTTGAGGTTGTCGTCCTTGCTTATGTAGAAGTCCTGAAGAGGCAATTCATAGGCGGGAAGGGCCCTCTTTGGCTCTTCGGAGACCTCCCTTCTCTCTTGGGACTTGGATATCACGTATTCGAGCGACCTCACGTCGTTGCCGAAATCCCTAAGGTATTTAAGGATGGTCTTGTGGAACTTCGAGGAGAGCCATTCTTTGGCGAATATAGAGGGGACGGCAAGATATACGACCCCATCGTCGA
Organism: Candidatus Tayloriibacteriota bacterium; assembly: GCA_016215405.1. Classification (GTDB taxonomy): domain Bacteria; phylum Patescibacteriota; class Minisyncoccia; order Phycocordibacterales; family UBA6065; genus UBA6065. The sequence goes on from JACRJQ010000008.1 coordinate 139,382, forward strand.
GCCTGTGGATATACGTATCCCTAAACCACATATTGAAGTTAGCCTTCGAGACTTGAAGCTCGATTACCCCCAGAACGTTCTCCCAAAGCTTTTTATTATCCATGATGCAAGGTTTAGCGAGCGACCTAAAGTATAGTCGGCCTCAGGGAATTGTAGTACTTGTGGATAGGATGTAAATGTGTTAATAATATGTGAACAAACTGTTGAGAGCGGAGTTTCCCAAATCTCCGGTTTCGGTTTACACTTTATTCCCTACTTATGGCAATCGTATACAAGACAAAGAATAGGAAACGAGCTCGCGCTCACGGCTTCCTCGCGAGGAAGGCCACAAAGAACGGCAGGAACGTCATGAAGCGCCGAAGGCAGAAGGGCCGAAAGCGCGTAGTGAAGGTATAATCCCATACCCCATGCTCCCGAAGGCGAAACGCCTCACGACGGAGGATGTCGGTTCGCTCGATACTGGAAGAAGCGTCTTCGGGACGCTTCTTTCTTTGAGGCTGAGGCCGTCTAAGGCCCTTAAATGCTCGGTTTCGGTATCGAAGAAGGTGGCGCCGAAGGCGGTAGACAGGAATCGCGCTCGACGAAGGGCGTACGCGGCGGCAGAGAAGGCCCTCAGCGCCGTGAAGTCGCCAGCTTTCATGCTCATCATGCTCAAAAAGGAAGCGCTTGCCGCGTCCGTCGAAGATATCGCCGCTGAGATCTCTTCCTTGCTCGAAAGGGCCGGTTTGTAGGCTTTCTCACCCTCGCTTATACTTATCCCTATGCGTTACATCTACAATAGCTTCATTTACGAGCCCCTCTATAACGGCCTTATAATCCTCGTCGACCTCCTCAAAAGCCTCTCGTGGGTCGATGCCGGCATCATAATCATCCTTTTCACGATCATCGTTAAGCTCGTCCTCTTCCCTCTTTCGAAGAAGGCCGTCCGTACCCAGGCTGTAATGAAGCTCGTCGAGCCGGAGCTCGCCGCTCTTAAAGAGAAGTATAAGGGGGACAAGCAGGCCCAGGCGGTCCATATCATGAATTTCTACAAGGAGAAGGGCATAAACCCCTTCTCGAGCATCTTCCTCCTCTTTATCCAGCTCCCGATAATATTCGCGCTCTATAAGGTCTTCTACGCCACAGGCTTCACTTCGATCCATACAGAGCTCCTCTATTCGTTCGTCTCCGTTCCTCCCCTCCCGTCGCCTCTATTCCTCGGTATTCTCGATGTCACGGAGAAGAGCGCCGTCCTCGCCGTCCTCGCGGCGGTCTCTCAGTATTTTCAGATAAAGCTCTCCGTTCCGGTATTGCCAAAGAAAACAGGAGGAGAAAGGAACTTCCAAGAGGATTTCGCGCGCAACATGCAGGTCCAGATGAAATACGTTCTGCCTGTGATGATCCTTTTCATCTCCTATCACGTTGCCGGCGCGCTCGCCCTCTACTGGATAACCTCGAACCTATTCACCATTGGCCAAGAGCTGGTGATCCGCAGGCAGCTCGAGCGAGAAAGGGTCGCGGCGAAGGCAGTCGTTAAGGCCTAAGCGCTTTTACCGAGGCGAAACCTCGGTAAGAAAAGCCCCGCGAGAGCGGGGCTTTTCTTAGGATGCGGGTTACGGCACCAGGGCGTATGCCCACGGAGTCATATCCCTTTTGTTCCTGAATACGAGCATGGTCTCCTTCTCGTCGAGGCTCAGATCGAATATGTCCATCGAGACGCCAGCTTCGGAGAGAGGGTTGAATATTTCCTCGGTTACTCCTGTCGAAACATTTATTTTCCAGAAGCTGTCCTCAAAGGAGATCCTTCCTTTATACCAGTCATCCGGGTAGAGGCCTGATTCGATGAATCGAGGGACGGCGCAGTAGATCGAGACTTTTTCTTTCGCGCTCCAGACGCATTTATCAGAGAGAGTGGAGACCCCTACGCCGAAGCTGTTTTCCTCTTTGACGTCTGCGACCGCAGAGGCGAGGCCGTCTGCCCCGTCTGAGCCTGAATAGAATACGAAGCTGCCATCGACGTTTCCGAGAGGCCTTAGACCGAGGGTGCCGCCTATGACTTTGGTATATGCGCCGGTCGCGCTATCGAGGAGATATGCGCTGCCTCCGGATTTTCCGCTCGGCCGAGAATAGAGGGTGATTGCCTTTGGCGATGACCATACAGCATCCCAATCTCCGAAGGTGGAGGAGAACACGACGGTCTTCTTCGAGCCGTTCATCTCAGACACTATGCCTTGCGCGCCAGCACCGGTCTCGTCGAGGTAGAAGGCTCGGTTCCCCTGTACGGACACGCTGGAAATGCCGTCCTGGAGGAAAAGCCCTTCAAGCGCAGCTTCTGGGGATGAGGTCGAGAGCTGGGCATAGAAGGTCCTCACTATCCCGTCTTTCAGATATCGGATAAGGAGCTTCGATCCGTCCTTGCTCCAGAGCGCCTCGTGTATCTTCGGGAGAGTGGTGTTGGATATCTTGGTCGAGGAAGTCGTCTCGTCCGAGGTCTCGTAGATGTGGCCGGTCGCGCGTTCTACGTATCTCATGAACACCGTCTCTCCCTTATCGAACGCGACGACGCCCGCCGAAGGAGAGGTCGAGAGCTGCCGAAGGCGAGGCTTTTCGGAGGAGCTTCCGCCACCAAGGTCGATGACCAACCCTTCATCCCCTTCTTCGCCCTCGCCCGTACCGCCCGTCGCACCTCCCTGGCTTCCTGTCCCGCCCGGGAATAGCCCCCCCTGGACGTTCTCGCCCGTTTCTTCCGGTATGTTCGAGCTAGACCTGTTCCAGATGTACCAACCGACTATCGCGAATATGGCGAGGACCGCAATGACGAGTATTGTAAAGGTTTTCTTCGACATATAGGATTAATTGTTACATCCGTTCTCGACTGTATAGCCGCGAGGGCATTTTTTGAGATTTTCGAGCCACTTATCATCCATTACTTTTAGTTGAGCGAGAGCGTATTGCCTGTATATTTCCGCAGCCGCGCTATCTGTGTTTCTTAACTCGGCATAATCTCGGCTCATCGTGGAAAGGAAATCGCCCCTTGTCTCTTGAAAAAGCCTCGGTCCGCTGTCTGATGCGACGGGATATTTTCCACTTTCTAAGCCTGATATTATTGCGGTTGTTCCAAGCGTGACGTTGGTCTTTGCCACGTTAAACTTAACAAGCACCTGCGCCTCTTTCGCGGCCAGGGGGTCCGTTATCTGGGAAGCAACGTTCTGCTGACTTTGGATTGTGTCCTGGGCGATCTTCTGGGCCGCCGCGGTGTCGCCATTTTGTATGGCCTCGACGATCTTTTTGTCGATTTGCGCTTGCGAAGCGGCGATAGCAGCGACTTTCGGATCGCCCGTCGTCGAGCTGAGAGAGACTTTCTGTGCATTATTTAGAGCACTCTCATAGGCTTTGCCGAGAACGTTACTACCTGCCAACTCCCCTGCTTTTGGCGCCCCCAAGTCGAGATTGATATTCACGAGATCGGAGTTGATCGTCCGCAGTATGAGATACGAGGCGAGGAGAAGGAGGAGCCCCCAGAGAGCGCCTGTCCATTTCTCCTTAGCGGCCGACTTTCCGGTTATCGCCTCCGTAGTCGCGTATTCTATGCCCGCCCAGATGATCATGCCCACAGCGAGCACCGCTGCGAGCCCTATGGATACGCCGTATATGTTGGTTATCACCTTGATGGGGTCCACCGCCTTGGTCGGCTCGAACGCTCCAGGAAGGGTCGTGAGGGAGCAATATTTTCCGGAGCCGTCGGCCGCTTTGCCGTTCACGCAGGCTACTTGCGCCTCTGCGTATGCGAAACCTCCGAATATGGAGAGCGCGATGAGCGAGAGAGCGCTTGCCGCGAGAGCCTTCCTTAGGATGCGAGCGTATCTCATTGATTTATAGTTATAGATCCCTGCGCGCCCTGGAGGAGCTTCGCGCGGTGCTGTACCACGAGGTTTATGTCAGACCTGCCGCCCGTCCCTGATTTGCGCAAGACGATCTCGTTCCTGTCCTTAAAATCGGCGATGCTGCCGCCGTTCATCTTCCAATCGAAGCTCAGGAATCCGTCGAGCGGGTCGAGACCGGAGATATAGAAAGGCTCGGCGCGGAGCGTTATCTCTTCGGAGAGGAGATCGAACGAGTTTCGGAGAGCCTTCTCGTACATAAGCCCATAGAGAGGGCTGTTCTCGTAGAAGACGATCTCAGGAAGGCTCGGTACCACTGTGGTGAACGCCGATCCGGCGAGGTTCTCTTTAGGCGAGGACACCTCGACCGTTATCTCCTCCCCTTCCCTCATGTAGCTCGTCTGGGAGGTGGTGAAAGAATCCCTCCCGAAGCCAGACGCGCTCCCCTGGACGGTACCGTTCTTCTTCCAGGTGTATATAAGGTCTTTCGGGTTTATCCTTTTGCCGGACTGGTCGAAGAATTCGGGGATGGCGGTCACCTTAAAGGCGCCGTTATAGGAATGCAGAGCTTTCCCTTCGTAGAAGGGCGGCACATACGTATCCGATTGCCAGAGTAAGGTGACGTCGGCGGGACGGAATAGCATGCCGTTCCTTATCACTCCGAAGTCTGGAGTGCTCACCTCGATCGAGATCGAGGTCGCCGTGCCCGTCTTGCCGAGCTTGAGGCTTATCTCTTTGAGGCCTACCCCTTCGGCGTAGATCTCCCCGTTGACCGACCATTTAAATATCGCCTTGTTGAGGTCTGTGCTGTAGCTCTGCGCGGAAACGTAGATGGTCTGGTTCGGCCGAGGATATTCTGGCACGACGCTAAAGACGATGGGCTCGCTGATGCCCGGTATCGTCTGCGCGGAGACGCCGCTCGAGAGGGCCGAGGCGACCAAAAGAAGGGCTGCGAAAAGGGAGAGGATTGTGCCTTTTATGAAGCGCAACATGGATATATTGTATCACAAGGAAAAGCCGCGCAGGATGCGCGGCTTACTGCATATCTGCCTTCGCCTGCTTCATGGCGAGGACTTGGGAAGGGTCGGACGTTATTATCTGGTCTTCCGTATACGAGGCTATGATCTTGATCGCCACATGTTTGAGGCCCACGAAGAATATGCCTTCCCCGACATCGGATTCGAGAAGGAGGTATTTCTCTTCGTCTGTGAGGTTGAATACCTGCTGGAGCCTGTCGATCGACGAGGGCGACTGCTTGAGGAGGACTTGGATAGACGAGTTCGTGATGATAGGCAGGCCGTAGGGCGATTTGAGGAAGTCGTCGACGTCCTGGGTGATAGTCGCGACGCCGAGGTAGTATTTTCTCCCTCGCTTGGCGAGGCCGAGGAGGAACGACGCCGTGTCGTCCGATTTCATCATCCACCACGCCTCGTCGATGACGAGGAGGCGTTTCTTGAGGTTCTTCCTGATAGCGTTCCAGATATAGTGGGTGACGATATACATCGCGACCGGTTTGAGCTCTTCCTCCATGTCGCGTAGGGAGAACACGATGAACTTCGCGCCGATATCGACGTTCGTCGGCCTGTTGATGAAGCCCGACCACGTGCCTTTCGTATATTTCGTGAGGCGCTGGACGAGAGACTCCCCTCCTTCCATGCCGGCGAGGACGAGCTCGAAATCGGAGAGGAGCGGCGGCTCTATCGCAGAGAAGTCCGAGTCTGGCGTGATGTCTTTGAGGGCGTACGTCTCGCTTATCGCCTTGTCGATGATGGCATCCTCCTCGGGGGTTAGGCCTCCCATCATGATCCTGAAGAGCCCTACGAGGTTTATGATGTTCGAGCGCAGCACGTCTGCTCCCGACTCGTCTTCGCGCGGGATAGGCAGATCGAACGGATTGATGTGGTGCTCCGAGTTGAGCGATATGTTGAAGTATTTTCCGCCGGTCGCCTCCGCGAGGAATTCGTATTCCCTCTCAGGGTCGATGACGATGACGTCGGTGTCGAACATGAGTGTTCGGAGTATCTCGAGCTTCGTGGTATAGGACTTTCCCGCGCCGGATTTGGCGAACGTGATCGAATTGTAGTTCTCGAGAGAGAAGCGGTCGAAGAGGACCAAAGACGAGTTATGGCGGTTGATGCCGTAGAGGATGCCCTTGTCGGAAGTGAGGTCGAACGAGATGAATGGGAAGAGCGACGAGAGGGGCGACGAGTTGAGCTTGGAATGCACCCCGAGCTCGTCGGAAGCGGTAGGAAGGTTAGATTTGTAGCCCTGTTCCTGCTGGAAGAGCGCCGGCTTTACATAGACAAGCTTTGATTCGAGGATGGATTTTATCTCCGATTCGGTCTTGTCGAGCTCCTGCTCGTTCTCGCCGTAGATGGAAAGGTATACCCCGACGTCGAAGAGCTTCTCTTGGGCCTGCTGGAGCTGATCGCGCAGCTGCTCGAGGTCCTGATACGCCGTGTCGAGCATCGGGTCGCGGACGAGGCCCTTCTGCTCGCGTATCGATATCTGGCTCTGCACCTCCGCCACTTTCTTTTGGAATTGCCTGAGGACCTTCGCGGTCTCTATCGGGTGGATGAATATCGAGATGTTGAATACCTTGTCGAGGTTTATGATGGGCGCGAACCAGCTCTCGGAGAGGAAGCGCGGATATGAGATGACGAAGAACGATCGAACGATCTTATCGCCGAGGGAGAGCTCTCGCGGGGATATCTTGAGTGCGGACGGAGCGATCACGTCTTTGAGCTCGAGGACGCCGGCTTCGTATATCTCCTGCGGGAGGATAGGCGCTATTGATGCCCTGTTCCCGTCCTTTTTCTTCATAAAGTCGAAAAGTCCCATAGGTTTAATTTAGAGGGATAGGCTTCTCCGTGTCTCCGGGATTGAATATCTTGTAGAAGAGCTCGACGATCTCTTCGGTTCCGAGCTCGACCGACCTGATGCCGCAGCGGACGAGGCCTTGAGTGACCACCCCCACCCTCTGCTCGAGCTGGCTTCTGTGCTCTTCGAAGAGCTCGATCCTCTTTTCGGCAGATTGAGCGTCGGTCCTTTTCGAGAAGACGTCGGTCACGCTCGATTTGTTGAGGGTCGCGGGAGAGTAGGGCACGACCACGAAGAACGTCTTGGTCATGATGTTGGAGTTCTCCGTGAAATTCTTGATGAATCCGATGTACTCGCGGGTCTGGATCTTGAGGAGGTCGGAGACCTGCTCTTTGAGCCTGTTCTCGAGGAGGGCGATGTAGGGCCTGATGTCGAGCTTTCTAGACTGTATGAATATCTGGATCGAGAAGTCGAGAGAGTTCACGAAATTCTGGAACTGCATGAGGATCGACTGCTGTTCGTCGGCTGATTTGAGCGCGAAGTTGAGCGAGGACGCCATGATGACGGCGCGAAGCGATCCGTCTTTGAGGACGACGATGCCTTGGCGTATCTCCTTTATAGGGACGAACTCCTGCGTCGTCTTGGCGTTAACGGCTGGCATGGATGAAGTATATCAGATTAGATATTCGACCTGCCCTTCTGGCTCTGGACGGGATTCTGCGCCTGCTTGATGTCGAGAGACCACGTGAGATCCTTGAGCTTGGAGTCCGAGAGCTTCGGGACGTAGAAATCGTTAGTCGTCGCCTCTGCGGCCTGTTTCGCGATCACCTGCTTGTCGACCTTCTTCCAGATGTAGAGCTTGTTACCTATGTAATATCCCCAGGCGGCCTCGACGACGTTTATGAACGGCTTGTTGTTTATCTTGTAGAACGCCAGAGCGAGGGTGAATCCTACGATAGGAAGGATGAGGATGGCGCTTAGGAAGAGGTTGCCCGCAAAGGAATACACGAGGAACGAGAGCCCGGCGCCGCCGAGGAGGTATATGAACTGCCTGAGGGTGAGGGGGCCGAATATCTTGTCTTCAACCTCTATGAACTGGGGCACCTGGAATCGCATAGCGATATTATAGCGCAAAAAACATCGCCCTTGCGGGCGATGTTCTAGGCGATAGGCTCTCTGTAAGGGTCCGCGGAGTATTTTGGCTTTGGCGGTTCGGGGACTGGGTGCTGTAGCGTCGGTTCGGGCTTTATCTGGGCCCTTTGGGCCGGGAGATTGACCGTTTCCGTGAGTTTCCCTGCTATGAATTCGTTGGCCACCGTCTTTTTCGATTCCTCGAGGACCTCTTTTGGTACCGCCGGGCCTCCGGTATCGACGGTTATAGGAGGCGTGGAAGGAGTCGGATTCTCGATTTCGGCGAGGAGGCTCTCTCGTTCGAGGTTCTCGAGTTTTGATTCTTGTGGCGTAGCCGACGCTTCGACCGGAGTACCTGCAGCGATATTTCGGAAAGGGAGGAATACGCTCTGATTGAGCTCATTCACCACTCCGTTGAGGTCTTTTACCGACCCTCCGAGAGCCTTGCCTAATTCCCGCGGGAAGTCTGAGGTGTTCAGGAGGCCCGTGAGAGCGAGAAAGACAAGATCACCCATCTTCCCTATCCCATCGAGGAGGAGGCCGTGCCGGGTTCCGATGTCACGGAGAGAGGATGTGAAATCCACAGACGCGAGGAACTCCTTTTCCCTTTCAGAGAGCCTTTTGTACGAATATATTTTTTGTTCGTTGGTGAAATCCATCTCTAGAATGTTTTACCTACGGGATTGTCGCGGAACCACTCGATGACCTTATCGACATTCTCTCTTACGTCTGGAGGTAGGGTCGCGGGAGCGTTCTGGATTCTGGTCTTGATCTCAGTCCTTTCGGCAGAGCCGAGCTCGTCGAGCACTTTTCCGAGGGTCTTCGGAGTGAGGCGGTAGATGACCTCGGAGTGACTGAGCCTCTTATCTGGACCTCCTGGATCTCTCCAGCCGAGCTTTGCGATCTCGTTCTCCTCGAGCTCCTTGAGCTCGTCGCGAATCACAGCGACGTTTCCTAGAGATATCGCGTCATCGAGCTTCTTATAGCGGGCATCCTTCATCTTTTTCTTGGTCGTGCCGGTGAGCCTCGAGCTCTTCATGAGCTTGTCGAACTTGTCGTAATCCATGACATGAGGATTGACGAAGGATTCTTCGATGAGGGTGTCAGGAGTGAGATTCTCGAGCTCTTTGTCGGAGTGGCTCTTGATAGCCTTTTTGACCTCTTCTGCCGATGCTCTGTTCTTGACCGCGCCCGATACGTCAGCGAGCCGAGCGCCCCAGATCTTCGCTTTGTCCTCGTCGTTTTCCGCCTTATCGGCGAGATGCTCTGCCTGGCTCTGCGATATGACCTGGACGAATTGCTCGTTCTTCGTCGCTTTCTTGTCGAGCTTCTCGAGCTGCTTGTTGCCGAGCTTCTGCGCCTCTTCGGCGATCTTCGCTTTGGCATCTTTTACCGCATTGTTCGAGTTGTACCCTTGGAGCGCCGTCATGTATTGGGTCTGAGCGGTGCGGTATGCGGCCTCGCTCGCCGCTGTCGGATTCGCTTTCCATGCACTTTCCGCTTGATCGAGGCCGACTTTAAGGGCCTTTGTGTTGTAGTGTCCAGGGCCTGCCATGACTTCGAGGACGCTTTCGATCTGTTTGAGTATCGCCTGATTCGCCTTTTCGATCTTGCGCTCCTCTGCCCACTCGGCGGTATCGGCCTTGATCGCTTTCGCGTCCTTGCCCTTGAGGTCGATTCCCTTGTCTCCGGTGGCGCCGCCTACGATATTGGTCATCAGGTTGCCCACCTTGTTGTCCCCGATGCCGATGTTTCGTACGTCCCATGTCCCCGACTTCATCTTGTTCGTCGTCGCCTCCCCTGCATCCTTGAGGGCCTTTCGAGGGTCTTTGACATACTTCATAACCTTAGGATCGGTCATCCATGGAGCGAGGTTCTCTTTTCCTGTCTTCTTGAAAGCGTCCCAACCCTGACCTTTTTCTGCGGTAAGGGCCGCGCCGAGGCCTCGGCCTCCGGCTCGCAAGCCCATCATAAGGCCGCCCGTCGCGTACGTTCCTACGGCTCCTACAGCGAGCTTGCCGAGAGAGGACGCGAGGCCACCAAGGGCCGTCCCCATCTCGCCCGAGTTCTTCTTTGCGATGTTAAGCGTCGCTTTGAGGAGAAAGATGATGAGGAAGTACTGGAAGTACTGCGATACGCTGATGCCCATGCTGTCGATCGCCTTGTCCTGGAGCATCTCGAGGCTGAGGTCTTGCAGGCTATTTATGAATTGGAGCGATATATAGAGCATGAGAAGGAACGCGACCGGGAATATTGCGGCGCTCGAGAGCTCCTTCCACCACTTTTTCGAGTACTCGCTTATCTGAGGCAAGACGCTGCCCATGAATCCTATAGGCGAGAAGACCATGAGGAAGAGTATCGTCACGCTTCGGGCGATGAAGAGCACGGCGCAGTACATGAATATGTATGTCGCGATGGAGACGACGGTGAGGCGCAGTATCCCGGCTATGAAGCCCTTGCTCGGATCGGTAAGGTCTGCGGGATTCTTTCCCACCCCGTTCGCGTTCTCTTTGGCGTTTCCGAGCCAGAACTGCATGACGCCGAGCCTCGTCGCGATGAGGCCCGAGAGGCTCGTCGGCTTGTTCTGATCCTGGCTATTGACGACGAGGGTCTTCTGGATGCCTCCGTAGAGCCAGTTGCCGAAGACGTTCGAGACATCGACGAGGGTCTTGGTGAAGAAGAGGCTGAAGTTTATGAGAAGGGCGGCGATGACGACGTTCTTGAGCATGTTCATCGTGCCAAACCTCGTGCCGTTCACTATAGTGCCGAGGCTTATCCAGATGAGGATGAATATGAAGAATATGTTCGCGATGTCGCGGATGATGACCCAGCCGAGGTTTATCGCCGGAGAGAGGCTGAATATGTAAGCCGTGTGGAGACCGAACTGGATCGAGGTGTCCATGATCATGCCTGCGAGGTACATGAAGAAGGACGAGAGCGGGAGTATGAGGATCTCGACCGGCCATATGAAGAATCGGCCTATCGCGCTCGTCGCGATATCTATGAACTGCGCATGCGCGATCTGCGGCACTACGAAGACCAGCCCTGCGAGGGCGATGAGAGGGAGCGCCGGTCTAAGGTTTATGGATCGCCGCATTTAGTATCTATTGTACTACGAAGTTGCCCGTCGCGGTCTTAAGGACGGTGCCGAACTTATCCTCAACCGTGGTTTCGATGGTATAGGTCCCAGCCGGAGCGCCGACCTTTATGCTCTGGGCCTTTTGCCTGAAGAGATAGTATTTGGCCGGATTGCTCTGGGTTACCCGCGAGAGCTCGAAGGAGCCCGAATCGTTCTCCGGCGATATCGCGAATATCGAGATCTGCTCGCCTTCCCTACCGTACGCGAAGTCCATGGTCGAGAATACCGATAGGTACGATACCCTAGAGCCGTTTCGCTTGATGTTCGATTTTATGGTGAGCTCGTTACCAGAAGATATCGGCTTTTCTGCCGTAAGGCGGAGCTCGTAGCCCTGAGAAGAGCCGTTCGCTATCGAAGACGTCGGCGAGGAAGTAAGCCATGCGAGAGTGCTCGTCGCTGTTCGGCCATCGTCTTGTACGGTCGACGAGGATCCGGATGAAGACGACCCCGACCCGCCCGAGATAGGGGTAGTCGAGCCGACGGAGACGTTACCGATCACTTCGACCTCGATGAGCTCGAGAGGGTGATAGCAGCTCTCGTACTCTCGCTCGCCTCGGAATTCGAAGGTGACGCGGCATTGGTCGTCGAGCTGGCCCTGCTTCTCTATCCTCACATACCTCCTCGTCTGCCCGACCGGTACGATCGTCGGATTAGGGCTCGAATCTGCCGGCGAGAGCGAGTCGGATGCCCATGCGTTCTGAGAGGCTCCGTCGGACGCGACGACGCGGATAGATCCCAAGGTCTCTGAGGCGGGCTTGTTCGCGACGCGCCAGATGCGCACTTCTTTTATGGCTTTGGCCGCGCCGAGGTCTACTTCCCACCATGGGTTCTCTTCCTCTGCGCTTATCGCCGGTTGATTATATTGGGTGACGTTACCGTCTTTGTTCCCGTTCACGGCGTTGTTCGCAGAACCGCCTCCGAAGCTCGATTGGGATGCGGGCTTGAGGAGAGCGTAATTCTGCTCGGTCGCCTCTTCTGATGAGAAATTATCGCTGATGAGCTCTTGCTGGGCCTGCTGCTGGGCGACCGCCTTGTTAGTCGCTATATCGGTCGCCTTATAGATGTCTTGGACCCCGGCGTCGTTCTGGACGAGGTCGGCGGCCGCATCGAAGTCTCGTACTTGGTAGTCTTCGGCCGGAGACGTCGCTCCGGTCGCTGTTGTCCCTCCGGCGCCGTAGTATTGGTTCTGGTATTTATTGTAATAGCTCTGGCTCGCCGAGCTCTTCTTGCTCATGCCGAGGAGGCCGTATGCGCCTTGAATCGCCTTTTGAGCGAGCTGGTTCATCGTCGCTGCGATGACGTCGTCGATCTCCTGCGCGACTGCGGCCTGGATGTCCCCTTGGGCCAAGGTGCTGTTGAGCTTCGAGGCGATGACGTATCCCGGAGTCTGGGTCACTTGCTTCTTGCAGATAGGCTTTTCGGAGGTCGAGAATATCGTCTGAGTCTTCGTGGCCGAGGTCGGCGCGGAGGTCTGTTTGCCGTCTAAGCTGTATGTCCCGAACGCGTCGGCGTTGAGGTTGGTCTTTTGGACCTGTACCCCTCCCTCCTTTCCGCCACTTTTCTTTACAGCCTCCACTCTCGCTTTAGCTTCTGCTTCCGTCTCGAGGTCTTCCGCCGCGCACTTCCTCGGGATATCGAGGAAGCCTTGGCCCAAAGCGAGCTTGTTCTGCTTGATCCCCGCGGCGCGCGCAGCCCTCTCCGCAAGCTCGCCGTCGGCTATGACATAGGCGCCGTAGACGTTGTTCTGGGGCTCGGTCGTAAGGGAGAGCCAGTTGTCCCAGCCTTGTCCGCCGTTCGTCGCTATGTTGTTGCCGATCTGCGATGCCGTACATCGAGCTCTCTCTCGAAACGGCCTACTATATTTGAGGGCGAGGGCGATTCGGATCTGGAATCCGAAGTCGTTACAGAGGAATCCGAGCTCCGTGCCTTCGATGAAGGTGCCTACTGCCTGGTCGGCCGCGTCGAGGAGCGTTCCTTCGAAGTCGGTCACGAACGTAGGGCTGCCTTCGAAACCGGAATTCACCCAGTTGACTATGCTCGAGCCGATATTTCGGATGAGCGAAACGATCATTATCTTTGCGAGAGGCTGGAGGATGCAGCTGTTGAAGGACGCCGAGTGGACGGCTGCGTTGGTCGACGTGTCCTGGAGCGTGTCGCCGCTGCCGTCAGAGACGCCGATGATCTCTTTCACCCATGCAGGCGTGCTCACTCCAATAGCGGTGAGGAGGCCGACGATACAGGCTCCGGCTTTGCCTTGACCTTGGGCATATACAGGCTTAGGCGGCAGAGCGGCGAGGCTTGCGGGGATGACGAAAGAGAGAGCGAGTATCGATGCTGTTATCTTTGTGAGGACGCTCTTCTTCATGTAGGAGGATTAGCGACTTTAATTATACCCTATCGCGTAAGGACATATCCCCTTTCGTCTGAGGAGAACGTCACGTTCTTAGAGATGAAATAGCTCCGAAGCCCGAGGCTACCGGCGGTGAGGAGGTCGATGCCATCCTCGTAGGTTCGTATCTTGGTGAGCGAGGCTATCGGGTCCACGTCCATAGAGAGGATGCCTTCGACCGCCCTCGAGAGGTAGGATATGCCGTTTATAAGGTCGATGTGGATCGATGCGGCATCCTGCGGTACCACCACCGATCTAAGCGACTCGGCGATATCTTGGTAGCGCTTCAGTATGAGTATGAGGCTCTCGACGTCGCCTTTTTCGCTCTCGTCGTTCATTATCCTCTCGAGGATGATGAGCTCTTGGTCTCCCGGCACAGGTGGGACGGAAAGAGCCTTTCCTACCGCGTTTCCATAGGATTTAACGCGCGCGCGGCTCGTATCTGTCGTGACGGATATGTCGCTTGCTGTGATAAGGGGCATTTGCCCAGAATAGTCGTTCGAGAGGGCGAGCTCAGCGATCTTTTCGGCGGTGGCCTCGTCGATCTTTTCCCCGTTCTGTTTCGCCTGAGCATAGAGGGTGAAAAGCTCGCGAGCGAACCGGTCTGTCGCCGTGAGCTCTGCAGGCGTAGATGAGGCGTAAGCGTCCGGGTCGCCCGCCGTGCTCGTCGCAGAATCGATCCCTCCGAGGAGCTGGAGGCTTTTCTCCCAATCTATCTCGCCGTTCTTTATCGCCTCTTTGACGCTCGCATCGGCCAAGAGCCCGACCTGCTGTCTGAGATCTTCCTTTGGAGCGTTCTTTTGCGCGACCTTCATCGCTCCCGCTGCTCCAATCAAAAGGAGCGCGATGACGAGAGAGGCTCCGATCTTCGTCTTGAGAAACGCAAGAGGCATTGCACAGAGATTATAGCAGGTATTCGAGAGGCGCGTTATACTTTTCTCATGAATACTAGGCGCGCCCTGGCTCTTGTCGTCCTTCTCCTCGTCGCGATCGGCATATTTCTCTTTTTCTGGCTCTTTAAAAAAGACGCTTCTAACCCTGTCGCTCCTTTTCCAGATAGCGGCGCGCCGATATTCGGCGAATCGGGAGGATCCCTCCCGCCAGCCAACCCTCCGGCAGAAGGAGGCGCCTCGGAAGTGATCCTGCCTCCTACGCCTGAAGCCGCTCTTATCGCCTCCTGCGATTCGCCTGTATCTATAGAGAGGAACGATTGCGTGAAAAAGGCCGCAGTAAAGGCCCAGAATCAATCTCTGTGCGCGGCCATCCTCGGGACCTTAGGCCAGACCGATTGTAGGAACGCCGTTTTGCGCACCGAAGATAAGATCGCAGATATCTCTATGGATGCGACCGTACGTTATGATTTCGAGTTCGCCGAACCTGTCGTCGCTCCGGCCGAACCTGTCGATACGATATCGACGAGGCTCGCAGAGGCGTTCGAAAAGGCCGCCGACGCGGTGCGGGAGGCGAGGCAGAACCCGGACCCGAGATATACCGCGGACGGCTTCATCGCCCGATTCAGCTCGTCGTCGCCAATGCTCTATTCGTTCTCGAGGTCTCAGGCTTTGCCTGGAACCGAGCTCGTCGCCCAAGGCCTCGGCTTCACGAAGACCGGCAATGAGATCCATATCGGAAACTATGCCGTGTCGGGACTCGCGAGCGCCGACGGCATGACGATCAGGTTCACCCTTCCCGGCAGCATGGAATACGGGACGTACGATACCTGGGTGACGAACGAGAGAGGCTCGAGTAGGAACATGAGCCAGCCGATACGGCTCACGATCACCGATTCGCCGCTCTCGCCGCCTACGATAACAGGCATCTCCCCTAGCGTTCCGACACTCTCTGACACCGTCACTGTCTATGGCAGCAATCTACGGGGGGCGCTCGGCATCTATACCTCTCTCGGCGTGCTTGAGAATGTCTATGCAGGAGACTCGTCTTTGACTTTCAAGATAAGCGACTTCCCCATGATCGAGAAGATAAAGGATATAAAGGGAGTGAAGGGGAATCTTGTCGCCGTCACCCTCATCGTCGGCACGCCGCAGGGATACAACCAGGAACCTTTCTTATTTAATGTACAATTCTGATATGAAACCTTTCGCGCACAAGCTTCTTGCTGTATCTGTCGGGATCTCTATCATCGCGTTCTTCGCCTACCCTCTCAGAGCGAAGGCGGTGATCCCTCCTCTTTTAAGCTACGGCGGCGCGAACATATTCTCTATTCCCTGTACCTGCAGTTTCAGCTCATGGTCCTTTTACGCCCCCCTCTATCTCTCTTCGATTCCTATGGCAGGCCCTATAGCGTATGTTCCCGGAGCGAGCTGGCTTTTCGCGAATTTCATTCCGCCCTTTAACCTATACGCAGATTACGAAGGAGCATTTCTTCCGGGAGTCCAGGCTTGCTGGATGTATGCCGGATTCTTCTGCTTCCCTCTTCCGTCCTTAGGCGTCACCGCGTTTACCGGAACAGGACTTCCCGGAAGCGGCGCTCCCGGTATCTAGGCCCTCTTTGAGAGAGCGAGCCATTTGTCGAGCGGAAAGTCCTCGGCTCGAGCATTCTCTCCTATACCGAGCTCGGCGAACATCTCGCCGAGCTTTTCTTTAGGCGAGACGGACGAGAGGTTGGAGAGGAGCTTCTTCCTCTTTTGGGCGAAGCCTGCTTTCACGACCTCGAAGAACCTCTCTTCTTCGCGTTTGTTGGCGAAAGGGCTTCGGATATCCGAGAGCTTGAGCACGGCTGAGTCCACGTTAGGTATGGGAAAGAAATTGCCGCGAGAGACGGACATGACGAGAGAGGGCTTCGCGTACGCTTTGATCGAAAGCGAGAGGATGCTCTCCTTTCCGTCTCGCGCGATGACGCGCTCCGCGACCTCTTTCTGGACCATGAGGACCATGAGAGCGGGCTTAGCCTCGGCCGAGAGGAAATTCCTCGCGATCGCTCCGGTGATGTAGTACGGGATGTTCGCTATGACCTTATATCCTTTCGCAAGGCCCAGGGAAGCCGCATCCTTATCCATGATGTCGCCGTGGACGATGCTGAGGGCGCCTCGGGAGACGTCCATGGAGAACGTCTCGTGCAGGATAGGGATAAGCCGGTCGTCTTTCTCGACGGCTACGACCCGAGCTCCCCTTTCGAGGAGAGCTTTCGTAAGGACCCCTTTTCCCGGTCCGATCTCAAGGACCGTCTCGCCCTCTCGTATATCGCCCGCGTCCGCGATGGCGCCTGTGACGCGCGGGGATATAAGGAAATTCTGTCCGAGGGACTTCTTTGCGAATGCCATACCGGCACTATATATCAAAATAGATGACTTTGCCTCCCGACGAATGCCTCTCTTCCTCTTCGAGATGCTTTTCTGGTATGTCGAAGACGAATTCCGACGGGACCGCGACCTGTCTCGAGCCGAATATGGTGCGGATCGAGGCGTGTGACATGAATATCTTCTTTTTCGCCCGCGTGATCGCGACATAGAAGAGCCTGCGCTCCTCCTCGTCGTCGCGCTTCTCCCTTTTCGACTCCATGGCGCGATGGGGAAAGAGGTCTTGCTCGAGGCCGGTTATGAACACATATTGGAACTCTAGGCCCTTCGACGCGTGGACCGTCATGAGGCGCACTGCGGGCTTGTCTTCCTCCATCTCGTCCTGGTCGGTGGCGAGAGCGGCGTCCTCGAGGAGCTTGGAGAGGCCTTCTCCTGGGATCATGAAATCGTATTTTGTCGCGAGGGTCGCGAGCTCGTAGACGTTCTCGAGCCGCTCTAAATCCTCGTCGGCGCCGCTCTTGAAGAGGTCTTCGAGGCCTGTTCGCTTCACTACGAATCGGACGAGGTCCGAGGCCTTCTCGGCCTGAGATTTTTTCGCTATATCGTCGAGGATCTCATTGAACGACCTCCACTTCTCCGCATGCGAGGCGGAGAGGCTGTCTATCATCCCTGAGAAGATCTTCGCTATGGTGACCTTCCCTATCCCGCGAGCCGGGACGTTGATTATCCTCTGGAGGTCGGAGAGCGAATCGCGGTTGAGAGCCGCTCTTATATACGAGAGCACGTCTTTGACCTCCTTTCTCTCGAAGAATTTGACCCCAAGGACCTGATACGCGACGCCTCGCGAGAGCATCGCCTCTTCGAGCGCTCGCGATTGGAAGTTGGCGCGATAAAGCACGGCTATCTCGCTCGGGTCGACGCCCTTTTCTATGAGGCTTTGTGCCTTTTCCGCGACGAACCTAGCCTCGTCTCCCTCGTCGTAGGCCTGATAGAGGGCGATCTTCTCCCCCTCGCCCTTCCTTGTGAACAAGTTCTTCTCGAAGCGGTTCTTGTTCTTCTTGATTATATGGTTCGCGACCTCGAGTATCGTCTGGGTAGAGCGGTAATTCTCTTCGAGGACGACCATGGTCGCTCCCGGGTAGTCCTTTTCGAAAGACAGGATATTCTTTATATCCGCCCCTCGCCAGCTGTAGATGTTCTGGTCGACGTCTCCCACGACGCAGATGTTCTTGTGGCCGCCCGATATGAGCCGCGCCATCTTGTATTGGACCTTGTTCGTATCCTGGTACTCGTCTATATGCACGTATCTCCATCTGTCCTGGTAGCGCGCTCGGATGTCCTCGTTCTTCTCGAGGAGCTCGGCGGCCTTCAATAAGAGGTCGTCGAAGTCGAGGGCCTTTTCTTTGCGCAAAGAAGCCTCGTATTTCTGCCAGACGCTGTGCACGACCTCCCTCATATAATCGTTTCCCACCGACTCGGCGAACCTGTGTATATCGGTCGAATTGCCCTTTTCTCGGGAGATTATAGAGAGGATGGTGTTCGGCTCGTACTGCTTTGGGTCGAGGCCGAGCTCTACGATGGCGTCTTTTACGGCCCTGCGGCTATCCGATCTGTCGAAAATGGTGAAGTGGCGGGTAAGCCCGAGCCTTTGGGCGTTCTCCTTTATGATATGGACGCCTAGGGAGTGAAACGTCGAAACGAACGGCCTTTCCTCGAATGAGATAGGGGCGTTAAGGCTCTTGTCCTCAGAGAGGAGTTTCCAGACCCTCTCTCGCATCTCTTTCGCTGCTTTGTTCGTAAAGGTGATCGCGAGGATGGAGTTTGGGGCGATTCCTTGCCGGATAAGGTGAAGGATGCGGTACGTTATGGTCTTTGTCTTGCCGGCTCCTGCTCCGGCGAGGATAAGGAGGGGTCCGTCGGTCTTAAGGACCGCTTGCCTCTGCTTTTCGTTAAGAGAGTCGAGATGATTCACCGAGACATCATAACATGTTTAGAGCAATTCTTATTAAAAGGCCTTGTTGAGCCGTATATTTGGCACTCTGCCCCTCTGTCAAGCGGTTGGGGATATCGAGTGGAAAAGAAAGTTGACGTAGGGTGGGCATCGGGTATAGTTATGGGGCACCGAAACGGCGGAACTCCCGAAATATGGCTCAACAGAGCCATAAATTCAGAAAAACGAGGCGAATTCAGGATAAAGCAAGCACTATTTCTAGGATTCTCACAGAACTTTCAACCCAGTCGGTTCGTATTGTGGGTTCGAAAGCAAATATATGGCTTAACATCGGGCTTTGCACGGCAAAGCTTACTTTCTTTTATGCAGCCATAGTATCCCCGATAACCGCCTACGCAGGCGTGTTTTCGTTCTTGTCGAACGCCATACATAGCAAAGAGGCCGATGCCGGGGTAAGCCCTGTCACCTCTCAGACTATGGGAATCCTCGAAGCGAGGATCGGTCCTTCGGCCGTCGCTCCTACGGGCGGAGCCGAGATAGCCATGGTCGATGGAAGCGCTCTCATCCAGGAGGTGGGGGTAAACGGCACCCAAGCCGACCTTTCCGAGTCGCGTTCGACCCAGATCAGCCTCTATGTCGTGCGCCAGGGGGATTCGCTCTCCCAGATAGCGAAGATGTTCGGCGTTTCCGTAAATACCATAGTTTGGGCGAATAACGTAAAAGGGCCTATTCGAGAGGGCGACGAGCTCGTCATCTTGCCTATCTCGGGAGTCGCTCACACCGTCGCCAAGGGCGACACCATCCGCTCTATAGCCACGAAATACAAGGCGGATATCGACGAGATCCTTTCATATAACGACCTTAAGGCTTCCGACTCCCTCGCCGTAGGAGCCAAGCTCATCATCCCTGACGGCGAAGTAAAGGCCACACCGCTCGTATCCTCGTCGGCTACCTCGGCTGTAAGGAGCGCGGGAGGCCCTCTTTATAAGGACTATTACCTGAGGCCTATCTCGGGAGGGTCGAGAAGCCAGGGCCTTCACGGCCTTAACGCCGTCGACCTCGCCGCTCCTACCGGAACGCCTATCTATGCGGCCGCCGACGGTATCGTGATCGTGGCTCGATCTTCCGGCTATAACGGCGGATACGGCTCGTATGTCGTCATCTCGCACGCGAACGGCACTCAGACCCTCTACGCCCACATGAGCAAGGTTTCCGTGTCGTCAGGCTCTCCTGTCGGCAAAGGAGAAGTCATCGGAAACGTCGGAAATACCGGAAAATCGACCGGGCCGCACGTTCATTTCGAGATCCGCGGGGCAGCCAATCCTTTCTAAGATACAGACAAAAAGCCGCCGGCGGATGCCGGCGGCTTTTTAATCGAGCTTGAAATGCTTTTGCCTATACTGAAGCGCTTCGAGGACATGTTGGGGCTCTATCGAATCGGACCCTTCGATATCCGCTATGGTCCGGGCGAGCTTCACCGTCCTGTGATAGCCGCGGCCCGATAGGTCGTGCGCCTTGGCCGCCTTGTTGAGAGATTCCTCGGCCGCTTCCGATAGGTTCGCCGCTTTCGCGATGTCTCTGGCGTTGACCGAGGAGTTCGATACGGCGTCTATGCCGAGCTCTGCGAACCTCTTTATCTGCCTTTCTCGCGCTTTTGCCACTTTCGTTCGAGCGATTTCCGTCTCTTGAGAGCCGACACGCTTTCGCATGAGCTTGTCGTGATCTACCCTCGATACCTCTATCCACATATCGATACGGTCCATGATAGGTCCGGAGATCTTCCGTTCGTATCTCGCGATATCGCGCGGCGCGCAGGCGCAGGTCTTTCCCTTTATCCCCCTGTTGCCGCAAGGGCAGGGGTTGAGGGCGGCCACCAAGATGAAATGGGCAGGAAAGCGGGCCGTCCCCTTCGCCCTCGAAACGGTCACCACTCTGTCTTCGAGCGGTTGCCGCAGGGCCTCGATCACCCTTTTCTCGAATTCAGGGAATTCGTCGAGAAAGAGGATGCCTCTATGCGCGAGCGTTATCTCGCCGGGTTTGGGAACCGCTCCGCCGCCTACGAGCGATACGTAAGAGGACGTATGATGGGGCGCCCGGACAGGAGCTCTCGTCACAAGGCTCTCTTCGAGGCAGCCTGCGACCGAATGTATCTCCGTCACCTCGAGCATCTCTTCGAAGGAGAGGGGCGGCAGTATGCTCTGGAGCGCGCGTGCGAGCATGGTCTTCCCTGTTCCGGGCGGACCGAAGAGCGCGATGTTGTGCCTGCCGGCCGCCGCGATGACGAGCCCTCGCTTCGCCGCTTCCTGTCCGATGACGTCGTCGAGTTCGGACCTCCTGTCGGCCTCGACGACGAGGCTCGAAGGGTCTATCGTCGCGACGGGCGAGAGCGCGTCCTCGGAGGCTTTCTCTCCAGAGGGAGACGCTTTTGGGTCGAGATGGCTCAGGACGTCTTTGAGGCGCTTCGCGCCGTAGACCTCGATGCCATCTATGACCGCGGCTTCGGCGGCATTATCGGAAGGCAGGTACACCTCTTTTATCCCGAGGGACTTCGCGAGGCGCGCGTATGCGAGCGCTCCGTCTATGGGCCTGAGCGTTCCGTCGAGCGCGAGCTCGCCGATGAAGAGCTTGCCCTCCGGCTCGAATCTCGCCTCTCCCGACGCGAGCAGGTACGAGAGGGCGATAGGCAGGTCGAAGGCAGGACCTTCTTTTTTGAGGTCCGCGGGCGCGAGTGATACGACGATCTTCGCGTTGGTCGATTTCGGAGACTTGAACCCAGAGTTCTTTATGGCCGCAGATACCCTGTCTCGAGACTCCTCGACCGCCTTGTCCGGCAGGCCTACGAGAGAGAACGAATGGAGGGCTCCGTTCGATATGTCGGTCTCTACCGATATGAGATGCGCCTTGAGCAGATGGCTCTGGGCGCTCGATACTTTCGCGAAGCTCATGGAGAGAGCCTATCAGGAGAAGATAAAGGAAAAATAAAAGCCCGCGCCTTTGGCGCGGGCTTTTATCGCATGGCTAGAGCTGATGCTCCTTATGGGCGAGGCAGGTCCGAGCTGCCGGATTCGCTTCGAGCCTCTCTTTTTCGATAGGCTCGTTCCCTACTTCGCAGATCCCGTAAGCGCCTTTCTTTATCTTCTCTAAGGCGAGCTTAACGTCGTTGTATTGCTTCTCGAGGGGCTTCAATATAGCCGTGTTCGATTCATAGCTTCCTATATTGTCCGCTATGTCGGCGAGGTCGGATGCGTTTATGTCTACGACGCCCGAAGACGGCTCCCAGTCCTTTGGGTTGTCGGGATTGACGTGGCCTACGCTTCTAAGCTCGGCCTCGAGCGTCTTAAGCTCCTTTTCGAGCTTGGTCTTGAAATATCCGGCGTCTATGTTCGTCTGTTTCTTCATGGTTGTTTATGATGCTGGCCCTATGATAGCGGTAATCGGGGCTACTGTATAGTACGCACCGCGAGTATCCTGTCGAGCAGGTATTTGAGGCTGTTGACGCTCGTCGTGAGGGCGATGGTGTCTTTGTCCGCAAAGGCGTAGACGAGTATGACCTCCCCGTTCTTGTTCTTGAGGGCCCTGGCATCCACGTTCGAAACCACCATGTCTTCGAAGCGGTCGGTCTCCGGGGTTATCGTCTCTTCCGGCCTAGGTATCCGGATGAAGGAAAGGAGGTCGTTGCGCATCTCTTTCTCCCATTCGAGCATCCCAGCGAACGCGTTCTGGAAGAAGGTGTTCTTGAGGAGGATGAACGGGCTCTCAGAGTCGTAGACATAGAGGCCGAGCATGTACTCGCCTCCGAGGGATCTCGCGAGCCTCGACGGCATCTTTGTCTGCGCGAACACGCTCGAGACGGGCGCTGCGGTCGCCGCTCCCGCAGACTCTACCGGTATGAGTGCGTAGACGTTTCCGAGGCCGGGATTCGATACCGCGAGCTTCGCCGATATGAGCGCGAGAGGGTCGCTCTCCGCCTCGAGCGTCACTACCGCCGCTTTAGAGTAGGGTATGAGGGTCCTTATCTGGATCGCGGTCGCGGCCTCTTGCGGCGCGCTTTCTTGCGAGGTGAGGAACCAGTAGTACCAACCCGCGCCGATGAGGGCGATGAGGGCGAAGGCGCCGAGTATGAACGCTTTCGGGGAGGAGCGCTTCTCTTCGTCGTATTCGATAGGCGTCGATTCTTGCCTCTTTTTCTCGGCGGCGACAGCGATATCTACGGTCGATACGTTCTGATATCGGATCGCTTCCTCGGCGTCGCTTTTGAAGGTGCGCAGTGGCTTTATGGAGGGGTCGTTCTTGCTGTCGGGCTTTCCATCGAACGTAGGCCTCGCGGTCTCGGTCTTGAGGATGCCTGCTATCTCTCCTTGGAGAGACGCCGAAGGGGCGCTTTGCGCCGGAGCCGGGCTTTGAAGGCTTCCCTCAGGACGTGCTGCGAATGGGTCTTTCGGCGCTGGAGCTTGCGGCCCTAAGGGTCGAGGCTCGGGCCTCGGGTACGGGCGGGGCGCCTCTGAAGGCTTTGAGAATCGGTTTTCTGGGCGCGAAGGAGCCGGCCGCGCCTGGGAGGGCGTCGGAGTTATCTCTGCCGATATATAGCTGTCTACAGCCATGTCGGAACTCACGATGTCTATGCCTTCTGCGTGAAGGTCAGCCACCGCCGCTTTTTCCTGTTCTTTCGCCTTCGCGTCGTCCTGGACGCTGTTCTCGTTGGGTTCCATGAGGCTATTATACTATCTCGTCTCCGGTTTCTTGAAGAATATCGGGTCCGCCGATCTTATGGAGAGATTCACCCTGCCTTTCTCGTCTATCTCTTTCACTACGACCGGGACCATCATTCCTGGCTTTACGAGGTCGGACGCCTTCTCTACGCGCCACGGCGCGAGCTCGGAGACATGCACGAGGCCTTCGGCAGTCTTCGAGATGCGAACGAACGCGCCGAAGTCGAGCACTCGGGTGACCTCGCCGTCGAGCCTGTCGCCAGGCTTATATTCCCGAGTCATGTCTTCGATGATTGCCCTCGCCTTATCCGAGCTGCCGTTCTTTCCCGTGATGAACACCGTGCCGTCGTCCTCGATGTCTATCTCGGCTTTGGTCGCGGCCTTTATCTCGTTTATGGTCTTTCCTCCGGATCCTATGACGAGCCCGATCTGATCGGGCTTTATCCTGATGACGAGTATCTCAGGCGCGTGAGAGGAGAGCTTCTCGCGAGGCTTAGAAATCTCCTTCTCTATGACGTCGAGGACCTTGAGCCTCGCGGCTCTAGCCTTTTCGAGTGCTTCTTCCAGGATATCGATCGGAACGCCCGCGACCTTAACGTCCATCTGCACCGCGGTGACTCCCGACCTCGAGCCTGCGACCTTGAAATCCATGTCTCCATGATGGTCTTCGGGTCCCTGGATGTCGGTGAGTATCTCGTATTCGAGCTTTTTTCCGCCGAAGAGCTTCTTGCCCTCCCTCATCATGAGCCCCATCGCCATTCCCGCGACGGGCGCCTTGATGGGAACGCCCGCATCGAGAAGGGCGAGCGTCGATCCGCAGACGGACGCCATCGAGGTCGAGCCGTTCGAGGCCAGCGCCTCGGAGACTATCCGGATCGTATAAGGGAAATCCTCTTTCGGAGGGATGACCGGCAGGAGGGCTTTTTCGGCGAGGGCTCCGTGACCTATCATGCGGCGGTTCGTGGATCCTACGCGCCCTGTCTCGCCTGTCGAGAACGGCGGGAAGTTATAGTGGTGCATGTATCTCTTCTGCTCTTCGCCTTCCATGCCGTCGATAAGCTGCGTGTCCTGGGGGCCGCCGAGAGTGAGAGCCGAGAGGACGTGCGTCCCGCCGCGATAGAAGATGCCGGAGCCGTGGAGCATGTTCGAGACTCCGCCAGCCTGCGCGTAGAGAGGGCGTATCTCGTCCATCGCTCTGCCGTCGGAGCGGCGCTTGCCGTCGATTGCTTCATCGTGCACGAGGTCGCTTATCCTCGAGTCGAGATAGCCTGGCGCGAGCCTCTCTTTGCCGGGGAGCCTCTCTTTTACGAGCGCTTCCCATGTCCGGCCGAGCTCTTCGAGAGCGCCCTTGCCTCGCTTGCCCATCACCGCCTCCGCGAGCCTGGGCGCTATGTTCGCATCGAAGAGGGAGACAAGCTCCGCGGGCGTCTCTACGATGTCGACTGGCGCTTTTTCCTTTCCCCTCTCGGCGATTATCTTCTCTTGGAAGCTTTGTATCGCTTCGATCTCTTTCGACGCGGCCTTCAGGGCTTTCGAAAGGGTCTCTTCCTTCGCTTCGCGCGAAGCGACCTCTATCATGTTTATGAGCCCGTCTTTTCCGCACGCAAGCAGTTCGAGCTCGGCTTCGCCGTCCTCATCCCACGAAGGATTCACGGCTAACCCCTTCTCGCCCTTCCTTATCCCTATCTTTACGGACGAGACCGGGCCGTTCCATGGAATCTGCGAAACTCCGAGCGCGAGGGATGCGGCGATGACTCCTATCGAGTTAGGGTCGCCCTTTCCGAGGGATATCGCCGTGATGACGATCTGGACCTCATTGCGCATCCTCTGGTCGAAGAGCGGGCGGATCGTTCGGTCGACGATGCGCCCTGAGAGGATCGCTTCGTCCGAGGGCCGGCCTTCCCTGCGCACGAATCTGGATCCGCCGATCTTGCCGCCGGCATAGAACCTCTCTTCGAAGTCCACGGTGAGCGGAAAGAAGTCTCCGTCCTTCTTGCCCTTCGACATGACAGCCGTCGCGAGGAGCGCGGTGTCGTCGTACGAGACGAGGACCGAGCCATGGGCTTGGTCCGCGAGGTCGGAGAAGGTAGCCTTGAGAGCTCTGCCGCCGACGTCGATCGAATATTCCTTTTTCTGCATAGTGCGAAAGACCGTAGGATTTTAGGCCTCAAATCTTTTTTGAGATCTACCTATCCGACGGCCTGATTAAGGCTGGTAACGGCTCTATTGTATCAAATCCAGAGACGAAGAAGCGCCGGCCTTTCGGCCGGCGCTCCATTCTTATCTGAGCTTTCGGATGACCTTTCTCATGCCTCCGACCCTTCCGTCGTCCCCGCCCCTGTTCTGCTCTTGGGGATTCTGACCCTGAGGCTTGCGGCGCTCGGGCTGGTCTCTCCTGCCGCCCCCATAGGCGCCGAGGACGTATCGGCGGGGGTCTGAATCGAGGTCGATGAAATCGTCCGCGACCTCTTTGAGCTTACCTGACGCCGATTTGCCGAAGGTTATGACTTCGACCTGGCATCCCTGCATCTTGAGATACTCGACTAGGGGAATGAAATCGCCGTCGCCCGAGGCGAGGACGACCACGTCGAGCTTGGAGGCGAGCTTTACCGCGTCTATCGCGAGCCCTACGTCCCAGTCCGCCTTCTTTGATCCAGACGAGAATATCTGGAGGTCTTTGGTCTTGGTCTCGATGCCCATCTTGTTGAGGGCGTCGAAGAATCCCGATTCCTCGCCCGTCTCCGTCGTTATGACGTAGGCGATGGCGCGGACGAGCTGGCGCCCCGAGAGCGCGTCCGTAAGGACGTTCTCGAAATTGACGCGGCCGTGATGCAGGTTCTTTGCTGAATGATAGAGGTTCTGCGCGTCGAGGAATACTCCTACGCGCTGCTCCTTGTGTTTTATGACTGACATATGTGTTCTTGGCCGGAGGCGGGCGATCGATTCGCGGCTTCCGGCGTTTATTACGAAAATAATACCGACTCTTTATAAAATATCCCTTGAGTCAAGGATACCATGCGACAAACGAAGAGTCCGCCCTAAGGCGGACCATCGTGACTACTTCTTGAGCTCGAGCTTCTTCGTTATCTCGGAGTACCTCTTAGGGTGTTTCTTCTCGAGATACTTCAGATGGGTCTGCCTGTCGGCGACCATGGCGAGGAGTCCCCTGCGGGAATGCCTATCCTTGTCGTGCTTCTTGAGGTGCTTTGCGAGCTCCTCGATCTTAGAGGTGAGGAGAGCGATCTGGACCTCCGGAGAACCGGTGTCGGTCGCATGAACGCCTACGCTCTTAATCACTTTGGTTTTCTTTGTCGTTGAAAGCATGGTCTTAGGAGGATAGCACATATATTTTAAAAATGCAAGGCTTTTAGCCCTCGTTTGGCGGCGAGGGCCTCTTTGAAGGGGTTTTGGTATAATATTGTGCGACACGCGCGGTCATATAGAACCATGGCATCACTTAAAGAATTAAAGACCCGGTTCCTCGAATATACGGAGATAGAAAAGGGTCGCAGCCTCAATACCGTACAGAACTACGACCGCTATCTCACCCGTTTTCTAGGTTTTTTAAAGAAGGATTCCCCTTCTGACATCACCGACGCTTCGGTGCGCGATTTTCGCCTGTGGCTTAACCGCCAGTCGACCGGCAACAATAAAAAGACCGGCGAGACGTTAAAGAAAAAGACGCAGAACTACTACCTTATCGCTTTGCGCGCGTTCCTCAAGTACCTCGCGCGGCAGAATGTAAAATCACTCGCGCCCGAGCGTATCGAGCTCGCGAAAGTCGGCGAGCGGCACATCGAGTTTATGAACAACGACGAGCTTCATCGCCTCCTGGAGGCGCCGAAAGTCCTAGGGGAGGCCAAGGATAAGGGCTCTGGCCTTAAGGTCTTGCGCGATTACGCGATCTTGCAGCTCCTTTTCTCGACAGGGCTTCGCGTCTCCGAGCTCTGCTCCCTTTCGCGCGACATCGACCTTTCGGCGGAGGAAGTGTCTATCCGCGGCAAGGGTGACAAGGTTCGCGTCGTGTTCCTTTCAGACGAGGCGCGCTCGGCGGTCAAAGCCTATCTCGACAAGCGAGACGACATGGATGACGCTCTCTTTGTGAAAGTCGCGGTGGAGAAGCGCGCGAACGGCGGGTCGGCGCCCTTAACCCGCCGCTCGGTCGAGAGGATCGTCAAATTCTATGCGGGCAAGGCGGGCATCATGTCGAAGAAGGTAACGCCTCACGTCATACGGCATTCTTTCGCGACCGACCTCCTTTCAAACGGCGCCGACTTACGCTCGGTCCAGGCTCTGTTAGGCCATGCCAATATCGGCACCACCCAGATCTATACTCACGTGACAGACAAACACCTGCGTAATATCCACAAGCAGTTTCACAATCGACGTAAAAATTGATCCGTCCGAAGCGGACGATCTTTATCGTCCCGGACTACGATTCGGTGGTTGGTCGGGTGTGGTATCCTGGTTTTTATGAAGATAATGTCGTGGAACGTGAACGGCATCCGCGCCGTCCTTAAAAAGGGCGAGCTTATGCCGTTCATAGAGAAGCACTCTCCCGATATCCTCTGTCTTCAAGAGACGAAGGCGTCGAGAGACCAAGTCGAGATCGACCTTGTAGGCTATGAGGAGTATTGGAACTCAGCCGAGAAGAAAGGCTACTCAGGCACCGCGATATTCACCAAGACAAAGCCGCTATCGGTCATTCACGGCATCCCTGACGAGATAGCCGAAAAGCACGGCCTGGGATCGGATGATTATGGCGATCCGAGGACCGAAGGCCGCGTTTTAACGGCCGAATATAAGGACTTTTACGTAGTCACGGTATATACCCCGAACGCCAAAGACGACCTCACCCGCATACCTCTCCGTCACAAGCAGTGGGATCCGGCGTTCCTCGCTTATTTGAAAACGCTCGAAGAGAAAAAGCCCGTCATATTCTGCGGAGATCTAAACGTCGCTCACACTCCCGACGATCTCGCACGGCCGAAAGAGAACGTCGGATTGAAAGGGTTTACCGCCGAGGAGCGCGAAGGGTTCGAGAGCTTCATCAAAGCCGGATTCGTCGACACGTTCCGGCTGTTCCATAAAGGGAATGGATTCTATACCTGGTGGTCACATTTCGCGAACGCTCGCGCGCGTAACGTCGGCTGGAGGATCGATTACGTTTTGGTATCTGAAAAGCTCGCGAATAAAGTAAAGAAAGCAGAGATCCATCCTGAGGTTACGGGCTCGGATCATTGCCCTGTCTCCATAGAGATAAGCCTATAAACGTAGAATACAATAGTCCCCATTATAGCGAGGCGAATCAGAGCCGTTTGACGATGTCCTTTATAAGAGATAGTTATCCCCACGTATGTCCTTTACATGTCCTTTAGTGCTGCTACAATATCTTACGTGAGTCGCCGAGATTAATTTTTCGGGAGGGCTCATGAAGTTCCTTCACATAGTCGGTAGTCGTAAGGTTTGGTCTAAATTGCTTTGTCGGTTCGGTTGATGCTCGGCAATGTGCGCTTGAAGATGTTTCGAACGCAGATTGTCGGGTGTCATTCGGATCTATAAGCAACAATCTAGAGCTTGAGCAATTCTTTGCTCGCTCAAAATCTGAAATGACAGCTCCGACGAGCGCAGATGACGCCTCCATTCAAAAGGCGACATTATACAATTTTGCGCGCTTCCCTTATGGAATCGCGCCCTCTGCACTCATCAAGCGGCCATTTTAGGAACCGCTAGGAAATCCCTGGCGGTTTTCTTATTCCTGGATGTCGGTTCAGAAAGTTAAAACATGGCTCAGTTGAGCCATGTTTTCTATCCTATTTCACCTTATGTTTGTTGCGTATCTTGGCGAGCTCCTCTTCTTCCGCTTTCATTTTCTTCTCTTTCCCTACCGCCGCGAGCTTGCTTAGCGTGGGCAGATCAAGCTCGTTGAGCTCCTTTGTCCTCGTCGAGAGATACTCGTCGGTGTTTTTCTTCGGATCGTCGAGCACTTCTTCCATAAGGGCGTTAAGGATGAGCCCGACCTTAGGTCCCGGCGCCATCTTCCCTATCTCCATGACCTTCTTGCCGTCGATCTTGAGCATGCCTACCGATATTGGGTCGCGCAGAGCCTCTTCGACCATGGCTTTGTACTTGCGGAGCCGATACGGATTCTCCTTAGGCCTTCCCGTGCCTATCCTGTCGCAGATTCTGACGTTCATGAGGTCCCAGATCCGCTCTTTTCCAACGTTCGCTATCATGCGGCGTACCGCAGAAAGGGTTATCTGTTCGGTATCTGAGAAGAACATGTGCCAGCGGACCAGTTTTACCACATAGTCGACCGTTTCACGTGAAAAATTGAGGTTTTTGAGTATCTTTTCGGTCATTTTCGCCCCCACGACTTCGTGGCCATAGAACGTATACTTCGTTTCACGGGAAACCCTCCTTGTACGTGGCTTGCCGATATCGTGAAAAAGAGCCGCGATCCTTATCTCCAAAGGATATTTCTTGTCTGCTGCATGTTGTACCGTTCTTAGGAGATGTTCCCAGACGTCGTAGGCATGAGCCATATTTTGCTCAATATCGTAGGATTCCTCGAGCTCTTTCGCTATATAAGGAATAACTCCCAATTCCCTGCTCATTATCAAGGCGTTCATGGGCACATCTGACATAAGGATACGCACGAATTCCTCGCGGATGCGCTCTTTCGCTATATGGCCCAGGAGGTTTGCGTGCGTTTTGAGGGCTTCTAAGGTTCCCTTTTCTATCCCAAACCCGAGTTCAGCGGATATTCGAATGGCCCTCATTATGCGCAGGGCGTCTTCCGATAGGCGATCATGAGGGTTGCCGACAGTCCTAATAAGGCCATTTTTAAGGTCCTTTTGGCCATCGAACATATCGGTTATGCTTCCTGTGAAACTGTCGGTCTCCCCTTTCCTCTCGATTTTGAGGGCAAGGGCGTTTATTGTGAAATCCCGGCGTTTGAGGTCGTCTTCAAGCTTCTTGCTGAAAGTCACGCTATCGGGTCGTCTCTTGTCGGTATAGCCCGATTCAAGCCTAAAAGGCGTCACCTCGATGACTTTTAGCCTGGGACTTGAGGCGTCCTCAGAGACGACGCCTACTGTGCCGTAATCGTTCTCATAGAACGTATGTTCGAAGGTCTTTACGATCTCCTCCGGAGACGCGTCGGTCGCAACATCCCAATCTTTCGGTTCGCGGCCGATGAGTAGGTCTCGGACGCAGCCGCCAACGAGATATGCCTGAAATCCAGATTTCTCCAGACCCTCTGTTACGTGTGAAACCTCTTTCGGGATCTTAAATGAATTTTTCATTTTACCCTTATTATATAAGCCTTTTAGAGTGCTTTGCTGTGCTCCCGGAGGGATTCGAACCCCCAACAACGGTTCCGAAGACCGGTATGATATCCATTTCACTACGGGAGCAACAGGGTAATCATACGCGAAAAGGGCGATAAATCAAAAATATCTGGGATATTTTGAATTTTCGATGGCTTGGTGTATATTGTTTTCATCGCGGGTATCGTTTAGTGGTAGGACACGTCCTTGCCAAGGATGAGGTGAGAGTTCGATTCTCTCTACCCGCACAAATGAAAAGGCGCCTCAGGGCGCCTTTTCATTTGTGCGGGTAAGCCCTGCCTTTGACAGGACGTGGAAGAATCGAAGCCACTCTCCTATGTTTCTGAGGATGTATCCATCCCGAGAAACAGGAGACGGGTACTGCCCACGTGAGGAACGATTCTCCCCATCTCAACAAAATCTTAAATGTCCTTTACGCTTTGAAACAATTTTCCCCTCCCTCTCGTATAAAGCATTTTCTAAAAAACGACTATATTTAAGGGTATTTTGCAAAACTGTGGATAACTCTGTGGATTGTGTTTAAAAGACATGGTCTACGACCGAGTTGAGGGCCCTGTCTTTTGTCCTTGGTAGCGCTTCATAGAGCCTTATATTGACAGATTCTCGATATTAATCCAGAAGATAGGTGCTATGTTACATATGTAACATAATTTACTGTTTCATGTGAAATTTTAGTCGTTTTTATATTTATTTTAGGGTTATCAGGCATACTTTCAGTGTGAAAATATTTACATCAGCAAATCAAAAGAGGGGTGAATTAGGCGAAAGTGTCGCGTGTAGGTTTCTGCTCGATCGAGGCTTTTCAGTCATCGAGAGAAATTATACCCGTAAATGGGGAGAGATCGACATTATCGCTCTTCGTGGAGGAATGCTCCATTTTATAGAGGTAAAGAGCGTTTCACGTGAAAATATCGATGATATTTCACATGAAACGGCTGGTTTAAGGCCAGAGGATCAAATGCATAGCCACAAACAAGGGAGACTGAAGAGGATGATAGAGACTTATATCGCCGAACACAAAACGAACGCCTGGCAGTTCGATCTTTTGTGCGTCTATATAGACGAGAAATGCAAAAAGGCCAGAGTAAAGGTGATGGGGGACTTGGTGCTGTAGCGACGTCGGGCCTAGCCTGTCTGTTTTCAGGTGATCTTTTAAATATATGAAAAACCGCCTTAAGGCGGTTTTTCATATTGTCGGGGCGCTGGGATTCGAACCCAGAGTCACTTGATCCCAAGTCAAGCATGTTAGCCGTTACACCACGCCCCGTCTCGAAGTTTTGTCATGGTATCATGGCGCGGATATTTTTGCTATATTCTCCGCATGTCTAAGAGATTCATCCGTACGATAGAGGACTTCGTCTGCGAGCGTTGCGGCAAGAAGGTTGAGGGAACTGGCTATACGAACCACTGTCCAGCATGTCTGTGGTCGAAGCATGTAGACAAGAACCCGGGAGATAGACTCGAGGCCTGCGGGGGAATGATGGAGCCTTTTAGGGCGGAGAGAGAAGGGAAGAGGGACCTCATAGTATTTAAGTGCCTTAAATGCGGATTTCAAAGGAGGAACGAGCTATCGGCCAAAGACGATTTCGAAGCCTTCATCGCTATCATGAAAAAGGCGTCCGCCGAAAGATAGTCAAGATGGGTTTCCTTGCGGCCCAAGAGAGCTGTTTGACAAAATTTATATAAGTTATGGAATACGGTTTCGCTTGAAAGAAAGCCGCTCTCGGACTCCTCGGCGAACGGCCTTGTCGGGAGAGGTATTACAAAAAACATCGATAATCGATCTGTGTCAACATGCCGAGGGCCCTTTGACAGGAGCTTTACGGATATTGCTCCTTTGAATGAATCTCTCTTTTGGGGCGTATAGTAGATGCGAAGGGCGGGAGACCGGCCTTCGAGAAAGGTCGTCGGTTTATACGCGAAGTTAAACGACAACGTTAAATACCATGGCAGATACCAATCGAGATCAGAAGAAGAACCCTAACAATAAGGAGAACCAGGAAGGCGGAAACAACCAGCAGTAAGCTATCTCCGCGATGAAAGCCTCCAGACACCCGTCTGGAGGCTTTTGTTTTTACCGCTTCTTTGATAGCATGGATTTCGCTCGCGGGCGTAATTTAGTGGTAGAATGACTGCCTTCCAAGCAGTAAGTCCGGGTTCGATTCCCGGCGCCCGCACAAATGAAAAATCCCTTCAGGGGGATTTTTCATTTGTGCGGGCGAGAACGTCTGGTAGACGTTCGTCCAGTGATCGAAAAGGTTCTGCTATGTTTTCGAGGATTTCCATCCGAAAAAACGGGAGATCTGTACTGCGGCTGTAAGCCGAGATATTCCGGCGCCCGAGACTAGAAGTGATTATAGATAAAGTGAAAGCCCCGCTATGCGGGGCTTTTACGAGAGGAAGCTTACTTAACAGCGTCCTTGAGAGCCTTTGCTGCGCGGAACTTCGGAACCTTCATAGCAGGGACGGAGATCGTCTCGCCCGTGCGTGGGTTTCGTGCCTGGCGAGCCTTTCGGGTCTTTACAGAGAAGATGCCGAGGCCTGCGATCGATACCTCGTCGCCCTTCTTGAGGCCAGCGACGATAGAATCGAATACCTTGTCGACGACCTGCTCTGCCTGGACCTTCGTGGTGTTGAGGACACCGTGTACCGCTTCTACGATTGCTGCTTTGTTCATGACTTGCGAAAAATAACCTGCTTATAATAATTTCCGCGCATTGTTACGTGCGCTAACTAAACACATCCCGTGTAACCGAGAGGTTATGGTCTGTATAAAGTATATATGAAGCCATATTTTCGGCAACACGCTCGAAATACGGCTTTATTGCGAACTTTACAGAAATCCCTTCGATAACGTTAAAACGGCCTTGTAGGGCCGTTTTAAACGCTAGGCTCGCTATCGATCCGAAATCGTCCCTGTGGATTATCGTGCGAATTCGACGACGCGCGACTCTCGGATCACCGTTACCTTGATCTCGCCCGGATATTTAAGGTCTTTCTCTATCCTGTCGGCTATCGACCTCGCCATATTATGTGCTTCGATGTCGGTCACCGCTTCGGGTTTTACGAATACGCGTATCTCGCGGCCGGCTTGGAGGGCGTAAGCTTTTTCCACGCCCGGCTGCGCAGTAGCGATAGCCTCGAGCTCTTGGAGGCGCTTGAGATAGTTCTCGACCGAGTCGTGGCGGGCGCCAGGTCGAGCTCCAGAGATGGCGTCGGCCACCTGGACGATGATGGATTCTACCGTCTCGTAAGGATATTCCTCGTGATGGGCCTGCATAGCCTTCACGACGGCTTCGTCCGCGCCGAATTTTTGGAGGATCCTCCGCCCTATCTCTACGTGGGTCCCTTGGACCTCGTGGTCGAGGGCCTTGCCTATGTCGTGGACGAGGGCACCCGCTTTTGCTATCTGGACGTTCGCTCCGAGCTCTTCGGCTATCATCCCCGCGATGTGAGCCATCTCGACCGAATGCTGCAGGACGTTCTGGCCGTAAGAGGTCCTGAAGTAGAGCCTTCCTAATATCGACACGATCCGCGGGTCGAGGTTCATGACGCCGGTCTCGAAGACCGCCTGCTCTCCCTTCTCCTTTATGACCTTGGCGATATCTTCCTTCGCCTTTTCGACGAGCTTCTCTATCTTCGCCGGCTGGATGCGCCCGTCTTTGATGAGCTCTTCGAGGGCCATGCGAGCGACCTGCCTGCGGATAGGGTCGAACGAAGAGAGGATGATGGCGCCGGGAGTGTCGTCGATGATGACCTCTACCCCTGTCATCCGCTCGAAGCTCTTTATGTTCCTGCCCTCTTTTCCGATGATCTTTCCTTTTATCTCTTCGGAAGGGATCGCCACCGTGGTCGAGAAGAGGTCGGCTGGGACTGAATTGCCGAGCCTGTGGATCGCGGTCGCGAGGATGTCCTTCGCTCTGGCCTCGAGCTTGTCCTGGTTTCCCATCTCGAGCTTTTGCATGCGGACGAGGAGGTCGGCTTCGTACTTCTTCTCGATCGATCGGGCGAGCTCCTCTTTCGCCTCAGCCTCAGAGAGTCTGGCGATTCTCTCGAGAGAAGACTGCCTCTCTACGAGGAGCTTGTCCGCCCTCTCTTTTATCTCTTTGATCTCAGAGACCTTCGCCTTTACTGCTTCGACTTCCGAATCGAGGTCCGCTTGTTTCTTGTCGACCGCATCCTCTTTTTTGATGAGGCGGTCTTCGGCAGACTTTATCTTATCTTCTCGCTCCTTCGCTTCTTCGCGCGACTGCTTGAGCGTCTCCGCCGCTTTATGCTCCGCTTCGAGGACGATCTTCTTCGCTTCCTCCTGAGCGGAGAGCTCCATCTTCTTTATCTCGATCTCCATGGAGCCCTTCTTGCCGAGGGAGATGACGAGCCGCAGGTAATAGCCCAAAGCGATCCCGACAAGCCCTGCGACGCTTGCGAGGAAGATGACTATCTTGATTGACATGACTAATGGTCGGCCGTCTGCTTTTTAGGTCTGTATGAATATCGAGGGTCGCGGTCAGAGAGGGGAGTGGGTAGGCTATTTCAAGAGATCCAAAGGCCCTACGGCCGGTGATTTAAAAGTAGTAACGATTTCATACTACAACATGTCTCATGGATAGCAAGGAAGGCGGGAACGAAAAAGCCGCGCGATCTCGCGCGGCCTCCTTCTCGCTAGATCTTCGTGGTCGGCTTGTCGAGGATCTTGTCGACGATCCCGTACTTCTTCGATTCCTCGGCGTCCATAAAGAAATCGCGTTCGACGTCTTTGTCTATTTGAGAGACCGGCTTGCCGGTGTTCTCCGCCATCATCTTGTTGAGCCTCTCGCGCATCTTGAGGATGTGCTTCGCGGTTATGGCGATGTCGGACGCCTGGCCCTCGGCCCCGCCGAGCGGCTGATGGATCATGACCTCGGCGTTCGGTAGTATGTATCGCTTGCCCTTCGCTCCGGAGGAGAGCACCCATGCTGCTCCAGATGCCGCCATGCCGATGCAGACCGTGGCGACGTCGTTTCTTACATGCCTCATCGTGTCGATGATGGCGAGGGTCGCCGTGACGGACCCGCCGGGGGAGTTCACATAGAGCCAGATGTCCTTCTTTGCGTCTTCGGATTGCAGGAAGAGCAGTTGCGCGATGATCGTGTTCGCCATATGGTCCTCGATCTGTCCGGAGAGGAATATGATGTTCTCCTTGAGGAGGCGCGAGTAGATGTCGTAAGCTCTCTCGCCGAGATTCGTCTTCTCTATGACCGTCGGGATGAGTATGGACATGGTTTTGATGGGGTTAGGTAAGAACACGATATCAAAACGAGGAAGAAGCGCAATACATTCCCTTTTTCGTGAAACTGGGTAGACTGTTACACATGCGACTTCACCGCTTCTACGTCACATCAAATATTTCTAAAGAAAAGATAAATTCTTTCTCAAATCCTGGTTTGGTCCATCAGTTGAGGCGCGTTTTCAGGTTGCACGCTGGGGACAAGGCTATATTCTTCGACGGAACCGGCGACGACCATGTCTCTGAGATCGTTTCGATGACGGATGAGAAACTCGAGTTTCGCGTGCTCGAAACATCGCCCGTGAAACCTCATTCGTCCCTGAGGCTCTCGCTCGCCGTCTCTCTTATAAAGAAGGATCATTTCGAATGGGTGATCGAGAAGGGCACCGAGATAGGAGTCTCCGAGTTCATTCCCGTCATGTCCGAGCGCAGCGAGAAGAAGGGTTTCAATATGGAGCGAGCGCGAAAGATCATGGTCGAAGCGGTCGAGCAGTCGGGGCGGACATTCGTCCCAGAGATCCGGGAGCCTATGACCCTCGAAGAGTTTCTCGCGGGAGAGAAAAGAGAGGTCGTCGCGTTTCACACGGAAGGAGCGGACCTTGCAGACGAAGACATTGTAAAGACGGGCGAACTCGTCGCATGTGTCGGTCCTGAGGGAGGGTGGTCGGAGAGGGAGGTGGAGATGTTTCGCGAGAAGGGGGCAGCGATCGTGAAACTGAATTCTCCGGTTCTCCGCGCCGAGACTGCGGCGATCGCGGTCGCGACGCTTCTCCTTGTAAAATAGTTTCCAAAAAAGAAAGCCGCGCACTTCGTGCGCGGCTTTCTTTTTCTCTTCAACCCTCCGCCGGATCCGCGCTCTTCCGAACGAGGACATGCCCGAGGAGTAGCCTTCGAGGGACGCTTGCGCTCCGCAGTGAGGAAAGTGCGGATCGGCTAAAAAACTCTTCAGCCTTTGTCTAGATGCAAAAAATCCCCAATCGGGGATTTTTTATCGAGTCTTATTTCTGCTTCTCGAGGAATTCGAACACCGCCTGATTGAGGAGGATCTGCGAGAAATAATTTCTCGCGTTCTCCTCGGGGATATCCTTGTGATGCTCGAGGGCATGCTTCACCTCTGTCTCTACCCTCGCCTTGTCCGCCGTTATCTTCTCGACGCTCGCGACGTGGTCGAGGATGAGATCGAGCTTCACGCGCTTTATCGCATCCGGCCTCCACTCCTTCTTGAGGTCGTCCTCGGTCTTCTTGAGAGCCTTGAGGTAGTCGTCGAACTTCATACCCATTCTCTCGATGTCGTGAGACATCTGTCCCTTCATGCGCGAGAGCTCGGATGCGACCAGCACCTCGGGGATCGCCACTTCGAGCTCCTTCGAGAGGGCGTCGACAAGCTCTATGCGCCTCTTCTCGACGAGCCTCTGTTTCTTCTCGGCCTCGAGGTTCTTTCGAAGCTGGGATTTGAAATCCGCGACGTCTTTGAATTCGCCCCAAGTCTTTACGAGCTCATCCGTAAGCTCGATAGGCGCTTTTTCTTTCTCGTCCGTGCCCTTCGACTTTCCGATGCGTGCGTAGTTCTTCTTTATGTCCTCGACGGCTTTCTCGACGTCTGCGTCAGTGACCTCTGCAGGCTCTGTTTTTTTCGCATTCTCTCTTTTCGCGATCGCCTTATAGTCGAATTTCGCTATCTTCGGGACGACCGCGGTTCTTACCGTGAATTCGAGGGGGTTGCCCGACGCGATCTTGGTGATGGAGACCTGAGGCTGGCCGATAGCGTCGATCTTCTCCGCTTCGAGTATGTGACCGTATGCGTGCGAGATCGCGTGCTCGGCAGCCTCGGCGAGAAGAGCCGCTTCTCCTATCTTCTCTCTGACGACCTTCTCTGGCGCCATGCCTTTTCTGAAGCCAGGGAGAGATACCTCCTTCTTGAGGTCGGAGAGCGTGTCTTTGACCGCGGCTTCGAATTCCTCGGCCGGGATAGAGCTTTTTATCTCGACCTCGCAGGTGTCCGCGAGCTCCTTTACCGTCGCTTTGTATGAATGATGTGATGCCATGTTTCTATATATATGAGAATTGCAGTCTATCCGCAAAGGACCGATTTGTCTACAAAAAGCCGCCTGCCCGGAGCAGGCGGCTTTTTGCTTGACCTATTCGATCGTGTCGAGCCCAGAGAGGTCTATCTGGGTGTCCGTCCCGGAGAGGTCTGCCTCGATCGAGCTTACATCGTCCGCACCTGCAGGAGCCTTCTCCTCAGATAGCTTTCCGCCCCAGACGTAGAATGCGCCGATGATAAGGAGTATGACGATGACGATGATGCCGATCGCCGGACCGAAGGATCTCTTCGGAGCTTCGCCTGCCGGAACAGGATTCTGATTAGGTTCCATGTATTATATTTTAATGCTTATAAACGATGTTAGGGGGTCGTGGTGGTCGCCTTTCCCGAAGCTCGCGCCGTGGCTTCGAATCCTTTCATCTGAGGGATCGATCCCTGGAGCGTCTTGTGGGCATCTTGGACTGCCGTCTGGGCGCTCTTGATAGCGGCCTTGAGAGCCTCTACGCTCTCCTTCGGGTTCTCTGTAGAGATCGAGACGCTCGCGATCGCGGATATCGCCGTCTTCGCCGCGGCCACTTGGGTCCCGACGAGAGAGAGCGTCGCGCGCACCTCGGATACGGCTACGCCGCGAGCCTCGAATTCCGAGAGCTTCGCTTCGATCTTAGCCTTTATCTCCTCGATCTTGGAGACTGCTTTGCCGAGGCGCTCGGCGGATTCCGTCGCGAGCCTCTGCATCCTCTCCGAAGCGTTCTCTTTGACCTCGGCCCTCGTGGTCGACGCTTTTGCTCGAAGCTCTGCCTTCGTCGTGGAGGCATTCGTCTTTCGCTCGTCTATATTAGCCTTGATCTCGGCGCGTATCTCGACCTTCTTGTCTTTGAGCTCAGCCTTTCTCGTCTCTATTTCGCTCTTGATAGCGTTCCTCTTCGCCTCCATCTCCGCCTTGGTCGTCGAAGCAGCCGCCCTGACCTCGATGCGCTTCGCCTCGACCGCGCCCCTTATGTCAGCCTTTACGCCTCGAACCTCCACGCGAGCGTCCGCTCTCGCAGGATCTGGCATCACGACCTCGAGCTCAGCCTCCTCGGCGAAAGCCGCGGGTGCCGCTGCGAAAAGAGCCGCTATACCTAAGATAAGTAGTTTTTTCATATGTATGGTTATCCCGCAGCCGTCTTTAAGGGGCCGCCGCGAGTCTCTACTAGTATATACCAAAGGAAAAGAGAGGCTTTCGCCTCCCTTTCCCCAGATTAGGCCTCGAACTTCGGCCTATATACGTTGTCGTATCTTTCCTGGCTCTCTCTTATTATCTCCATGCCTTCGTCGGCATCGAGGAACTCTCCTACGGCTCCCGTTCCCGGCTTCTTGAGGGCTTTATAGTTCTCCCAATAGTACTTCGTCTCCATCTGGAAGTGCTCTCCGAGGTCTTTGTAGGACTTGATGTGCTCGACGCGCTTGTCGTTCGCGAGGACCGCTATGATCTTGTCGTCTACCTCTCCGCCGTCCATGAATTTCATGGCGCCTATGATGCGTGCCTCTACGAGGGACCCAGGCACTAGAGGTTCGGTGACGCTCAGTATCTCGACGTCAAGGGGATCGTTATCGAGGTCCCACGTCGTAGGGATCGCTCCATAGGTGAAGGGGTACGCCATGGACGAATATCCGACTCGGTCGAGCTTGAGCTGTCCGGATTCGGTAATGATCTCGTATTTGTTAAGGGAGCCGGTCGACACCTCGACGATCACGTTTATGATCTTATTCTCCTCGTTCGCGAACGCCGGAAGGACGTGCAGGAGGTTGAGCATGTACTTCGAAGGCTTGTGGTTTATGTTAGCCATGATTCGTTTCTCTTAAGAGGCTATTCAGAGGAGACTTCGTCCAGAGAGGCTTCTTTGACGCCGCCGACAGGGCGGATGTCTATCTTCCAGCCAGTGAGCTTTGCGGCGAGGCGGACGTTCTGCCCCCCCTTTCCGATAGCGAGAGACTGCTGGTCCTCAGAGACCTCGACGGTCGCGGTCTTCGCGGATTCGTCGAGCTTTATCGAAGACACCTTCGCCGGAGAGAGCGCGTCTTCGATGAACTTCTTCTGGTCTGCCGACCATTCGATGATGTCGATCTTCTCGCCGCCGAGCTCCGAGGTCACGGTCGATACGCGGACGCCGCGCTGGCCGACGAGCGACCCGATAGGGTCTATATGAGCGTCGTTCGAGATGACCGCGATCTTGGACCTCGATCCCGCTTCGCGGGCGACAGCCTTCACTTCGACGGTCTTGTTAGCGATCTCAGGGGCCTCGATCTCGAAGAGCTTCTCGAGGAATTTAGGATGGGAGCGGGAGAGCTTGAGGAATACGCCTCGAGGAGACTCCTCTACCCGGAAGAGGAACGCGCGGATCCTCTCGCCTGGCCTGAAATGCTCGGAGCGTATCTGCTCTTCGAACGGCAAGACGCCGACGGCTCGGCCCATATCCACGAATATAGTCCCTCGCTCGATGCGCTGGACGGTGCCCGATACGATGTCGCCCTCTCTCTTGCCGTACTCGCCCAGGACGGATACCTTCTCGGCTTCGCGTATCTTTTGGATGATCACCTGCTTCGCGGTCTGAGCAGCTATCCTTCCGAAGTCGTCCTTAGGCTCGAGAGGGAAGAGCATCTCTTCGTCGAGCTCCGCCGACTTCTTTATCATGCGGGCCTCGTCCATCCAGATGTGATGCTCCGGATTGTAGCGGACGCGCTCGTCGTCCGGGGAGAGCTCCGGCAGCTCTTCGCCTTCGGGGATGTCGATCACCCTCGATTCGTCGACTACTATCTTTACCTGGAAGAATTCGGTGGCGCCAGTATTTACGTCGAACGTGGCGCGCACGATCTGACCGCGCTTTCCATATTCCTTCTTGTATGCGGTCGCGAGGGCCGCTTCGATAGCCTCGATTATCCTCTCTCTCGGTATGCCGCGTTCCTCTTCGAGCTGGCTGAGGACCGAATGTATCACTTTTAGGTCGAACATTGTGCTGTATTGATTTTTTCTAAAAAAACGAGTCCGCCGCGAGGCGAACTTTCGATTCATATATGTTATCACGGTCAGAGGCTTCGGTCAACGCCCTTGTTCCGCGGCCTCGTATCGACCGCTACCGTGATATCATTTATCCCATAATCGATACACATACAATATATGTCACATGTAGCACGCAGGTTCGGTATCGCGATGTTGTCGGTCATGACGCTCGTTCTGCCGATCGTCGCGTCTGCCCAGGCGTTCGAGCCGCAAAAGGCGGTCGTCCTAGCTCGGATAGCGGTCCTCGACGGCGTCATACAGGGCCAGGAAGGGAACGCGCTCTCGCTCTCGTTCAGGCTCAAGAATGACGGCGAGCCGACCGCGGCCATACGCTATAGCGCGGTCCTCTACGACGAGTCGATGTCGGCCCAAGCCCATGAGTATGTCGCTCCCGAGGAATTGTCCCTCGGCGGCCGCGAAGTCCGCGAGATATCTTTCACGTATAAGGTTCCGGACGCCCTCTCGGGGACGTACAAGCTCGCTCTTCGCGCCCAGCTCTCGTCGGGCATGCCTCTTTCTCTTTTCGTCTTTCCGCAGACGGTGACCTTCGAATCGAAGGGCGGAGGGCTTGTCGTCGACCAAGGCTCGTGCCTCCTCCGGGTCGAGGGCGAGGACGAATCGAAATTCTATACGACGAGGCAGGGGGTCGATATCCTCCCCTCTGAGAGCCTTGTCGGCTCCTGCTTCGTGA
The DNA here is from genome assembly GCA_016215405.1 of Candidatus Tayloriibacteriota bacterium. GTDB lineage: Bacteria > Patescibacteriota > Minisyncoccia > Phycocordibacterales > UBA6065 > UBA6065. The sequence goes on from JACRJQ010000008.1 coordinate 181,031, forward strand.
GGAACACAGGGACGGAGGAGGTCTCCGCGAGGGCCGCGTTCGATACCTATCAACGATCGAGGAGCGGCCCGCGCGTAGGCGATCAGGCCCTCTCGTCGGAGCTTTACGCGTTCGCATCGGGCGAGGAGAAGAGGGTCGACTTAAGGATCCCCTCGCCGCAAGAGGCTCAGGCGTACGACGCGGTCGCTTACTTCGTCTCGGAAGGAAAGGCTGTCTCGAACGACGTAGACTTCCATTATGTCGTAAGGGGAGCGAGCGCTACTATCCAGACTTTCTCTCTCGATAAGGTCTCCTACGCGGTAGGGGAAGAGGCTCGCGCAAGGCTCGTCTGGTCCCGCTCGGCCGATTCTTTTCCGGATTCGAGGCTGGGATCGGGGTCGCCCCTCGCCTCGCCGATGGCTACTGTCTCCTTGTTTTCAGGCAAAGACAGATGCGCTTCGGACCAGACCGTGCCGCTCGATCGCGACGGCGTCCCGACGGAATTCTCCATAGCGATCGAAGAAAAGTGCCCGGATGTCCGCGCCCTCGTGTCGATATCGGATGAAGGGAGGCCTCTCGCCTCTTTCGACTACAAGGTCGAGCTTCCGCGCGCGGCTTTGCCTTGGAAGACCGTCGCTTATGGGGCGTTCGGAGCAGTTCTTTTGGCCGCGCTCGTCGCTTTCAAGCTTCGGTCTAAGGATAGGTCGGGCGCCATACCGCTCGCGATGCTCCTTCTCGCCGGCGCCTTACTCTCTCCTCAGCTCGCCCGCGCGGGCGCGCAGACCGTCACATGGACGGACCGCGGCAATAACAATCTGAGCGGCACGATAACCGTCGCCGATAGCTTTAACGAAGGAAGCGACGTGACTTTCACGGCCGATTTCAGCAAGAGATATCAATGGTGCACGAACGGCGCCACGAGGGACCTTACTTTCGGCTATAAGATACTCAATAGCCAGGACGAGGTCGTCGCCCATAGAGGCGCGATAAGGACAGAGGTCGTCTCCGAGAACGTGGGCCAGCTCGCCGTCGGATCATATCGTCTCATCGCTTCGTTCGGCGAAGGGAACGGCACCATCACAGGCTATACGGATTCGACGTGCACCACGTATGTCGACTACGACGGCGATGGCTATGACGACGACAGCTATGAAGTGCAGTGTCGGATACCTATATATGGAGACCTGGCGAACGCAGAGCTTCCGTTTACGGTGAATGCGGTCGCTAAATCTCCGGACGGCTGGGTGGATAGCGCGGATTGCAACGCTATCAACGGCTGGACGTTCGACGCCGACTCGGAAGCGACCTCGATCCAAGTCCATTTCTATAACGGCCCTGCTGGATCGGGCCAGTGGATAGGCGCGATCACGGCCGATTCGGGCCGTCCCGACGTGAACCAGGCTTACGGCATCTCCGGTAATCATGGATTTAGCTTCACTCCGCCTGCGAGCCTAAAGACAGGAGCCGAGATAAACGTATACGCATACGGCATCGGAGTGAATTCCTCGGGAGGGAACGACGGCCTCAATAGCCAGCTCTCGGGAACTCCGAAGACGTTTAGGTGCGCCGTCCCTGACGTCTGCGCCAATATCGCTGGCGATCAAGCGAGCGTGCCCGGCGACCGCGTCCAGAGCGGACCGAATTGCGTCTGCCCTGCGGATAAGGTCGAGAACGGCTCAGGGCAGTGCGTTGCTCCCGACCTCGGCACGCCGACCGTGAACGTGTCCGCGAGCCCTCGGTCGATCTCTCCCGGCGGATCCGTGACCGTCTCGTCGGTGGCGGAAGGTTCGGGTCTCACCCATCACGGCTTCGAGGAGAGGTATAACGGAGGCGCTTGGCAGAACATCGGAGGCTTCTCTCCGATAAGCGGGCAGGCGCGGTCGGTGTCGAGGAATCCGTCGTTCGAAGGCACGTATGAATATCGAGCATACGCGAGCAACACGAACGGAGCGTCGTATGTATATGCGTCCCCGGTATCCGTATCCGTCACTTCCGCTCCTCAGCCTTCGCAATGCTCGAACGGGCTCGACGACGACAACGACGGTCTCATCGACTATCCGAGCGATCCGGGCTGTACGGGATCTTCGGATAACGACGAGTACAACACGGTCGTCATAAATCCGATCAACGGCATCTCCTATATCTCGGTCCCTTCTCCCGTCGCCGCGGGCACCGATTTCTCCGTGCGAGCGAGGAATAGCGGGACAAAGCCTTGGGGAAGCTCTCACGACCTTCTTTTGGCCACGGCGGACCTGTCTTCGAACATAGCCCTCGCTGACCTCGATCCTACGATATCCGGAGGCGACAAAGTCGTGACGTTCAGGGCGCCTTCCATTCCGGGGACCTATGCGCTCCGGGCGGTCGAGCAGAACGTCGAATATTTCGGGCAGAACCAGTCGTTTCAAGTGACCGCGAATTCTTGTGACGATTGCGGCACGACCGATGTCTGTCCGAATATCGCCGGCACCCAGTCGAGCGTTCCGAACGGAATGACGGTCGACGGGAGCGGCAACTGCGTGACGAGCGGCTCGGGCACGGGAGGCAACGGCACCAATCCTGGCGGCGGAACCAATAATCCGCCCGGGTCCGGATTCACGGTTTCCGGCACATCGATCGTTCCTATACAGTTCATCGCCGACCTGCCGGCAAAATCCCAGAACGCTTCGATCTCGATCAACCCGGTCTCGTTCAGCGCGCCAGTCGTGCTCTCCGTCCAATCGATAGCTTCGGCTCAAGGGGCGGCGCTTCCTCAGGGCGTCACACCTACGTATTATTTCGGCGACAGAGAGGTCTCGTCGATGCTCCTTACCTTCGATCCGAACATCGGCACCTATCGCGATTCGAACGGGGCGATAGGCACGACCTTCTCGGTCAAGCTCTCGAAGAAGGTCGCCGAAAGCTATTTCGTCACCCTTATCGGCTCCTCCGGGACGAGGCAGGCCACGATGAGGATAGAGGTCGATCCGAACAATCTTAATCCTGAGTTCAGAGAATTCTAGAAGATACGAAAAACCCCGCTATTGGCGGGGTTTTTCGTATATCTGCGGAGCCTTCGCGGAGATAGCTTTCGCACGCCGCGGGCGATGGGGAAAACGAGGGGCATCATCGAAGGGTTTTCTCTGGTATCATCTTCTTGATGCGAATAAAGCTAGGAAACGCCGTTTTCGATAGAAATCCTGCGGCTTTAGCTTTCTTTGTTTGGTTCACGCTCGCTTTCGTCCTCGTATTCGCTTTTGGCCATGCCGTGCATGCCCAAGGAGTGTGGACGCAGACGAGCGGTCCCACGAATATCGCGGGCCCGACCGGTTGCCATTATGAAGAAGAGTGCACCGACCAATCTGGCTGGTCGAATGCTTTTAGGGCAGGACAGTCTTGCTCGAGCGTAGGATCTTCTGTCACATGCTATTTTAACGACAGCGCTTCGGGTTGCGGTACGGATAAGGTGCAAGGTTTCTTTAGGACGAGGTATCAGTATTCCTGCCAGGCTATCCAGTCTTGTCCCTCCCCGATCGATCTCTGCGGGTCGCCCTCAGGCGGACAGCCGTCCGTCCCTTCGAGCTTCAGTTCGGCGTGCTCAGCGAACGGCGGATCGACGAGCGTCACGTTCGACGGGACGATCGGGTGCAATCCGTCTCAGTATCCGCCAGAAGGAGGCAGGGATTGGACCGCGACCTGCAGCGCGTGCGCGCCCGCCTATTCCCAAGGCTATTATTACGGGCAGGGATATTATGAAGGCTACTACTACGGCCAGGGATACTATTATTCCCAGGGATATTACCAAGGCTACTACTACGGACAAGGCTACTATTACAGCCAAGGAACCTATCAGGGAGCTTATTATGCGCAGGGATATTACCAAGGCTACTACTACGGACAAGGCTACTATTACAGCCAAGGGACGTATCAGGGATACTACTATACTCAGGGCTACTACTACGGCCAGGGATACTATTATTCTCAAGGATATTATCAGGGCTATTATTACGGGCAGGGGTATTACTACGGCCAGGGATACTATTATTCTCAATCTTCGTATCTTCCTCCTCCCGGCTTCACTCTCGGCGGGACAGAGGCTATAAAGATACGATTCCTCGAGGCGGGCGCGTCAGATTCGGAGCCAAAGGCGATCCCGGTGAACGCGGTGAGCGGATTTACGGGCAACGTCTCGGTGTCGATAACATCGAGCCCGGCTTTGCCGAACGGCGCGGCTATCAGATACTCGTGGAACGGAGGCGAGTGGTCATCGAATCCGAGCCCGATACTCATACCTTACGAAGGGTCCGCCACGCTAAGAGTCCAGGTATCGAAGAAGGTCTCTGGCACCTATGTGATCACCCTTACGGGCACCTCTCCTGGATATTCGAGCGTGACCAAAGACCTCATACTCACTCCGACGACGCTCACCCCCGTATTTCAGGAGACCTAAGAGCCTCTCGCCTCTTTTATCCTTTGAGGCATCGCGCTTCGCCTGATATGATTATCAGGCGAAGCGTTTTTTGCCGCGCCGCGGCTCCTAATAAAAATCGATTTGATGAAAAAGAAAATCCTCTCGGGCATGATCGTTCTTGCAGCGGTCTTGCTTTCGCCGGCAGGGGTCGACGCCCAATGGTCTGCCCCTACGCAGGCGCCTCCGGGAGGGAACGTGTCCGCTCCGATCAATGTCGGGTCTACGGCCCAGGTAAAGAACGGAGGGCTCTCGGTAAACGCTTTTACCGCCTGGCTCGATTCATATTTCGCAGGCAATGTTGGGGTGGGGGTCCTAAGCCCGACTCAAAAGCTCGACGTCGCGGGAGGTTTTCGGGTGGGCAACGGCAATGTGATCCACAACGTCGCGCACGGCAACTATGGCGTGCAGATGCTCAGGGCTGCCGATAACGGGGGAGGGGCCGGAGATGCCGGCCTCTATTACTGGATAAGCGAGCCGAGCGCGACATGGACGGGGGCTGGGATCGCGAGGAATATGAGGAACAGCAGCGCCGCGTTTCCTCGCGTGAACGCTTCTCTTTCCGGTCAGATGATCAGGTTCGACGAGGGGACAGGGATAAATTTCACCGTGGAGACGTCGGGAGGATCGAGGACGACGCCTCTCTCGGTGAGCGCCGGACAGACGGCGATGACGGGCAATCTCTGCCTTAACGGCACCTGCTATAGCAGCTGGCAATCCGGACCTCAAGGCCCTCAGGGTCCCGCTGGAAGCACTGGCGCCACTGGACCTCAAGGCCCGCAAGGCCCCGCAGGAAATACCGGAGCTACCGGACCTCAAGGCCCGCAAGGCCCGACCGGTCTTACGGGAGCAACGGGTCCGCAAGGCCCTTCTGGACCTCAGGGTCCTGCGGGTCCGACCGGTAACACGGGTGCTACGGGAGCTCAAGGCCCGCAAGGCCCCGCAGGAAATACCGGAGCTACCGGACCTCAAGGCCCGCAAGGTCCACAGGGCCCGCAAGGGCCGACCGGAAGCACCGGAGCTACCGGCCCTCAAGGCCCTCAGGGTCCTGCCGGACCAGGCACGACTAAATTTAACGTTTCTGTATGGAGCATCTCTGCGGCGAGCGGCTGCTATCCTCCGAACGGCTCCCCGTGCGGAAACTGGAATCTTACCGCTGGGCATCGATACTGCTACCCCATGGGCTATGCGACCGGTATGATCGTAGAACAGACGGGCAATAACTCATGGGACTCCGCCGAAGTCGCCTGCTGGTACTAAACAGCGAGGAAATCGTATCGCGTTCCCAGCTCTGTGCCTCCTTTGCACGTTTCTTGTCCTTTGAGCCTTGACCCCCTGCCTGATATGATAGTAGGGATGAGATTCTCATTTTTTCTTAAGATAGCCTTTGCGATCGTCCTCCTTTCGTCTCCCCTTTTCTCGCATGCGGGGACCGAGCATAATATGACCGGCTATGCGTGGTCCTCGAATATCGGCTGGATAAGCTTCAACTGCACGAACGAATCTACCTGCGGGACCGTGAACTACGGAGTGAACAAGGCTGCTGATGGGACGATGACGGGATATGCGTGGTCTTCGGCGATCGGGTGGATACAGTTCGGCGGTCTCTCGGGTTTCCCTTCGGGGTCCGGAACCACCGCGGTAAACGCACAGGTCGTAGGGTCGAACGTGCAAGGGTGGGCGCGAGCACTCTCATATAGCGGGACATGGGACGGCTGGATATCCCTCGCCGGCACGTCTCCAAGTTACGGAGTCACTCACTCCGGAGGGTCTTTTGCGGGCTACGCCTGGGGAGGCGAGGTCGTGGGCTGGGTCCTCTTTGACGTTCAGGGCGTCTATCCCGCGATCTGTAGCGACTGCGGCGTCACGATCGAAGGTGATGCGTCCCTCGACATAAAATCGGGAGGGGTCAGCATCGTGGGTAACGGAGCGGTCCCTTACGGCACGATTCCCGTATTCGAATGGACTCTCGTCAACATGCCTGTCGGCACGACATGCAGTGTTTCCAAGACCTCGGCTGGCGGCACCTCTTTCACGACCATAACAAACATCGGCGCGTCGGGGACCTATACCGGAAGCGCACTTACGAACACTTCCTATACCTATCAGATAAGCTGCACGAACGGAGTCCTCAAGACGGCGAGCTTCACGGTCGCGCCTCAGCCTCCGGGATTCTCGCTCGGCTCTAGCGAGACGGTCGCTATCCAATTCGTGTCTCCAGGGTCGGCGGTCTCTGAGGAGAAATCTGTGTTCGTGAACGCTATCGGAGGATACTCTAATCCGGTGACGATCTCGATAACCGGCTTTCCGCCCGCGATCGCTTCGACGACGTTCTCATACTCGTTCAATGGAGGCTCATCCTATTCCTCCTCGCCGACAGCAAATATAACGAGCCCTTATTCTTCCGGCATCGGATTTAAGGTTCGAGTGACGAGGCTCTCCGGAGCGCCTGCGTTCACCGGACCTTACACCATAACTCTCACAGGCACCGGATCCGGCGCGCCGAACGCAACCAAGAGCATGATCATAAATCCGACTTCTTTCATCCCGAAGTTCGAAGAGTTCTAATCAATACATCATGAAGAAAACAGCATATATAGCATTGGCGGCAGTATTGGCAGGAGGATTCGTGTGGTATCTCACGAACGGAGAGGTGGGAGTCCCTCAAGGCGGCGATGCGTCGGTGCCGCTTACTGAAGAGGAGAGGATAGCCGAGCTCGATAGGCTCTCCTCTTCGTCCGTGCCGGTCGAGGAAGAGGAAGAGGAGAGGGTAGAGGCTCTCGAAAAGCTCTCTGCCTCGAGTACCCCTGTCGACGCCTCTATCGAGGAGAGGTTAAGAGCTCTCGACGCCCTTGAGAGATCGAGCCGTTAAACAATAGCCTTTTATTAAGAATCGCTTATCAAGCCTATGAACTATCGAACCATCGCATCGGCCCTCGCCATCGCTTCGCTCGCCCTGCCGTTTTCGGCATCGGCGCAATGGTCTGCTCCGACCCAGTCGCCTCCGAACGGGAACGTATCGGCGCCGATAAACACCGGAACCGGCACCCAGGCTAAGAATGGCAACCTGTCGGTGAATGCCTTTAGCGCGGTCCTGAACTCCTATTTCTCTCAGAACCTCGGCGTCGGAAATTCGAACCCGAGCGAGAAGCTCGTCGTGGGAGACGATTTTGGCGTCCTTACAGGAGCGCCGTCAAAAGGCGTCGTGTTCGGAAACACGGGGGGAAGCTTCTATTTTTACACAGGCCAGAGCTCAACGAGGAACATCTCCTTCGCTTGGCTTTACAACGCTACCCCAGCGAGCGCTTACGGCCAAATACAGACGTTCAGCCGGTCGAACCCTCTCTACATAGACGGTTCCCAACTCTATCTCAACGCGCAGTCTGCTGCGGGAAATGTCGGCGTGGGAAATACGATCCCTGGATACAAGCTCGACGTCACCGGAAACGTTGGCGCCACGGCATATTTCTATACTTCTGACAGGAAGCTCAAATCAGATATAAAGCCTCTCGAGGGAGCCCTTTCGAAAGTGCTCGCCCTCCAAGGAGTCTCCTTCTCCTGGAAGAAGGACGGAGAGAAGAGCGTCGGTCTCGTCGCGCAGGATGTCGAGGAGGTGTTTCCCGAGCTCGTGCACGAGGCGAACGGCACGAAGTCGGTCCAATACGGAAACCTCGTAGCCCCTCTTATCGAGGCCATAAAGGAGCAGCAGAGGCAGATAGATGAACTTAAGGCAGAGATAGATTCCCTAAAGGGGGGCCGCTAATCTCTTACTGACGTGAAGATCCTATCGGCACACGCAGCACTCTCAACGCTACTTAAGGTCTTCTTCGTCATCGCTTTCGCGGTGCTTCTCGGGTCGGTGGTGCGCGCAGCCGCTTCATACAGCCTCAATCACGCGACCTCTCTTCAGATAACCGAGTTCGGCACGTGCTGGATCA
>JACRJQ010000002.1 GCA_016215405.1 Candidatus Tayloriibacteriota bacterium
CGAGTTAGGCAACATGTCCTTCGAATCCGACGCAGGAGTGCTCGCCTGGACCGATCTTCCTGTGACCTCCGCTTCTGCCCAGGGCGTAAAGCAGAGCTATACGGCCCAGCTCAACGGCAACTCCATGCTCACCGTATACGGCGAGTCAGACGGCGTAGGGGGAGTGCAGAACCTCGGCGTGGGCATCGGCTCTACGACTCCGTGGGGATATCTGTCGGTGAATCCGAATAATATCGGGTCTGGACGCCCGCTGTTCGCTGTGGGCTCGTCTACGGCGACGCAGCTTGTAGTGTCGACTGCAGGTAACGTTGGTATCGGAACCACTGATCCACGAAACATCGGCCTTCTCATAGACAAACCTCAGAACTCGTTCGTCACGACGGACAGCAGCGCGAACGCGTGGAACTACAAGGCGCAGCTTTTTATAAAGTCTGGTACGAGCGGCGGGAACGGCCTCGGGCTCTTCGTCGACAACACCGCTAACGCCCGTACCGCATACATCCAGGCGGGCCACGCAGACTATGCGCTCGCCTCGGCCGTCTCGGATTCCGAGCTCGCGCTCCAGCCGTTCGGAGGAAACGTCGGCGTGGGAACGTCGAGCCCTGCTCAAAAGCTCACTGTGGCGGGCGGAGGCTCGAACTTCATAGCTCTCGACCCTGCGGGAGGAAACGACGCGACCATCAGGCTCAACAGGGGCAACTCGAGCAACTATTATGGAACGCAATTCAGCCAGACGAACGCATGGACGACGACATGGCAGCTCGGTTACTTCGGGGGCTCGCCTAACGCCGCAGACCTGACCGTCTACGATTCAGGAACTCCTCGAGTAACCTTCGCTACGGGCGGCAACGTGGGTATCGGCACGACTACTCCGCAGGTGCCTCTGAGCGTCGCAGGCGAGATACGCACGTCAGGAACTTCGCCTCTTCTGAGCTTCTATGACATGACGGTCGGCGGCACTTCGAGGAATTGGGCGATATACGGTAGCGACATCGCGGAAGGAGACCTCAATTTTAAGGTAAGCACTGCGGCCGGTGGAAACCCAACTTCCGGAACTTCTGTTATGTACTTTAACGGATCTGGCAACGTCGGCATCGGCACGACGTCTCCATCCGCGAAGCTCGCGATCGCAGGCCAGACCTACTCCAATACCCTCAAGCAGGAGGGCGGATTCACGAGCCATCGAGGACAGGCAGTGGGTCTCCAGCTCCTCGGTCTTCAGGGCGGCTGGAATTCAGGTATCGGATTCGGCTCTACCAACGCGAACCCTGCCGGTGGATTCGTATTCGACAACGCGACGGGCGATCTCACATACTACTCGACGACCTCGACGAGCAACTTCCTCTCAGGCGACGCCGATCTCGTTATAAAGGCGTCGGGCAACGTAGGAATCGGGACCACGAACCCTGGCAACAAGCTCACCGTCCTCGATTCTGCGACGAACAGCGGATTCTATGTCGCGCCGGCGTGCGACTCTACGAGCAAAGTCTGTCTCGGAAACGGGACAGGGAACCGCGTAATCGTCCTCGACAAGACAGGAGGCAACGAGGTCATCCAGCTCTGGACGAATAACAACGAAAGGATGCGCATCGGATCTGAGGGTAATGTCGGCATCGGTACGTCGTCTGCGTATCCGTATCTTCTTTCCGTCGGCGGCACGTCGTCTGCGAACGGCGGTCTCATATTCACGAATTCCGGCACCGAGAATACTCCGTCTGGTATCGTCGTAGACCAGGGCTCGAACGCTCGTGTCGGTCTTATAAAGATAGGAGGGCTCGAAGGAATGCTCACTCATACCGCGGCTGTGCCGTTCAGGATCGGTAGGACATCGGCGACGAGCGTCGCTTCGACTACGAGCGGCAACTTCACCACCGAGCTCCTTATCAGCACGACGGGTAACGTCGGAATCGGCACGACGTCGCCGACGGCGAAATTCGAGGTGAACGGGAACACGTATGTGAACGGAAGCGTCGGTATCGGGACAGCGGCCCCTATCTCGGCTTTGCACATCGCGACGAACGCTCCTATCGTCCGTCTCGAAGACACGGTGACGACGATAAAGAGCAACATACAGTCGTCAGGAGGAATCCTCTCTCTTAACGCGGATACCGGAAACGGCGCCGCGGGATCGAGAGCTATAACTCTTAACCTCTTCGGCACGGAATACGCCCGACTCAATAACTCTGGAAACTTCGGCATCGGAACTTCGTCGCCGTACGCGCGCCTCTCTGTCGCCGGTCCTGTGGTCGCCGACAGCTTTAACGCGACAAATACCGCCGCGACGTCCACCTTTGCCGGAGGATTGAGCGTAGGTAATGGGGCGCTCTCGTACGACTGGTCGTCGGGGGTCACGAGCATAGACAATCTCGAGCTCGGCTCCTTCATGTTCGATACGAACGCGGGAATGGTCTCGTGGGCAGATATGCCGGTGACCGCGACTGCCGCCGCGGGCGTTGTGCAGAGCTATACCGCTCAGCTCGACGGAAACCCGCTCCTCACCGTCTACGCGGAATCTGACGGGGCAGGGGGTATAAGGAATCCGCGCGTAGGGGTCGGATCGACCACGCCTTGGGCGCAGCTCTCCGTGAATCCGAACAATGCAGGCGGCCCTGCGTTCGCGATCGGGTCGTCGACAAAGACCGATTTCGTCGTGACGAACGGCGGTAGCGTGGGCGTGGGAACCACCTCACCTTACGCGAGGCTCTCTGTCGTGTCGAACGCGGCCAATACGGCTTCGGCGGCGGCGGCCGTGGTGGATACCTCGGTGCTGTGGGATAACGATGGCGCGCGCCTCCTCTCTCTCCGGTCGAACGGCGTCGAGAGGCTCGGCGTCGCAAGGAGCGGGACGGTGAGGATCGGCAGGAGCTCTGGCTCGTGGAGCACGGACGACGACGTCGAGTCCCTCATATCGGTCCGCGACACCTCTCAGGGCGATGCCGCTGTGAACGGCTTCGCATTCCTCACTTCAGCCGCTTCGAACTGGACGGGCTCGAACTACGGCTTCTTCAAGTCGCAAGGAGGCTGGACGGGCTGGACCACGACCCAGGAGACCGGCAACGCGGGAGCGACCACGTCGGCGGAGATATACACGGATCCATCCGATGCATACATAAACTTGGCTGTGAACGGCACTACGCGGACCCAATTCAATCCGACGGTAGCCGACGGGGCATCTGCTGTCGCGAATCTCCTCGATACATCGACGAACCTAGCGAACGCATCGGCCAAGCTCCTCGCCGTCCGAAACGCTGGATCGGAAAAGCTCACCGTTCTCGCGAACGGAAACGTCGGAATCAATGCGACCGCTCCTGCAGCGCCTCTCGATGTTCAGGCCAACCTCACCGGGGGGACGGGCCTCATCGTTAGGAGGAACGCGGGACAGTATATCTCCGTAGACGAGTCGGATGGTTCATCGCACAGGATAACAGCCGTTTCGAGCACTGGTGCCGAGAAGCCTCTCACTATAAACAACAGCGTCACCGGCACGGGCGCCACGTCAAATACATACACGGCTTTCCTTATCGATGACGTCGAGAGGATGAGGGTCGACTATACCGGAAAGGTCGGTATCGGAACTACAACTCCGGTCGATGCTCTTACTATTCAGACGAATGACTCACACGAACAGCTCTTATTGTCCTCGACCCCAGGATCAGGATATTCGTCGAGGATGCGATTTATAAGCAATGCCGGCTATGCTTATAACAATTACATCGGCGCAGACACTCTTGGTTCGGGAAATGTTGGCCTCATATTTCAGACAGGTAACGGCTCTACGAACACGCGCATGGTGATCGATGTGAACGGTAACGTAGGAATTGGTTCCACCACTCCTTGGGCCCGACTCGGTATCAAAGGGTCAGACGCTTCTGCGAACACCCGCTCCTTCGCCGTATCGAATTCGAGCGATACGAGCCTCTGGGAGATAAGGAACGATGGAAAGCTGCTCTCTCAGGGAAATTCCGGCAGGCTCTACTTCGACCTGAGCGGTACCGCTGGTACGACGACATCGTCGCTTATAACCGTTAACGGACAATCGAACGCGACGACTCAGACCGTTCTCACCCTCGCCGATGCGGCAGGGAGGTCTCTCATTGCGAACTTCAATAGTGACGGTAGCGGACAGAGAAATCTCTCGTTCAACGATGGAACGAACGGCGTGTTCAAGATTGCCGCTATCACCGGACATCCGGCAGGGAACATGATCGACTACGTGACCGTCAATCCGACGATCAATCCTTCTTCGGGTAGCGGCTCCGGCTCCGCCCTTTTGGTAAGTCCGACGATCAATCAGACAGGAGGCGCTAACGGCACCGTATACGGTCTTCGTGTCAACCCAACGCTTACTTCCGCTGCGGATTTTCGCGCTGTCCAGATCGACAACAACGCTCAGTACGCGATCTACCAGAGCGGTGCGAGCGCAAGGAACTACTTCGCGGGAAATGTCGGTATCGGAACCACTTCACCTGCTCAGAGCCTCCATATCGATTCAGGCTCCGCATCGGTACTTCCGATAATGAGACTTTCGGGCGGAGGACAGGCGACGGCAAATCTCGGCAGGGCAAGTAACTTCTTTGCGGCAAATGCTGCAGATCTCGCGCTTTTGGCCCCGTCAGGACAAAAACTCTTCTTCGGTATAGGGTCAAGCGCTTCCGCGGTAATCGATTCATCTGGAAATTTCGGAATCGGCACAACCTCGCCGTCGCAACTGCTCTCTGTCGCTGGAAACATCTACTCTACCGGCTTCGCGAGGATCGCTGGCAGCAACGGCCTCTCTATCGGTAACGACACAGGCTTTAACAGAGTACAAATATCTACGACCGGGTTTACCAGGCTTGGTGTTTTGAACTCAAGCAACGCCTATCTTCCTATTTCGGCCCAAGCGCTTAGCATCGGAAGCAATTACGGTGATTCTGCGCCGCCATCGAACGGTGCGATAATAGAAGGCAATGTTGGAATCGGCACGACGAGTCCTATAAGCAGGCTCCAGCTCGGTTCCAACTGGACGGCGAATCCGGGAGGTACCAATACGGTGTATCTTTCAAACTCAGGTTTCGCGAATAGCAATATCGCTCCGGAGGCGATAATCACCACGTCGAGCTCTAACACGACTCCAGGCGCGTCGATCGGTCTCGCTCTCCATAATACCGACACCACCGCAGGAGGTTATTCGCCACTCTTCGTGTTTAGCAAGAGGGAAAGCGGAGGAACTGCATACAACTCCTCAATCGCGGCTATAGGCGCAAGGACCGTGACAGGTAGCGGTTCGGGCACTGACTGGATCGATGGTGATCTTATGTTCTATACCGCCCCGACGGCAGGCAGCGGTCTCCTCGAGAGGATGAGGATTGACCAAGCAGGAAATATCGGCATCGGTACGACCACTGCGACGAGCAAGCTCTATGTCACTGGAACGTCCGGTCTCACGCTCGATGCCGGTGGAGGCTCGGGTGCGGCGCAGTTAAGGTTCATATCGTATAACTCGAACGTGGCGACTACTGACACTCTCTCGACGAGCTTTACCGGTGGTCTCAAGCACACCACCGCATCGGGTCTCACCATCGGACCGAGCGGAGTGAATCCTGCTAACAACAACAGTATGCTTGCGGTTGAAGGAAGCGCTGCTATCGGAGCAAACTATGCCGGGGCGACGACCTTTAGCCCGCCGACGAACGGTCTTCTTGTGGAGGGAAACGTCGGCATCGGAACGACTTCACCGTATCAAAAGCTTTCGGTTGTTGGTAATGTTGTCGCTGAGAGCTTTATAGCGACATCGACGACCGCAACCTCGACTATCGCTGGATTCCTTGACGTTAACGGCACAGGCTCGAACGCTACCTCGACATTCGCTTCTAACCTTTGGGTAAAGGGGACTCTTCGAACTGGTACGGGGTCGCTCTATCTCAACGACACTTCGATAACGGCAGGAAACAGCGGATTCCAGCTCAACACGACCGGAAACTCCTATGTAAATAACGTCTCTGGAAATTTCGGGATAGGCACCAATAACCCTTCGACCGCGAAACTTCAGGTCGTGGGCAATGTCCAGAATTCCTATTCGTATACAGGCGGATCGAGCGCTATGGCGAACTCGGTAGATCTCAGCTATATCGCCAACTCATCCGGCGGAGGATTGGGCGCCGGTCTCGGCGCTAACGTTAGCCTCTCTGGTACCGGCGGACCGCAGGTTCTCGGATCTGTCTACGGAAAGCTCAATCTGAGCGGTAGCCCGTCGGTCACCTATCTCGGCGCGGGCGTGTTCAATACCGGCATGTCGTCGGGTAGCGTTGGCAGCACGGCTGGAGTCCTCGGTATGGTCGAGCACTACGGAGGCACTGCGACGAACGCTTCGGCCGGTGAGTTCAAATTCCTCAGTGGCACCGGCGTGACGAACGGATATGGCGTCAACATAGGCACCATCGGCGGCACGAACAAGTGGTCTCTCTACTCATCGGACGCGTCTGCTCCATCGTATTTCGCCGGTAACGTTGGCATCGGCACGACGACCCCTGCCGCAAAGCTCGACGTTGCCGGCGCAATGAGGGGGCTTCAGACCGGCGCCTTCCTTGGGTATTGGTACGACGATACGGGAGCCAGCGGCACCTTCAACGGTCGTCACATCCACACCGAGCTCATAACGAATCCTAATTGGTCATCAAAGAGTGTGCAGGGCCAGTCGGACAATATAACCCTCAGGCTCGTCGGTTATATCAAGCCGGCCTATACCGAGACCTATACCTTCTACTCGACCTCGGATGACGGACAGAGGCTCTATGTCAACGGTCAGCAGCTCATAAACAACTGGGCTTCTCAGGGTTCGACTGAAAAGAGCGCAACTATCGCGCTTACCGCAGGCAGGTGGTATCCGATCGTCGCCGAGCATTATCAGGGAACGGGTGGCGAGAGCTATAAGCTCGAATGGCAGTCGACTTCCCAAGCGCGCGAGGTTCTCGGCAACACTCCATCTACGATCGCATACTCGAACATCGATCCGATGCAGGCGCTCAGGGGACCGTTCCCTTCGGACGTCGTCACGGCTGGAAACTTCGTCGAGAAGTCTGTCACTCTCAACGCGACGACGACGGGCTGGCACAGGATCATCTCGGCTAATCCTGGCGGTATATCGCAGTTTAGCGCCGGTACCATCAGGTACTATGCACTCAACCAATATGACGGCCAATACGTCGAAGGAGAATTCCAATTCTCGGGCGCGGGTTACGGAGGAGCTTCGACCATATTCGCTACGAGAGGTTCTACGTACACGGCTGGACAGACCCCGGTCATATCTCAGGTGCGCGTAAGCAACAACAACGGCGACTCGGTGTATGTCGACGTGTACGTGAGCACGGTAGGCAGCCCTCAACCGATCATCTTCCTCGGTTACGGCCCGAAGATGCCTAACTTCGTAACGCCGGTCTCGGGCGCTGTCGCAGGGCCTGGGGGCTTGAAGACGATCACCATGGGCGCAGGCGCTCATATTACGGATCTCAACTTTGAAGGCGAAGCCGCGAATGGATCCACGTATGGTCAGATGAATTTCGTAAATAACTACGCAAGCTCCGGACAGGCGTCAGCCCAGATCCGCGCCGTCGCGCTCGCCACGGCGGGTTCCGGCTACGCTCCGGCGGGACTTACGTTCTATACCGGGTATAACAACGGTCCGACCGAGAGGATGAGGATCGACGACAACGGAAGGATCGGCATCGGGACGACAAGCCCTCAGAAAGTTCTCCATGTATTTGACAGCACCCAGGCCGTAGGCAACCCTACGATCAGGCTGGAGGGCCGTCAGGGAGGGTATGGAGCGGGTATCGAGGCGGGCAGCGCTCTTACGACGAGCGGCGCGTATCTCTCGATGGGCAAGGCCGTATGGGACGGAGAGAACTCCTGGAACTCTACCGCGTCTACTCAAGATTCGTATTTCACCGTCCACACCACTTTGGATGGGACTTTGGCTGAGAAGTTCAGGATCACATCGAGCGGAAACGTCGGTATCAGCCAAAACTCGCCTGCATCCGGAGCGAACTCGGTATTCCTTCATGTTGGAGACGGAACGACTTCTCTTAACAAGGACGCGTACGTGAGGCTTCAGTCTGGAAACGGCTCTGGAGGCGCGCGATCGTGGGATATGCACGTATCGGGAGGCGGCGCGTACTGGGAGGTGAAGGATACAGGAGGAAACGCAGGTATTCGAGCGAATTACGCGAGCTCGATAGGGATCCAGTTCTATGGATACGGCGCGGGAACGCTGGTCACCGACGCGTCAGGAAATATAACGGCTTCTTCCGATGAGAGGCTCAAGGATATTCAAGGCGGCTATGCGCGAGGCCTCGCAGATATCATGAACATAGAGCCTATACTCTATAAGTGGAATGCGACTTCGACGTTCGATTCTCTGAATACGTACGCGGGATTCTCTGCTCAGAACGTCCAAGCATCGATACCTGAGGCGGTCGCAACGGGGACGAACGGCTATCTCGGTCTCCAAGACAGGCCGATCATCGCCTCGCTCGTAAACGCGGTCAAGAATATAAACCAGGTCATGAACGTCACCGAGGCTACCACGACGGCTCCTTCGTTCAAGATCGACGCATCCGGCAATATCGGCATCGGCACTACGACGCCGGACTATAGGCTCCATGTCATCGGCGATGTGGCAGCCACCTCGTTCGTGAACATCTCTACGAGGGAGGCAAAGAAGGATATTGAATACCTCGGTAAGGAGGACAAGGCGTCGGTCCTCGATAGAATAAAGACCATCGGCGTAGCGCAGTATCATTACAATATCGAGGACTCCTCTGCTCCGCTTCGTCTCGGACTTATCGCCGAGGAGGCGCCGGTAGAAGTGCTCGCCGTGGGAGGAAAGGGCGTCGATATATATAAGCTATCCACGTTTATCCTCGCCGGAGTGCAGGAGCTCGGAGACAAGTTCGATTCGTTCGAGCTTACGCTGGGAGACCTCGCTTCGACGACCATGGCGCTCGCTTCGACGACGAACGCTCTCGATCAGAGGCTCGCCGCGGCGGAGGCGGCTCTCGCACAGGTCCTCGCCGAGAGAGCTTCGACGACGGCATCGACTTCGTCCTCGACCATAGCGATAACTTGGTCGTCCGATATCGGCGCTCAGATACTCTCCCTCATCGAGAGCGCAGGCCTGCGATTCGCCAACGGCATCGCATATATAAGGGAGCTGGTCGCAGAAAAGCTGACCGCGAATGTCGCGTATATAAAAGACGCAGTCATAGAGTCCGCGACGGTGGATGCTCTCACCGTGGGATCGGCGGACAAGAGGCATGGCATAACCCTCTATGACGAATATACCGGTTTGCCGTACTGCCTCAAGATAAACAACGGTATGACGCTCACGTCTCCGGGCGCGTGCTCGACGGTGCAGGGAAGCAGCGCGAATGGCGGCACGACCGAGAATCAGACAGAGATACCTACGGGCGCTCCTGAGGATCCGAACGCCACGACTACGGAGCAGACCTTGCCTGGAGAGACCGCGACGTCCACTCCTCCTGTAGCGACCGAGGGCGAGACCGCCACATCAACGCCGTCAGAGCCTGCACCAGAAGCGCCGATCGGTACCGAGCCTGTAACTGAGCCTGTACAGGAGGAGCCTTCGTCTGAGCCATCCGTGTCTACAGAGACTCCTTCCGTCGCGTCCGAGTCCACCCCTCAATCTGAGCCTGTTTCCGAGCCTGTAGCTACGCCTTAATTATGAGAACGCTCGCATCGATATTCTGTGTCGCTCTTTTGGCCGGAGCCTTTCCTATGCCGTCCCACGCCGCGACCATACTCAAACCACCCTCGAACCTAGACCTTGCCGGGTGGTGGACATTCGACGAGGGAACATCGACGACAGCCGGAGATTTTTCGGGACGCGGCAACACAGGAACCCTCGTCAACTTCGCATCGCCTGCGACGGCGTCTTCTGGGTGGTCGGAGCTCGGCAAGAGGGGCAGGGCGCTCTCGTTCGATGGGATCAATGATTACTTCAACATCAATCAGCCGCCGGTGCAGACGAGCCCGAATCTCTTTACGATATCCGGCTGGATCAATCCCGGGAACCAGTATGCTAGATTCATAACCCCGCAGGCGAACGGAATAGATAACTGGGTGGGATACGACGCCGCCAACCAACGGCTCGAATTCTTCATCACAGAGATCGCTGACGTGAACAACAGAGGGCGCTACTCGGCCATGGGCTCGGTTCCGCTCAATAGATGGACTCACTTCGCTGTCTCTATAAACGACAAGTCGATCAAGATCTATATAAACGGAAGCCTAGATTCTTCGTATACAGAGAGCATAAACGTAGGGGGATGGTCTGGCACATGGGTCATCGGTCAGAGAGGGAACAGCGCTGAGTGGTATCTCGGCAAGCTCGACGATCTCCGCGTCTACGCGGCAGAGCTCTCCCTCGCGCAGATATCGACTATCTATAAATCGACCGAGATCGTCCGCAACCTCCCGAACAACCTCGGGCTTGTAGGCTACTGGCCTATGAACGAAGGGACATCGACCTTCGTCGGCGATTTCTCCGGTAGAGGGGCGCACGCGACCTTCTCCGGCGCGCCCCTATGGTCTGCGGGGAAAAGAGGCGGCGCTCTCGATTTCGACGGCACGGACGACTATCTCGTCACCCCTTTGTCTCGCAGCGACTATTCGTCGATCACAGTCGCTGCGTGGTTCAAATACGAGGGCAGCGTATCGGATAGCTATCGGGCGATAGTAGCCGGACAGAGCGCGAATTTCTTTATAGGCAAGAATACAGGCAACGGCAACATAGGAGTCCAAGACGGCGCATATAACAGCGCCGTAGCAGTCGGTACGAACGCGTGGGATGGGAATTGGCACCACATCGCATACGCTTTTTCTGGTGGCACGGGAACGGTCTATCTCGATGGCGCAAACGTCGGAAGCGGAGCGTTTGCGGGCGGCACGGGCGCCATATGGATAGGGCAGGAGAACGAAGGCGGTGGATATGATTTCAACGGAAAGATCGACGACGTGCGAGTCTATGGCAGAGCGCTCTCTGCCGAAGAGATAAAGGCTCTCTATGGTTCGAACGAGACCCTCGTGAACGCGCCTCAGGATAAAAAGCTTACGGACGGGCTCGTCGGATACTGGACGTTCAACGGAAAGGACCTCGCCGGCACGGTCGCATCAGACGTGAGCGGGAGAGGGAATAGCGGAACGCTTACGAACGGGCCCGTGCCTTCTATCGGAAAGGTCGGCCAGTCTCTGCAGTTCGATGGATCGAACGATTATGTCCAAGTGCCCTATTCGGCGGCTCTCGCCCCTACGAGCGCCGTCTCGTTCGGAACTTGGTTCAAGACGACCAATAAGACCCTTTCCCAAAAGATACTGTCGAAGACCGAATCGGGGGGATATGCGATCGTCATAAACGAGGCAGTGGGCAGCTGCAATGGGACGTCTTTAGTGGGATTCGTGGGAGTCCTTGCTCCCGGAATGACGTATTTCGGAGCGTGCTATGATCGCTCGAACATAACGGATAACCAATGGCATCACGTGATGACCACGTATGACGGAGAGACGGTCCTTCTCTACCTCGATGGCGCGCAGGTCGCCTCGAACGCGACGCCGAGCGGCCCTATCACCTATAGCACGAACAACACGCTCTGTATCGGCACCGAGCCGTCAGCCACATGCGGGGTCACTCAATTCTTCTCTGGGAACATAGACGAGGCGAGGGTCTATAACAGAGCGCTCTCTGCGGCGGAGGTGAAGCAGCTCTACCTCATGGGCAAATAGAGGGTGGTATAATAAGGACATAAATCTTAAAACCATGTTCCAAAAGAAAAAGATCCGCGTAGCGATTAACGGGTTCGGGCGCATCGGCCGCGCTTTCCTTAAGGTCGCGCGGGAAAGGGAAGAGATAGAGGTCGTCGCCGTGAACGATCTCGGAGACATAAAGAACATGGCGTACCTTCTCAAGTACGATACCGTCTACAGGGCATCGCCTTTCGCCGTCGAAGCGATCGAAGGGAGCGACCCATATCTCCTCATAGAGGATCAAAAGGTACTCTTCCTCTCGCAGAGGGATCCCCTTCAGCTCCCATGGAAGAAGCTCAACATTGACGTTGTCGTCGAATCGACAGGCCTCTTCGCCGCATTCGAAAAGGCGAAAGTGCACCTCGACGCGGGCGCGAGGAGGGTGGTTATTTCCGCCCCTTCGAAGGGCGATGGCACGGTCCCAGGCGAGACGGTCCTCATGGGCCTTAACGAGGAAAAGCTCAAGAACTGCCCGATAACTTCTAACGCATCCTGCACGACGAACGCGGGCTCGCCCCTTCTCGCTATCCTCGATGAAGCTATCGGCATAGAAAAGGCGGTTCTCAACACCGTGCACGGATATACGGCGAGCCAGGGAATAGTCGACGGTCCGAACAAGAAAGATTTCCGAGAGGGGAGAGCTGCCGCGATGAATATCGTCCCTTCAACGACTGGCGCTGCGATAGCGACGACCAAGGCTCTCCCACAGCTCAAAGATAAATTCGACGGCATCTCTATCCGAGTTCCTGTAGTCGCGGGCTCGGTCGTGGATATCACCTTTATCGCGAAAAGGCCGACTACGGTCGAAGAGGTCAATATCGCGCTCAAGAAGGCGTCCGGCACGCCTCGGTGGAAGGATATCTTCGCTGTCACCGAAGAGGAGCTCGTCTCGTCCGATATCCTCGGCTCTAAATACGCTTCGATCGCAGACCTCAAATTCACCCGTGTGGTAGGGGGAAACCTCGTAAAGGTCCTCGGTTGGTACGACAACGAAATGGGGTATACCTACACGCTCGTAAACCACGTGATAAAGGCGGGGCAGCTAGGGCTATAATCAATCTATGAAAATCTTCATCGCATCTGATCATGCCGGATTCGACCTCAAAGGGACGCTCGCCGAGCGCCTGGCTGTGGCAGGACACGAGGTCATAGACCTGGGGCCGAAGACATTCGTGCCTGAAGACGACTATCCGGACTATATCTCCCTCGTGGCCAAAGAGATCTCGCGCGAGCCTTCTCTCGCCAGAGGTATCGTCATAGGAGGATCGGGACAGGGCGAGGCGATGTGCGCGAATAAGTTCTACGGAGTGCGCGCGGCGGTCTACTACGGCGGGAATACCGACATCGTGAGGCTCTCACGAGAGCACAACGACGCGAATGTCCTCTCGCTCGGCGCGAGGTTCATGTCCTCGAACGACGCTATCAATGCCGTGACGTTGTGGCTCAAGACGCCTTTCTCCGGAGACGAGAGGCATAAGAGGCGCCTCCAGAAGCTCTATAACATCGCTCACCTCTAAATGGCCGAGATAATCCCAGCGATACTTCCGAAATCCTACGACGAGCTCGTCGAGAAGATCGGCCTTGCCGCCGGCTACGCTCCGGTCATTCAGATAGACGTCTGCGACGGAGGATACGTGCCGAACCGCACATGGCCTTACCTCAAAGGAACAGCGCCCGAGAGCGATCAGATATTCTCCGCGATCGTGAGCCAGGAATCGGCCTTTCCTCACTGGGAAGAGACGGATTTCGAATTCGATCTCATGGTCCGCGGGGCGTTCGAGAAGATCCCGGACTTCATCTCTGCCGGAGCGTCACGCATCATCGTCCACAAGGGAAGCGTGAGCGACGCGGAGCTTTCGAGCATCCTCAAGGACTACGGCAAGGAGTCCGAGGAGCTCGGTCCCTTCGGCGTCGCTTTGGGCATCGCTCTCATGCCGGGTGATTCCCCAGAGGCTATAAAGGATATCGTCTCGAGGGTCCATTTCGTCCAGGTCATGGGGATAGAGAAAATCGGCTATCAAGGCCAAGCCATGAGCCAGAGGGCTGTAGAGCTCGTCAGGGCTCTCAAGGCGACGTATCCAGGCCTACCGGTGTCGGTCGACGGGGGAGTCAATCAGGAGACAGCCCCGCTCCTTATAGAGGCGGGCGCGGACAGGCTCGTTGTGGGTAGTGCACTCTTCGGAGCCGACGATTTTATTGGTACACTAGAGGAGTTCAAAGCCCTCTAACATGCCTCTTACAGCGCAAAAAGTAAAAGACCTCGAGCTTAAGGCGAACGCCATCCGCGAATCGATCATCGAGATGCTCGTCGCGGCCGGTTCGGGCCACACCGCGGGACCCCTCGGCATGGCCGATATATTTACGGCGCTTTTCTTTAATACCCTTCGGCACGACCCGAAAAAGTCGGAATGGCCTCACCGCGACCGCGTGGTGCTCTCGAACGGCCACATAGCGCCCGTCCTCTACGCCACCATGGCTCACGCCGGATATCTTCCTGTCGAGGAGCTGAAGTCGCTCCGCAAGTTCGGCTCTCGTTTGCAGGGCCATCCTCACCGTGAGTTTTTGCCAGCCCTCGAGACTTCATCCGGGCCTCTCGGGTCCGGCCTTTCTCAGGCTGTCGGAATGGCGCTCGCGGACAGGATCGATAACGGCAAATCGACTGAAAAGAGGATCTATTGCCTCATGTCCGACGGAGAGCACAACGAGGGAAATACGTGGGAGGCTATCCTTCTCGCGGGCAAGGAGAAGCTCAATAATCTCGTCGCGGTGATCGATCGGAACAATATCCAGATAGACGGATACACCGAGGACGTGATGCCCCTCGAGCCTTTCGCGAACAAGTACATCACGTTCAACTGGCACGTGATAGAGATCGACGGCCACGATATGGCCGAGATCGTCGACGCGTTCGATAGGGCGAAGGCGGTGTTCGAAAAGCCGACGGTCATCATCGCCCATACGATTCCAGGCAAGGGCGTCAAAGACTTCGAGAGGAAATACGAATGGCACGGCAAGCCGCCGAAAAAGGAGGAGGCAGAAGCCGCTCTCAAGGAGCTTAGGACCCTCGAGGGGAGGATAAGGAGCGAACATGAATAGCATGGATACGCCAAAGAAGAATATAGCGATAGAGATATTCGGCTGGTACGGGGCGATAGGGCTTCTCTCGGCCTACGCGCTCTCGAGCTTCGGGGTGTTCTCGCCTGAGGGCGTTTGGTATCAGATCCTCAATGTGACGGCCGCCTTGGGCATAGTCTTTGTCTCTTTTTACAAGAAAGCGTATCAGCCCGGGACGCTCAACATCGTCTGGGCCGCGATCGGGCTCGTCGCGCTAGCTAAAGCACTTCTATGATATCTCCCTCACAAAAGCTCAATCCCAAGATATTCGATAAGGACGTCGAGCAGGTCCCGGTGCGAAAGGGCTTTGGCGACGGACTTCTCCTCGCTGGCGAGAGGGATGGGAGGGTCGTCGGTCTCTGCGCGGACCTCACCGAGTCGACCCAGATGCATCTTTTCAAGGAGCGTTTCCCGAATCGCTTCATCGAGATCGGAGTCGCGGAGCAGAATCTCGTTACCGTAGCGTCGGGCATGGCGGCGATGGGGAAGGTGCCGTTCTGTTCGTCTTACGCGATGTTCAGTCCTGGCCGCTGTTGGGAGCAGATCCGTACTACGATCGCGTACAACGATCGTCCTGTCATCGTCGTGGGCTCCCATGCCGGGGTCTCTGTGGGACCTGACGGAGGAACTCATCAGGCCATAGAGGACATCGCTCTCATGCGGGTCATACCGAACATGACGGTAGTATCCCCGTGCGATTGCATCGAGGCGAAAAAAGCCACTCTCGCTCTGGCGGAGCTCGGCAAGCCCGCCTATATACGCCTTATACGCGATAAAACGCCCGTTATAACGACGGAAGAGTCGCCTTTCGAGCTCGGTAAGTCTCAGGTGCTCTTCTCGCCTATAGCAGGGAAGCCCGACGCTGCCATCATCGCGACCGGCGCTCTCGTACACAACGCCCTGGTCGCCGCCAAAGAATTGGAAAAGGAAAAGATCGGAGTGACGGTGGTCAATCTCTCGACGATAAAGCCTCTCGACGAATCGGGCGTCGTTCGCGCCGCAAAGGAGTCGGGGGCAGTGGTGACTGTAGAGGAACACCAGAGGGCGGGCGGCATGGGGTCTGCCGTTGCCGAGCTTCTCGCCCGAAAGAACCCCGTACCTATGGAATTCCTCGGGGTCGACGATAGGTTCGGGCAGTCGGGTACTCCTGCGGAGCTCGTCGCGCACTACGGCATGGGCGTAAGCGACATAAAAGAGGCGGTGAAGAGGGTCATACAGAGAAAAAGATGATATCGACGCTCGCCAATAACCTCCCTCTGCTTACGACCGTGATGGCCTACGCGTTCTTCTTTTTAGTGACCGCGCTCTTCGGCCTGTGGGTATATCTGAAGAGCTCGAGGAAGACCTCGCATGTGATGTTCCTCCTCATGTGCCTCTCCGTCGGCGTCTATCAGATAATCCATGTGATGGGGGTAACCGTCATCGATTCCTCGGCCTCCACGGACATCCTTCGCACGAGCTATTTCGGCCTCTTCTTCGTGGTCTTCGGCATCCATTGGATAGCGGCCACCGTCGATCGGGAGAGAGAGCATCGGATGACCGTCATCGTCGCATATGTCGCGGGCGCCGCGCTGGCCGCGTTCTACGCCCTTTTTCCCGGAGCGTTCCTTGCCGACTCTACGCCCAAGCTCTACTTTCCGAACTATTACTCTGCGGGACCGTATCTCTGGCTCTTGCCCGTCTTCTTTACCTTAGGCTTTCTCGCCATAATGAGGATGCTTCTGCATTCCTATAGGGTCGCAGAGGTCGCCCACAGGAATAGGATCGCCTACTACATCGCCGCCATGGTAGTGAGCTATCCGTTAGGCTCCTTGGGCTTCTTTCTCGCGTACGGTATCGAATTCGATCCGATTTGGTCGGCTCTCTGGGGTTTCTTCATCGCCCCTTTGGCATACGGGATCCTTCGATACGACATCATGGATATAAAGGCGGCTGCGAGGAAGGCCTTGGCCTATACCGCCTTCGTCGCGGGTACCGGGCTTTTCATATTAGGAACCAACGTGGGGGAGAGATTCCTCGCTCATGCCTATCCTGCTATCCCTGGGTGGGCGGTGCCTCTCGGCTCCTCTCTGGCTATCGTGCTCTTCGCCGGCTTCGTCTGGGAGAGGATGCGGGATATAGAGAGCCTCAAGTACGAGTTCATCAACGTCGTGACTCACAAATTCAGAACGCCCCTTACGCGCATCAAATGGGCTTCGGAGATCATAAAGAGGCACGCGCAAAAGGACGAGGACCAGAAGATGGCCGTCTCCGAGATAGAGAACGCGAACGAGCACCTCGTCGTGCTCACCGACATGCTCATCAACCTGCGCCGCGCGAGCGAATCGGCCTTTCAATACGAGTTCGAGTCCCTCGATGTCTGCTCGGTGGTGAGCCAGGCGGTAAAGAACATGAAAAGGCACATGGACGACAAGAAAATGCATTTCTCGCTCTCTTGCCCCGAGACACCTGCGCTCGCGAGCATCGATAAGCGCAGGATGCTGTTCGCGCTCCAGATAATCGTGGAGAACGCCATAGCGTATACTCCAGCAGGAGGCGCTATCTCGATAGGGGTCTCGAACGACAGCGCCTCTGCCTACGTCGCGATAAAAGATACCGGTATCGGGATAGCCAAAGAGGATATGCCTCGGCTCTTTAGCAAGTTCTGGAGGAGCAAGGAGGCAAAAGCGATCGATACGGAAGGGATGGGCATCGGGCTTTTCATGGCGAAATCGATAATCGAGAGGCACAACGGGGAAGTCAGCGCGGAGTCTGAAGGGCTCGGAAAGGGAGCAGCGTTCACGGTAAAGCTCCCTCTCGCTTCGAGGGAATAGCTTTATATAAAAAAGCGGATAAGGCCGCGCCGTAAGGCGCGGCTTTTACATCATCGTCTCCTGTCTGCGTCCGAGGAGGGCGTTCTTTATCGTCTCAGCGTCCGAATATTCGAGCTCAGTGCCCGTAGAGAGCCCGCGTCCGAGAATCGAAACTTTGAGCTTGTAAGCCCTTACGAGAGGGGATATGAATTGCTCGACATATTCGCGGGTGTTCTCGCCTTCGCTATTGAGGGAGAGAGCGAGGATTATCTCTTTGAGCCCCTTTTTCGCGCGCGCTTCGATCGCAAGGACTAGCTCCTTCGCGCGGATCTTCGTCTCAGGCTCCTTTTCTACCAGAGAGAGCGTGTTGCCGAGGACGAAATAGTAGCCTCTGTAGACGCGGCTCTTCTCGACGGCGTCGAGGTCGACGTCCTTTGCCACGATCATAAGCGATTCTTGGTCGCGGTTCGGGTCTTTGCAGGTCGAGCAGGCATGAGCGGCGAGGCCCTTGCTGTCGAAGTAGCGATAGCAGGACGAGCATATGGTCACTCGCGACGCGAGTTCGGAGACCTCTTTCGCGAGAGCCTCGCGAAAAGCGTCGGACGTTCCCAAGAGGAAGTAGACGAATCGCTTCGCCTGGCGCGGGCCGATGCCAGGAAACTGTTTGAATAGGTCGTGGAGGCGGTTGAGGTGGTCCATGCCTTCCAATAATAGCAAATTTAGAGAAGCCTACGAAGAGCGTGCGGCTAGAACGAGGTCGCCGTAGGCTGGAAGTCGCCGAAATCGGCTTTTGAGACTTCGAGGAACGAGGTCTTGTTTCCATCGAAGACGAGCTGGATCTCTCCGGTCGGGCCGTTTCGGTGCTTCTCTATCATGATGGTCGTCTCGCGGCTCCTCGCCTGGTCGCCGGATTCGTCTTTTTCGCGGTGGATGAACATGACGACGTCCGCGTCCTGTTCGATCGAACCGGAATCTCGAAGGTCGGAGAGGCGAGGCTTTCCTCCGCGCGACTCAACTGCGCGGTTGAGCTGGGAGAGGGCGAGAACGGGCACGTCGAGGTCTCGGGCGAGGTTCTTGAGGCCTCTCGATATCTCGGTGACCTGTTGCACGACGCTGTCCGAATTTATCGATTGGACAGGAGTCATGAGCTGGAGATAGTCGACGACGATAAGACCCAGCCCCTTTTCTGCCTTGAGGCGTCTCGCGATTGCGCGCATCTTGAGGATATTGTTTCCCGGCTGGTCGTCTATGAAGATAGGGGCCTTTGAGAGCACCTCCATGGCGTCTCGCAGGTGTACCGAGAGGTCTTCGAGATTGAGATTTCGGCCGGTGCGCAGCTTCCACGCGTCGATCTTGGACTGGGCCGCGAGCATCCTCTGTACGAGCTGCTGCGAGCTCATTTCCAAGGAGAATATGGCGGTAGGGACCTTGTGCGTAACCGCGGCGTTGCGCGCGATATCGAGGGCGAGGGAAGTCTTACCGACGGAAGGGCGGGCGGCGAGGATGATGAGATCGGATTTCTGGAGCCCCGAGAGCTTTTCGTCGAGAGCCTTGAATCCGGTCGGAACGCCTCGAAGCTCGTCTTTCGACGAGTGGAGCTTCTCGATCTGGTTCCAGGCCTCGGTGAGGGTATCCTTGAGCTCGACGAATTTGTGGGTTCCGACCGAGTTTGTGACGTCGAAGAGGCGCTTTTCGGCGGTGTCGATTATCTCCTCGAGCTCGCCGTTCTCCTGGAATCCCGTGTGGGTGATGTGCTCGCCGGCCTCGATGAGCTTCCTCATCATGCTCTTCTTTTGGACGATAGAGGCGTAGTGGCGGACGTTCGAAGCGGAGGGCACGAGCTGCACGAGCTCCGAGAGGTATGACGCCCCGCCCGCTCTCTCGAGCAAGCTCTCGTTCTTGAGCTTGTTCGAAAGGGAAAGGAGGTCGATCGGCTCGCCTTTGTTCATGAGGTCGACGGACGTCCTCCAGATGAGTCGGTGCTTCTCGGAATAGAAATCGTCCTCGCGGATGATGTCGGTTATCTCGTGGATCGCCTCCGGCCTGAGCATGATCGAGCCGAGGAGGGCCTGCTCTGCTTCAAGAGACTGCGGAGGGATGCGGATGTGGTCGCCTTTTGCCATAGAGACATTCTAGCACTACGGGGCGAGGATAAAGAAAATCTAAAAACGTTCATAAGCTGTGTGCAATTTGGGGACATCTCCTTTGCCCGATCCATTTTTCTTACTTCTAAGCTCAGACCCCTTTTTCTTTTAGCCGGTCCGCATTTTCTTCGCTGCGGGGCGCAAGCGTCCCTCGGAGGCTACTCCTCGGGCATCTCCTTACAGGAGCAGTACACCTTTTGGACGGAGTACCGTCTCAAAAGGTTTTACGGAACGGGTCCCATCCCGTTCCTCACCTCGCTCAGAAAATGAGGACTCGGTGGAGGGGTTAAGAGAAGAAGGAGAAAGGCCCCGGTTCGCGAAGCGAACCGGGGCCTTTCTTACCTACTCCGTCCATTTCCTTTGGCGGGATTAGCGGAGCGCGACGGCGCGAGCTGAAAGGAATCCGCTTCGGGCGGATTACCTGTACCCGACAAAGGAAAGGACTAAATAAAATCTATCTTTTCATTATTCTTTGCCCGTCGGAGGTGTCCTTGACGTCATAGCCGAGCTTCGCTATCTCGTTCCTAAGCTCGTCTGAACGGCTCCAATTCTTGTTCCTTCGAGCAACCTCTCTCTCTTGGGCGAGGGCTGATACGGCCTCGGGGACCTTCTCTTCTTCTACGGGCGCTTCGTCCGCCTTCGCAAGGCCGAGGAGCGAATCGATCTTAAGTATGGTCGCTTTCTTGTCGGCAGGAGAGAGTTTGTCGTCTCTGAGGATCTCCCATATCGTGGCGAGAGCTTTCGGCGTGTCGAGGTCGTCGGCGAGGCCAGAGAGCGCCTTGTCCCAGTACGCTGCGTCTACCTTTCCGCCGGAAGGGAGCTTGCAGACAGCGCCGTTAAGCCTCCTGTAGGCGTTTCTGGCCGCCTCGAGCGCCTCCCAGGTGAAAGAGAGCGGCGTTGAATAGCGGGCACCGAGGAGGAAGTAGCGATAATCCATAGGGGAGAAGCTTTTCTCCTTGAGGACATCGAGAGTGAGGAAGTTGCCCTCGGATTTCGCCATCTTCGCTCCGGCGATGTTCATAAAGGCCACATGCATCCAATATCTGACGAACTGCTTTCCGGTGGCGCCTTCAGACTGGGCTATCTCGTTTTGGTGGTGGACGGGGATATGGTCGATGCCTCCCGTGTGGATATCGAACGTCTCGCCGAGGTACCTCATAGACATGGCCGAGCATTCGATGTGCCAGCCGGGAAAGCCCTTTCCCCAAGGAGATTCCCATTCCATATCGCGCTTTTCTCCCGCGGGGGAGAATTTCCAAAGGGCGAAATCGGTAGGGTTCCTCTTCTCTTCGTTCACGCCTATACGCTCTCCCTCTCGGATGCCCGAAAGGTCGATGTGGCCGAGCTTGCCGTAATCAGGGAATTTCGATGTGTCGAAATATATGCCGTCGGATGTGCGATAGGTAAGGCTTTTCTTTTCGAGCAAGCGCACGATCGCTATCTGCTCCTTTATGAAATCGGTCGCTCTCGGGAATATCGTTCCTTCGGTGTCGACGTTGAGGTCAGATAGATTCTCGAAGAACGCCTCCGTATAGAATTTTGCTATGTCCCAGGCCGATTTCTGCTCGCGCTTCTTCGCCTTCTCCATCTTGTCCTCTCCGGAATCGGCGTCGCTTACGAGGTGTCCTACGTCTGTTATGTTTATGACCTGCGCCACCTTGTAGCCCGCCGCCTTCATGAGCCTTTTGAGGCTGTCGGCAAAGACGTATGCGCGAAGGTTCCCTATGTGCGGATAGTTGTAGACCGTCGGCCCGCAGTGGTACATGCCGACTTTAGGGCGGCCGAAAAGGCTCTTCTTGAGGGGGACGAACTCCTCTTTCTTTCCGGTAAGGGTGTTGTGCAGGTAGATCTTCATAGGGCTAGAACCACTTCTTCCTCTTAAAGGCCGCCGTCATGAGGCCCGTGGCGATGACGACGATCGCCACCACTATCCAAAAGTCGTTCGGTCGGCCGAGGATAGGGCGAGAGATTGCGTCGAGCTGGAGGAGGGCGATGAATATGGCAACGAGAGAGGTTATAAAGGTGATGACCGTAAGGGTCTGCACTATCTTGTTCTGTTTGGTCTCCAGGAGCGAGTTGTTCGTCTCTCGCATCTCGGAGAGGGTCTCAGAGAGGCCGATGACCGTCTTGTTGACCTTGAGGTGCTCGTTCTGCATCGCGCTGATGTAGCGGCCGTAATCTTTTCCGAAGAAAGGTTCCGAGGCTGCAGCGTAAGACTTGAGCACCTCCTCGTGGAGCGATGTTGCGTGCTTGAAGGAGAGGAGCTCCCTCGAAGCGTCGGATATCTCAAAGACCATCTCTCGCTCCTTGCCGCGGAAGATCTTTTTCTCGATGTCGTCGAGGCTGTCTCGCACCGACTCGAGCTCGTCGTGGAGCGAATGGTAGATCTCGCGGATCATGTAATAGAACATATAGCCCGCGTGCTTGCCCACGAGGTCGTTCCTCTTGAGGATCGAGTTCACTTCGAACATCTTCGCGAACTTATGGAGAGCGTCTACCGTGTCGTATCTCGCGGTGACGATGAACTTCTTACCGATTATGAAATCGACCTCCTGGGTATTCTCCTTGTGCGAGTGCTTCCAGGCGGGGAAGTGGAGGATGAGATAGATGAAGTCGTCGTATGTGTCCACCTTTGACCGCGTGGTGGGCAGGAGAAGCTCCTCGGCGGCGAGGGGGTGTATCGCGTACTTTCCCATTATCTCGCGCACCTCGTCCGGCGTCGGATTCTCGAGGTCTACCCAGGTGACGTCCTTGTAGGCGTACGTATGGATCATATGAATCTATGATAGCACGCGGAAGCGTACTCAATATTGTGAATATGCGCCGCCTCTGAGATAATAATCGCCATGATCCCGTCACAACGCGCAACTCTCGCTTCGGTCGCGCTCGCCATCGCGGCGATCGCTTTCGTCATGGGCTTTAGGACGGGGAATTCCGCGGTCGGATCGCCGGATTTCGCTGTCCCTTCCGTCTACAACAAGGAGGATGGCATGCCAGACGGCGTCGACTTCTCTCCGTTCTGGAAGGCGTGGGGGGTGATCGAAGACAAGTATGCGGGCACGACGACGACAGCTGAGGACAAGCTCTGGGGAGCGATAGAGGGCCTCGCGAGCTCTCTCGGCGACCCCTACACGGTATTCTTTCCGCCTGTCGAGTCCAAGGTGTTCGCTTCCGAGATCGCCGGCAACTTCGAAGGCGTCGGAATGGAGGTCGGCGTGAAAGACGGTCGCCTCGTCGTCGTATCTCCGATAAAGGACGCTCCTGCGGAGAGGGCGGGCGTAAAGGCGGGCGATTTCATCCTCAAGATCGGCGACAAGCCGTCTAGCGACATGCCCACCGACAAGGCCGTACAGCTTATCCGCGGCAAGGCGGGCACCAAGGTCACCCTCACGCTCGACCGCGAAGGCGCCGACAAGCCTATCGAGATAACCATCACTAGGGCGAAGATCGACCTGCCGACGGTGAAGACGGAGCTTAAAGGGGACGTCTTCGTGATCGCGCTTTACAGCTTTAACGCTAACTCGGCGCAGCTTTTCAGGGGAGCCTTGAAAGATTTCATCGATTCAGGATCTCATAAGCTCATCATAGACCTGCGCGGAAACCCGGGAGGGTATCTCGAAGCTTCGATAGACATGGCGAGTTGGTTTCTGCCGTCGGGCGCCGTAGTGGTGCGCGAAGAGTTCGGACAGGAGCATGACGAGAGGCTCTATAGGAGCAAGGGGTACGATATCTTTGGAGACGCCTTGAAGCTCGTTCTTCTCGTCGACGGCGGATCGGCCTCGGCTTCCGAGATCCTCGCTGGGGCCCTCAAGGAGAACGGCAAAGCGACGCTCGTCGGCGCAAAGACTTTCGGAAAGGGTTCGGTCCAGGAACTCGTCACGATCACTCCCGAAACGTCCCTCAAGGTCACCATCGCGAAGTGGCTTACCCCAGATGGCAATTCGATCTCGAATAACGGCATTACGCCGGATTATGAGGTAGAGATAGCCGAAGAGGACGTAAAGGCGAAAAGAGACCCCCAGATGGAGAAGGCGCTCGAGCTTCTCGCTAAATAAAGCGATCCGGCTCGACGAAATGACAGAATCTCCTTAATCTGATAATGTATCCCCACAACTAACAGCGCTGATAACAACGATATGAAGATAGTAATGCTTAAGGACGTCAAGGGAGTAGGTAAGAAGCACGACATAAAGACCGTCGCCGACGGGTTCGCGCTCAATAGCCTCATCCCGCAGGGCATCGCTGAGGTCGCGACTGCAAAGTCGCTTGCCCGCGTAGAGGCACTTAAAAAGGAGGAAGAGGCTCAGAAGAAGATAATGGAAGACCTCCTTTCCAAGAATCTCAAGTCCATCCACGACGCTGTCGTCGAGGTATCCGCCGGCGCGAACGAGAAAGGCCACCTTTTCGCAGGCCTCCACGCGGCCGAGATCGCGCCTCTCGTAAAGGAGAAGACCCGTATCGATGTCCTCCCTGAATTCATACACCTCGAGAAGCCTATAAAGGAGGTAGGCGAGCACAAGATCGACGTTAAGGTGCATGGCAAGTCCGCGACGTTCACACTCAAGGTGACGGCGAAGTAAGGAAGCGAACGACAGAAGAGGCCCGGCGCAAAGCGCCGGGCCTCTTGCTTTTTGCCCCTGTATAGCTAGTCTTTCCTATAGGAATACCAAACCCCAACCACAGGAGAGACCCCTTGAACACCGAAAAGAAAAAGCGCCTGCTTTCCAAAGTGGCGTATGCGAGAGGATCACTCTCGCATCTAAGGACGAATGCGTCTCCCCGGCGCGACCCAATCGACGGAGACATCCTTCAGGTCCTCGACCCGTTCGCAGAGGACGAGGGCCGCATCCTCTGCTCGAAGGCGTTCCGGCGCCTGGCGCAGAAGACGCAAGTGACCTCGTTTCCGACGAACACCTATATCCGCAATCGCCTCGTGCATACCGCCGAGGTCAAGCGGACGGCCGAGATGATCACCGACATTCTGGGCCTTAACACCCGCCTCGCCGGTGCGATCGCCTGGAATCACGATATCGGCCATGTGCCGTTCGGCCACCAAGGCGAGTTCTTTATGAAGGACCGCTTCGGGAAGACCTTCACCCATGAGGTGATGGGAGTCGTCGTGGCGCAGCACATCGAGCGCAAGGGCAAGGGGACGAACCTCACCTTTGCTACGCTCGACGGCGGCATGCGCCATTCCGGAGATATGGCGACGAAGTCGATGACTGCGGAAGCCTGGGCGGTCCGATATGCGGACAAGATCGCCTTCCTCTTCGCGGATTACAACGACTTCGAGCGCATGGGCTGGCCGTTTAGGCCAGAGCTCAAGCGCCTCGTCGACTCGTTCGGCGCGGACCAGCGAGAGCGGGTCTTTACCGCCGTCGCAGAGCTCGTCGCCGAATCCAAGGAGAAGGGCAGGGTGAGCTTCTCGGAATCGCCCGCAGCCCGCGACTTCGACCGGATACGGACTCTCATGTATGAGATCTATCCGCGCTTGACTCAACAGGATCCGAGGCGCATCCTTGTGCCGGTGTGCGATTTCCTCGACCGGCTCGCTATCGCTCCGACCGACCTCATGTTCGCGCTCATGACGGACAGAGATATGGTCTATCTGTCCGAGGTGCCGATGCTCAACATCGACCATCTCAAGCAGACGTCAGTCTACGAGCTCCTTCCCATCATCACGAAGAAGAAGGTCGACATCTACGCCCCAGACCTCGATTGGGGCAACGTCGCGACCCGGGCCTAACCGCCTGGGTCGTTTTTTTAATACGCGCCAAAGAAAAAGCCCGGTCTAGCCGGGCGATCTCTTATTCTACGTTCACTATGTTCTTCACCTTGGTCTTGCCGTTGAAGCCTTTTTTTCGCTTCGTAGAGAATTTGACGGTGCCTTCCGTGGTGGCGTAGATCGTATAGTCCTTGCCGATGTCTGTGTTCTTGCCCGGAAGCGTATTGAGGCCTTCCTGGCGGACGATTATAGAGCCTGACTGGGCCTTCTCGCCGGCATAGAGCTTTATACCCAGGTATCGCGGGTTAGAGTCTCGTCCGTTCTTTACAGTACCGCCTGACTTTTTTGTTGCCATATCGTTTCTTTATAAATATTTTATCTCCCGCGGGCTATGCTTTGGGGTATATGTTTAGGCTTCGAAGTATAGACCACATACGGCTAAAAATCAAGGCCATCGGGGATTTTATCGATAAAAGGGATGTCTATGCCTGCTGCATCGTTATTTTCGTGGGGGTTTCAAGCTTTTTTCTCGGCAGGCTCGACGGGATCGATTCGGCAAGGCCGCCCGTCACTATAGAAGGCCTTTCCGAACCGTCCATCCCTGTTTCTGCGGCGAAGGAGCCGGCGTTGCAGGCTAGAAGCCAGGCCGCGGCGGTGGGTCTGGGGGCAGGGAAGTACGTCGGATCGATATCGGGCGCGAAATATCACCTGCCGGCGTGTCCCGGGGCTCAGAGAATAGCTGAAGCCAACAAGGTGTGGTTCTCGACCCGAGAAGAGGCCGAAGCGGCTGGTTACGCCCCAGCAGCTAACTGCAAGGGAATATAGCTGCTATACTGTGCGGCATGAAGCGCTTTTTCCGCATCCTCACTCTCTCCTTCGGCATTCTTTTCCTCATCATAGGGGTCATAGGCATATTCCTGCCCGTCTTGCAGGGCTTCCTTTTCATGGCTATCGGGGTCTACTTGATCTCGATCTCTTCCCATAGGTTTAAAAGCTGGCTCGACAGGAAGCTCGGCCGCTACCCGAGATGTAAGGCCCGCTATGACCGATACAGGGCGAAAATAGACCGTCTTTGGATGCCCAAAAACGAGTCTCAGAAACACGGAGGGGCCTAAATTCGTCCTATAAGGCGAAGGTTCAATGGCGCCTTTCACGACACGTTTATAAGCATGGCTCTATAGAGCCGTATAATCTATTGACAGAGGCCTCGATAGCTTGTGATGTATTGACAAACGGTTCGTGAGGTGCTATAATGGATGCACATCAGAGTTGATCCTCTGGTGATTTGCTTTTAAGGGCCTGCTCTCAAAGACGGAAGTTGATAGGGCAGAAACTTAAAGGCTTTGAACCTTACCATCTATGATTGAGCTTACGACGAGTCTCGTTATGCTCGCATCGGCGTTTCTCCCGGCGGTCGATATGACCAAAGCGGGAAAGACCGACGCGATTTCCACTTCTGCGACTTCCACCGTAGCCCAAGCTATCCCAGGCGATCAATTTCTTCCTATAGTCTCGGTCGAGGCGTACGTCCGCGAATACTTCAAGGACGCACCGATACTCGCCGAGATCGCGCGATGCGAATCCACCTTCAGGCAGTTCGACTCGAAAGGCAACGTCATTCGAGGCAAAGTGAACTCCGGAGACATCGGCATCATGCAGATTAACAAGTACTATCACGAAGAGAGCGCCGAGAAGCTCGGATACGACATCTACTCTATCGACGGAAACCTCGGTTTCGCCAAGTGGCTGTACGGCAAATACGGAGACGCCCCTTGGGTGCATTCTTCTAAGTGCTGGAGCAAGTATAAGGAGATAGCGAAGATATAAATGAGAGAAAGCCGCCCGCAGGGGCGGCTTTCTCGTCATAGGCGTTGACAGGACGTCGCGCGGTGGTAGTTTGACCTCTGGGGACACTTCTTTCCAGACAGAGAACATCAACAACCAAGGAGGATAGCATGAGCGCTACGGAACCTAAAACAGGCCCGACGTCGGCCGCCTTTATACCAGCTAACCCTCGCGATATGGCCCAGGCCGTGCGCGAGTATCTCCTATCCGGAGAAGCACGACCGGAAGACCAGGAACACATGGAGAGCCGTCTGAGAGGCGTCATCGTCGACTGGATCTCGACCGGCAACGTCGAGGCGCTCGGCGAGCTCCACGAGGCCGTCTCTGAAGACGCCCGCGAGAGAGCGCTGGGGGTCGCGGATCGGAGGGGATTGTCGCAAGCAGAGCTCTTCTGCCTGCGCGGATCGGCCCTCATCGCCTTCGCGGGGTCGGTCGCCGCGACCGGAGACAAGGTGGGGATGCTCAACCTCAAGATGGCCCCTCACCGCAAGGCCATCATGGCCCTTTCCGATTCGCATCGCCCGTGGACGCCATTCGACTTCAGTTGCGCGGTCTCGCTTTCGTTAGAGCGCACGGACGCACTCATCAAGGACCTCGAGGAGAATGGCTATATCTTCGAGTCGGATACGACGGGCGAGAGCGCCTATTCGCTCACGCCGCATGGTTGGCGGATGGCCCTGTATTTGAAAAAAATGGGCTTCTGCCGTTGATCCGCTCGTTTCGATCTTTTCCGCCGCCGGGCACCCGGCGGCTTTGTTTTGGGGATAGGCAAGGATCTTTCCGCGATATACTGCACGCTATGAATCTCGGCGTCGCCGCAGCTATCGCGAGCATGGTCTCTTGGGGGATAGGCGATTTTCTCATCCAGAGGTCCGCTCGAAGCTTGGGCGACTGGAAGACGCTTTTCTATATCGGGCTTATCGGCAATGCGGGGCTACTCCCGTTCTGCTATAAGGGGCTCTCTTCGCTCGGCGCCGGGGATCTCCTCGTGCTCGTCGCTATCGGCGCGTTCTCGGCTTTCGCCGCTGTCATAGATTTCGAGGCCTTGAAAAAGGGCAAGCTCGCTATCGTCGAGCCGATATTTTGCCTCGAGATACCTGTCGCGGCGCTTCTCGCGTTCTTCATGCTCGGCGAGAGGATCTCGTTTCTGCAAATGGCTCTAGTAGCAGGACTCGTAGTCTCTCTCGTGCTCGTGTCGCTGTCGAAGCTCGAATTCGTGCACAGGAAGATGCTGCTCGAGCGGGGAGTGAGGCTTACCGTCTTGGCGGCGATAAGCATGGGAGTTCTCAACTTCGCGTTCGGAGTAGGGGCCCGAGAGGTCTCACCCATACTGGCGACGTTCGTGATCCACTCGATAGCGGCGATCGTGTCTCTCTTCGTCCTTGTGGCCAGAAGGCAGTTTTGGCCGGGACGCATCTTGTCCGAGGCGAGACAGGCATTCCCTATGGCGATCGCCGATACGGTCGCTTGGGCCTCGTTCGCATACGCCCTTACGAAGACCCCGATAGCGATAGCCACCGCGTTTTCGGAGAGCTATATCGTAATAGCCGTGCTCCTGGGCATATTCGTGAATAGGGAAAGGCTCAAGAGATACCAGTATGTAGGGATCTTCGGCTCGATCGTCTGCGGGATATTCCTGGCGACGACTCTCTAGCCGCGCGAAATAAAAGCCTGGGTCCCAGAGGGATTCCCAGGCTCGAAAGCCCCCGCTATTTTATGCATATGGCCCGAAAGTAGTGCCACTGCTTCGTGTAGCCGTCGAAGAATGGCGAGGTCGGGCTATGTTCGGTCACCTCGGAGATCCCGAACCCTGCAAGGAGCCTCTGGAGCTCCTCCAGGCTTACCGTGTGGAAGCCGCTGTGCATCCGATACGGCTCGTCCTTGGGGCCTAGGAACGTCGCCGAGAAGACTCCGCCGTAGCAGAGCTTTCTCCGTATCCTTTCGATTATGTCGCGAAAGTTTGGGTCGTAGGGAAGGGCGAAGTTGGAATTCACCCAGTCGATAGGTTCGGTCCCGAAGTCGTATTCGCTGAGGCTTTGCCGATGGAATCTAAAGCCTCTAGGCGACGCCCTCATCAGCTCTCCGGCGTAGGCCTCGGACTTCGCGGAAAGGTCCACGGAGTCGATTTTTTCGAATCGCATGGCCGACATAAGCCGGGCATCGTTTTGTTTTCCGCTGCCGAGGTCGACGGCCCTTTTCCAGCGAGTGACGCGGGGCAGGGCAAGCCTAGCGAGGGTAGAGGGGTGATCGAGGATAGCATCGTAATACGGACCCCAATCGACCTCTGCGGTGGCGAGATTGGAATGTGCAGTATTCATGGTAGCTCGAAGACAAGGCTCTCATATCCTCAGAAAAAATGGAAGCGATAGGAGCGTTAGGGTTGGGCTATGGAAGAGAATGTAGCGGACGAGAGTTTTAGATGGGGCTTTAAGCATAGGGAAGGATTATATATGTATGTCGCACAATATATCTTTCCGGTAATATAGCCTATAATAGGCCATAGGATATATAGGCTCTGGTCGTTCCTGCCGCTTCAGCCCTTTTGGATCCTCATGGTACCTAAATGCGACTCCTTAGATCTCGTCGTAACGATTCTGATCATGAAGTGTATCCCGCTTCTCTATCTCTAGACGTGCCTCTTGCAAGGCCCTTCGATGCGCCTAAGCGCCTTTGTCGCGCACCATGAAGCCTTTATCGTTATCCTCTATGGTTCCGTCATTTGCGAATAATAGTCGATAAAACGGCTTACTGTGGCCGTTTTATCGATTGAATGACAATATGCGGCCTTGTTGAGCCATTATCGGGCGCTCAGTGCCTTCGTAGGGGCGCCGGAGGCATAGAGAGCCTCCACTTCGGATGCCACGAGAGCTTTAGTGAACACCTGTAGGTCATCAAGCTTGCCCTGGAGCGAATACGCGCCTCCGAGAGTCTGTCCGAACCTGATCGACGAGTCGTTTATCGTAAGGGCCGTGGTGTCGGCGCTGTCGGTGTCGAGCTTGCCGTCAACATAGACCTTTCTCCTTACGTTGTCGTAGGTCATGACGAAGTGATGCCATTGGTTTATGGTCGAGTTCGAGAGCGTGAAATTTCCTTGGATCTCGACGTTCTCTATCGAGGTTGCTATCCTCGACGAGCCGGCGAAGAAGAATATCTGGACGTCCCAGTTGTCGGTGCCGCTATAGAGGATGTCGTAGCTCGAGTTCACGCGCTCCGGCTTGAACCAGAACGCGATGGTAAACGGAGACCCGCTTACGAGGGGCTGATTGAATTGAAGGTAGTCGTTTATGCCATCGAAAGAGACAGAATATCCGGAGCCGGAGGGTGTATCCGACGACCATGCGATGCCGTTTCCGAGCGTGGCGTTCCTGTCGAATCCCGATGAGTCCTTCGCCGTCGTGCCGGCGCCTTCGGTAAAGTCCCAAACTCCCGTAGCGAGCTCCCCTGCCACTCGAAAGACTTGAGCCGAGAAGGACCGTATCGAGGCGATCCTCGCTTTCTCGCGAGCGCTGTTAAGGGACGCTAGAACGACGCTCGAGAGGAGCGAGATGATAGATATGACGACGAGAAGCTCTATGAGGGTAAAGGCTCTGTTTTTCACAGGATCTATTGTATCAGGCGCCTTGCGGGGCTTTCTAGAGAGTAAGAAACGAGCGGGCGCTTTATAAACGAACCATCGCCCTAGCGATGGTTCGTTTGCCTCTCATCTGAGAGCCATTTATTGGTCTAGGGGCCTGTATGGCTCCGAACCGATGTTGAGTATCCTGTTTCCGATATTCTCGAGCTCGGTGGGCGCGCCGGCGTTTATACGGCCGAGGTTGTTCGTGAATGCCTGCCAGAGGAGGCCGATGAAGATGTTGTTCCAGAAATAATTGACCGGGTTCTTGAGATAGTTATCCCAGACGTATGTGACGCCTCCCCAAGCGTATCCCAGATTGTTCTGAGTGACAGGAGCCTCGATGATCGCTCTGAGGTCATAGCCGAAAAAGCTCAAGACTATGATCACTATGAGCGCAAGGACGATATATTTGATCATGGATTCAGTATAGCAAAAACGCGTCAAAATGCTTTTCGCTTATGCACAGAAATCGAAGGCCCGCCTGTTGCGAAGGCGGGCCTGGAAATAGCCTCGGTCGCCGTTTTAGCGGTAGCCGAGCCTGCGAAGAGAGATCTGGCCGTCGATCATGTCGACGAAGGGTCCCAAGACGGGCTCCTTCTCCACCATGGTGCGGAGCTTTTTGAGCTGGCGAAGGGGTAGAACCTTGATCACCAGGTTGAAGAGCTCCATGAGGGCCTGACTCTTTTCGTCTTCGGGGAGCGTGGGGAGCTCCGCGAAGCCTTTTTTGACGTATCGTTTGAGTTGGGTGTCGAGCGGTATAACGGTATTGTTTTTTTTCATGTTGGGCCTAGTCCTGCTTTCGGGCAGCGTAACGATCGAACGCGTCCTGAAAGCGGGGCTACCAGCCTCATGAAAATCCCCTGCCTCCGGATATAAAGCTTGCTCCTTCCTCGCGAGAAAGTCAATGAGGGAAGGCGTCTCCCCTCTTACGGCTTTGGAAGGTATGCCATCGGGTCGAGATACGCTGTCGGAGGCGCCGCGACCGTCTTTATGCCCGCGCAGCGCGAGGAGCCGAGCGTCGATGAGTCTACGATACGGATGCCTTCCGTAGCGTAGAGTCCCATATGAAGATGAGGGCCCGTGGCGTATCCTGTGTCGCCGCTATAGCCGATCACGTCGCCTGTGACCACTGTGTCGCCGGGCTTTACCGATACGACCGAGAGGTGGCCATAGATAGTCGATAGGCCGTTACCGTGCTTTATGAGGACGAATTTACCGTATTGGCAGCCGCTCTTGTGCTTCACGGCCTCCGTGTCCGTAACCGTACCGGAAAGGGCCGTTCGCACCTGGGTGCCGACGGAGGCTCTCAAGTCGATGCCGTTATGCGTTCCCGAGGTGTAGAGTCTCTTCGAGGCGCTCGTCTTGCCGAAATATTGCGTTATAGACACCGACGAAAGAGGCCAAGAGAGGAGGCCTGGACGGGCGTCCGGCACGGCGGACGGGTCGATCGTTATCTTGAGTTTCGATTCGTAGTCGAATAGCTCCTTCTCGTACTGCTCTCGGAGCTTTATCTTATCGTTGAGGATCGCCTTGTAGCTCGCCTCCTTGTTCTGGGTGTCTTTAAGGAGCTGGTCCTTTTGAGCCTTGCTCTGCTCGACGACCTTCGTCTGGTCTGAAAGCGTCTTTCTGTAGGCTTCGAGCTTCGCCTTCTCCCCTATCGCTTGGTCGAGCTTCGCGCCCAAAAACTCCCTCTCGTCTTTGAGGTCTTCGAGCCCGATCTTCATCTGGCCGTTTATCGTGCGCAAGGAGTTCACGTAGTCCCAGGTATCGGAGATGCTCTTGCTCTTGAGAAGTTCCTCTATCGCTGACTGGTCCTCCGCTTGGCTCATGTTGCGTATGGTCTCTGACATGGCCATCGAAGTAGAGGCGAGCCTCTTCTCTGCGGCGTCTATGTCGATCTCGAGCTCTTCTAGGGTGAGCGCGGTCTTGCTTATCTGCGTAGAGGTGAGCTTGAGATTCGTCTCGAGCTTCTTTTGGGTGAGCTCGAGCTGCTTGAGCGCTGTCTTGAGCGTTTGCGCCTCCTTCGACGTCGCGTTAAGGAGGGTCGAATACTGGTCTATCTGCTTTTGCAGGTCCTCTATCTTCTTGTTGTTCTCGGTTATAAGCGATCGAAGCTCGTTCGCGGATTGGGCAGAGGCGGTTTCGCGAGAGAGGAGCGCCCCGCAAAGGACGACCGCGACGATCGCCGAAACGTATATCGCTTTCGAAAGGTCGGTCATTCTTATTTTATGCTGTTTCAACCGGCTTCGCGGCGAGGGAGCACTTCGTAAGCGCTGCCTCCAGGCGCTTTACAGTCTCAGCTTTTCCTAATATTTCAGCGAGAGTGAACGGATTCGGGGACTTATCCTTTCCAGAGAGCGCGAAACGGAAAGGCCACAGGACTTGTCCGCGCCCCTCGGCTTCCGCGTACGGCCATACTAGCGCCTTTACTGATGCCTCGTTCCATTTCGCGTCAGAGAGCCCTTTGAGGGCGGTGCGTATGAATCCGAGGTGCTTTTCGGCTCCAGAGAGGTCGCTATCGGTCTTCCATTTGAGGGATATCGCGTCATAGACGGGATCTCCGAAGAAATAATCGAGATCGAGGGATTCGACCATCGTCTTTATATCGTTGTAGGTCTCGATCCTATCGAGAAGGACGGGCGCGAGCCTTTCTATCTTCTCTTCGCTCACGTCCCATTTGAGATCCTTCGCCCTGTCGGTCGATCCGACGATCTCACGGGCCTTCTTGGCGAACTCTTGCCGAGGAAGGCGCTTGAGGTGCTCCTTGTTCACCCACCGAAGCTTCTCTTCGTTGAAGATGCCCCCGCCTTTCTGCACCTTCGAGAGGTCGAATGCCTTTATAAGCCCGGCGAGGTCGAATATCTCCTCGGTCGTCCCGGGATTCCAACCCAAGAGGCACATATAGTTAAGGAGCGCGCTCGGGATATATCCCTGATCGCGATAATGCGTCATCGGCTTCGCTCCGTGCCTCTTGGAGAGCTTCGAGCGGTCGTGGGCGAGGACGAGCGGCAGATGGGCGTAGATCGGCTCTGGCGCGTTGAGCGCCTCTTGGATAAGTATCTGTCGCGGTGTGTTCGAGATGTGGTCTTCGCCTCGGATCACATGGGTGACTCCCATAAGGTAGTCGTCGAGGACCACTACGAAATGGAATATAGGCTCGGTCACGCTCTTCGCTATCACGAAATCGCCCAGCTCCGTCGTATCGAACTCGATATCGCCTCGTATGAGGTCGTGGAATCGGACCTTCTTGTTCGGATTCCTAAAGCGGATGACCTCCGTGCGCCTCTCTCCTTCCCCTCCCTCTTTGGCCTCTTCCTTCGAGACATACGCCTTGTCCTCGGCGATGAGCCTTTCGAGGTGCTCTCGATAGATATCCGTCCTATCAGACTGGCGGTGTATCTCGTCGTACGGGATGCCTAGCCACTGGAGGCTCTCTACTATGTTCTCCTCATATTCTTTTTTCGATCTCGCTCGGTCCGTATCCTCTATGCGCAATATGAATTTGCCTTCGTGCTGCTTCGCGTAGATATAGGAGAACACTGCCGTCCTATAGCTTCCTGCGTGAAAATAGCCCGTAGGAGACGGCGCGAAGCGCGTCACCACCTTTGGCTTGCTCTTAAATAACGCTTTTATGGCCCGTATCATAGCTCACAGTATACCGCTTTTAAGGCTCCCTCATCCTTGACTTTCTCCCTGCGCGGGTGTCTAATCTGACGTTGAAGCCGCACCGCATATCCAGTCTCGGGCATCCGCCTGAGGCGTGCAAACGGCAACCTTCCCGAAAGGGACGGTCGCGATATCAAGGAATCGCGCGTTCATCGTATTATGAACTTCGATACCACGACCCCGTTCGGGGCAAGCTACGCCAACAGAGCGATCTACCGTCAGATGCAGGAGGATTTCGCCCTCAGTCCAGACGTCCTTTCGACCTTTATCGAGGAGAGCGCGATCCGTCACCGCGAAGACCCGCTTACCCATGCGGCAAAGCTCCGCGCGCAGACAGCGGTGCTCTTCTCGGAGCGCCTCTATCAGGCGACGACGATCCTGCGGGGCTGGGAGACCGTCAAACCCTTCATCGAGAGCCCAGACTACGGCCTTAGCCGGTTCTTCGGACTCGACGTCATGGAGCTCGTGGAAGAGTTTCGTCGTAAATACCGCGGAGCGTCGGGAGCGGGAGACCCCGCTGACGCCGCAGGCTATATGCGCGAGGCCATCAAAGCCGTCGTCGAAGGATCGTTCGACGAGGCGATCGAGATCATCAAGGAGAAGATCCCTCCCCCAGCCGCGTGATGCTCCTTTCCCTCTATCTGCGACAGCGCCCTCCTCCGAGGCGCTGTTTTATTTTTTATTGAGCGTGAGTGAGCGCGATCTTCAATATCTCGCGGGCGATCTTGTCCGCCGCGTCTTTGTGCGCGAACGCCTCGGCGCCCTTTCTCATGGCGTCCGCTATGCCGGG
This sequence comes from Candidatus Tayloriibacteriota bacterium, assembly GCA_016215405.1. Lineage (GTDB taxonomy): Bacteria > Patescibacteriota > Minisyncoccia > Phycocordibacterales > UBA6065 > UBA6065. The sequence goes on from JACRJQ010000002.1 coordinate 35,492, forward strand.
CTTCTCCATGATCCTCTCTATCTCCGCCGAGAGCACGTGAGGCGTCAGGTTGACCTCCTCTATGACCGAGCATGCGCCTGAAGCGGCGTACGCGAACGCGTTCGAGGTCTGGTCGTGGCTTATCTCCTCAGGTATCGGGATGACGATCGACGGGATGCGCCAGAGAGCGATCTCGAATATGGTAGATCCGGCGCGCGATATGACGAGAGACGCCGCTCCCGCCGCCATGCGCAAGGAGAACGAGTTCAGATAGGCGAACGGCTTGTACCTATCCCTGTGAAGGCTCTCGTTGAGGATGACCGCCGCGGTATTCGCCATCTCCTCTAGATTGTCTTTGCCCGTCTGATGGATGACGCAGTACCTCTTCACGAGCTCCGGCAGCACGTCGATCAAGGCCTCGTTTATCCTCTTTGATCCCTGCGAGCCTCCGAGGATAAGGATGACGGGAACGGCTTCCTCAATCTTGAAAAATTCTCTCGTCCCCTCTTTTATCGGCTCCATGACCTCTTTTCGCACAGGGTTTCCCGTGAACGCGACCTTGCCTTTAGGAAAATATTCCGCCGCCTGCGGATACGATACGGCGATCCTTTTTGCGAACTTCGACGCCCACAGGTTCACTCGCCCTGGGTGGGAATCCGATTCGTGGATGACGACCGGGATGCCGAGGAGCCTCGCCGCGAGAAGGACCGGGAACGAGACATAGCCGCCTTTGCCGAACACGACGTCAGGGTAGATGCGCCAAACCGTAAAAAGCGCTTTGATGACGCCTATTAGGGTCTTTATCGCGTCGGTAGCGTTGAGAAGAGAGAAATATCGGCGGACTTTTCCCGCATGGGACTTCTCGAAGATGATCCCGTTCTCGAAGAGCGCCCTTTCGTCGTATTTCGATGGCGCCATGTAATAGAGGCCCGGGTCGAGGAGCTTGTCCTCTTTGGCGATCTTTCGTATCGATTCCGCGATGGCGACGATGGGATAGAAGTGCCCTCCGGTCCCGCCTCCAGTGAGAAGGATTTTCATGATTAAAAGATTATATCATGGCTATTTTTTCTTTTGAGGGCTATTTTATATGGATACGTTCCCGCCCGCATTGCCCGTTTCTTTTTAGCCCATCCGCATTTTCTTCGCTGCGAAACTTATCTTCGAGGGCTCGGCGGGGCATTGAAGAGAAGAAGGCCCTGGTTCGCTCCGCGAACCAGGGCCTTTCTTACCTACTCCGTCCATTTCCCTTGTTGAGGTTAACGGTGGCCTTAAGACTTAATCATGCAACCCGATCTGAAGCTCGTAGAGCCGCCTGTATTCGCCGTCTTTAAGCTCGAGGAGCTCGCCATGCGTCCCCGATTCGACGATCCTGCCCTCTTTAAAGACGAGGATCTTGTTCGCCTTGCGGACGGTCGATAGCCTGTGGGCGATTATGAACGTCGTACGGCCCTCCATAAGCCCTTCGAGGGATTCGGTGATTATCTTCTCGGATCCCGCATCAAGAGCCGACGTCGGCTCGTCGAGTATGAGTATCCGAGGCTTCCGGAGGATGGCGCGAGCGATAGCGACGCGCTGCTTTTGGCCGACCGAGAGTTTTACGCCCCTCTCGCCCACGAGCTGCTCCCACTTGTCGGGGAATCTCTCTATGAAATCGAGGGCGTGAGCCTTTTTCGCCGCGACATCGAGCTCGGTCTCGGTCGCCTCGAAATTGCCGTATCTTACGTTGTTCTTTATGTTGTCGTTGAAGAGGACGACCTCCTGAGGGACCACCGCTATCTGCGATCGGAGGTCCTTCAGGTTGAGCCTCTTTATATCCCGCCCGTCTATGCTCACGACGCCCTTCGTCGGAAAGTGGTAGCCCGATACGAGGTCTATGAGGGTCGACTTCCCCACGCCCGACTCGCCAACCAAAGCGACGATCTCCCCCGGCTTCACTGAGAAGGTTATGTCTTTGAGTATCGGCTTGGATTCGTCGTAATGGAACGATACGTCGTCAAACGAGATCGCGCCTTCAAGCTCTATCGGCTCTGACCCCTTCGGCGCGTAGTCCTCCGTAGGAGTCTGGAAGATCTTTTCGGTCTCCTGGACGTTCACTATCCCGCTGTGTATGGTCTGCCAGTTCTGGGCGATGGTCACGAACGGGCCGAAGAGCATGGCCGCATAGGTGTTAAAGGCGAGGAGCTCGCCGATCGTCATCGATCCCCCTCGGATATAGTAGATCGATATGACGAAGATCGCGAGCTGGGTCGCGAGTATGGTAAAGCGCTGATAGAGGGTAAGGTTGCTCCACACCTTGGTGAGCTTCATCCAGAACGGCAGGGCGCTCCTCATCTGGGTCATGAGCCTGTGCTGCTCGTGCACTTCCGCGGTCGCCTGCTTTATCGCCGCCGTATTCGCGATCGCGTCGTACGCGTCGCCGAAGCCGCGCCATATCCTCTTCCTGTACTCCTTGTGATATCCGGAAAGAGGCCGTACCCCGATGACGAGGGTAAAGAGATATATGGAGAGCCCGAAGACGAGAAGCCCTGCGAGGACGGGGTTCATGGCGAAGGTGATGACGAGTGCGATCACGATCGAAAGGAGCTGCGGCCCTAGGTTTATGACGATCCTTCCCGCGATCACCTCGAGAGAGTGCGCGGCTGTATTTATCTTGTCGCCTATCTCGCCTACCTTGTGCTGCTTGTGGAAGGAGAGCGGCAGCTCGAGCAAGAATCCGAATCCCTTTATGAGGTAATCGACCCAGATCCTATTCGAGAGGAATTCGCTAAGGATGCTTATCCTCCAGTCGAGCAGATATGTGACGAATTGGACGAGGGCCCAGATGGCGAGGATCGCCGCGAACAGCGGCACCGCGAATCCAAAGACGTCCGCCGAGGAGAGGTCAGTGATCGAGTCGAAGAACCTTCCAGCTATGTAAGGTATGGCCCCGTTCCCTACCGCGGAGAACGTTCCCATAAAGATGAGGGCGAGGATCTGCTTCCTGTATTGGCCCAGATACGAAAGGAGCACCTTGAATCCGGTGTAGAGGCCCTCTCTCGTTATCTTGTCTTCGGCGGTTTCGTTATTCATGGATCGATAAGGATATCACATCGCCCTGCCTATCCTAGCCTTCCTGGATATGTTAAGGAGCATGCCTGAGACCGCGAGGACGAAGAAAAGCGCGGTGCCGCCCTGCGATACGAACAGAAGAGGTATGCCCGAGAGGGGCAGCACTCCGAGCATGGCGCTTATGTTCACGAACGATTGCGCGATGACGAAGGTCGTTATGCCCACGGCGAGAAGCCCGCTATACGCGTTCTCGGCAGCTCCTGCTATCCGCAGCGACCGCATGGCGAAGAAGACATAGAGCGCGATAAGGGCAACGCTCCCAAAGAATCCGAATTCCTCGGCCGCGACCGCGAATATCGAATCGCCCACCGGCTCGGGGAGGTAGTTGAATTTCTGTATGGACTGGCCGAAGCCGCGGCCCGCAAGCCCGCCCGATCCTACCGCTATGAGCGACTGCTGTATCTGGTAGCCCGCGCCCTGGCTCGATGCGGAAGGGTCGAGGAAAGTCTGTATGCGCGACATCACGTAAGGCCGTGTGAACGCGAGAGCCGCGAGGCACAAGGCGCCTACGACCGCCAGGATGGCAACGTGCTTCCACTTCCCTCCTGCAGAGACGTACATGGCGAGGAGAGACGCTCCGATTATAGCGAGCGTGTCAGTATCCGGCTGCGCGAGGAGGAGGACCGAGACGATGACGAGCATCGCGACGAGAGGGAGAAACCCCATCTTCCATTCCGAGGCGCGCTCTCTTGCGTACGCGAGCCATGAGGCGAAATAGATGACCGAGGCGATCTTGAGAACCTCAGAGACCTGCAGAGAGAACGAGCCGATAAGGAGCCATCGCGTCGCCCCTCCGTGAGAGAGCCCTAAACCGGGTATGAACACCAGGACGTTAAGGACGATAGCTCCGATGAATATCCAAAAGGAGAACTTGCGCCAAAGGGCCACGTCGAGGCGCGAAAAGGCGTAAAGCGCGATGAGGCCGGGGATGAGTCCGAGATATATCTGCTTCCAGACAATAGAGCTCATATAGCCCGAGTCCCTTTCAAGGAGCCCTAAGGACGCCGAGAGGAATATCAGGAAACCGGCCCCGACGAGGAGGAGTATCGATATGAGGAGCTGTATATCCATTCGATTCTGCTTCATGGCCTACATGATATCACGCAAACAAAAAGGCCCCGGAGAATGTAATCTCGACGGGGCCCTATAGTTTGGTGGCTGACGCGAAGACCTTCCTTCGTTTCTTTGGCGTCAATCGGCGCTGTCCTGCATCGGAAGGATGCGGGAGGGCCTTACGGTCGCGGACTGAGTGCGACCGAACCAAGGGTGACTAAGAGCTTGTAACGTGCGCTCGGCCGGGGCTCTTCGGACGCTTGTCCGAGAGGCAGCGAGCTGCGACGACTCTTGAACCTGTCATGGTAATCCGCTCTGGTCGATCGAAGGGCAAACGACGGCCCTGTGCCAGCAAGCGGAACTTCAATGACCTACCCTTATTATAGCAGCTATATTTAAATTGTCAACCTCTCCCGCGCTCAGAACTATCCCTTCCGTACAACGGCTAAACGAGGCCTTTTTCAGTAAATGTTATGATTGCCTCATGGAAAAGAAATTTAAAAAGCTTCTCGTTAGAGCTGTTTTGGCGGATCAATTCGTCCGAGCAAAGCGCGTAACTGGTCGGGCTGAGGTACATTCTTCCGATTATAGCGGTACACGAACTCGTCGACATAAGACTGGAGGTGCTTCTTCGAAACGGAGTGGTGGGTCCCGTGCAAAGAACGCTTAAGCTGACCCCAAAAGTTCTCGATTGTATTGGTGTACACATCACCGAGCACATATTGCTTCTGTGAGTGGTTAATCGTCTGCTTCTTGTACCCCCTGACGACGTTATATATCGCCGCGTCGTCAGTCACGAGAATTGAACCTTTTCTTATGTACTTCTGGAGAAACGGAATGATCTCGTACTCGTCTCTCCGGCTGATCACCTTTCCTCTGAGCTGACCTCCGCGTTGCACCACTCCGACTATGGGAGCTTTGTCCTTGAAATACGAACCCGACCTCCTCGGCCGGCGGCCTCCGATATAGGCCTCGTCTGCCTCGACTACTCCAGAGAGTTTGATGTCACCTTCCTTCATGAGCCCCCTGATTGCCTTAGCCATCCTCCAAGCAGTCTTGTAGGTGACTCCGAGCTGTCTCTCTAGCTCTTTTGCAGCAACGCCGTTCTTAGATTGGGAGAAGAGATAGATGGCGTAGAACCACTTCATTAGAGAAGTGCTCGATCTCTCGAATATCGTGCCTTTGAGCGGGTAAATGTGTCGCCTATCTTGAGTAGTATAGGCTTTCCGTCCTTTTATCCTTCTGAGCTCCTGATTTGGAAACCGTATCCTTACTATGTATTCCAGACATGAATCCTCGTTAGGGAATTCCTTCTGGAAATCCTCGAAGGAATACTTTTTCAAGTATATCTAGACTAGCCCATACCCCCTCAGTGTCAAGCTATAATGGGAGTGGCATCCCTTGAGTAAGGATGCCCTGGAATCCTACTTCCTAAATGCCATATCCACTAAAATGGATATTTTAAACCTCATCATCGTTCTCTTGATTCTCAGAGAGGTAAGACTCTTGGCGAAATAAAGCCGATGATCGCAAGACCGCCCACAAGGCGGTTTTGCTATGGTTCGAGGGTTTTGGTTGATACCTTATTACCGTCCGTAGTTATAGTCACGGTACCAACCTATTTATCGCTCGAATGGTTTCGTTGGAAGATTTGAGCCATTTCCTTACGTCCTCGATGACTATTTGCCTCTGCTGCCCTTGCTTTTTCTTGCCCCACAGCACGATGTCCGCCTCATGAACTATTCTATGCCTGCGACTAAACAGGGCCTTTAGTTGCACCGTTGCTTGAATCTTGCGACCGGCCTTCGTTCTAAGATTATCTTTTTTACTCTTTAGTTTTCTTTGAGTGGCAATTTTAGGCCATATTTCCGATGGTTTTTTGCCCATCATCGCAAGCGCAGTATCTATGCTTGAAATACTTTGAAAGGACAATTTATTAAACGCAGCTTGAACGTAATCAACAATTTCCGACTCGTTTGAACTACAAGCCAAATCAACAAGTCTCTTTTCTTCTTTTTTTAGCTGCTTGTAACCTTTGCCGTTGTAACCAGAACTTGCGGCCGCCTCTTTTGCTAGATTCCTAACACTCTCTGGTATCACGAAACCCCTTCCCTTGATTTGACCCCTCAAGACGTTGATTACCTTTACTTTAAAATACGCATCGATCGCAGCGACTTCGAATATCACAGCAGCTCTAAGATCATCAAACTTTTTCTTCTTTGGGCTCCGCTCATTAAGAAAGATGTCTGCTCTTTTGTGGGCCGCGTTGAATATGTCTAAAGGGGTAGAAGCCATGGATATATTAGTCATACTATGAGCTAGTTTGACTATTTTTTCAATGTCCAGTCTAAAATGCCCCATTTCAATTTAAGGGTACAGAAACAGACTTATTCACAGGCTCAATTAAGCGGTTTTTGTACCGAGGGGATAGTTGCCCCCGCGCTTCCCTTATAGGGAGGCATCCAAAGGAGGCGTGGACGTGGCCGGCGTCGAGAAGAATTCGACCGTAGCGTCGACGAGCTTGTCGAGGTCTTCGAACCTTCCCTCGTACGAGGATCCGAGCACGGCTATGATTATCGGTCGGCCGATGCCTGCGTTCCAAGCGACGACGACGTTTCCGCCAGATAGATCAGTGTATCCGGTCTTCGACGCGATGACGTTCGGTATGGTCGATATCGAGCGGTTGGTGTTCGTCGCGTCATGAGTCGCGTTGTTCGAAGAGATGTTGGTCCTGCCGTACGAAGTCGCCTCGAGGAGGTGCGGATCGGTCTTGAGGATATATTCGACGAGCTTCGCCATGTCCTTCGCGGAGCCGTAGCCGCCGGAGAGCGTCTTCGACACGTCGAGGCCTGACTGATTGAGGAAGTAGGTCTCTGTGAGGCCTATCCGCTTCGAGATCTCGTTCATCTTGCGGACGAAAGCCTCCTGGGCGCTGCCGTCCTCGGTCGTGGATGCCCTTCCCGCCTGCGATCCGGCGACCGATGCGAGGGCTCTCATGCCGTCGTTCGAAGAGACTACGAGGCTGTAGTCGATGAGCTTGCCGAGCTTCCATTCCTCGTCGACGAGAAGGCCCGTATCGCCCTCTTCCCTTAGGTCCTCGGAAGTGATCCTTACGAGCATGTATTCCGGAATGAGCTCTTTCGCGGCCAGGGCGGACATGAGCTTCGTAAGCGACGCCAAAGGCCACTGGAGCTCTGCTTCTTTTTCGAAGAGCGCCTTGCCGGTCGAGACGTCATAGACGTAGGCGGACTTGGCCTCTATCTCCACTTGAGGGAATCTCCTCTCGGCGGACTCGGACGGCACGGAAGCGCTCTCCGTGCTAGGCGCCGTAGGCTTGACCAGCCACAAAAAGAGCGCGAGGAGTAGCGCCAAAAGACCGAGCTCTAGCCATGCCGTCGCTTTAGGATTGAGGGACATCTTTCGTCTCCGCTGTTATCGCATCAGAGATCTCGGCTTGCGCGAGAGGCGCCGTCTCTTCTTGCTTGCCTTCCTCGTCCGCCGCCCTCGCGAACGCTTCGAGCTCCGCCTTCGTCTTTTCGTATTCAGGGAGGTCTTCTATCTTGGATATGCCGAGATGCGCGAGGAGGTCGATCGTCGGCTTATAAGAGAATCCTCTGCCGGCTCCCTCTTTCTCGGCGATCCTTTCGATGAGCCCGCGGACGAGGAGGTTTCGGATGATGAACGATGAATTAACTCCGCGGATGTAGTCGACCTCCGATCGCTTGATCGGGCTCTTGTAGAGGATGATCGTCAAAGTCTCGAGGCCGGCTTTGCCCAAGTCCCGATACAGCTCGTCCTTCGTTAGCTTCTCGATAAGGGCAGAGACCTCAGGGGCCGTCCTCAGCTCTATCTCCTCTCCGACCCTCATGATGCGCAGTCCGCGCGTGCCGAGAGCTGCTTCGAGCGCGGCGATAGCCGCGTCGAGCTCTTCCTTGCCGCATTCGAGCGCGGCTTGGACCTTTTTTATCGCCATGGGCTCTCCTTTCCAGAAAAGCAGGGCTTCGAGTTTGGCTTCGAGTGTCATTGCTTGAGTATACGGTATAGGATGGCTAATTTGAAGGCGCGAGAGCTACTTTCGCTGGATTAGAACCGGACTTCGAAGTTCTTCCCTTCCTTGAAGTCCGAATACCTGATCCAGGTAGGCTTTACGATGAAATACCGCTGGTCGGGAAGCTCGTGAAATTTAGCGGCGGAAGGGTTCTTGGCGATAAGAGCCTTTGCCATCTTCTCTGCTTCCTTGCCCGACAACTCCGAAGCGACGCCCTCATATTGAACGGTCTTCTTTCCGGTGAAGGACCAGCCTATCGCAAAAGAGACGCGAGGATCCTTTTGTAAATTCGCATGCTTGCGCGATGTGTTTGAGGTTCCGAATACGATCTCAAGCCCCTTCGTCTCTGCAAAAGCGACCACCGCGCTCTCGGGCGCCCCGTCCTTTCCCACGGTCGATACCACGGCGAGCTTCTCGCCCTTTAGGAATTCTGCTATCTTCTTTCTTGGGTTTTCCATAAGATTCTCTCCTATATATGCTAATCCGAACCTAATACCTCGGCACCCCGACAGACTCCGTCTCCATCTGTATATCCTCGAAATGCTTTTCCTGAGTGACGTTGATGATACCCTGCTTTACGAGCTCGAGCATGGCGAGGAAAGAGACTATGACGCTCACTTTTTCAGTCTTATGCGAATTCGTGAACTCGTTGAAGCTCACCTTGAGGCTCGCCGCGACCCGGCTCGTGAGGCTAGAGATCATCTCTTCGAGGGATATCACCTTGTCTATCACGACTTTGGGGAGGAACTCTTTTTTCGGCAAGTTAGCCAGCACGCGGCCGGCCGCCTCGAAGAGGCTCGCGACCGTCATAGACTCGTCGGGCGAGAATACGGGATCGAGCCTCCTCTCTCCTCTCGCGAAGAGATATCTTTTACCGAACAGTGGGCGTATGGCGAGCGCGAGCGCCCGCATCCTCTCATAGACCTTAAGGCGGCGCTCGAGGTCCTCGATAGAAGCCTGCTCTTCGGCGGTGAGATCGAGCGACGGCAGGAGCGATTTGGACTTTATAAGAAGAAGCGTAGAGGCGACGAGGATGAAATGGGCGCTGTCGGCGACCGGAAACTCGCTCATAGTCCTTATGTATGCGATGTAATCGTCCGCGACCTTGGCCAAAGACACGTCAGATACGAAAAGCTTCCTCTTTTCGATGAGGTCGAGGAGAAGGTCTAGAGGACCCTCGAATTTCTCTTGCTTGACGGTAAAAGTCATGGGGCTACGGCCAATTATAGCTAAAATGGATTATAATGTCTCTGTCATGAGAAGCTTTCTCTTCGCGCACAAGTATTCTCTCTCCGCTCTCGCGGCCTTAGGCCTCGGCATCGCCGCGTACGCGCTCTACCCTTCTCAGGGCTCGGTCATGGACGCGCACTCCGCCCACAAAAAGGCCATCGCGGAGAGGCTTGCAGGCAGAGGCGTTCCCGAGATGGATCTTGATATATCGTTCGAGCACTCGAAACCCGTCGTCGCTGGAACAGGGACCTCTCTATCATGGCAGATGCGCGACAGAAAGACCGGCGAATCTGTCGTGAAATTCGAGAAGAACATGGAGAAGCTCCTCCACCTCATCGTCACGAACGATTCGCTCACCTACTTCGATCATATCCACCCGACGTTCGACGGCGGGTCATTCTCTATCGCCTACACCTTCCCCAAAGACGACGTCTACTGGCTCTACCTCGATTTCCAGCCCGTAGGATCGTCCGAGATCCAGAAGTCGTTCGTCCTGCCTGTCGGCGAACCTTCGCCCGAAGCAAAACCTTCGGACAGGTCTGTTTCCAAGGCCTTCGGCGCGTATAAAGTAGCCCTGTCGAGTACGTTTAAGGCGCGCGACATAGACCTCGCCAAATCCCACCTCACCTTTACCGTGACAGACTCGAAGACTGGAAAGCCGGTAAAGGATCTACGCCCGTATCTCGGAGCGTTCGGACATCTCGTCATGATAAACACCGCTGACCACTCCTATATACACGCGCACCCCCTCGAAGGCGTCGTTACAGACGATAGGTCGGGCCCTAACGTCGAATTCTATCCGTTTGACCTTCGCACAGGAAAGCTCGCTCCGGGAACCTATCGCCTCTTTGCTCAGTTCAATCCCCCGTCAGGTCTCTTTACGGCTGACTTCACCGTAGACATACGATGAGGACCTTCTTTGCGCTATCGCTTCTTCTCTCCCTCTTCGTCGCCCCTCTCGAAAGCGCCTCGGCGCACGTCTATCTCGAGGATGGGCCGATGGAGGTGTTTACCCATATCGAGCCGGACGACGATCCTATCGTAGGAGCGAAAGCCGACTTCTTCTTCATCTTCTCGGATTCGACTGGGAGATTCGACTCCTCGAACTGCGATTGCGTAGCGAGGCTCATCTCCGAAGGCGTCACCGTCTTTGAAAAGGAACTCTTCGAGATACCTGATCCTACGACGGACTCCTTTCAGTTCACGCTGCCGAGCACGGGGATATATGACCTTGAGATAGTCGGCGCGCCGCTCGAGCCCGGCCTCTTCGAGCCCTTTGAGGTCCACAGGATCATCCGTGCGGAAAGAGTGGTGGCAGAGCCCGTGGCAGAAGCAGAATCCTCGGGATTCTCGATGCGCTACGTCCTCTTTGGGCTTGCTGCCGCCGCGATAGCGATCCTCTTCGCGTCTGAGAGCGCGCGATCGAGGAAAGGGAGCGCGGGTAAGGCCGTCTCGGGCGCCGTGCTCTTTATCGCGGCACTCTCTATACTGGCTATCGCTCTGCATGAGGCTCGCGCATTCGAATCCGCGCTAGATCCTCACTGCGCAGATGCGCACGAATGCTGCAGGATACAGGCCGCCGATATCTCCACCGCTCTCGACGCGTCCGCCGCGATCACCTGCTTCGTCGAAAGGGGCGAGGACGGCGATGAGACGGGTTTTCTCGTCGATATCGCCCGCTCGATAAAGAATAAATCGCCGCCGACGCCCGCCTCCTCTTTTTTAAAAGCGATAGATCTATAGAAAATATGATAAAGAAGATGATCGCGTGGACGGGAATGGCGGCTCTCGCCTTTGGCCCGCTCCTCGCGTCGGCTCACGTGACCGTAAAGCCGGCACAGGTCGGGCTCGCGGCGTTCCAGACCTTTACCGTAAGCGTCCCTAACGAAAAAGACGTGCCGACGACCGCCGTAAGGCTCGTCGTCCCCGAAGGCCTCGGACACGTGATGCCTTCAGTAAAGCCGGGCTGGCGGATTGAGGTAAAGAAAGTCTCCGTTGAAAAAGCGGAAGCTGGCCATGGAGACGAGGATGGCGACGAGCATTCGACCGCGGAGCGCGTAAGCGAGATAGTCTGGAGCGGCGGATCGATACCCGCAGGGCAGAGAGACGAATTCACCTTCTCGGCTCAGGCGCCCGAGCGAGAGGCGGATATCGCCTGGAAGGCGTATCAGACATACGCCGGAGGCGTCGTCGTCGCTTGGGATATGGATCCTAACGCGCCTAAAGTAGAGGGCGAGGCTCATACCCCCTATTCGAAGACCAGGGTTATAAACGACCTGGCGGGATCGAAATCGCCCGAAGGGAGCTCTGACACGACGGCGCTTAGCGTCGCCTTGGTCGCTTTGGTCCTCTCTGTCTTCGCGCTCGTAAAGACGAGGAGAGTAGCTTAGATACGTAGATCGAAGGCGGCCGGCCGAGAGGCCGGCTTTCCTTTGCCGCAATAAAAGAACCGCGCCCAGATGGGTGCGGTTATGAAAGTGAATGATGCGTCGTATGACTGCATCGTGAAGGGTTTCCGTGAGGAGAACCCAGGCGCAAGACTGAAGTCGAGCGCGAAAGATAAAGAACAATTCCTGATGGCGTCGCGAAGAGCGAATATACATTATAGGAACGCCAATTTGAGGCCGTGTAGTGGCTTGAAACGGACCGAAGCCCGTTTCCCGAATGTATGCTCTGTCGAGGAGCTTTGGGAGGGAGAGAAACTATCTCCTTCCCTTGATAATACTACCTCAAAACCCCTTTTCTTTCAAGTAAAAACACCCCACGTGATGAGGTGAAGGATGGGATGGGACCCGTCCTTCAAGACCTTTTGAGACGGTATCCCGTCCAAAAGGTGTACTGCACCTGTAAGGTGTTTTTACGGCCCGATATAAGGCTATTTCAGAGGCTTTTTCACCGATATGCCGAGCTCGAGGAGCTGTTCGGCTGACACGTCGGACGGAGCCTTCATCATGAGGTCCCTGCCCTCTCCTGTTTTTGCGAACGCGATCACTTCGCGGATGCTCTGCTCGTTCTCGAGTATGGTCATGAGCCTGTCGAGTCCCCAAGCGATGCCGCCGTGCGGAGGCGTTCCCGATTCGAACGCGCGGAGCATGTGCCCGTATTCCCTCTCGATCTTCTCCTCGCTGAATCCCATAATCTCGAGGACCTTCCTTAAGGCCTCCGGCCTATGGTTTCGGATAGAGCCGCCTCCGATCTCGTTTCCGTTGAGCGTGATATCGTATTGCGCCGCGACGATCTTGTCTATGTTCGTCTTCGCCATGAGGTCGCCCATGGACTCTGGCTTCGTACCCGAGAACGGGTTGTGGGTGAACGTCCACGCGCCCTCATCCGTCTTTTCGAACATCGGAAAATCTACGATCCAAGCGAATGCGAGGAGGTCTGGGTCGTTCTTGTCCGTACGGATGTCCGGCTTGTCGGAATTATATTTCTCCATCGCCACCTTGTACGGTATCCGAGGGAAAGGGATCTCTTGGATCTTCTTGTGGGGATAGAGCGTCTGCACTATCTCGATGAGGGCCTTTTCGTTGAGGTTCATCACGTCTTCCTCTGTCGCGAAGCTCATTTCGAGGTCCATCTGCGTGAATTCAGGCTGCCTGTCTCCGCGGGAGTCTTCGTCTCTAAAGCATCGGGCGAACTGGAAGTATCTCTCGAAACCCGCCGCCATGAGGAGCTGCTTGAACTGCTGAGGCGCCTGCGGCAGCGCGTAGAATTTGCCCTTTTCGAGCCTCGACGGGATTATGAAGTCCCTCGAACCCTCGGCTGTCGCGATGGTGAGGTTAGGCGTCTCGATCTCGCAAAAGCCCGCCCGCTCCAGGATCTTCCTCGTGAGGAGCATTACCTTGTTCCTGTTCCTGATGTTCTTTTGCATTCGAGGCCTCCTGAGGTCGAGATAGCGGTGCGTGAGCCTCGATTCCTCTCCGATCTCGCGACCGTCGCCTCGAACGTCTATCGGAGGCGTCTGCGCCTCGTTGAGGACCGTGATGCTCAAGATCTCAAGCTCGATCGAGCCGTTCTGCTTGTCCTTTTGGACGTTCTTCTCGGGGCGAGGATTCACCTTGCCGTGCACTTCGACGACCCACTCCGGGCGCACCCTCGAAGCCGTCTCCATAGCGGGAGATTTCGGCAGGACGACGCCCTGGACGTAGCCGGTCATATCCCTGAAATCGAGGAAGATGAGCTTGCCCTGGTCGCGTCGGACGTCGACCCAGGCCTTTATGACGGCTTCGCCGCCCTTCTTCGATTCGAGATCCTTTATGTATGTTCTTTCCATACGATTTCTATTAGCCTAATAATCTTGGGGTCGATCTTTCATAAAAAAGCGCCCCTTCGAATACGACTGTCGTCATATCCGCAGGGGCGATTTCATCGCGGTGCCACCCTGTTTCTTGTCCGCCTTGGGCGAACTCTTTTTGTTACCGCCATCGGGGCGATTCCGTGGGATTCTACGGCCCTTAAAGGCTTTCCTTCCCTAACCTCGCCGGCGTTACCCGGGTCATCGGTATGTCTAGATTAACCCGAACGACTCAAATCGACAAGTTTGCTATCCGGTTCCGAACCGCCTTAGCAAGCGCTAGGTGCGCAGCCTCATCAAGGTGGTAACCGTCTATCGCGCTCGATGATATGTGGTCGCCTGCATTCAGGAACTCGCATCCCATTTTCTCTGCGACACGCTTGAATAGCCCTGGCAGACTCTCGAATTTCTCAGAAGCGCGCTCCATCCGCGGGTCTATCTTGCCGTCAGACGGCGTGATCACTGACGGAGGGCAGATCACCAGGATCTTCGGGGTCTCTTCCATATCCAACTCGTCGCTTTGAATGAGACCGATCGTCTCTTCGAGGTGCGAGGCTATATCCTCTGAGCTCAGGCTGTAGGTAGATTTGACGTCATTCGTCCCGAGCATGACTATGACGAGATCGAGGGGTGCCGCGCTCTCGAGGAGGGCACGGAGGTGAGTAATGCCCGTCCGATGGGGTCTTTTCGGGTCTAGAGCGACGAACGTTCTGCCGCAGAGGCCCTCGCTTATGACCTCATATCCCTCGCCGAGGAGCTCTTGGAGAGCACCTGGCCAGCGTACGCTCTTGGGATACCGCGCGTCGCTTCGCGGCACGTTGCCCCATGTGTTCGAATCTCCGTAGCAGAGGATGGTTTTCACGCTAGCTTATCGTCACGCCGACATTTCTCTTCGCCCTCTCGAGCGTATCGTCCGCACTCTTCCTCGCCTGCTTAGCTCCCCTTTCGAGTATCTTGATGACTTTCTTCGGATTCTTCGCGAACTTCTCGCGGCTCTCGCGGAAGGGTTTAATGAACGCCATGAGGTCTGCGGCGAGGGCGTCTTTGAGGGCTTTGTACCTGCCTGCGTTCTCGGCGTAGAGCCTGTCGAGGTATTCCTTGTCTCGCAAGAGCTCGTGGATAGCGCGGACGTTTACGGGCACTCCGGAGCCTGAGTCTGTGACGATGGACATGACGAATTTCTTTATCTCCTCGTCGGTCGCGAATATAGAGAGCTGGTTGCCGTAGCTTTTCGACATCTTGCGGCCGTCGTTACCAGGGACGGTCTTTACGCTCTCGATGATGAGAGCGTCTGGAAGCTTGAACGTCTGCCCGAACAAGTTATTGAACTTCTGCGCCGTGTCGCGGGCATACTCGATGTGCTGCTTTTGGTCCTGCCCTACCGGTACGACGTCGGTGTCATAGAGGAGTATGTCAGCCGCCATGAGCATCGGATAGTTAAATGTGCCCACGTTTATCTCCTTGTCCTTCGCTTCGGCGTCTTTGAACGCGTGCGCGCGCATGAGGTACGGCATGGTCGTGATCGAATCGAATATCCATGCGAGCTCTGTATGCGCCGAGACGTCGGACTGCTTGAATATGACGGACTTCTTTGGATCGAGGCCGAGCGCGAGGTAATCGGTCGCGAGCTCTAGTATCTGCGAGCGCATCTCGGGACCGTTCTGGACGCTATTGAGCGCATGATAGTCGGCGATCATGAAATAGCAGTCGTATTGGGACTGATTGGCGACGAATTGACGTATCGCGCCGAAATAGTTGCCTATGTGGAGCTTGCCGGTAGGTTTTACGCCCGAGAGGAGTATCTTCTTTGACATGGAGAAATGATAGCAAGAATAAGGGTATTTTTGAAGCCGCCGCTAACCCATAGCGTCTATCTTGCCGAGGATATCCGCCCTCTCTACGCGGATCTTTTTTATAGGCTTCACGGCCTTTCGATTCGTGTATTCGAGTCCGCCAGGCTCCCTTTGGTAGAAGCCCTCTTTTGGAAAGATATAGACCCATCCATAGGACCTCTCGTCTATCTGCGAGAGCGTGTTAGGGGAAGCCTGAAAGACGAGCCTATAGTCGCCGTCGCGAAATGACCATGACGCGATCCTCGTGTGGCGCCCGAGGGGGCAATTCCTCTTGCTGAAGACCGCCATAAAGACGGCATAGTCGGCCGCTTTGGCTGCGAATACGGCCGGCGGCCCGTCGTCTACGCTCTTTCCGTCTTTGACGTTGTGCGCCTGCCTGGGATCGAGGACGTCGAGGTCCTCTCCCGATCCGTGAAAGACGAACCCGCCGTCTCTTTCTAGCCTGTAAAGCTCTATGCGCGCGGGAGACATGGACTTTACGTAAAGGCTAGTCTGCAGGGACAGCTGCTTGCCTTACCTTATTGAACCCTAAGATGCCGCACGTAAGGAGGAACATGCCGATCGCGAAAAGAAGGTCTCCGAAATCTCCGTTGTACGACGTACCGACCGTCGTCATATATGAGAACACGGAATCCGCGACGAACATGACGGCAAGCCCTGACAAGATGAGGATAACCTCGTACCTATAGACCCCTCCGAGATATCTAAAGGAGAGCCCAGCGACTACAGCTGCGACAGAGAGGCTCACGGCGTCGCCGAGAGGATACGCGACGTCAAGGATCGCCTTCATTAGGTCGCTCCCCTTCGACACGAGTTCCCCGCCGTGCCCTACGAGGACGACGACGTTATAGGTGATGACGAGCACGGCGATCGGCGCGAATATGGCATAGGCACGGCCGTATTCTTCCCGGAGCCCGAACCTGGCTCCCGTCGTGCGGGCGAGGAGCATGGTTCCGATTGTATAAAAGAGCACGCTCGGAGCATAGAAAAGGTCAGCTATCGAAGGGTACGGCACGTCTACGGCGAGAAAGAAGTTGTAGTAAGCCCACGTCATCTGCCCGCACCCCCACAGGAAGAGGCCGAGTCCGAAGAAGAAGATAGCTTTTCCGAGGATTGTGGAAAGGCCTCCCCACGTCCTATACCCTACGACCGCGAGCGAGCCTCCTATGAGAGGGACGAGGCCGTAAGCGAACGCGAAGAGGTTATTGAATATGCCTTCTTTAGACCCCGAGGCGAAAAGAGCGATCCATGACACGAGGATAAGGGCGAAAAAAGCGATACAAGCCTTCTGGTAGGAGTTAAGAGACATGTGCTATAAGAGTACGACTCTTGCTATAGGGCGTCAAAGGACAACTTATCGGCTTCTGAGTTGAACCACACCACCGTCCAGTATCTGTCCCTTCCGGCTTTTTCCAACGCCTCTCTGCGATGATTCCCATCGCGAAGGCTCAGCTCTCCCGAACGATATTCAGCGATCAAAGGCGCGGGCGTCCACCCGCCTTTGATATCCCGGACCATATTTAGGGTCTTTCTCTCCCAGCCGAGAGGGTCTATGCGATATTCCATGCCGACCTCCGGGCCGGTTATCCTCGGAAGCCTAGAAAACGCTATCTCAAGCGGCCCGCTCCACCACCTGTTCGCCTTTTTAAGCCCCTCTGACAGGCCCTGGTTCTTCTCTTCCAGCTGAAGAAAGGCCTGTACCCACTCTTCGATCTTGCCCTGGCGGCCAGCTTCTATGGCGTCTTCTAGGCTGCCTCTAGTGTCCATGCTAAAAATATTTCGCGATATCGCCTACGGAGACCTTCTCTTGCTCCCCCTTCTCGAGATCCTTCACGATGACCTTGCCCTCCTTCGCCTCGTTCGAACCGTAGATGATGGCGTACCTAATGCCCTTTTCAGACGCATATGAGAGCTGCTTTTTGAGGTCGGCGGTCTCGAAGTAGAGGGCCGTGTTTACGCCGGAAGCCCGGAGCTCGGAGGCGAGCCTAAGATAGTCGCTTTCGAGCGCCGCGTCGAAGTTCACGATAAGGGCCTTCGCGGTCGACCTCTCTTCCTTTATGAGCCCCAGCTCTTCGAGCGCTGAGTAGAGCCTGTCGAGGCCTATGGAGGCGCCTACGGCCGGGACGCCCTTGCTCGAGAACATCCCCACGAGTCCGTCGTATCGGCCGCCAGAGAGGACCGAACCGTATTGAGGCGCGGCCTGTAGAGTCGTCTCGAATATGATGCCTGTATAGTAATCGAGCCCGCGCGCGATGGAGAGGTCGATAACAAAACGCGCTTCTGGCTCGAGCTTATATGCAACCTCAACAATAGAGAGAAGCCTTGCGAGGGGCTCCTTCACATTGAGTTCTTCTCCTATTTTTACGAGCTCATCTTGACCCTTCACAGCATCGATCGACACCTCTGCAAAGGCGAGTAACTTTTGGACAGTATCATATATGATACCGTTTTTGGTGAGTTCCTCGGCGACGCCGTCTTTTCCTACTTTGTCTATCTTGTCTATGGCGCGAATCGCCGAGATTTTCTCCCCTTCAGTAAGCCCGAGGGAATCATAGAAGGCGTTTATCACCTCTCTCGAGTTTATGCGGATTACGAAATCCCGTATGCCGAGCGCCTTGAGCGTCGCTGCGGCGAGGGCGAGCACTTCTGCATCGGCCAAAGGCGACGAAGAGCCTACGATATCCGCATCGCACTGGTAGAACTCCCTGTATCTTCCCTTCTGGGTGTTCTCGGCGCGCCATACGGGCGATATCTGATACCTCTTCCAGGGCTTTTTGATCTCCCCGTTCTGCGCGACCACACGAGCGAGGGGGATAGTGAGGTCGTAGCGCATCGCCACGTCGCGATCGCCGTTATCCTTGAAGCGGTACATGAGCTTGTCGCCTTCGTCGCCGTACTTCCCCACGAGAGTCTCGGCGTACTCGAGAACAGGCGTCTCGAGCGGCTCGAAGCCGAAGCGCTCGTACGAGGCCCGTATGCTGTCGATCATCTTCTGCCTCGGGATCTGCTTTTCCGGGAGGAAATCGCGAAATCCTTTAAGCGTTTTCGGCTCTATCTTTGACATGGATTCATACTAGCAAAATACCGCTTCTAGCGAAAGAAAACGAAAGCGCGCCTATGTGTTAGGCGCGCTCGAAAGGCGCGAACAGGTTTGAGGCGATTCAGACCGGTTTGAGGCGAAGAGCCAGAAGCGGGACGATGGCGACTACGACGCCGGACATAATCCAAGCGGTCCCGATCGAGGCCTGGTTCGCGACGACGCCGCTTAGAAACAGGCCGGAGAGGCACGCGAGGTGCGTGAACGCCGACTGGCACGATATGATCGTCGCCCTCTCCCTGTCCTCTATGCTGTCGTTGAGGAACGCTTCCTTGAGGGGCACATACGCGCCACGAGGGATCTCGTGGAGGAGGAATATGGCGAGCGAGAGCGCGACATAGTCCTTTGCGAGGGCCGCGGCCACCATGCCGAGCCCCGATAGGACGCAGCACGATACCAAAGCGACCTTCTCGCTTCCGAACCTCTCCGAGAAGCGCAGCGAATAGTGCATTCCGAGGAATATGGCGAGAGAGATCCCTGCCCAGATATACCCGAAATGCGCCGTTCTGACGCCTTCGCCGAAGAACGGCTGCCACTGCATGTTGAGAGCCTGCACGCTAAACGAGATCGACATGCTAATGACCAGCAGGAACCGCAAGGGCGCGCTCCGTCCGCTCATCGCGATGCCCTTTTTCGCCGTGGCGAGCATCTCCTTTACCGATTCCAAGACCCGCGCCTTTCTCTTCACGAAGTATTCTTCCTTCATGCTAATGAGCGCGAGGGTCCCTGACGCGATGCCTATGACGCCGCCGAGAAGCCACGGATACGACAGATCGTACGACCCGACGTAGCTTCCGATGATCGCTCCTGGGATGCTTACGAACTGCCGTACCATCTGCTCCTTGCGGAAGACGGGCTTCGTGCTGCCTTGAAAGCCGTGATGCCTCAAGGTATCCACGAGCCACGCGTGGTAGGCGCCGTTCGCGAACGTCCTGCCCACTCCGGCGAGGATCTCCGCGAGGAGGAATCCTGCCATCCCTGTCGCCTGCGAATAGACGATCTCGCCTATCGAGAACAGGAAGCAGGAGATGACGTAGGATCTCTTTCTGCCGAACGTATCAGCGAAGGCCCCCGTAGGGATCTCGCAGAGGAACATCGTGGCGAAGAACGCCACGTTCACGAGATTCACCTCGAAGAGGTTCAACCCTCTCGAGATGAGGAAAGCGACATACGTCGCGAGGCTCATGGACACGCCGAAATTGAAGATTCCGGTGAGCCAGAGATACTGCCTGACTATCTGGTCGGTTTTCATGCGCTTAGACTTTCGTTTTGGGTTTTGAAGAGCTATTCCTGCCGAATGAGACGAAAATATCCCGGCTCATCCAGCCGGGATATCTCTAAAAAGATAGGTTTAGACGTATCTAACTTTCCTTGCGTTGGAGAGTGTTAAAAGCATCTCGGCTGAATAAGACTGTTTCGCTCTGGGTACGGTCCACGATAAGACCTGACTCATACATAGCGAAAAGAGGGCAATATCCCTCGCCCTGGAAGTTCTTATTGAGCTTTGAATGCATTACTTGCATGTATCTATTGATACTTTAGAATCGACGGTCTGTCAAATGGTCCGATTATGGCAGTTTTGGCTTCAATTCGAGAGCTCGTTCCATAAGCCTGTCGCCTATTTTGCCCCAGCTGAAATATTTTTATAATCTTCGGGCCTTACGAATGCGATCTCATCTATCCCGCCAGCCGAGTCGATCGCGAACTCGCCGATCTTTCTCACCTTACAGACATATCAAAGCTGGAAAAAGTGACTGCCATCCCTAGTGTCGATGCACTTCTGGTGTCCGATGGGCAAACAAGAGAGAACTTTGGTATTCAACTCCTCGATTATCTCCCTCTTGAGCGTTTCCTCGTACGTTTCGCCCTTCTCTATCGTGCCACCTATGAATCCCTAGAGGTTCCCGCCACGGCCGATGACGACTTTATCGTCGCAAAACCTCACTTGCGTGCATTTCGGATATTCCAAATCATTCGAAAGAATCCGCATCGTGGTATTCGAACAGATATTTAATCCCAGACGCGCCGATACATGGCTCTGTGATTACGGTCGACATAACTTTTAGTACACCTCAGTTGAAGTGACCCATCCCGATGCTTTTCTGGACCACTTTGGGGAGGTAATTCACGGTTATGTAGTTAAGTACGTCCGCGGGATCAATCCATTCGAACATGTCGTGCTCGTCCGCGTTGAGCATAACCTCTGTCTCTTTTGTCTGAGCGAGATACACTATCGTCACGAACTCTATATTTTTAGATCGATCGATGTTCGAGGTCTGAAAAAGCGGTTTGAGATCAGATATATCCAGACCGGCTTCTTCCTTTGTCTCCCTTATCGCTGCGGCAACAGGCTCCTCGGCTTCTTCTACTGTTCCGCCGGGTATATCCCAATATCCAGGCAGGACATCATTTTGTTTAGATCGCCTCAGGATGAGTATCTTCCCCTCTCGGCCGTGTATGAGAGCATGGGCGATGAATCTTATTTCCATATATACATGATAATCCATATTGCTCACAACGCTAATCTCAAAATTATTTCGATATTGAGCATTGTAGACAAGTCATTAAGGGCGGTATAGTATGAAAAAAAACGACCTTTCTATGAAAAAAACCGCTTTAACTCCTCGGCGTTACGCCGAACTTAGAGGCATGATTCAGCGTTCCCAGCAAAAGGGGCATAGTTCTGCTCAAGAAGGCTTTCAATCGGGCGCCGAGCAAGATGGACACCATGATGAGGGGTTCCAGCTCAGCCTGCGGGAGACGGCTGTCCATGACGCGAGAACGCGAGAGTTGCAGTCGATTCTGGACAGCTCAGAAGCAGTTCAGCCGCAAGAGCAGAATCTGCGCGCAGAATTCGGAGTAGGCCTTGTTCTCAGATATGAGGACGGGTCGCTCGATCGATTCGTCCTCGACGGCTACAGCCTCCCCGACGAGCATCCGGAGGGGTCATCGAGGCCGCACACCCTTTCGGTCTCAAGCCCTCTGGGCAGAGCTCTCATCGGCTCAAGGCAAGGCGAGAAGCGTGCGTTCCGAATGGGGACGCGGAATGTCTCCGTGATGGTCGAAAAGATCGTCGCGCCATCGAAAGTTGACGACATCTCGAACTTTTAAGCTCCTGCTCCACTTCTTTTGCGCGGACCCAAACCTGGGTCCGCTTTTCTTATTCGATTTTACGCGAATCTGCTTTTGCGGATTGGGCGATCGCCTTTGAAAAGCTTTGCGACCTGTTTATCAGTTCTAGCGCCAGATCTCTCTCTCCGTCCGTCATCGCGTCCCTGCGCGCTTCGAAGTAGTCGCGGATCTCTTTACCGAATTCGCCGCCTCGCCTGACCCGTTCGGATACCTCTTTCGGGAGCGGAGATAGGCCGCTTTTGCCGATAGCCACGTTCCCGTCGTCGCGAGCGAGCGCGGCGATGCATAAAAGATTAAAAGTCCCCTGAACATCGACGAGGCCGGCCTCCAATCCAAGGCCCCAGGCAGGCTCAATGCTCGTGCTCCTCGCACGTCGTGCGCGGTTTATGGCGCCCTGTATCGTGGTCTCTTCATCGAGAGGCTGTTCAGTTACGCCAGAACCTGTCTCCACAGGGAAGACCTCGATGTCTCCAAAGCCTCGCAACACCTTTTTTGCGATGTCGATCTTCTGTTCGGACAGGCTACCGACGAATATCTTCATGGCCTTTTGAAAATTCTTTTAAACGATGATTCATCTTTCTCTTTTTGACAGCGAGATAGTTCTCGTTATGCGGGTTCGATTTTATCTCCAGAGGAGCGACGTCCTGGATAATTATGCCGAGCTCTGTCAATTGACTAATCTTATCTGGATTGTTGGTTAAAAGCGATATGCTCCTTACCTTGAGGTCCTCAAGGATCTCTCTTACCACGCCGTAATCTCTCATTTCCGGCGGAAAGCCTAACGCCTCATTCGCTTCCACCGTATCATATCCTCCGCTTTGCAATTTGTAGGCTTGTATCTTGTTTATGATGTTTATCCCCCTTCCCTCCTGAAAAAGATAGATGACGATGCCGCATCCCTCTGCGTCGATGCGCCTCAGCGACTCTTCCAGTTGCTCTCCGCAATCGCATTTTGACGATCCAAAGATGTCTCCCGTGATGCAAGAAGAATGGACTCGCACGAGAACGTGCTCTTTGTTCGCGACCGTTCCCCGCACGAGCGCGAGATGGTATGTGTAGTCGATCCTTGATTGATACGTCAGCATGTTGAATCTGCCCGATTTTGTTTCGAGAAAAGACTGCGTCATTCTTTTATAGAGCCGGTAGTCCGACCTGACTCCCTTTTTGATCTTGAGGAGGATGTTCGAGAACGTGATTATCTCATCATCGTCATCGCTGACATCAAAATGAAGCTCAGCGTGGCGCTTGAGGAACTCGATAGCGGGAGAGAGCCCTTTCGTATACGCTTCGAACTCCCCTTGAAGCACCTTCCTCTCGATTTCGAATCCCACCAGCTTTGAGCCGTCTTCGTCACAGCGGCCTTTCCGAGCCGGGACCATGAGGTCGTCATAATACTTCTTGCATCTCGGACACACGAACCTTCTTCGGCACCTTTCGTACGCGACATCGAAAGAGGGGTTTATATTTATGAGCGCTCGAAGGGAGTATCCGTTCGATTCTATAATCTTGAAAAGCGCGCGGGCCTCGTCGATTCGCCGAGGGAATCCGTCGATGACTATCGATCTGTCCGGATCCTTCCTGCGGAGCTCTCTGACTTCAGCAGAGACTATGCGCGCTATGCGCTGCGATCTCAATTTGGCAGAGAGCCGTGGGTTCTTTATGGAAGCAAGCAAAGCCCCGTATTTTTTTGCATATGATTCATCGTTACAAATATAGCCCCATGAAATATGGCCCAATTTCAACTGCTTTGAGAGGTAGTTCGCTTGGACGGTTTTGCCGCTTCCAGGCGGGCCGAATATGACGTAGATCTTTTTCGGAGGTGTTTCCATGGCCATCTATTAACTATCTGAATTCTCCACGAATTCGATAAGTCTCATTATCTGGGTATCGCTTATCCGATGAGTCACTGGCAGCACCATGAGCCTTCTTTTTAGCTCATTTGCCTCAGGATATGCCGCGGGGTCGCAGGCCGGATGCCAGTGGCTCCAAAAGGGCTGGGAAATGCAGATTTTGTTCTCGATTAGAAGTCTATGCTTTCTCTCGGAATCGTCAACCACAATTGGAAAAAACAAGGGACATGCATCGGTGTCGATCTCAGTGAACATGGCTTTGATGCGATTAGGCTTCGCTTTTTCAAAAATCCTCAGATATCTCTTGTAGTTATCGTTCCGTGCGATCGCCAAGCTCTTCACGTCCGCGCTCTCTATCATCGCTTTCGCCAGCCTTGAGAGACCCAAGCCGTATCCGCCCACTTTGTCATGAAGCGCGCCAAAGGCTGCCTCGGTGGTCGTATCGGAGAGCATCTTTCTAATGTCGAATCCAGGCTTTATCCAACCGTTCCGAAAACCGAGGAATAAAAAGAAATCCAAGGCGGTCGCAGACGAGGGCGGCTCGGCCGTCGCAGGCAAACTGATCTTTTGATTGTTTGCTACGAGAGCGCCGCCGTGCGGTATTCCAAGAGCCTTTTTCAGGCTAAATACAGAGATATCGCCATAAGAGCCCAAAGGCGTCCCTTCGGGCGACCCGCCGCAGCAATGCGCGCAATCCTCTATGAAATAGATCTTTTCCTTCTTGCACAGCGCAGCGATCTCGCCGATGCGCTTCAGGGGAAATCCGAGATAGTGCGTCGCCAAGACAGCCGCAGTCGCTTCGGTCACAAGGACCTCGATCTCCTTTGGATCAACTTCCATCATGAAGTTGACTCTGTAAAAACGAGGTATGAAGCCGGCTTCTATCGCCGCTTGAATCTCCTCGCCGCATGAGTAGCTCGGGAGCAATATCTCCCTTTTCGGGGTAATCAAAGATATCGATTTCATTCCAAGATAAAGGGCGTTGCGGCCGTACATTGTGAACACTGTCCGATCATCACTTAAAGGCTCCCACAATCCTCTAATAAAGCGGATCGGGTCTGCGGCTCCGAGCGACCCCTCGATATCGTAGTTTGAGCTAAATCTCTCCATAAAATCATATTTTAATATCGTAGGACTTTAGAAACCTGACTGGAAGAAACTGCAGTTTGTGGGACCTGGTTCCCTCCTCGGGGCCCAATTCTCCATCGTTGATAAATTTTACCCCGTGTTTTTGGGCCTTTTCAATGCAGTGGATATAGGTCGCATCTGAAACGCCTTTTGCTCCGCCCTTATCGGGGTCGTTGATCCCTTTTGTGGAGTAGAGCACTGCCCATCCAGGAAAATTCGGACAGAAGTGTAAAATGAAAGCGCTCACAGGCCTTCCCTCCATATAGCCAATTTCAGCGCAAATGTGGTCCGGAGCTTTGGCGAGCCGCGCGGTCTTCTGGTAGACGTATTTTTCCTTTTCAGCCTTATACTTTTTATACTTGCTTCCTTGCGTTGCTTGCCAGCGATCAAGGACAGAAAAGGCGTCGCCGAGGCTCTCTTCCGTAAGTCTTTTGAAAATCAGGCGCCCTTTCGCAAGGAGCCTATTCCTCGTGTTCCTCAGATTCGAAAAGTGCGCACCGGAAAGCTCCGCAAGCTTTGATGCATCATATATCGCCTCTTCTCTAGATCGCGGAACTATTCGCCAATCTTTGGCTAACGCGCTCTGATGCGATTTGACCCAATGCTCGCTGACGTTCTGTATTCTCACCTCGATATCTGGATTCTCTCTTTTTAATAGGCGAACGGTTTCGATGAGATCGTCGGGCGCGCCGATGACCCTTGGCGTAAAAAGAATGAGATCCTTGACTCCTATCCCGATAACCGCTTGCCACCGTTCCGTCGAGGCAAAAAATATCTCATAGTCAAAGGCGAGATATGCCATGATGTGGTAGGCATTATGCTCGAAAATCGGGTCAGGTTCCCCGACATACAGTCCATCGAGAACTGCCCGAGCTTCCTCGATCGAGACGGGTATCTCTCGCAGATTCGCGCCCTTGCTCCTTAAAGATTCTTTTATTCTTCCAGATCGATCCTTGGGATACATCACGGGTACAGAATGTTCTGGGTCGAGACGATAGATCAAGCCTCGTTCGTACATGCCCTCTGTCCAATACAGTAATCCGTTTCTGTGGCGTTTCGAGAAGATCCGTGCGAGCTTCTGATATGAGCCGAAAATAACAGAGACTCTTGCGTCTATCTCTTTTTCTTTCCACCCGAGGACGGTCTTATAGAATAACGAATCCCTCTTATACACCTGTTTGTAGACGGAATTGTCTTTGAAAGAAGGGTCCATAGCGACTCCGGATTCACCAATTTCAGCAACGCACTCAGGCACAGAAGACAGCAGCTGGGCAACGACTGCTCCACGGCCTTTATTCTCGATCTCATCGCGAAAAGAGGCGTAGTTTTTTGCGAGGTCGTCTTTGTATCCTGTGTTCTTAAGATGCTGCAGGTTCTCTATCAAGAGGTCGCTGAAATACGCGATCCCAGTCGCGTCGATGCCCATCTCCCGCGCGGCCAGCACCATGTCTGTAAAAGCGGCCGCTGCTCTGTGGGTATGAGGGCCGATGCATGAATTGAATCCGTACTGCCCGGCGCCCGTCCTGTAAGACGGGCAAAATATCGCAAAAAAAATAAGTGGCTCACCGGTAAGAACCGAATGCGCCACTTTCTCTTGAATCTGCCTGCTCGATGCCCCATCCCTGAATTCGGCATTGGTGGAGAGATTCATGAATGACCACCATCGTATAAGCACGGAGAGGACTTTGAGGTCGTCAGGTCCATACGCCGTCTTTTGGAACGTAACGGCCTTCCCGATCCCGCTCTGCCGCGCAAAGGTGACAAGAGAGCCGAGGTCTTTTGGAAAAACGCGAAGCTCGGGCGCGCATTCTTCCACGGCCTCCCTCCACGTCATGATTTTCTCGGGTGATAGCATAGTGAGCCCAGGGATGGACTTGAACCACCGGCCTCCCGCATACGATGCAGGCGCTCTCTCTGCTGAGCTACCTGGGCATTCCTTTAGACTAGCGCATTCACGACACATTGCAAGACATCTTCCGGTTTCTGTCCAGCATCAATGTCTGCTCTCGTCCTAGATGCGTCGCCAAGCGCGTCCAGCGTCTCTCTTAGCGATAGCGAGTGGTCGCGGTATCGCCTCTCGAGATTTTTGGGCTGATCGTCGTCCCGGACCTTCATCTCGCCTCCGCACGCAGGACATCTACCGCCGACCGCTTCAGATGCCATAAACTGCGTAAGGCACTCGCCGCATATCCTTCTCAGAGATGCTCTGCGGAGGGCTTCTTTGAGGCCAAGGTCGAGAACGATGACCTTGTCAATTCGGATCGAAAGCGAATCGCAGAGCGTCAGAAATAGGCCAACTTCCCCTTTGTATTTCGGAAAGCCGTCAAGAATGACGCCTTTTGCCGCCGTGTCGCGAAGGCTGCGTAGCCTCGACTCGACCACTCTCGCTATGAGCTCAGGAGGATATTCGACGACGGCGTCCAAACAAGCCTTCAGAAGAATTCCGTCAGCTGTGCCCTTCGATATTTCGGATCTCGTTATGTTGCCTACGGAAAGATAGGAATATCCAGTTCGCGCGGACAGCTCGAGCGCGGTCTTCGTCTTGCCGCTCGTTGGCGGGCCATACATGATCACACAGTTCATAAAGAAAAAAGCTTAAGGTTCACGTTCGTACTCCGCAGCAATATAACCACACAATCTGTAAATTGAACAGGTGCAGCGGCCTGGCGGAATGTCGGTGCTGCGGCAAGCGCAGACGCTTACTTTACTTCCGGGAGCTCTATATAGAACTGACTTCCCTTTCCTTCGCCTTCGGATTCCGCCCAGATGCGGCCGCCATGAGCCTCCATGATCTGCTTCGCTATAAAGAGGCCGAGGCCGGTGCCGTGGATGTTCGCCTCGTTCGCGGAAGGCGCCCTCGAGAACTTCTGGAAGAGTTTCGGCATGACGTCTGGCCTGATGCCGACGCCCGTGTCTGCGATTTTAAGGCGTACCGTTCCCTTCTTCGCGTCTTTCTCGAGAGAGACCGCAAGAGAACCTTCTTTCGTATATTTGACGGAGTTATCGATCGTGTTCATGACCACTTGCTTGAACTTGTCGGGGTCTGCCTTGATCTTGTATGTCTGACCGTCGTCGATCGAGACGACGAACTTGAGGCCCTTCGCGTCGATATTAGGTTTCTGCTCGTTAACCACCTCTTTGACCATGTCTTTGAAGTCGATCTCCCTGAGATCGTATTTCATCGTGCCGAGCTCAATGCGGGAGATGTTGAGATAGTCCTCGACGACATTCGCGAGCGTCTTTACCGACGTGAGTATCGTCTGCACGCCTTCTTTCACGCCTCCTTCTACCTTGCCATAGTCGCCCTCGAGTATGAGAGACGCGTTGCCCCTCATCGCGGCGAGAGGGCTTCGAAGCTGATGCGTAGCGAACGATACGAATTCCGTCTTCTGTATATCGAGCTCCTTGAGCCTCGCGTTCGCCTTTTCGAGCTGCTCTTTCTGGGTCTGTATGAGCTCTCGGGCCTCGACCTCTCTCTTGACGCTCTTTACAAGAAGATATCCGAACCCGAGCGAGAGAGCGAGCGTGACTCCGTTAAGCACTCGGTTAATCGGATTTCTAATGAAGAAAAATTGCGAACCAATGAGTATCACAAGACCGACGACAAGGGCCTGTGCGGCGATAAGTTTTATATTGAAAGCTTTATATCTTACGATTATATAGGTAAGAAATGCGATAAATATCGTCATTCCGAAGTATCCGTACTGCTCGATAGCGAAAGTATCAGGCTCTGCATCGAATAAATTGGCGATGCTCGCAATATAGGTCGCCACTGAGAAACATAAAAGGAAAAGAGAGATACCTACGGTAGAGAGGAGTATCTGCTTTTTCTTGGATTCCTCCTTCGCCCTCAAATACTCTCTCGCCCCGAATACAACGCACCAGGCGAAAATCATCCCAGCGAGGATGTAGCTCGCATTGATGATGAAGGGGTTTTCGACAGCGCTACAATTCGGAACATCGAAGCCTTCGAGTGTGAATGTGGTCGCCGACGCGAGCAAGATTGGAGTAAGTAGCAGCCCGAAGACGACCTTCCACGCAGCTGAGGCGTCCTTACCCTTTATGAAGGTATATAGAAAATAGAGACTCAGCGCGAAAATACTCGTGAAAAAGATGAACCAATAGGACCATATGAACATGAGCACCCTGCTGTCTATCTGTGTCCACAGCAGGATATCGCCTATGCTCCAAAGGGAGAACATGATCGATATCGTGGCGATGACTTTGGCCGCGATAGAACCCCTGTTGTGGTAAATAAGGAAAAAGCTCAACAGAAGCGAGACAATAATGGCAGTAAGATGCGAATAGTAGACAAGTACCGGCACCTCACCGGAAAAAAGGGCGAACTTCAGTGTGCTGTAGATGCTTAGCGAAAGTGCGTCTGCGCAATACATATGGTCATTATACACATAAGACACGCAAAAAAAGCGCCGCCTGTGTGGACAGGCGGCGCGAGGGAACATTCAGATTCTTTCGGCGAGCCACTGTGCCCATTCCGTGTGCTTGAACGGCTGATAAATCAGCCAGTAGAGCGTGCTCCAGAAGAGCATACTCAGGAGCACAGACGGAACGGTTATCTTGATCGTTGTCTTCATCAGACCGTCCTCTTTTCTGCGAAGAAGCAGGGTCACATAGTCCGGGTCGAGGTAGTAGATGCTACCGACCCAGAAGATGAGAAGCCGCCTCTTCGTGAACCAGCGGACGAATCTTGCCGTGAACTGATTGTGAGTCAGATTCTCGTCAGAGAGCGCTCTCGCCTCCTCGATACCAGTGATGTCGACCCCATTTTTCAGGAAGAAATCGCTGATAAGGACGATTGCGATGCACACCATGACGTAGAGCGGCGTGACAAAGACTATCGCTTTGAGCCATCCGAATTCCGGATCGCCCACGATGAACGCCAGCATTGGCACATCCGTAAAAATCCGAGTTGCCACCGTGATAATTCTCTCGGTGACAAAAAATTTCCCTGCTTTGCCGGTTCCCTTGGCAAAAACAAGGAGCTTATCTTTAAGTTGCAAGGATCAGTCCCCCGTATCTGAGTTGTTCTCGGGACACCGCGGAATGCGGCAGCCTCAAGTTTAATTATAGCATAATTTGTAGTATTGTCAAATACAAAAGCCGCTTATTCAGCGGCTTTACGCAGCCATTCTAGGAACCCTCCTTCGTTGAGTAGAGAAAAGCGTTCTTTTCGCTGAAACTAGGAATCAATACGTCCCTCCTCTCTACGTTGCCGAACTCCTCTTCTGCGAGAGTCGTGAGGATCTTTGCCGAGTCGACATACTTTCTCACGACCTTAGACGCTCCTGCCTGCGCGCTGAACCAGCCGCCCTCCTTAAGAAGCGTTTTCGAGAGCGAAAAGATCTTGGAATAGAATTTCTTCATTTCCTTTTTCGTATCTCCCCTACCTATCGGGTTATCTGTAAGGTCACTTACGATGCCGTCGAATTTCTCTCCTCCACGCGCCAAGAGAGTCTCCATGTAGGAAACCGCATCGCCGATGTTGAGATTCACGTTCGGATGAGAGAATATCCTCTGTCCTAAGTGTTTCTTTGCATAATTTACGACCTCAGGATCAAGATCTACGACGGTTATCTTCGCACCAGGATTCATCTTTAACGCCGTCTCTGCCACATATCCATCGCCTCCACCAAGCACGAGAATGTTCCTGTCCTTTGGTAGCATCTTGGCGAGGATCGCTCTGTCGTATGTCTCATGATCGAGGTCAGAAGTCTGCACGAGTCCGTCTATCACCATACATCGCCCGTACTTCGTGGTATCAACGATCTGAATGTGCTGAAAAGCTGAATGAATATCTGCGAGCTTTGCAACCACCGGGATATTCTCATTCTTTCCTGTCGCGTATACCGGCGAAGTGAGGTAGTCCATGGTCACGTACCCCCTCTTTATCTTGTGCGTCTCTGATCGAGAGTGAGAGAGCGCCTTCTTGAGATAATCGACGGCCTTCTTCGTATCATCTCCGCGACTGCAGCTAAAGACATCGCAAGCGACGTAGTTGTATTCCGGCCAAGTATGGAAAGACATATGCGACGTCGAGAGGAGGAGGAACCCTGTGATGCCTTGCGGCTCGAACTGATGATAGTAGCTGTGAAGCACCTCCATGTTCGCCTCCTTCGCGGCCTCGAGCAGCGACTTCTGCCAGAATTCGAGCGAATCGAGCTGGTGCGGATCGCAACCAAAGAAATCGACAGTGTAATGAGCTCCCTTTACTCGCTGCTTTTTCTTCATTTGAAATCTATTTTAATTCCCCCGTTAGCTCGTCATCAGTCGTAGTCGCGGCCTCATTCATCGGCTGAGCCTCCACAGTGATGCACACCTCTCCCTCTTCAAGGGACTCCTCGGAACATGAGGTCATATAGCAACCCTCTTCTTCCTGCGAGCATGTCAGCTCGTCACACTCCTCTAGCGGCCCACACCTCGGCACATTGTAAGCCATCTTTTCTATTTTCTTGTACGGAGTCAGATCGCATTCCGGGTCAGATTCGCTGCAATCCATAGCGAAGCATGATTCATTGAACAGGTCGCAGGAACTCGTACCGTAGATAGTAAAGTCGCGATCGACTATAAAGACTTTGTATTTCCAGACCGAGACACCTATCAATAACAGCACAAATAGAGCCGTTATAATTTTGGACTTTATATCCATATTGATAGGGATTATAACCCATTTACATTAAGAGCGCGACGTGATGTGTAAAATCCGCACCACAGTCCTAAAGGGCCGCAAAAGGACATCACCCCTTTTAAATTGTCAAAAAAAGGGGGGGTAGCAAATCTCGATATAGCGCGCTTTTGTGCTCGATCGCTCGTCGGCCAGCATAAAAAGAAGGGTCGCCTGCGCGACCCTTCTGCGTTTTGTCCGATCCTACCCTTTTCAGCTCCTCGCCTCCCCTTGCGAGAGCATCTCGCTAAAGAACAGCGCTTCGTATTGCGGGACCTTGTTCATGAGGTCCCAGTGCTTGCCCACCGCTACGACCTTTCCATCCTTCACGAAGGCGACTTGGTCAGAGAGGAGCGCCGTCGTATACCGATGCGCGATAGCGAGCACCGTTATACCCCGCTCTTTGGCGATCTTGCGAATCGCTTCGAGGACCTTGGCCTCGTTCTCGTTGTCGAGCGCGCTCGTCGCCTCGTCGAGGACGAGAAGCTTCGGGTTCGACATGAGGGCACGCGCTATCGCGATCCTCTGACGCTCTCCCCCCGACACCCTGTCTATGGGCTCGCCGAGGCGATGGCTGTCGCAGAGGTCCCCGAGCCTGATATCCCGCAAGAGCCTCTCTTTCGCTTCGAACGGGACATCCTTTGCGTGACCGTTAAGCGCATAGTCGATGTTCTCTTCGATGGTCATACTAGAGAAGAACAGAGGCTTTTGCTCAACGAGTCCCACGAACCTCCAGAACGACCTCATGTCGAGCGTCCTCATGTCTCTGCCGCTTACGAGCACCCGTCCATCCCGAGGCCGGAACGCTCCGATCGCCATGTTGGCGATCGTCGTCTTTCCCGACCCTGACGGCCCCACGAGCGCCGTGATGCTCCCTGGAGACATCTCCAGGGACACGTTGTCGATCGCGGCCCTTCTCTGAAACGACGAGCCGAGATGCCGGTATGAGGCGCTTTCGATCTTCAGTCCCTCGAAGGAGTCGATTTTTATCGAGCTCTCCGGAGCCGTCTCGAGGGACGGCGTCTCGAAGAACTCGATGAGGGCCATGATGCGGGACCATTCTTCCATAAGCGACCTTTGCAGAGCGCCCATCGAGAACATGGAATCGAACGCGGCATACGACCACCCCATCACGACGATGAAGTAGCTCGGCTCGATCTCCCCCTTTGCCATGAGGCGAAGGGAGATGAAGAGCACGAGCGTCATGCAGGCGAAGCAGAACATGTCGCGCTGCACCAGGGTCCTGGTTATATGGCCGAGCCACAGCTCCTCGCCCTTCCTGGCGTACTTACCGTATTCCGACCTATAGTCGTCGACGGCCCGTTTGCCTTGATTGGTGAGGATGATGAGCCGCATATTCGCCGCCTTCTCCCAGAATTCTGCGCCGATGCGGTTCTCTTCCCTATCGTATTCCTTTACCCTCTCGAATATGTCCCAGTCTATCTTGATGCCCACCGCGATGAAGCAGAGGAGGCACAAGAGGACTATGGACGCCACGAGCCAGTGGATGAAGAAGAGGCCGACGGCGGTCACGAAGAGCAAGGAGGCGATAGGCAAGATATCCGTGAATATCTTGCTTATCGTCCCTCTTACCGCGAGCTCGCCTTTCTCGATGACCTCCCTGCGCCTCTCGCTGCCTTCGGTCACCTGTTCGAGCGACAGTCCGCAGAGCTTCTTCAAAACGGCGACGTCGAGCCTCTCAAGGAGGCCGTAGCCGATCCTCTTGAAGTTCTCTTTGGTTTGGACGGACCTCAAGACGATCGCGAAGAGCGTCGCCGCCGTCGCCATCGCCGCGAGGGCGTAGTCGACCATGCCGGTCTTTGTGAACTCATCGGCGATCCGTCCGTAAAGATACGGCGCGGCGATCACCATGAGGGGCATGAGAAGCGTCGCCGCCCCTAATACCAAGAATTGCGGTAGAAACGGCAGGCATATCCTGACGATCTTTCTGACGGTGTGTGGCTTCACTCTGGTTCCTTTCGTTGTGCTGGTTGCTGAGCTGAAATGGATTCAAAGAACAAAACTGGCCGTGATCGGCCAGGTCTTGTCGGAAATTTTTCAATTTCTAATTTCCAGAGGTACTACGCGGGAAAGATGGTCTTTGTTTCCCTCTACAACCCCTCTTTCCTGAGCTCCTCGATCTTCTTCCTCGCCTCCTTGGAGAGCTTGCGCGGCATATCGATATGGACGACGACGAGTATGTCGCCGCGATGAGACTTCGACGCTGGGACGCCTCTGCCTTTGACCCGCAGCACCTCGCCCTCGCTCGTGCCCTCGGGGATCTTGAGAGATATGTCTCCGTCGAGGGTTTTGAGCGCGTATTCGGTGCCGAGGAGAGCATCGGTGAGCTTTACCGAGACCTCAGTCACGAGGTTGTGCCCCTCCTTGCGCCAGATCGCGTGCTTTTTGACGTGCACCCTTATATAGAGGTCGCCCGCCTCTCCGCCCGAGATCGCCTCGCCGGCGCCAGTAAGCCGCACCATCTCGCCTTGATCTATGCCCGGCGGGACCTTGACCTTTATCTCCTGATTTTTCTTGTGTATGCCCGAGCCGCGACAGACAGGACACTTCTCCTCAGGCTCTTTACCCGAGCCGCGACAGGTCGAGCAGGTACGGGTCGTCTGGAACGCGCCGAGGATCGAGCGCTTTATCTCGGTCACCCTGCCCTGACCGTTGCAGGTCGAGCAGGTCTTCATCTTGGCACCCTTCTTCGCTCCCGAGCCGGAGCATTCCGAGCATGTCGAGGCTTTGTTGAGCGTGAGGGTCTTCTCGACGCCGAAGATCGATTCCTCGAATGTCAGGTCGATGTCAACCTGTATGTCAGAGCCGCGCGCCGGCCTGCGCGAGCGTCCGCCGCCGAAGATATCTCCGAACACGTCACCGAGGTCGAACTCAACGCCGCCTTGCCCGAAGCCTCCTTGCTGGAACCCAGAAAAGTCAAAGCCGCCGAAATCGTTCGGATTGAATCCTGCTCCTCCCATGCCAGGGCCGGCAGAGCCGAATTGGTCGTACTGAGCGCGCTTCTTCTCGTCGCCGAGGACGGAGTACGCTTCGTTCGCCTCCTTAAATTTCGCGTCGTTGCCCCCTTGCTTGTCCGGATGATGCTCGTGGGCGAGCTTTCGGAACGCCTTCTTTATCTCGTCTTGCGACGCGCCTTTATCGACTCCGAGTATCTTGTAATAGTCTTTTCCCATACTTGACTTTTGCTATTATTATGCTATACTATACATAGGACTTTAACAAGGGATTGGCTCCAAAGGAAGCCGCGGTGTTCCCTAACAACTACACCTGACAATCAGCATGAACCTTAAAAAACGTTTCGAAT
Organism: Candidatus Tayloriibacteriota bacterium; assembly: GCA_016215405.1. Classification (GTDB taxonomy): domain Bacteria; phylum Patescibacteriota; class Minisyncoccia; order Phycocordibacterales; family UBA6065; genus UBA6065. Next base: position 70,271 of record JACRJQ010000002.1, read on the forward strand.
CCCTTAAAGGGAAGCTCGTCTCTGTCTCCTACGGTAAGGGGGACTACGTCGAGGCTCGCGTAAACGAGATCGGCGATGACCACGTCGTCATCGGCCGACGCATCGTGACGTTCACATCTATCGAATCGGTTGTCGATATCTCTCCGGAGAATCAACCATCGTTCTGGACGTGGCTCCGACGCATGTTCGCGTAAGCGAGCACTCGACCAAGCAGACACCCTACTCTTCACGATCCTCCTGGATCATGAAGAGGCTGGCTGTCTGCTTTTTTCGTATCCAAGCTCTCTCTTTTACGTCTTTCCGGCCCGCGAGCCGGAATCCAAGATCATTTGGTTCCCGGATCGAGTCTGGGAAGACAGAGAGGATATTACTTCTTCTCCGTGTATTCCGCGTCTTTGACGTTGCCGTCCTTGCCGTCGTCCTTCTTTCCTTCTTCCTTAGGCGCTTCCTGTTGGGCCTTCATCATCGCCTCGCCTATCTTCTGCATAGACGACGAAAGGGCTTCGGAGGCCTTCTTTATAGCTTCGACGTCAGAGCCGTCTTTGACCTTCCTGAGGTCGGCGACCTTCGCCTCTACATCCGATTTCACATCGGCTGGAACCTTGTCGCCGGCGTCCTTAACCGACTTCTCGGCAGTATAGATCATCTGCTCGGCGATATTCTTCGCCTCTGCCTCGGCGCGCTTCTTCTCGTCCTCGGCCGCGTTCATCTCTGCATCCTTCTTCATGCGCTCGATGTCCTCTTTCGTGAGGCCAGACGAGCCTTGGATCTTTATCGACTGCTCTTTACCGGTCGACTTCTCCTTCGCCTTTACGTGGAGTATCCCGTTCGCGTCGATGTCGAAGGTGACCTCGACCTGCGGGACGCCGCGAGGGGCCGGCGGAATGCCGTCGAGGATGAACCTGCCGAGCGATTTGTTGTCGCGGGCCATCGCTCGATCGCCTTGGACGACATGGATCTCTACCGATGTCTGATTATCTGCCGCGGTCGAGAATATCTGGGACTTCGACGCAGGGATGGTCGTGTTCTTCTCGATGAGCTTGGTCGCGACGCCGCCCATGGTCTCGATGCCGAACGAGAGCGGGATGACGTCGAGGAGGAGCACGTCTTTGACATCGCCTTTGAGTACGCCGCCCTGGATGGCCGCGCCGATAGCGACGACCTCGTCAGGGTTAACGCCCATGTGAGGCTTCTTCTTAAAGAAGTCTTCTACGGCCTTCTGCATCGCGGGCATACGGGTCTGTCCGCCGACGAGGACGACCTCGTTGATGTCGCCCACCTTGAACGGAGAGGCCTCCATGGCGCGCCTGGTTATCTCCATAGCGCGATCGATGAACTCGCGAGTGAGCTCCTCGAGCTTGGCGCGAGTCATCTTCTTTACGAGGTGAAGCGGGCCGTCGGAGCCGACCGAGATGAACGGGATGTTTATCTCCGTCTCTACCGCTGTCGAAAGCTCGATCTTCGCCTTCTCGGCCGCATCGTCGAGGCGCTGCTTCGCGAGCGCGTCCTTCCTGAGGTCTACGCCATTCTCCTTCTGGAATTCCTCGGCAAGCCAGTTGATGATCTTTTGGTCGATGTCCTTGCCGCCGAGATGGGCGTCGCCGTCCGTCGAACGGACCTCGACGACCCCCTCGCCTACTTCGAGGACAGAGATGTCGAACGTTCCGCCTCCGAAGTCGAAGACGGCTATCTTTTCGTCCTTCTGTTTGTTAAAGCCGTACGCGAGAGCTGCCGCGGTCGGCTCGTTGATTATCCTTTTGACGTCGAGGCCGGCGATCTTGCCCGCATCCTTGGTGGCCTGTCGCTGCGAGTCGTTAAAGTACGCAGGCACGGTGATGACCGCCTCCGTGACAGGCTCTCCGAGGCGCGCCTCAGCGTCGGCCTTTATCTTGGCGAGTATCATGGCCGAGACCTCCTCCGGTCTGTACCACTTATCTCCCATCTTTACCTCGACGCCGCCGTTCTCCGACTTCCTGGTCTCGAACGGAACGGCCTTCGCGTCTTTTTGAACCGAAGATTCTTCGAAATTGTGGCCGATGAATCGCTTGATCTGGAATATGGTATTCCTCGGATTTGTTACCGACTGCCTCTTTGCGACGACGCCCACGACGCGCTCCTTCGTCTTTGTCTCTGCGACGATGGACGGAGTGGTGCGCATCCCTTCGGCGTTCTCGAGTATCTTCGGCTCGCCGCCTTCCATAACGGCGACGGCCGAGTTGGTGGTACCGAGATCGATACCTATTATCTTTGACATGTAGTTAGAACGTTAGCTAAAGCTTGTAAAAGGCTTTAGGCGACGTTCGGGGCGCGAGCAGGTTGGCTTACGAGAAAGCACAGAGTAGATATGTAGGGCGCCACGTAGGCCAAAAATACGGCCTGGAGAGTCAAAAGAGGTTCGGCCCTGAATGCCTCTGGAAGGGCCAAAACGGCCTCTTCGGGCGCTGTTCGAGCCTCTATCGGCCTCGTACCGAGGAACTTAACCTCGACGGCGCCCTCGATATTGATGAGCGCGAAGAACGCCAAAGCAGCCTCTCCGTTCCAGAGGGCGACCTTTCTAGTCGCTATGCGTATCTGAGGCTGCTTTATGAGCATATCGGTAATACGATTCTACTTCGATTTTATTTCCGCGACAACCACCTTAGCGGGCTTTACGAGCTTTCCGCCGAGGGTATAGCCCTTCTCGACGACGGAAAGAACGACATGGTCCTTCGAGGCGTCTTCTACAGGCTCATATCTGACGGCTTCGTGGAGGTTCGGATCGAATTTCTTGCCCGTCGGATCGACCTCTGCGAGACCATTCTGCTCGAGCGTGCCCTTAAGCTGGCCGTAGATATATTCGACGCCGGCGCGCCAGTTCTTGTCAGCCTTCTCCCACGCCTCCTTGTTCGAGAACGCCATCTGGAAGCTCTGGAGCACGGGCAAGAGCTCTTCGATGAGGCCCTCGTTCGCGATCTTTCGATACTCGGAGATGGATTCCTCCCAGCGCTTTTTCGCGTTCGCGAAATCCGCCTTCATCCTCTGCCAGCCGTCGAGGTACTCTTGCTTTTCCTTTAATGCGACGTCGAGCCTCTCGCGCAGCCTCTTAAAGGCCTCCGGCGATAGGTCACGCGTCTCTTCGGTCCCGTCGGCGATGACGTCAGAGGCCTCTTCTGCTTCCGCTTTTATCTTCTTCTTGGGTTCGAATTCTGACGAGTCTATCGTCACATCGTCCTTGTTCTCCTCGTGTTTTCTAGTCATATCGGTTTTCATATCTTAGCACCCATAACGGCTTTAAACGTTTGACATTTTAAGAAAAGAAGGTTTTGGTGTCAATATTATTTAGTCCTTTCCTTTGTCGGGCACTTTCTGAGAAACTATCGCTTGCTCCAAGGTCTTCGACCACTTCCAACGCTCCGCTCTTTGGAAACTTCGGATTTTTCGCTTGGTCACAACTCTCACCTCGCCGTCGCTCGGTTCGGTCGCGACCCCGCCTCGCAATTGCTCGAAGCTCGCAATATAGCTCCGGCCGTCAAAACGATAAGCGCCCTGTTCGGGCGCTTTTGATTATCGTTTTGACCACTGTGGCGACTTCCTTGCCTTCTTGAGACCGAACTTTCGGCGCTCCTTTGCTCGAGGGTCTCGCTTGAGCATCCCTGCCTTCTTGAGCTTCTTCCTGAGCTCCTTATCGTAGTCGAGGAGAGATCGGGAAATGCCGTGGCGGAGAGCCTCTGCCTGAGAATGGATGCCGCCTCCAGTAAGGATCGCGGTGACCTTGAACTTCTGGGCGAGCTTTGTCTCGGCGAATGGCGATTCGACGATAGTCTGCATCTCCTGGGTGACGAAATACGAGGCGAGATCCTTCTCGTTTATCTCGAAGGACTGCTTTGCGGCAGGCGTGATGCGCACGCGAGCGATAGCGGTCTTGCGTCGGCCGACGGCTTCGAAGTATCTGGTTTTCTCTACGGTAGTCATATATTAAAGCTTATTCTGTTACGACCAAGTTCTTGAGCATCTTCGCCTGAAGCTTGTTCTTCGGGAGCATGCCCTTTACCGCGATCTTGAACGCCTCGCCATAGCCCTTCTTCTCGATCATGCGCTTGAGGGTCGTGTCGATGAGGCCGCCTGGATATCCGGTATAGCGTCTGTATACCTTCTCGTCCTTCTTTTTTTCCGAGACGTCAGCTTTGGAAGCGTTTATGATGCGCACCTCGACGTCGGCGACGACGTTAGGCTGGTATGCAGGGGTGTTCTTGCCCATGAGGACCTTCGCCGCCTCAGTGGCGACTCGTCCTATCTTCTTTGCCTGCGCGTCTATGGTGTGGGTGGTTCTCATGGCGATGATTCTTATTTGACGAACTGGATATGAGCCATCTTGGCGCCATCGGACTTCCTGAGAGGAAGCTTTATGACGCGGGTATAGCCGCCCTTTCGGTCCTTGTGGAGGGGCGCGATGACCTCGACGAGCTTCTTTACCGCCTTAGCGTCGCCGATCTCCGAAGAGAGGATCCTGCGAGCCGCGAGAGTGCCCGACTTCGCCTTCGTCACCATAGGCTCGACGAACATCCGAAGCTCTTTTGCCTTCGCTTCGGTGGTGGTGATGCCCTCGTGGAGGACAAGCGAGCGCACCAAAGATCGGACGAGCGCGCTGCGCTGGCCCTTCTCCCTGCCGAATACCCTGAATTTCTCGTGCTTTCTCATTGTAGCGTTGGATGCCTAGATTAACTTTTTCGAAACGAAATGTAAAGACTTACTTGAGCGTTATGCCGAATTCCGAGAGGGCCTTCTTTATCTCCTGGATGCCTTTCGGTCCGAGGCCCTCGATGTTCTCGATGTCCATCTCCTTCTTTCGGACGAGCCCGCCGACGGTTCGGATGTTCGCGTTCGCGAGAGCGTTAGTGGTCCTCTGGGACATGCCGAGGGTCTCGATCCTCGTCTTGAGGAACTCGGTGTCGAGCTCCTTCTTTGGAGCCGACGACGCCTCTGCGCGCACCTCTTCCTTAGCAGGGATGATCTCCTCTTCCTTGAATCCTACGATCGCCTTGAGCTGGTTGATCATGATAGAGATCGACCTCTCGAGGGCCTCGTGCGGGGTGACGGTGCCGTCGGTCTCTATAGAGATCTTGAGGCGGTTGAAGTCCGTCCTGTCGCCCACTCGCATGTTCTCTACCTCGTAATTCACTCGGCGGATAGGAGTGAACGTCGCGTCGAGAGAGATGGTGCCGATGTCGACGCGGTCCTTCTGGAGGACATCCTTCGAAACGTATCCAAGGCCGCGAGCGACCGTGATCTCCATGTCGAGCTCTGCGTTCTTGTCGGTAAGGGAGGCGATATGGAGGTCCGAGTTGAGGATCTCGATCTGGCCCGGAGCCTTTATGTCGGCGGCGGTGATATCCTTTACGCCCTTTACCTTTACAGAAAGGACCTGAGGCTCGTCGGTCGACATCTTGATCCTGAGGCGCTTGAGGTTAAGAAGGATCGTGATGACGTCCTCCTTTACGCCGGAGATGGTCGAGAACTCGTGCGACACGCCTGCGATCTTCACGTGGGTGACCGCAGTGCCGGGAAGCGACGAGAGGATGATGCGTCGGAGCGAGTTTCCGAGGGTGTGGCCGTAGCCCGGATAGAGGCCATCTATCTCGTATACGCCTGAAGAATCCTTCTCGAGGACGATCTTCGGCTTGGACGGGAGTACTACGTTGATATCGCTCATGTTTTTTATCTTAAAATTCTTAACCCTCTTAAACCCCTAATAATCGATTATCGGCTGTAGAACTCGATCACCTGGCCAAGATTGAAAAGATGCTCTGTAGGATTATGCTTCGGCATGCCCTGGACCCCTGCGACCTTCTTGTCCGCGTCGTAGGAGAGCCACGAAGGAAGCGCGACTTTCTTCGCCTTCTCGTCGAACTCCTTGAAGAGAGGCTTCTTCTGGCTCGCGTTGCGGACGGTTATCTTGTCGCCCATAGATACGGTGAGAGAAGGAACGTTCGTCCTCTTTCCGTTCACGAGGATATGGCCGTGGGACACCATCTGTCGAGCGGCCTGGCGGGTCGGAGCCCAGCCGAGGCGGTACACGACGTTGTCGAGCCTCGTTTCGAGCCTCTCGAAGAGGGCCTGGACGGTGTTCACGCCCTTCTTCTCTACGGATTCCTTTACGTACTTCTTGAACTGCCTCTCGAGGATGCCGTAGGTGTATCGGACCTTCTGCTTCTCGAGCACGGCCAAGGCGTAGTCGCCTTTAGGGCGATAGGATCCCTTGACTCCCTTTCGCTCCTGCCTGAGGGCGAACTTCTGGGTCTGAGTCTTCTCGAAGATGTTCGCGCCGAGGCGGCGGGCTATCTTATATTTTGGTCCGATTTTCATGATAAAAGAATGATATTAAATGCCTTATACGCGTCGAGGCTTCTTCGCTCGAGGGCCGTTGAACGGCACCGGAGTGACGTCCTTGACGGAAGAAAGGCTGATGCCCTTCGTGATGAAGCTCCTTACCGCTGACTCGCGGCCCGAACCCACTCCCTTGATGACGGCCGCTACCTCCTTTACCCCCATAAGCTTCGCCTTTTCCGCGAGAACCTCGCCGACCTTGGCAGCTGCGAAAGGAGTCCCCTTTTTCGCGCCCTTGAAGCCGAGAGCGCCTGCGGATGAAGCCGCGAGAGCGTTCCCCTTCGTATCGGTAAGGAGGCACATGGTGTTGTTGTACGTCGACTGTACGTAGAGGATGCCTGCGTCGACCTTCCTCTTTGGCGCCTTCGCTACGGCCTCCTTCTTGGGAGCGTCCGCGACTTTCTTATCCTCTACTTTCTTCTTTGCTTCTGCCATGTGAATGTGGGGTTTCTGTTAAGTGATTATTTCTTGTCGGCAACCTTTCGTCCGGTGCCCATGGTCTTTCGGACGTTTCCTCGGCGAGTTCGAGAGTTGGTCTTCGTCCTCTGGCCGTTCACGGGAAGGCTTCGGGCATGGCGCACACCGCGATATGCCTTTATGTCTTTGAGGCGCTTCACGTTAGAAGCGACCTCTCGCTTGAGGTCTCCTTCGATCTTGAGGCCTTCCATCGCCTTCTTGATAGCGTTCTCCTCGTCCGCGGTGACCTCTTTCGCCTTCTTATTGAAATCTACCTTCGCCTCGGCGAGAAGCGCCTTTGCGCGGGATCGTCCGATACCATAGAGAGCCGTGAGGGCGATCTCTATGCGCTTTTCGTCTGGAAGGGTGATACCGAGGATTCGCATGATGAAGGGTTGGTTAAAAATGAAAAACAAAACACGAAGGGTTTCGTGTAAGAGTCGTGGATTGCTACTCTAGCATACGTCTAATAATAAGTAAAGCCGAATTAGCCCTGCCTTTGCTTATGGCGGGGATTGCCCTTGCAGACGATATACACATAGCCCTTCCTTCGGACCACGATGCACTTCGCGCACTTCTTCTTTACGGATGACTTTACTCTCATTGTATTAAGGCTCTAAGCGTTAGGCCCTAGGCGCTTTGCTCATTTCCCTCTCAAAGCCGAGCGCCTAAGGACTATCTTGCTAATCTTCTACATTCTCTGGATGATCCTCGCCTTGCCCCCGTAGGGCTCAGGCTCGAGGCGTACCTTGTCGCCGACGAGGACTCGGATGCGATTCATCCTCATCTTCCCTGCGAGGTACGATAGTATCTCGGTGCCATCCTCGAGCTTTACCCTAAAGAACGTGTTGGGCAATGCTTCCGTGACGACGCCGAGAACGCTAATTTTATTTTGATCTGCCATTAGAACGAGGAAGTCAGTATAAACCGAAGAAGGAGCGAAGTCAAACAGGCTCCGAGCGGAGCCTGTTTTTCCCTATTCGGATCTCTCGATGCTTATCCTGTCCACCGATTCCGGGAAGGAGCGCGACCAGAACGGCCTTATGGATATGTCGGCCTTCTCTATCATAGGGAAACCCTGGAGAGCCGCCGGGATATCGGAGCGGGAAAGTCCTGCGAGAGCGGCCTTAAGCGACGCCTCTTCATAGAGCCACTCGAACTTAGCGTCGCCCGATAGGCTGAAAGAGACGGAATCGGACGAGCCGGGGTCGAACTCTCCTTTGGGCGCGAAGGCCAGGGCTTCCAGCTCTTTTACCATGATCGGCTCTCCCTCGTATCCCTGGACCCTCGCCTGCGCGAGAGCCTTGCTTATCTCTCCTTTATCGAAGAGCGCGAACGAGAGTGTGCCTTCCTTTTTGATGAGCACCTCGTTTCCTGAAGCCTCCTCGGGAAGCGTGACGAACGATATCGAATAGGCCTTATCGAAGAAGATCTTGTCGGCAGGGACCTCGGAAGCGGCCTTCTTGAGGAGATTCGCCGATACCTCTGCCTCGATGACGCTCTCAGCCTTCTTGCGGTCCGCCTCGGAGACGATCTTCCGAGTCCCTACGAACCCGCCCGCGAGAGGGGTCTTCGACCTCGCGTAGAAAGAGGAATAGCGCGGATCGCCTTTGAATCCAGGGATAGTGAAATCCTTGAGCCCGACGTTGTATTTCTCTCCCGCCTCGTCTGCGACGACGGTCGCCTCGACGCTTCCCGGAGTCGTGCCTTTCTTTCCTGGGACCGTGACTGAATCAGAGATCCTAAAGATGAGCCCTTCGGTCGTCTCGAAGCGGGTGTTCTTTATGAGGCGCTGCGCCGAGGCGTTGTAGTCGTTATAGATGATGATGGTTCCGGTAGCTTTCTTGCTGACAGCCTCCTCTCCCGTCGCCTTTACGGGAAGCGAGCCTATCTCCTTGAGAGATACGGATTCGTATGCGAGGCCCGCACCCGATTTTCGCGCGGTAAGGTCGCCAGAGACGCTCGCGGACACGACTCGCGGCGTAAGGGATAGGACGGCGCTGTGGAAGAGGTTCGAAACGAAGACCGCGAGGATTAGGACCGCCAAGACGCCGAGGGCGATAAGGCCAGCCTTTATCTGTTTCTTTCGCTTGCTCCGCGACGTTCGGGAGACCTCGAATTCCTCCCTCACGCTTTTGAGGGTCTCGACGCGGGGATCCGCCTCTTCGACGGGCTCAGGCTCCCTTCTGGCCCGGCTGAGGTCCGGGAGCGGCGAAGATATCCTGACAGGCACGTCGATCTTCTCCTCGGGCTCCTCCTTTACGACGAGATGCTCCTTCTTCGGGAGCGTTCGCTGCCTGCTCTCGGGCACGGGGACCTTCCTTATGGAGCGGGATCCCTTGGGCACAATGTCTTGCATCGGGTTTCGTGGCATATGTTTCTAAGATTATAGCGCGCAGAGGCGGAGTAAACAAATTCGCTCCCTTATTCCGACGAATAGAGCTTGCCGGCGAAAGCGGATAGGAGCGCGAGGAAGGGATCCTTATCCGAATGCTTGCCGAAAGCGACGACCGGTTTGAGCTTGTCGTGATTAAGGAGCGTAACGGAGAGCGGGACATCGATGACTCCGAACTCGGCGACCTTCTCGTCTTTAAGGGCCTTCATGAAGAACGGAACGAAATCGTTATATATGACGGCGAAGAGCTTCGTGGGCACGGAAGTCCGAGTCGATACGCCCTGCAAGACGTAATGGAACGCGTCCATCCATTCTTTACGCGCCTCTGCCATGATAGGAGCGAGCCTTTCGAGGACGTCCGGCGTGGCTTGATTCTCTTCCGCAAGGCGGATAAGCGACGCCGCCTCTTCAGGGCTCGCCCCGAGGGCCTTCGAGACCTTCCTCACCACGAAATGCCTTCCGAAAGGAAAGCTCGCCGTCTCGAGCATGAGGCCGTCTTTGACGACGGAGATCTCCGAGAGCTCGCCTCCGATATCGAGGAATATGAAATCTTTCTCGCCCTTAAACGCGGAACGGACGGTCGAGAACGCGGCGAGCGGCAGAGAGAACGACTGGACCGATTTAGGATGGTACGCCATGTAGGCAGCCTCAGAGACCTTCTCCACGACCGCCTTCGGCACGAAGCTCATAAAGATCGAGATCTCTGCCTTTTCCGCGCGCTTCCCATACGGCTCGGCGATCTCGTAGCCGTTGAGCTTTATCTGCACGACCCTCTCTTCGATGGTGTCGAGCGCGTTCGCGAGCCCGGGCGAGCCCTCGGCCATCTCGCGCTCGAATATCTTCTCTTGTTCGCGAAGGACCCTCTCCGCCATCTCTTTGGTGAAGACGAACCCTTCCTTCTTCTCGATGGTCGCGATCTTCGTCTGCGTGACAGACCACGGCGAAGCGAAAGCGCAAAAGACCCTTTTGACAGAAAGGCTGCCGAACTCGGTGAATTTGAGATGAGCGAGGCCTTCCTTGGCGAGCCTTAGGTTCGTCCTTTTTACGGCCTCGACCATGTCGGCGAGGAATCTCTGGGCATCGAGCTCGTCGCGGTAAGGCAGAGGCTCTCTGAGAGCGAAGACGACATGAGGGATCTCTCCCCGCTTGAGCCTCACGAGGCCGGCGCCCACGGACGAGGAGCCGATATGGAATACCACGCCGAGCTCTGATTTAGGCGAGAAAAGAGACATGCGCATATTGTAGCGCACTAATCGAGAGAGAAATTCACAGCGAGCTACGAGAGCACCGCCTTTATGCGCCTCACTCCCGCAGAGACGGCCTCTTCCTTTTGGATCTTGAAGCTTCCGAGAGCGCTGGTGTTCTCCACGTGCGGGCCGCCGCAGAACTCCTTCGAATAGGCGGAGTCGATAGAGTCGCCGATGTAATAGACGGAAACGACGTCGCCGTACTTATCGCCAAAGAAGTGGTAGGCGCCGGTCTTTAGGGCCTCGTCTTTCGGGAGCTCTACGCGATGGACCGGGAGGGCGGCTTTGATCTTGGCGTTCACTATGTCCTCTACCCTCTTTTTCTCTTCATCGGTCATCTTTGCGCCGTGGGTGAAGTCGAAGCGAAGCCTCTCGGGCGTTATATTCGATCCTTTCTGCGATACATGGTCTCCGAGGACTTCATGGAGCGCCTTGTGGAGGAGGTGGGTGGCGGTGTGGTATTTGAGCGACATCTCCGATGTGTCGCCGAGTCCGCCTTTGAACTTCGCCTCCGCGCCGGCGCGCGAGAGGTCCTGGTGCTTTTTGAATTCTTCGTCAAATTGAGTTTTCAATTCGCCAATTTTTTCACTTGAGAGAACAAAAGGTGTCTGCACCCTTTCACTTTGAATAATTTCAATCGCTAATTCAAATGGAAACCCATATGTTGTAAATAGATCTAGGAAAAAACGCCCGTCTAATTTAATCTTCTTTTCGGGTCCTGCGTCTCCGAAAGATGTAAGACTAGGGAAAGTCTTTTTGAGTTCCTTGAGCCCTTGATCTAAGGTTGCCTTAAACCTCACTTCTTCTTTTCGAAGAACAGTCTTTACTGTTTCTCCATTAAGATTCGGATAATGCGTTTGATAAGCGTTAACGTACTTCTCCACAATTTCAAGCCCAATATCAGCAGGAAGCATTAAATGTCCCATCTTAAATACAGCTCTTCGGAGAATTCGCCTCAAGACGTAACCTTGATCTTTATTTGAGGGAACAACTCCATCTGATATAAGAAAGGTAGCGGTTCTAAGATGATCTGCAACTATTCGAGCTGACCTTTCATCATAATTCTTTGAATTCTTCCTAATTAAATCAATTATAGGAAGAAATACATCCGTTTCAAAAACATTCGTCTTTTTTTGTAAGACTGTGGCGAGACGTTCAAGGCCTGCGCCGGTATCGACGTTCCTCTTGGCGAGCTTCGACACGATCTTGCCGTCTTTTTTCTCGAATTCCATGAAGACGTCGTTCCAGATCTCGATGACCCTGCCCTCATCGTCCGCCTTATCGTATTCGGCCGGAGTCATATCGCCGAGACCGCTTTTGGTGATGTCATAGAACATCTCCGAGCACGGCCCGGTCGGACCTGTCCACGCGTCCTTACCCTTTACTGCCGGCCACCAGTTAGCGGAAGCATCTTTAAAATAGATTCTATTTTCGGGCACTCCTGCCGACACCCAGGCTTTTTTCGCCTCTTCGTCTCGAGGCGCATTCTCGTCGCCGGCGAACACAGTGACGTAGAGCCTTTTCGGGTCGAGCCCGAATCCTTCAGTCTTCGACGTCAAAAGCTCGTAGCTCCATTTGATCGCCTCCTCTTTGAAGTAGCTGCCGAGCGACCAGTTGCCGAGCATCTCGAAGAACGTCAGGTGCCGGTTGTCTCCGATATCGTCGATGTCGCCGGTTCGGACGCATTTTTGGACGTCGGCGAGCCTGTCGCCCTGAGGATGCGGACGGCCCATGAGGTACGGGACCAAGGGCTGCATGCCCGCCGTGTTAAAGAGAACCGTTGGATCGTTCTCGGGCACGAGAGGAGCCGAAGGGATGATGGCGTGTCCCCTCTTTTCGAAAAATGCGAGGAACCTCCTGCGTACTTCTGCGGATGTCATAGATGCTTAATCTACCTGTTTTTCGTCAGCTTTTCCAGCCTCTCTATATCCTTCTCTATAGACCGCAGCCCTTTCTTCCAGAAATCCGGCTTCGTGACGTCTATGCCGATGGATTTGAATATATTCTCCGGCGAATCCGTCCCCCCCGCGGAAAGGAATCGGTTTATCTTGCCGAGGAAGCCCTTGTCCTTCTTGTACTCGGCGTAGAGCGCCTTCGATATGAGCTGTCCGAACGCGTAGGAGTAGACATAGAAGAATCGGCGGATATGGCTCCACTGGACGAAGAAGTTCCCGTCGATGTCCTTCATTCGGACCGCGGGCCCGAGGTATGCGGACATGTGCTCGTTCATGAGGGATCGGATCTCGTCTTTGGATATCTCCCCCTTCTCTCGTATCGCCCTATGGAGATCGGCCTCGAAGTTGAAGCAGGCGATCTGGCGGAAGATCGTCTGTATGTCGTCGTTTATCCTCTTGTGCAGGGCGACGACCTTCTCCTCGTCGGAGAGGGTCTCGAACACCGATTCGAACACGAACGACTCGAAAAGGGTGGACGCGACCTCGGCCGTAGAGGTCGAATAGTGCTGATACAGGGGCATAAGGGGCTTCGACATCTCCGTATGTATCGCGTGGCCCATCTCGTGAGCGAAGGTCATAACCTGATCGAACGCCTTCGTGTAGTTGAGGAGGACATAGGTAGGCATGCCGATATTTCCTGAGCAGTAGGCGCCCCCCGTCTTTCCCACCCTTGGATACACGTCTATCTGGCCCTTCTCGAGATAGCCGTCGAGGATCGAAAGGTATCGTTCGTCGACCGAGCCGAAGACCCGCCTGAGGGTCGCGACCGCCTCTTCGAAAGGCACTTCTCGCAGGTTCTCTCCGATGCCCACCGCCCTGTCGGAATACTCGAGCGACGGAAGCTTGAGGAGCTTCGCTTTGAGCTCGTAGAACCTATGGCTTATGCCGAAACTGTCGGTCACGGCGTCGACGAGCGCGAGCACGCTCTTCCTGTCGTTCTGATAGCCGAGTATGGTCTGGTCGTACGGCTCCTTGAACCCCCGCAGCTCGTCCCCTATCTTCTTGTCGCCTACGATGGCGTTGATCTCGCTCTCCGCGACCTCGCTTATGGATTCGAGCGCTTTCATGCACTTCTCGTGGAGCTCTCGGCGCTCCTTGAGGGGCGAGTCGTGGACCTTCGAGAGCGCTTCGAAGATCGGGAGCTTCTTGTCTCCGAGATCTATCGTGAGCCTGTTGAGGAGCTTCTCGGTGCCCACGACCCACTGCTCGTATGCAGGGATCCTCTTGAGACCCAGGATCTTCTCTTCGGGCTCGGAGAGGTCGTGCTTCGCGCGCTCGAAGACGTTCTTGAGGAAATACCTGAAGGGAGCGAGCCTCTTGCTCTTGAGGAGCTTCTTTTGCGCTGCGGCGGGGATCTTCGCCAGAGCGAGCTCGAAGAATACGGTCCGGTTATCGTTCTTCTGGAGCCTTTCGAGTATCTGTGTCCTTTTCGCGCGCGCGACGGAGTCGCTCGCATCGAGGTCCTGGATGAAGCTGAAATACATATACCCTTTTGCCGGCGCAGGGTCGTTAAAGAGAGACTCATAATCGCGAAGCGCCTCGACGAGCTTCGTCTCGCTTTTGAGATAGCCGCGGTCAGTGCGATATTTCTTTTCGAACGCCGCATAGGCGCGCTCGACGGCCTTCATGTCTTTCTCGATCTGAGGGTCGTCATGGCTCTTATAGAGCAAACCGAGATTCCAAGTCGTTTTCATCTAGATGTATTTCTTTAATATCTGAAAATCTTCCTTCATCTGCCCTTTCATCCCTCCATTATAGAGGGCGACGGCAGGATGGTAGAGGGCGACCACCGTCACGTCGCCGTAGGGAGCAGAACCCTTGAATTCCTTCCCGTGTATCTTGGAGACGATCTGAAGCTCAGAGGCGAGCCCATACCTCTCGAATACGTATCTCATCGAATGCCTGCCGAGGGTAGCGATGACGCGTGGCTTCATGACGGCGATCTGTCGGTCGAGGAACGGCCCATAGAGCTCGATCTCGGCCTGCTCGGGATCCCTATTTCCCGGCGGCCTGTCTTTGACGAGATTCGTCACGTACACCGACTTGCGATCCATTCCGATAGAAGCGAGGAGCTCGTCGAGGACCCTTCCCGCCCTGCCGCAAAAAGGCTTGCCCGTCTTCGCCTCTGTCTCTCCCGGAGCCTCTCCTACGAACATGACGCTCGCTTCGTGATCCCCGTCGCCAATCACGGGAACATAGCCGTTCTCGGTCCTGTAGGCGTATAGGGGCGATAGGGCGAGAGCGGTCACCTCTTCCTTTATTTTCGCAAGCTCTTCGGCATTCGAAACCATACCTGAGAGTATATAGCAAAACTCACCCGCAAGGGTGAGTCTGGTCGAAGCATTGCTTCCCGCCGTTCATCACGAAATGGTCGAAGGCCTCGTTGTCCGTGGCCGACCTTCCGAGATGAAGCGAAGCGTAGTAGCGATTTATATCGCCGAGCGCCATTGCGAGCTGCTCGAGAAGCCTGTTGCGGGCGCGGAGATTGCGTATCTCCTGCATGAGCGCTTCTTCGGTGGCGAGAGGTTTGGGGCTCTCGAAGGGGACGATCTGAGCCGTCCCCGATCCTAAAGGTGGGTCTTGAAGAGCTGTCGAGGTCATGGGGTAAAGGTGGTTTACCCTATTCTCCTCCTCTGCCTCTTCGCGCGCCAGCGAGTTATGCACACTTACGAGATCGCACCCTCCTTTCGCAAGAGCGCTTCTTTTGCCTTCGAGCCTTCTTTGCCTCCGCGGACCCCGTTGTATCCGCCGATCTTTCCGTCGGACCTCACCACGCGATGGCACGGTACGGACAGGTCCGAATTATTCGCCATGATCATGCCAACGGCGCGCGCGCCGCCCAAAGACCCCGCGCGCAGGGCGACCTCCGCATAGGAAAGCGTCTTTCCTTTCGGGATATCCCTCACGACCTGTAGCACCCGCTCCTTAAAAGAGCTTATCCGTCTTGTGGTTAGGTTCTTCATCTTTCTTAGTACGCTTCGGTTTAGGCTTCTCTTTCTTTTCAGCTCCTGTATCCCCCTCTTCGAGATCCTTCACGGACCTCTTCGAGAACTTCGACTCCACCTGTATGGCGAGCTTCCTGAAATTGCAGTAATCGCACGTCGGATCTGCCTTAGGGAGCTCGTCTTTGTCGAGGCACGCCTTCGCCCTTACGATAGCGGCGTCGACCCATGAGTCGTTTCCCTTGTACGGAATGAGGGTCACCTCGAATTCGAGCTTGGCGTCGAAGGCCTTGCGGTCGCGGAGGCCGTTCGCATACACGAAATAGCCGGTGTCGGAGACCGTAAAGCCCTTCCGCCTCAAAAGCCACTGATAGACCTCCATCTGCCTCTTGTAGCCGTCTTGCCACTCGGCGTCGAGATTCACCTTCTCGTCTTTCGACGTCGATTTGTAATCCACGACGATAAGCTCGCCCGCAGGATTGACCCAGACGTCGTCCACGGCGCCGCTGATGAGAAGACCGGTCTCCTTGTGGACGCACTGTATGCCTTCGAAGTTCTCGCGCCAGGTGTTCATCTCGGAATGAGCGAACGGGATCGCGTCTACTCCGTAGGTCTGCATAAGTGGATGGGCGGTCTTGGCCGCGCGATGCGCGTCGAACTCCTTCTTGAGGAGGTGGTCGACGGCTGAGTTGAGGTTGAAAGGAAACCCGCGAGGCCGCGCCACGCCGAGCTTGTTATCGAGGTAGAAGCACCTCTCGCATTCCATAAAGAGATCGAGCTTCGATCGGGAGAGCTTCCATTTCTTTCCAGGATAGTTCCAATCGGCAGAACGGATCGGTTTCGGCATGAAGTTGTTCATAGCTCTGGTTTCGCTTAGGCGCAAAGGTGGTCGATCTCGGCTAATACCTGTTTTATCTTGTTCGAAGGGATGCCGTAGCTTTCGAGTGAGTCTCTCCTATTGGCGACCTGCTTGCAGAGGACGAGCCCTGCGTCGAGAAGCGTCCTCTTCTCTGTATGGGTGAGGGTCGTAAGCGAGGTGAGCGGATGGAGGCCGGTATCGGAGACGAGGTCCTCGAGGCTTCCCTTTCGGGGATAGTTCCAGCCAACAAGCGAGAGCCCCTGGCACGAGGCGTAGCGGATGGCCGTATCGGTGAATTTGGTGTTGGTGAAGAGCTGGAAGAGCGTGATCTTGCGCTTCTTTCCGCCGTATTCGAACGTCTGCGTCTTGAGGTCGTCGTAGCGCGCCTTCACATAGAGAGCGACCTTGAGGTCGGATTTGAGGCCCGGCTCGTTATGGAACTTGGCTTCGACCATGACGAGCTCGGAGCCTTTCCACGCGACCACGTCGACCTCGTGCTCGACGCATCCGCCCTGCACTATCTGGCCGGTGAGCGCCTCGTAGCCGTGAGCCTTGAATATCTCCGCTATGAATTTCTCGAACGGAAAGCCGTTAGGACCCAAGTCCGCGATAGCGCGCTTCATTGAATAGCGCGCGGCGACCGGCTGGGCCGAGTGCCTGAGAAAGGAGAAGGCGTGGCGATATATCTCCGTCGTCGTCATGCCGGATACAAGTTCCCTCTCTATGTGACGCAGTATGTCTTCGGCCTGCTCTTTCGCGGCTCCGGCCTTTCTCAGCGAATTGACGAGCTTTTGGGGATCGAACGCTTCCTGCTCTCCGGTCGATTTGGTGACGAAAATAGGCGACATGCGGATAGTATAGCAAAGAAAAGCGGCGGTCCGAATCAGGACCGCCGCCCGCGTTTTTTTTAGGTCTCGGATCCTTATCGCGAGATCGGCGCCGAGGCCATCTTCACGAATGTCGCAGCGGTCGCTCCCAAAGCGACGAGAAGCGAGACGCCCGCAGAGACGGCGTCGCCGAGCCCGACCGCGCGATAGAGCGTCGCGCACGTAAGCATGTAGCTTACGACGAAGACGAGGAGCAGCACCACATAGGGTTTCACCTCTAAATTATACCACTATTCCGCCTCCAAGACAAGTCTCTCCGTCGTAGACGACGAGCGACTGCCCGGAAGCGGCCATGATCGGCCTGTCGAACTTGAACACGGCTTCGCCTTCGCCTGTGACCTGAACGCGGCAAGGCACAAGCTCGCCGAGGTGGCGTATGCGAGCGAGGAGCGCTGTCGATCCGTTAGGATCTCCCGATATCCAGTTGCAGGAAGAGACGCGATAAGCCGTCTTCTCCGTTGAGAGTGCGCCGTCGGAAGACCTATGGGACACGACCACCTCGTTTCTCGAAAGGTTCCTCGATACCACATAGTAGGGACGGCCGTCCGCAGTCTTGTTCGCGACCGTGAATCCGTGCCGCTCCCCTACGGTCAAAAACGCGGCGCCGTCATGCTCTCCTATGACCGTCCCCTCCTCGTCGAGCACCTTGCCCTTTTTCAGCTCTATGTAATGGGAGAGGAATTCCTTGATGTCGACTTTCCCTATGAAGCAGAGGCCCTGGCTGTCTCTCTTCTCTGCGACCGGAAGGCGAAATCTCGCGGCGAGCCCCCTCGTCTCGCTCTTCGCCATGCCGCCCACCGGAAAAAGAATCCTGACGAGCTCTCGCTGTGAGAGCGTCCAAAGGAAGTAGGATTGGTCTTTCGACCTATCGGCGCCCATCCCCAACTCTACCGAGGCGAAACCTCGGTAATCGTTACCGAGGTTTCGCCTCGGTAAGACCTGCGCGTAATGCCCTGTCGCGATATAGTCGGCGCCACGAGCCATCGCCCAATCGAAGAAGCCGCCGAACTTGACGTACCGGTTGCACATGACGTCGGGGTTCGGCGTCCGTCCGGCCTTGTATTCTGAGACCATGTAATCGACGACCTCTTTCTTGTATTCCTTCTCCAGGTCTAGTGTGAGGAACGGTATGCCGAGGTGCACGCAGACGCGCATGGCGTCGAGCCTGTCCTCTCTCCACGTGCACTCCATCCAATCGGGCTGCCAGACCCTTATAAAGACTCCAGTCACATCGAAGCCTTGCTCTTTGAGAAGAGCAGCAGAGACGGAGGAATCGACTCCCCCCGACATGCCGACATAGACTTTCTTTCCGTTCATGGAGCTAACCTATCAGAGGCGGTGCCTTATCTCAAATACCTATTCTTGTTGACGAGGTGCCCGTCATGGGTCTCAGCATAATGCATCTCGCCCTTGTCGTCCGAAAGATAGAAGTAGTAAGGAGTCTTTAAGGGGTGGATGGTCGCCTTTATGGATGCGAGGCCGGGATTCGAGATCGGGGTCGGCGGGAGGCCTTTGTAGACATATGTGTTATACGGCGAATCTATCTTGAGGTCGTCGAGAGTGAGGAGCGCGCTGTTCCCCTTCCCGTTCACGAAGGAGAACGCCGCATCGACTTGCAAAGGCATCCCCTCGTCGAGCCGTTTCCAAAGGATCCCTGCGATGATCTGGCGAGACAGGTCGGTGCGAGCCTCCTCCTCTATGATCGAAGCCATCTTTATAACGTCGCTTCGCGATTTTCCGAAGGCCGCTATCTCCGGCGCGAGGGCCTCTATGCGCCGGTCGAAATTCTCGAGCATCGCAAGGACGACTTCCTGCGCCCGAACGTTGGGCAAGAAGAGATATGTATCAGGGAAAAGATACCCTTCCTTCGGGCCGGCGAGCCTTCGGAATTCGAGAGGGTCGAACCTCGTGAACGAGCCGGACTTCTCGAAGAGGGCCGCTATCTCGGCCGAGGACGTGCCCTCAGGTATGGTGATACGCACCCCTTCGAGGCCGTACGAACCGTGGGAGAATCTCCAGGCGAGGGCGATCGCGCTCTCTTTCCTTTCGAGAAGGTAGTCTCCCGCGACGAGACCGCGCGAACCGCCGAAAAGGACGACGAGAGACTTGAATATGAAGGGAGAGCGCACTGCGTCCGTAAGCGCTAGCCTCTTTGCCATGCCCGAGAGCGTCTCTCCATCTTCGACTGTCACGAGCTCGCCCTTTGGAAACCCTGAAGGGGCCGAGAACAGGAGGGATACGAGAGCGATGAATACGATCGTCGTCGCGATAGCCGGAATGAAAATCGCCTTTTTGAAAGGGCGAGAGGGCTTTTGGTCCTGGTTCACGGACGAATACTCAGGCTGGGATATGTAACGTAAAGGACCAGACATATCCTATGTAGGGAGATTGAACGGAGCGTCCGCGCGCTTCGACGGGATACGCTTGAGGCCCGGGGTCTTTACGGCGCTGCCTGGGAAATGATAGAGCGTCGCAAGCTCTTCCGTGTTGAGTATCATGATAGGCCTACGCGGTATGTCAGTGAAAGTGTACGGCGGATGGAAATACGATCGGGCTCGATAGTATTCGAAGAGCTTCGACTTCCAGTACGCAAGCTTTTTGCCGCTCTTGTCCTGCCACGGATACTCGAATTCCGCCGCGGCGGGTGCGATGCTGTTGAAATTGTTCGCTCCGAACGGACGAAACGAGCCCTTTATGATACCCACCGAGAAGCCGCCACGGCCCTTTGGGATCACGTTTATACCGCGGATGCCGACGTCGAGGCCGTATTTTCCGATAGACCTCTCGATGACCTCGATAGACTCCTTCTGCCCGGGCGTGAGCCTCTCCATATGGAACGTCTCGGTGCCGTCCTCTTTCTTCTCCATGACGCCTTTCGCGATCTTCTTTATCTCTGCCTTCGCCGCCTCGACCCACGGATCCTCCTGCCTCTTGTTGAAGTGGTTCTTCTCCGCCGTATGGGCGCGAGCGATGAACTGGAACCAGATCTGATCCTCTTTCTTCACCGAACCCATTACCTCGATAAGCGACGCCAAAGGATCGACCTTGAGCTCTTCGTCCGGATCGTCGGAGAGGCCGTAGTCGACATAAGTCTTTATCGGATACGGGTCGGGCTTTATGAACCTGTATTCCGCCGCGTAGATATCGTACTTGTCCATGTTCTTCGCGACCTTCTCTGTATAGTCCTCGACCTCGTGTATGGCGACGTCAGGATACGAGCCGTAGATGTTCGCCATGAGGAAGTTCTTTTGGCTCTCGAAGCACCAGATGAAGAATCTGATCTCGCCGTCTATGGAGCAAAGCTCGAGGGAGCACCACGGGCGAGCCTTGCCGTCCCAATAGCGCTCGATCGGGGTTCCCTCACCACCCGTCTGAATAAGGGCGTTCAAGACGAGCTCCATGGCGGCCGGCGACTTAAAGGTCTCTGCGGGGAGCTTTACCTCGAGGACGGCCTTCTTTTGCCTCATGATCCAATCGGTGCGGGTATACCTCACCCAAACGGTCCAAGCGTATTCGAGTATCACGATAGGCACCCAGATGACCGCGGTGTAGACGATCCAACGAAAGGTCTCTGGCAAGACTACGTTGAGGGTGAAAGCGGAGAAGCCTGTGAGGAGATTGGAAAGCATAATACCCGCTAATGATACAAGATAGGCCGCTCTCCCGCAAAGCAAAAGCCGCGCTTTCGCGCGGCTTTTCGCTAGGACGCCATCGAGTACTTCCCTTCTTTGTCTTTCTTGAAATATTTCGGATTCTGGAGATTTACGAGTATGGTGTTCTCCTTTACGTATCGCTCCTTGAGCACCTTGTCTATCACTTCCTTCTTTGTGAGAGGGCCGTGCTTCTCGAGGACCTTCTTTATGACGTCTTTGACGACTCCCGACATATAACCCCATTCGGAGAGTGCGTAGAGCCCGCGGCCGACCAGGACGAATCGAGGGTCCTTTATGAGCTCGTTATGAGTCGTCGCGACGTGAGCCTTCTTGTTGAACATCTTCTCGATCTGCTTTGCGACTTCGCGGAAATGTATAGGCGAGCCGTGCTTTCGGATGACGAGGAACGCGTAATCGCGCATGCCCTTCGCCTTTATGTTCGGAGAGTGGGAGACGCCCCATTCGCCGAGAGGGTTCTTGCCTACCTTCTTCGAGAGCGAGAGCCATCGCTTCAATATCTCGTCGTTGCGGTACTGGTCGTTGAGGCCTTCGATGTGGTTGAGGAAAGTATCGATCATCTCCGACTCCGGGATGATATCGTCGTCCTTGAGGTTCTTGTAGAGCTTCTTGAGGGCATCCTCTACCTTCTTGGAGGTGCCTTCGTCTACATGCCAGCGATGCTTGAAATGATCGTCTTCTTTCTGCCACTTGAACGTCCTTCCGAGAACGAGGAGGAAGTAGACGTGATTCTGTATCGACAGGTCTTTCGAGACCGAGTCGAGGAGGTCCTCTTCGGCGAGGACGCCTCCCATGGATTTCATCATCTCCTCAAGCTCCTTGAAAGCGTGGATCTGCGACTCGTATTCCTTCGATTTCTGTATGTTCGCTATGGCGTAGTTCTCGATCTGGCGGACGCGCTCACGGGTTATACCGTAGGTCTTGCCGATAGCCTCGAGGGTCATCTTCTCAGGATCCTTTCCGAGGCCGTAACGCTTGGTTATCACTTCCTGCGCGCGCTCAGGGAGGCTTTTGAGGAGGGCCTTTACGACCTGTTTAGGCTTGATCGTGAGATTCGTCATAATAATGCGTGCGCGTTCCTTAAATTAATAATTACCTTTTATCATTCGTTTGATACTAAGTCAAGTCTATCGTGGTGTCAAGACCCCTGTCAAGAGCTCCGCAAGGAGCTCTCCGCCGAGCGCGGATATTTTTCTGCTGAAAAATTCCTCGTGCTCGCGCCGCCACGCTCCCAAGGCTCGGACGAACCCCTCCTTGCTACGCGACGGTAAAGCCAACTACCCCCTGACGACGATGGAGACCAGTTTTCCTGGGACGACGATGACTTTTTCCGGTTTCTTGTCCCCTATCCATTTTTTCACCTCGTCGAGGGACATCGCCGTCCTTTCTAGATCCCCCTTCTCGGCGTTTCTATCCGCCGCGAAGCTCGCACGGACCTTGCCGTTCACCTGCACCACGATGGTCGCGCCCCCCTCGGTCAATTTTGATTCATCTGCCACGGGCCACTGGGCCATATGGATGGAATCTTCGTTCCCCAGGGAATGCCATAGGTCTTCCGTCACGTGAGGTGCAAATGGAGCGAGAAGTTTAAGAAAAACTTCATAAGTCGCACGTGTTACAGCGGCCTCTTTTTCAAGTGCATTCGAGAGGATCATGAGCGATGATACTGCAGTATTGAATCCCATGGACTCTATATCTCCGGTTACTTTTCCGATTGTCTTATGAAGCAAAGATTCGAGTTCTTTATTCGGTCTTAACTCTCCGCTGCTCATGACCGCCCGCGCATCAACAACTTTGTTTGATAATGCATAGATTCGCTCAATAAACCTGCGAGGGCCTATGAGGCTCTTCGTGTCCCACGATATCGCCTGGTCGAATGGTCCCATGAACATCTCATAGACGCGCAGGGTATCGGCGCCGTAATTGGTCACGAGCTCATCGGGATTTATGACGTTGCCCTTCGATTTGGACATCTTCTCCCCTCCCTCGGCGAGGATCATGCCGTGAGACGTCCTCTTTTTATAAGGCTCGCTCGTAGGGACGATTCCGATGTCGAAGAGGAACTTGTGCCAGAAGCGAGAGTAAAGGAGATGCAGCGTCGTGTGCTCCATACCCCCGTTGTACCAGTCGACGGGCGACCACAGAGCGAGCCTCTCTTTGCTCGCGAGCTCTTTGTTATTCTTAGGATCGGCGTAGCGCAGGTAATACCACGAAGAGCCCGCCCAATTAGGCATCGTATCGGTCTCCCTCTCTGCTTCGCCCTTGCATTTCGGGCACTTCGTCTCGACCCACGACCTTATCTCGGCCAAAGGAGACTCTCCGGTATCAGTAGGCTCGTACCTCTCCACCTTCGGCAAAGCGACAGGAAGTTCCTTCTCGGGCACAGGGACCCATCCGCACTTTCCGCATTTGACCATCGGTATAGGCTCGCCCCAGTATCTCTGGCGAGAGAACACCCAGTCGCGCAGCTTGAACTTCTTCACCCAAGCGCCGCCGACCTCCTCGGCGATCTCCCTCTTCGCTTCTTCGGAATCCATGCCGGAGAACTTTCCGGAATCGGCGAGGATGCCGTGGTCGGTATAGATATAGTCGTCACTGTCGAGGATGTTGAGGATGAAGCTGCCCTCATAGACGGTAAAGAAATCCTTGAGCTCTCCCCTCTCCTTCCACACGATCTCGTGGATCGCGGCCTCTTTGTCGTCGACTTCCTGCCTCTCTTCGTTCACAAGGTCGAAGAAGACGAATCTGAAATGGGCGTGCCGGTTCTGCTTCTTCACCCGATGATAGAAGAAGGTGTTTATCGCGACCGAGGAGGTGCGGACGTGCTTTAAGTTCTTGTAGCCCGTCTCCTCGAGCATCTCTCGCTTCGCTGCCTCTACGATGTCCTCGCCTTTCTCGATCCCGCCGGTAAAGAGGCCGTGCATCTTGAAGCTTTTCCAGCTGTTGCAAAGATACTTCCCATCCTTAGGATTTCTGACCACTATCGCGACCGCGTCCCGATACTCGAAGGGCATATCGGCCCTAGGGGCGCCTTCGCCGCTTATTCCGACGAATTTCGGCTCGACGACGTGCTTTACGGGAAGCCCGTACTTCTTCGCGAACGCGAAGTCGCGCTCGTCGTGAGCGGGCACGGCCATGACCGCCCCCGTGCCATATTCGCTCAAGACGTAATCGGCAACGAACACCGGCACCTCTTCGCCGTTCGCCGGATTTATCGCGAAGATCCCGTCGAGCTTAACTCCGGTCTTCTCTTTCTTGGCGTCGGTGCGCTCTATCTCGTCTTTTTTCTTTGCAGAAGCGATATATTTTTCGACTTCGGCCCTATTTTTGAAAGAGAGCTTTGAGACGAGGCCGTGCTCGGGCGCGAGGACGACGTACGTGACGCCGAAGAGCGTGTCGGGACGGGTCGTGAAGGCCCTTATCTTCTCGCTCGAGCCCTTGATCGCAAACTCGAGCTCAGCACCCTCGCTCCTGCCTATCCAATTGCGCTGCTGTATCTTTATCCTCTCGAGATAATCGACCGAATCGAGGTCGTCATAGAGCTTGTCGGCGTATTTCGTGATGGCGAGCATCCACTGCTCCTTCTCTCGCTCTTCTACCGCCGTTCCGCAGCGCTCGCAGCGGCCGTCGACGACCTCCTCGTTCGCGAGACCGATCTTGTCTTTTGGACACCAATTGATCGCGATCTTCGCCTTGTAGGCGAGGCCTTTCTCGTACATCTTGAGGAATATCCACTGTGTCCAGCGGAAATATTCCGGGTCGGTCGTGTTTACCTCGCGCGACCAATCGAACGAGAGTCCGAGAGATTTGAGCTGTCTGCGGAAATTGTCCGTGTTCTCCTTGGTCACGTCCTCAGGTTGCCTGCCCGTCTTTATGGCGTAGTTCTCCGTAGGCAAGCCGAAAGCGTCCCAGCCGATGGGATAGAGGACGTTCTCGCCCTGCATACGGCGCTTTCGGGCGACGATGTCCATCGCCGTATAGCTCCTGATGTGGCCGGTATGAAGCCCTGCGCCCGAAGGGA
Organism: Candidatus Tayloriibacteriota bacterium; assembly: GCA_016215405.1. GTDB lineage: Bacteria > Patescibacteriota > Minisyncoccia > Phycocordibacterales > UBA6065 > UBA6065. Next base: position 95,067 of record JACRJQ010000002.1, read on the forward strand.
ACGGAAATTCGACCAAGGGATAGAACCTCTTCTTATCGCTCTTGTCGTCTGCCGCGTAGATGCCAGACTTCTCCCATTCTTTCTGCCACTTCTTCTCTAGCTTAGAGTGGTCGTACTTTTTCATCTCTCGTTAGTAGCCGCGCACGGTCACGCCTTTTTCGCGGACAGGATAGAGGTCTTGGTCGATATCCCGGTCGAAGCAGTGCTCTCCCGCGCCGTGCTTCCAGTTCTCGCCGTCAGGCATCATATAGGAGCGGGTCACGTCTCGAGGCTGGCTTTCGCGATCCTGCGAAGCGAGGCTGAAATCGGCGCAGACCTGGAAAGACAGGTCGCTTAGCGCTTTGTAGCCGTAGACCTCTCCCGTCTCAGGGTCCCGAGGGATCGAATAGCCGGAAATAGGGTCCACGAGGTCGTCGATCGAAGCAGGAAGGGTTCCCTTCTGCTGCCAGTAGTTTATGATCTGCCACTGCATCGATGAGAGGTCGTTTATGCGCCTCTCGTCGAAACGCTCCGCGCGAGCCTTCATCGGAGAGCCGAGGAGGGCGAACCCGAGGACGAGAGAGAGGAGGACCGCGCCGCTCGCTATCGAAACGAGAAGCTTTGACCTCGCCGGCATATCCGGTGCGAAGCTCTTCTTGAGGTCATAGAGGTAGTACCAAAAGACCGCTCCCGCGACGAGGATGACGGCAAGGACTTTGAGGACGAACCTGACCGTTATCTCTCCTCCGAGGAACGTATTGACGAGGACGATGAGGTCGACCGCGACCGCGACGCACGTCACGAAAAGCGTGAGATACGTGAGCCACTTCCTCACAGCGACGTCCTTTTTCTCCGGATTCGCCCGGAGATACTTGTTAAGATGGGTCGCTATGATGAGGTAGAGCGGGAAGACGATTATGAGGGACGCGATAGCGAGGCGCAGGCCGCCGGAATACGGATCGGACCCGTAATAGTAATAGTTATTGAGGCTGTCAGGAAAGGCCTTGTTCACGACGGCGAATAGGAGGCTGATGAGCGATATCGCGGAGACGTAAAGGGTCGCGAATCCCGCGAGATAGAAGAAGAAATCCTTCGCCGTAGTCTTTGGTTGCATAGCTGGTTCGTTAGCTTGTAAGCCCACTCATAATACTCGATACGGCCGCAGTTTCAAAGATAGTACGCAAAAGCCCGCCAAAGGCGGGCTTTTGAAGGCCGCAGGGCCTTACACTACATCGCAGGAGCCTCCGCCTTCGTCTCGCAATGCTTGCACTCCTTTCGGTGAGTGAAGATGAGAACCAGGCCGGAAAGACCTACGAGGACGTATACGAGCCTCTCGAGCCACGCCATCGAGCCGAGGAGCATCTCTACGACATTCCATCCTCCTGCGCCTACGAGACCCCAGTTAAGGGCGCCGACGACCGCGAGGATGAAAGCTATCACGTGAAGTGCCTTCATTTTTCAAAAATATTATCTTTATAAAACCGCTGCGACTTTTACCCATGAATTATAGCAACGTGGCAAGTTTTTGCCGTCGATGGTTATGCACAGCCGACCTTTCGATCCACGACCCTGGCTCTGGGATGAGCGACTAAAAACAGTATCATATATGATACTGTTTTTAGTCGCTCCAGCGACGCGCCCCTCTAATCAAAACCCGGGAGAGGAGATTAGATCATGAATTCCATCACGTCTCCGTCTTTGACTATGTATTCCTTGCCTTCGGTGCGCACCCACCCTTTCTCTCGAGCCGCTCCGTACGAGCCCGCTTCGAGGAGCTTGTCCCACTCGATCACCTGAGCCCGGACGAACTTGTCCTTGAAGTCCGTATGGATAGCGGTGCCTGCGAGAGGCGCCGTCCAGCCCCTCTGTATCGTCCAGCCTCGGGTCTCTTTTTCGCCCGTCGTAAAGTATGTGATGAGCCCTAACATCTCGTAGCTTTTCCGTATGAGGGCGTCTATGCCGCTCTTGTCCGCTCCGAGGCCGGCGCGCATCTCGACCTTCTCCTCTTCACTCATCTCTTTAAGCTCGTTCTCGATACCCGCGTCTACCACCACATAGGTGGAGCCGGTCTCCTTGAAGAACGCGAGGAGCTTCTGATACCTCTCGTCGTTCGTCTCGTCGAGGTTTCGGCCTCCGGATTTCTTATTGAGGACGTAGAGGATCTTCTTCGAGGTCAGGAGGTGGATGTTATGGAGGAGAGGCGCCTCGTATTCGTCGGGCGTAACGGAAGAAGCGAGCTTTCCCGCCTCGAGGGCCGCCTGCAGCCTCTCGAGGAGGCCCATCTCTATAATGGCCTCCTTCTTGCCCGCCTTCACCTCCTTGCCGAGGTTCTGCGCCCGCTTCGTCACGGTCTGGAGGTCTGCCATGATGAGCTCGAGGTTTATCACCTCTATATCGCCCATAGGATCTATCTTGTTCGACACGTGGATGATGTCGGGATCCTCGAATATCCTGACTACCTCCGCTATAGCGTCGGTCTCGCGGATGTTCGTGAGGAACTTGTTGCCGAGGCCTTCTCCTGCGGATGCGCCCTTGACGAGCCCGGCGATATCGACGAACTCGACGGCCGCAGAGACTGTCTTTTGCGTCTTGGAGAACTCGGCGAGCTTATAGAGCCTCTCGTCAGGCACGGCGACCACGCCCACGGACGGATCTATGGTCGCGAACGGATAGTTAGCGATGAGAACGCCTTTTTTCGTGAGAGCCGAGAAAAGCGTCGATTTGCCGACGTTCGGGAGTCCGACGATGCCTATAGAGAGGGCCATTCGGTGTTGGATTTAGTGATAGACGGTAATACTAGCTCAGAAGGCCCCCTTTTTCAATTTTCTCCATCGATGCTATTGACTTTTCAGTATTTTATTATATTATTAATACTGAAATACCACCATGAATACCGTTCCCACCGTCCTCATCCTCGAAAACAGTCCTCCTTGGGCAGAACTTTTCTCAAAAGTCATGCCCGAGGGCGTATCATCCGTCGTCGCGAGCCAAGCCGCGGCTTCGTCCGGAAAGTTCCGGTTCTTCAAGCACTCCCCCGTCCCCGAGGGAAAGCCCGAAGAAGTCGAAGTCGACATCGCGAAAATCGACGTCGTCATCATGAGCTACAAGACGTCGATCGCCGCGCCGAAAAGCGCCATCGACCTCATCGTCCACTGGCGCCGAGCCGGCTTTGAAAAGCCGATCTTCATCGTCACGAGCCGCGGCGAAGAATGCATCGCCGAGCTCATGAAGAACGGAGTCTACAGCTCGAACACCCCCGTGTTCAGCCGAGACTTCGACATGGCCACGGTCATGACCGCGGCGGTGACCCACGCCCTCAGCAAGAAGGACTGAGAAATCACGCGAAAACGCGCACGGCCCGCTTCTCTCGAAGCGGGCCGTTTTTTATCTTCCCTTCCTGCCGAGCCTCTCGATTTTGGCGAGGAGCCTCTGCGCGCGCTCTGGAGGGATATTCCTCATCCCCGAGAACCAAGTCTTCCTCACGGGAGCGAAGCCGGAGAATCTCAAGACGCCGCGAACCCAGCTGTTGATGTTTCCTCCGAAGAGCACCCAGAGCAAAAAAGGATGCGAGTCCGACGTCACGATGACGCGAGCCGAACGGCCCTTGAGCCTGCGGATCCAGCCGGGAATGGGGCCCTTTCTGAAATTAAACGCAAACCCGGGCATCCACACGCGGTCGACGAGGCCCTTCATGAGAGCCGGCGTGTCCGACCACCATATCGGGAATACCGAGACGAAATGCTCGCACCACTTCACGTCCTCCTGGAATTTTACGAGGTCAGGCTCGTATGGTTGTATGACCTTGTAGCCTCTGTGGAGGATGGGATCGAACTTCATGTCGGATATGCGGGTCAGGCGCACCTCGTGACCGGCGCTCTCCGCGCCTTTCCTGTAAGCATCCGCGAGAGAGCTCGAGAGCGAATCGCTATCGGGATTGCCGACGAATATGAATATCTTCTTGCTCTTCATGCTATTTGCCCTGCATAAGCCTTGCGAGCTCTTCGCGATGCTTCGTCATTATCTCCATGGTCACCTGCTGCTGGTCCTTGCCCGATTTAAGCCCCTCTTGGAGCTCTTTCGCGAGGTTCTCGAAGAACGCCGGATTGCGCTCGACGAGGTCGAGGAGCGCCTCCTGCTCATTTTCCGGGACATCTTTGAGCTGAGACTTCATGGCCTGCTTCATCAAAAATCTTTTGAGCATTTCTTTGTTGTCTTAACGGTGGAGCTACTTTATCAAAAAAGGCTTTCGGTCGCTATAGACCTCCAAAGGGACCCTGTCCCAGCAGGCGACGACATGATCCGCGTAGCCCCAGAGAGCCTCGATCTCTTCGGGACCGACGAACTCTCTCTCCGACCCATAGAGCGCGGCGAGGATGATGTTGCCGTAAGCGTCGTAGGATCGAGGGACTTCGAACACCTCCTTTGAGCCGTCTCGATTCTCTATCACTATCTCTTGCTTCGGCTGTATAGAGAACCTCATCCTCTTCGGAAGGCCAGAGATATCCTTGAAGCATATCTCCGCGAACGCCTCCGCGACCTGCATCTTCTTGCCGGATTCGAGGACAAGAGGTACGCTCTTAAGCTTCCCCGACCTCAAGGAGGTCTCGACATGAAAAGAGGTTTCCGTCTGCGAACCGACCCTCACCCCTCTCTCGGCCTCATAGCCCTCATACTGCCCCCGCCGCGAGAGGTCGCAGGTGTTCGCGGGAGGGACGAGCCTTTTTATGAAGTCCGCGCGTGCCTCCTGCCAAGAGCCGGCCGTAGAAAGGTCCGCCCCGAGGGCGGCGAGCGTCTCGAGCATGTGGTTCTGGCCCACGTCCCTAAAGGCGCCGACTCCTTCATACGACGCCCCCCTGCCGTCTATGCCCTTGGTCTCGAAGAGCCGCACTCGGATCGAGGAAACAGCCTCCGACGACACGAGGTCGCTCATATGAGTCGCTCTCTCGTGGAGATCCATGATGGCTCGGACAGTATCTTTGCCTAGATAATGGTCCACTCGCAGTATCTGGTCCGGATCGAGCTTGGAGGCGAGGAGCCTGTCGAGGGCGCAGGCGCTCTTTTGGTCGGTCCCGAACGGCTTCTCTATCATGATCTTCCCTCTCTTGCCCCGTTCGAGGACGCGCGACCTTACGAGGTCCTTGAACGCCGGCGAGTAGAGATCGGGAGCCAGAGAGAAATACACCAAAAGCTCAGCGCTCGGGTCTTCGGCGAGCATGCGGTCGAGCCGCGCCTTAAGCTCCTTATAGCCCACTCCCGCAGCGATATCCACCTTCGAATAGGAGATCGCCGCTGCGAACGACGGTTCGGCCGGGCGGCCCCTTTGTCCCTCGAAAAAAGACAAAAAGCCCGCGTCGTCCCACTCTCGCCTCGAGACGGCGACGACCTTCGACGAGGCCCCGATCTCGCCAGCCGAGACCAAGGACTCTATAGCAGGCAATATCTTCTTCGCCGCGAGGTCTCCCGTCGCGCCGAATAGCACGAATATCATGTCTTTCTTCGAAACGCCTTTCATGATGCTCCAGTATAAACGAAACCGAACTAAAAGCCCCGCGCGGACGCGGGGCTCGGATAGAAGGACAGGCGGGCCGTCAGAAGCTTAAGGTCTTCATCACGACCATCCGTATCGGCAAGATGAACATCTTGTCGAAAACGACGAAGGGGTCGTTCGGGAGCTGACGCGGGCTGTAGGTATACGACACCTTCGACCTCAGGCGGATCGAGCTGTCGTCGTCGTGGCGCAGATAGAGCCCTTTGGTCAGAAAGTCCGGAGAATCGAAGTTGCCCTCGATAGACCGGATGCCTTTGGAGAGGAAGTCTTGCGGCTCGCTCTCCTTCGCTTTGGCGAGATGGAGCTCGAGGCTCCGTATCGCAGTAGAGAGCTCCAGATCGGCTCTCTTCACGAACGTTCCGCCAGGGATCTGCTCTGAGCCGTAGCGGAACCGGGGATCCGACCTGAGGGCATCGCGCCATCCGGACGACTGTCCGAAGGCCGAGGAACCGGCGAGCGTGAACAAAGCGCACGCGAGCGCTGCATGGAGAGCATTCATGGGGTGAAAAGGGGTTTGGGATAAGTATAGGCGCGGACCACAGGAAGTCCATGGAGTTATGCACAAATCAAAATGCCCGCGCGGAAGGTCGCGGGCATTCGTTTCCTGGCTCAGGCGAAGCGCGGAGGGTCCGCACAGTCGTAGGGAGAGCGAACGAGCGGCAACTCACGCCCGTCGCGCCGTTGGAACGAGGGGTGAATAACCGGAAGCTTTTGGAGGGCTTCCGTCGGCAGCCTCGCGCTTTCGAGCGAGGCTAAGTCGATCCTCGCTAAGGTGCGAGTATCGCTCGGTATGGCTGCTTTCGAGCCAGGAAAATGGTCTTGCGAGGATGTTTGCCTCGCAGACGGATTCTGATTTGAGGAAAGGACGAGGGACGCGGTGAGAAGCGCCCCAGACAAGAGGAGCTTCTTTAGCATGCGTGAAAGGGGTTTCTGGAGCCGGTCTTGAGTCTAGGCGATGACATCCGTCTTGTAAAGCGCTCCTTGTGGAGACCTACCTCGCTTCGCCCAAATACGGCACAGAAAGGCGTTTCGACGATCCCCTCGGCATAAAAAGAGCTTTCTTCTCCCTTCTCCTCTCGCGATGGAGGGAGCGGGAGCTCGAAGCCATATGGACGAGGCTCTTCCCGTACTTCTTGTTGATCCTATCGACCGCTTCGAGCACCTTGCCTCCCTTCTCCGCCGCCCGCGCTCCCCCGAAGAGATCCTCCTGAACGGCCTCTTCCGGGACCAGGCCGCAGAGGATCGCTCCCGTCGCGCGATAGAGGCGGCCCCGTTCGAATATCTCGTCGAAAGCTTTTTTCGCCTCCCTTACGATCTGGAACGAGCCGTTCGAGGGCAGAGAGAGCTTTCGCGAAGCGTTCGCATACGAGAGATCCTTGGTCTTGAGATAGACGGAGACGTCCTTGGCATAGAGGCCGAGCTCGCGGGCCCTCCGGCACGCGCCCTCGAGGTTCTTCGACAGCTCGGAAAATACGTACGAAGAATCGTCGCTCGCCGGAAAGAACGTCCTTGTCTTCATGATAGACCTTTGAGGCTCGCTCCCCGTCGCGACTGGATGGACCGACACCCCGTTAAGCTCGAGATGCATCTCTTCTAGAGGCTTCGAGAAGCTCTCGCTCACCCATGCCGCAGGCTTTGAAGCGAGGTCGAGGGCCGTCGTTATCCCCTTCTTTCGCAGAGATATCGCCGTCGCAGAACCTATGCCCCAGACCTTATCTACGGGAGTCTTGCCAAGCAAAGAGGTCACATCTTCAGGACATACGATCGTGAGGCCGTCCGGCTTCTTCGATTTAGAAGCCATCTTCGCGAGGGATTTCGTCGAGGCGAGGCCGAGCGACACGGATATCCCAAGCTCTTTCCCGATCTCGCCCTTTAGGCGCGAGAGCACGGGCAAGGGATCCTTCTTAAATCCCGGCACGTCCGTGAAATCGGCGAAGCACTCGTCGATGGAATACTCCTCGACGACGTCGGTGTAGCGCCTCACGATATCCATCATCCGCTTCGAGAACACGGCATACGATTCATAGTCTGAGTCCACCACCGCGACCTGCGGGAACTGTCGGCGTATCTGGAATATGGGCATGGCGCGAGTGATGCCGAGCGCTTTCGCCTCGTAGGACATCGCCGAGGCGATGCCGCGCTCCTGGCCCGTTACGACCGGACGCCCGCGAAGCCTCGGGTCCTTCGCCGCCTCCACGGAGACGAAGAACGCGTCGCCGTCGAGATGCATGATGTATCTTCGTCCCTTCATGTATATTTGCGTATGACTGCGATCACTACCGCCTCGACTTTCGCGCCCTGCTTTGAGAGAGAGTCGAAACGGACCATCTTAAACTCTCCGTCGTCTACGGCGATCACTATATCCATCTCCTTCGGCGTCTTTGACCTATCGACGATGACGAGGTCGCCTTCGAGTATCCCGGCATCGCGCATCGAATCGGTCGCGGCGCGAAGCATAAAGGAAGCCTCCTTGTTCTCAACAAGATAATCGTCTAGAGACATGGTATCGAGAGCGCCGTCTTCGTCGTGTGTGCGAAAACCCATGCGTGAAGTATAAGTGAACCAGAGTTCACTTACAAGGATGGGCTCGCTGCTCAGGGTGGACCTAGGGGGAATCGAACCCCCGCCTCGTCAATGCGAATGACGCGTCGTACCACTAGACTATAGGCCCGTTAAGGGACAGTATCCCTTGTGCGCCCTGGAAGATTCGGACTTCCGGCCTCTCGCGTGTGAAGCGAGCGCTCTGACCGACTGAGCTAAGGACGCTCTAAGTGGACCTACCGGGAATCGAACCCGGCACTCATCCATGCCATGGATGCGTATTACCGATATACTATAGGCCCTCGCGGGATATATCTTACTACAAAGTTTGATAATTTGAAGCTTTTAAGCTATATTATCGCAGTCAGAAAAGCGGGCCCTTAGCTCATCTGGTAGAGCACCTCATTTGCAATGAGGGGGTGGCAGGTTCGAGTCCTGTAGGGTCCACAAAACAAGTCCGCCTCTCGGCGGACTTTTTGATGGACCCTAAAAAAAGCGCCGGGGCGCTTTTGTCAGGACTCGAACGGCGGAGCGGGACCCAGATTAGCAAATCTGGGAGCGAGCCGGTGCCTAGACAAATCTGAGCGACGGCGAGGATTTAGTCGAGGGAGAGATCCTCATAGCCCCCTACTCGCATGCGACTTCGTTCGCCTCGAGGTTCGCTGTGACTATCCTGGCCGCACCGCCCGAATCTATGCACCACATAAGGGGCGCTCCCGAGGAGGTGCCCTTAAGAGGCGTCTCTGCGGCATAATTCGAGCCGTTTTCGTGGCATGTCACGATATCGAACGCCCCTGCGGTCGAGAGGGATATGTTGAGAGGCTGCGTCGTCGTGCCCCACGCCTCCTGAGCCTTGAGGAGATTATATTCAAGGGTCTTCCCGCCGTTAGGCGAGGGTATCGATCCGCAGACGCCGGCATAGGAATTCCCGTTGTCTCCGTAATAGAGCTCGGCCGCCGTGCGTGCGTCATGCATATTGGACTTTATGAGGGCGTCCGTCCCCTTCTGCTTGCTCGAAGCTATGTTGCCGAGGACGATCGAAGATATGATGCCTATGATCGCGATCGATATGAGGAGCTCGACAAGGGTAAATCCTTTCCTAGAGTAGGTCATTTCACAATCGTACCAGCTCTCTCGATATTCGCGAAAGCCGTTATCCCCGCAGCCACGCGACCGGAACGCGGAAAATGCTAGAATACAGCCATGATAAAGCCATTCGCAGAGAGAGCGCACGACAAGATGCGGGAGGTCCTCATGGATCCCGACGCCCAAGGCCCCGAGACCCACTACTACATGATCCGAGGCGGCAAAGACAAAAGGAACATAACCGTCTGGGAGCCCGGCACTGTCGCCGGAGAGTACATAAAATCCTACGGCCACTATCATGTAGGCAAGCTCGACGAGACGTATACGATACTCGCAGGCGAAGGATACGTCCTCATGCAGACGAGGAAGGCCGGAAGCGACGGGTCCCCTATCGACGACGAGATCGACTCTTTCAAGGCGGTAAAGGTAAAGGCCGGAGACTCTGTATTCATCCCGTCGGGGGCGGGGCATCTCGCCGTAAATACCGGAAACACCTGGCTCGTCACCTCGGACGACAGTCCTGTCGATTTCGGAGAGAAAAACGCGGCGTCCCTGCCCGGACATGCCGATTACGAGCCTTTCAAGAGGCTCCGCGGAGCGGCATATTACGTCATCGACAGAGATGGCAAACCGGAGTTCGTAAAGAACCCTCAGTATAGGAACATCCCTCCCGTAGAGCTCTCTTAGAGATCTCTAAGAACCTGAAATAAATTCAGAACGACCTTTTTCTGCAGCTAAAAACAGTATCATATATGATACTGTTTTTAGCTGTTTCTGAACGGACCTTGCGTCGAACCTTATCTGGAACCGCACAGAGCGATTAGAACATCAGGTCTGAACCCGGCTTTACGTGCCCTGTATCGTTCCTTTCCATCTCCTCTTCGAGCTCCCGTATCCTGTCTTTTATCATCGAAGCGCGGTGGTATTCCTGAGACTCGGCCGCTAGAGTCATCTGCTCGCGGAGATTCTTGATCATATCCTCGAACTCTTCCTTGGTGACGAAGAGCTTTTCCTTCTCTTCGAGGCGCTCTCGTACCTCTTCGTTCTCTTGGCGCGAGAGCTCGTCTACGACGCCGGTGCGCTGCCATTCAAATCCCGTATAGAGGATGTCCTTATAGAGGTCGTCCGCCCTCTTGAGCTCCTCGGGCTTCGCGGTCCTCGATTCATGGATCGTCTTTTTCAGGTCGAAAGCCCCCCTCTCTATCATCTCGAGGCTCCACCACGGCCGCGCGGAGGCCCACCAATACTGGTCGGAATGGAGCGAGTAGTCGAGCGTCTCGCGGGACTTCTGCGTCTCATCGCGGCGAACCACGTCGATCGCGAGGTTCGTAAGCTCCCATTGCGCGACCTGCACCTTGTTCTTCGGATTCTTCCAGCGCAAGAACGGCTCGCCTATCGAGAAATCGCGAGGGACGGAGGCCCACGTCGAAGGGCGCGGGTCTATCTTCTCTACCGGAAGCCCGAGCTCGAGCACGTCGCCTAGCGAGAGCGACTCGATCTTGGTATCGGAAAGGAGGTCGAAGAGGAGCTTCTCGAGGCCCGGCCTGTGGTGACCGAATGTCTCGCCGTCCATGCCTGTGACCGTGTACTCGTTCTTGCCGAACCGCGGCTCGAGGAAGCGCATGATGGCAGGCAGGGTCGAGAGCTGCGAGGCGGAGAGTATCTTGAAGGAGAAATTCCTCTCGCGGAAGAATACATAAAAGCCTTCGACCCCTTCGATCTCATAGACCTTCTCTCTCGAAGGGTGGCCTTCGCCGGGAAAAGCGAGCTCGTCGATGATGATCCACTTATACCCCATCTTCTTCGCGACCTGGACCACCTTTTTCGAATAGGCCATCTCAGGCGAGAAGAATCCCCCTTTCTTCCATTTGGTGCCGAAATATCGATTGAGCCCTTCTTCGTTGAGACGTATCTGCCTCTCGATCTCCTCTTCCGGGAGCAATGGCAGGAACGCATGGTATTTCGCGCTTCCGGTGATCTCAACCCCTCCCGATTCGATGAGAGCGCGGATGTTGTCGATAACGTCGGTCGCTCCGTTCTGCTCGAGGAGCTCGCAGAGGACGCTGTTTATGTTAAGCGTGACCCGAGCGCGAGGGATTCCTCGCAGGCCGGAGAAGAGCTTTCGGTAGCATTCGTCGGCGATACGCCTCACCCAGATCGGCTTTTGAGTCGGTGGCTGATATACGTGGAGGAAATTGGCCCATCTCATATCGTTTTATGTGGTTACGGGATAATACGCCTTACTCCTCCTTTTTGAGCTCGCGCTCGCGGAGCTTTGCGGCTCTGTCGAACACCTCGAGATACCTCACCGCCGATTTCTCCCAAGAGAAGTCCTCCGACATCCCTCTCTTTATGAGCTTGTTCCATTCCTTTTTATTCCTGAAATTCTCGAAGGCGCGGATAAGGGCGATCATGACCGACGAAGAATCGAACTTGTCGAACACGAATCCGGTGCCCGCGCCTTTGTCTGGATCGTAGTCTTTGACGCTGTCGGCGAGGCCTCCGGTCCTCCTCACGACAGGGACCGCGCCCATCCTCATGGCTTCCATCTGGACGAGCCCGCACGGTTCGAACTGAGAAGGCACCAGAGCGACGTCCGCTCCGGCGAATACGACATGCGGCAAGACTGCGTCGAACGAGAGGTGCGCGGCGACGCGGCCTGGGTATTTGGTCTCCAATCCGTGGAAGAAGCCCATAAGGTCAGCGTCTCCGGAACCTACGACGACGAGCTGCATCGGAAGCTCTTGCATGAGGATATCCGCGATCGGATAGAGGAGCTCGAACCCTTTCTGCTTTGAAAGCCTGGAAACGATCCCTACGACGAACGCGTTCCTGTTACGCTCAAGCCCGAAGCGCTCCTGGAGCACCGTCTTGTTCCTGGCCCTATCGCCAAGACTCTCCTTGTCGTACTTGTACGAGATGTAAGGGTCTTTCTTCGGATCCCACATCGAGTAATCGATGCCGTTTAGGATACCGACGAGCGCGTTACGCCTCTCGCGCAAAAGGCCGTCCAGGAGCTCGCCGTAATCTGCGGTGAGGATCTCCTTCGCATAGTTCGGCGATACCGTCGTCACCATATCGGCGTGCATGATACCGCGGCGCATGCAGTTTATCTTGGTGAGGCGAGGATTCTCGAACGCGGGCACGGGAGAATGTCCGTCGTCATAATCCATCTCTTGGACGAAGCGATGGTCGAACATCCCCTGATAGTAGAGGTTGTGGATCGCGAAGACCGTCGCGATACCATTCACCTGAGGATTCTTCTTGTACTCGATCCGAAGGTAGTTAAGGACGAGGGCCGCCTGCCAATCGCACGCAACGATGACGTCCGGCTTCCATTCCTTGTGAGCCCGTATGAACTCGATCACGCCGCGGGCGAGGAGCGCCCAGCGGATAGCGTCGTCGGCGTATCCGTACACGTTCGACCTCTTCTCGTAATATTCCTGGTTCTCGAGGAAATAGGTCGTGACCGGATCGCCTGCTTTCTTAGGAGTGAATCTCTTCACGTTGCAGACGAGATGGGTCTCGCCCGACTCGTTCCCCGTAGGCACGCTCACGCCCTTCTGAACGAGGTCGAGCTTCCATTTCTCCTCTATGGAGAGGTATTTTGGTATCATCACCCTGGCGTCGCATCCCTTCTCCCGAAGCGCTCGAGACAGGGAATCCATGACCGAACCCAAGCCTCCCACCCTGGCGAACGGAGCCGCCTCCGCGCCGACGAACAACACCCGCGAACCGCCGTTGAATTTAAAAAGCTTCATGAGTTCCTATTATACAACACCCTACTCAGGGAGCCTGGAAAAGGGCTATGGCCTATAGAGCCTCTTTCTGTATCCGTCGAGCATTGTAGCCGCAGTATAGCCGTTTTCTACGACTTTGATGCTTTTGCGCATCATACGGACCCACTTTTCAGGGATGCCTTCTACCTTCCTCTCGTAATACGCGGGAAGGGCCTCGTTTTCGAGCGAATCGTAGATGGACCGCGAGACATCGTCGTTAGAGAGGGTCCATCCAAAGCCCTTCCAATCGACCTCCCCCACCCAGCCATCGGGAACGCTCATCTGCAGAGCGCCGTTAAGCCCGGCTTTCATGCCGCTCGTACCGCACGCCTCGACTCCGAGGAGGGGGGTGTTGAGCCATATGTCGGCGCCTTGAACGAGCTTCTTCGAGAGCTCGACCGAATAGCCGGGGATATACGCGACCTTGCCTTTAAAAGCCGGATCAGAGGCGATCGCCCGCACCTTTTCCTCGATCGCCTTGCTCTCCGGGGACTCCGCGTAGACCTTTCCCGAGATGACGATCTGAAGAGGGCGGAGAGGGTCGTTAAGGAGCTTCAAGAGCCTTTGCGGGTCGTCGAAGAGCGCGAAGGGCCTCTTGTAAGGGACGAATCTCCTCGCCCAGACCAAGGTGCAAGCCTTCGGATCGAGAGAGGCCCCCGCCTTCGCGGCCTCGGCGACAAGTTCCTTCCTCAAAGAAGACTTCGCCGTCCACACGTCGACATCCGAGAGGTCCTTTGCGCGGAAACCAGGCGCCTGCCATCGACCCTGATGCACTCCGTTCGTTATGGGCATGAGCCTGCTCGAAGGGAATTTCTCCTTCTCGAACCTCGCGTGGAGCGCCGAGACGGCGCTCGCCTTGCCAGAGAGAGAAAGGAGGAACTTTGTCGCCGTGAACATGCTCTGATCGGCGTCGTAGGCTCCAAGGAACATGAGAAGGTCCTTGCCTATGCCGAACTCCTGGCAGTATCCTCCCACGTACCGCCAGATGTCCTCTATCGAAGCGAGGGCTCCAGCGGGCAGGATCGTGTGCTTAGTCGCGACCACCCTATTGCGAACCGCCTCGAGAGCGGCGGCCTTCGATCCTTTCCCGGCCGGCGTACCCTCCGCGAGGAGCGCCAGAGCGGCGAACGCCATATTGCCTTCGTTTATATGATACGTCTTCGGCTCGATGCCGAGGGCCTTAAGGAGCCTATATCCGCCGATCCCTATGAGGATCTGCTGCCGCAAGCGCCTGTCGAAGTCCCTGTCATAGAGGTTACCGCGCGCCCGGTCCCTCGGGTCGTTCTCTTCTACGTCTGGATCGACGAGGTACAAGAGAGCGGAACCGAACCTCTTCTCCCACGCGCGCACAGAGACCTTCCTTCCCTCTATAGGGACCTCTACCGAAGCAGGCGAACCTGAAGCAAGGGACGCCGCCTTAAAGCCGAGAGTCGACGGGTCCATCCCGTCATACGCCATTCCCAAAGCGACGAAGGAGGCGCCTTCTTCTCCTGCCTCGAAGAGAAGGTCGGCGGCCAAGACTCCGAGGCCCCCCGCATACATGCGGCCGTCGCCCCCGAGAGCGTATTCCGCGCAGAAGTAAGCGACCTCGAACTCTCGCTTGCTCCCTGAAGCGCCTTTTATGAGCCCCTCGATTATCTTTTCCGTGGCTTTTGGCCCGGAAGTCGAAACCGTCGCGACGCCTGTAGTCTTTACGCACTCGTCATTTCCGCCGCCGTCGAGGGCATCGCCGACGAATACGGCGTCCGAAGGAGATATTTTCAAATATTCCAAGAGCTTGTTGACTCCGTAGGCCTTGTCGATTCCTTCTTCGGTGAAATCGATCGATGTCGATCCGCCTATCGACATAGAGACCCCGGGGAGGAGGGTCTTTAGATGGTCGACGAGAGCCCTCCTCTTCTCGCGGGTCGGGTCGAACGCGTACTTCTCTTCGAGCGGCGCGTCCTTGCCCAAAGCGGCATAGGTCATGAGGGTGCCCCTATCTTCGATATGCCTGCCAAGGTCTAGAGGCGACGCGCCGATCGCTTTCGCGAGCCTTTCAAGGATAGCGCGCCTCTTCTCGTCGCCAAGCTTTCGGGAATATACCCTCCTCCAGGCGCCGTCCTCGTAGACCCTGAGCTCCGCGCCTCCCGTAGGCAGGCAATACAGATTGCCCTTCTTCGAATGCGAGAGGCTCGAGACGACCTGATGATCGAAACCCTCCATGGACTCGCCGGAGACGATCGCTACAGGCATCAGGTCGACGAGCTCGGACAAAAGAGCCGCCGCTCTCGGGGATATGCGGGAGCGGCTCTCAGTGAGCGTATTGTCTATATCGAATATGGCTATCTTTGGCATGGATGCTCGTTACCCCTCGTGCCCGAAAAGACCGTCTATCTTCGCCGCCAGTATGAAATCGTTCTCGGAAAGGCCTCCGATCGCATGGGTCGATAGGTCGAACCGCACCTTATTATACGAGATATGGATGTCAGGATGATGGCCTTCGGCTTGAGCCAAAGACGCCACCTTCGAAACGAACCCCATCGCCTCCTCGAAATCCGCGAATCGAAAGCCGCGCGATATCGTCTTGCCGTCCTCTGCCATCCGCCACTGCGGCGTCTGGACGAGCAGGGCTGCGGCCGCCTCCCGCGCGAGAGAAGGCACGCCGCCTTCGCAGGCGACGCATTTCTTATCCTTAAGGTCGATTATCTTTCCCATAGTACTTATACGAGCGAGAGGCTCCCGTTCATCTCTTCTTCAAGGAGAGCGAGATCACGTGATCGAGGAATTCGGGCAACGACGAGCCGACGGCCCTTAGCGATTTAGGAAGGAGGGATTCCGGCGTGAGTCCCGGCAACGAGTTCACCTCGAGGAAGAATACACCCCTCTTCGGATGGATCATGAAGTCGGAACGGGAATAGTGGCGCAGGCCGAGCTCTTTGTGGACCGCCTTAGCAGCCTCTTCGATCTCGCACTTGACCTTCTCGTCGAAATTGCCCGGACAGACCTCTTCGCTCTTGCCGCTGTATTTGGCTATGTAGTCGAAGAAGGGCGAGAGCTTGCGCGGGATGATCTCGATCGAAGGCAGCGCGTAATGAGCCTCGCCGCGGAACCCGTCGAGCACCCCGCAGGTGGCTTCGCGACCTTCGATGAGCTCTTCGATAATGACCGTATCCGAATGCTCGAGGGCCTTCTCGAGAGCGAATTCCAGGTCGAAGAAATTGCGCACTATATTGACCCCCAGGGACGATCCGGCGGAATTCGGCTTTACGATCGAAGGATGCGGTATCTCGCGGAATATGGCGTGAGCGCCTCTCGCAAGGATGTCTTCGCGAGAGAATGCTTTGTGCGCGGCGAGCCTCACCTTCCCCTTGAGGCCTTTGAGTGCCGTCTTCGCGTGATGCTTGTTCATGGCGATGGCCGCAGCGAAGGCCTTCGAGCCGGTGAACGGGATCCCCAGATGCTCGAGGATCCTCTGCACCTTACCGTCTTCGCCGAATTGGCCGTGGAGCGCGACAAAAGCGACGTCGGCGTGCTTGAGGGCGTCGGCAGGCGACTTTTCGATCCCGTGCACGTGCCATATCCCCTCTTTCGATATGAATACGTCGATGCCCTGATATTTCTCTGGGAGGCTCTTGAGCACGGTATCGCCCGACTGGAGCGAGACCTCGTACTCCGACGAAGGGCCGCCTCGCAGAACCGCGACCCGGGTCTTGTGAGCGAATGACATGGGCCCATTATAACTCAAAAATCCGCGGCGGCGTTATCCGTATGCTAGACTTGAGCCATGAGACTCAAGGCGGAATATTTCGACTGGCTCGGCCTCCTGTCGTTTCCCTTTATCCTCGGCTGCGGCGCCTATATCCTCTACGCAGGAGCGCTCTCGACCTGGGCGGCGTGGCTCCTCGTCGCGATCGGCGCGGGCGGCGTGCTCGTAGACGGCTTCATCGTCTACAGCTATTTCATAAAGAAAGGCAAAAGCTAGAGCCGTCCCTTTCTCCGATCCCTCATCCTTCGCAGCTTCCTGTGGTATGCGAGCGCGAACCGATGCGCCTCCGCGTTCGCGAGAAGGATCGCCTTTTTGTGCTCCGCTACGATCGCTTCGTCGCCCGCTATTCCCTTCGGCCTGTGCTTCTCGTCTTTGACCACAGCGACGACAGGGATAGCCAGCCCTCCTTCTCTGAGGACTTTCTCTGCGAGATTGCGCTGCCCCTCGCCACCGTCTATGACCATGAGGTCGGGACGCCTCCATTCTTTATGCTTGAGGCGGCGCTCCAGTATCTCGCGAAGAGACGCCACGTCGTTATTGCCTATCTCCGGCGAGAGCTTGAATTTGCGGTACTCCCCCTTGGCGGCTTCGCCGTCGCAGACGACCGTCATGACGCCCGCAGACTCCTTGCCCGACATGTGGGCGGTATCATACGCCTCTACGCGAAAGGCTTCGGCGCGCGGCTCTTCTTCCGTACGGCTGAAGCCGTCTACGTCCTCCTTTATGAGAGCGATATCCTGGATATGGTCGAGGGCGAAAAGCTTCCTCTTCGCCTCCGCCGCCTTCTCGAACTCGCGCTTCTTCGCGTATGAGTCCATCTCCGCTTCGAGGACCTTGCAAAGCTTCTTCTTTTTTCCTTCAAAGAAGAGGATTATGCGGTCGACGTTCTTCTTGTACTCCGCGACCGCCTCATCGGACGCAGTGTCAGGCGCGAGCCCGATCTGCCTATAGAACGTGGCGGTGTATTTCGAAGACGAGTGCCTGTCGATATAGGGGAACATCCTCCTTATTATCTTGAGGGCTTCCCTCAGGGCCGAGCCTGACGTAAAAGGGCCAAACACCTTGCGCACCCTGAGAAGCTTCTTCTGCCTCTCTACATCGAGCGTCCTGCCGCGGATGGTAAGGATGCGAGGGAACCTCTCGCGGGTAACGACCACATAATTCCAGCTCTTGTCGTCCTTTTCCTTCACGTTGTAGTCGGGCCAATGCCTCTTTATGAGATTGGCTTCTGCTATGAGCGCTTCGAGTATGGAATCGGTCTCTTGCCACTCTATGGCGTCAGACTTGTAGACCATATCGACCATGCGGGGCCCTCTGGTCGATATCAGGTCCGCCGAAAAATAGCTCCGTACGCGGTCATAGAGAGACGTGGCTTTGCCTATATAGAGGATCTTCCCTTTCTCTTTCCAGAAATATACGCCTGGCGTATCGGGAAGACCGAGCTTTTCGAACTCTTGGATAGTCACAGGGGATATATTGTACTTTCCCTAGCTTGGTGTAAAGTAAATCCGAAACCCGGCTCTCTCGCAGATCCGGACAACAAAAACCAAAGATCCAGCACAGATGAACAACGTCACCTATCCCGGTTATGTCCTGTTGTCAGACGGCGGCAAGCTTACCTTCAAGGCAGCGAGCCACAAGATGGCGGTCGCGGCGGCGCAGAAAGTCCTCAACCTGCGCACCATGACCATGAAGGCGTTTCGCAAAGCGAAAGCCATCGCCATCTACTTCGGCATCCAGGCGCGCCAGATCTTCCCCTTCCGCCAGCAGCGCTCGAAAGACGCGCATGCCGACCGGATGCGGAATCGCCAACGGCTGCCCGTGATCGACCACAAGGACGGCATCGACGTCGGCCGACGGCGGCATTATGTCGCGCCGCAACGCTTCACGGCGATGCTCGCGGCAGCCTAACGTCAGCTCATCTCATCCTTTCGAAGCCCCAGCGTACGCTGGGGCTTTCAAATCGCCCGAAGATATGGCTTGATATATGATATAAAACGTGCTATAATCATGATTGAATGAAAGTTCGACGAAGGACAGTCATAAGACATGCTTCGACTCTCCTTCCCCGCATCAGACCCGCGGGTAAGAAGATTCTAAGCATGCGTTCCGTGAAAAAGCCGAGAGGCCTTTCCGCGGGATCGTGAGAACGGACGGGCCGCGCTTCGCGCGGCCCGTCCTTGCCCTTTATATTCTCTTTATCTGCTTCCGATAAGATAGAGACGAGCTTTCACAACCCTTAAACCCGCTCTTTAACATGGTCTATCCTGACTCTGGCATGGAATACATGGAGAGGAAGCCTCTCCTTTTGCGCACTGTCGCTTGGTTCTCGACGGGAGCCGTCCTGTTCGCAGGCGGCCTCGCTTCGCTCTGCGAGGGATGGTTCGGAAACGAAACTTCCCTCGCGTCGCTTCTCGCAGGCATCCTCACCGGCCTGGTGGGCGCATATTACCTGAACCGCTACAGCCAGCGGAAATTCCAAGACGGAGGAGGCCGCATCAGGCGCAAGAAGCGCTGACCCCGGCCCCCCCCGGATCGAAGCGAGCTTTCGAAAGGACGCTCGCTTTTTTATTGGCCTAGCCCTTCTTCAAGATCTTCTTGAGGTACTTTCCCGTATGGCTCTTCTCGTTCCTGGCGACGTCTTCCGGCGTCCCTTTCGCGACTATCTGTCCGCCTCCCTCCCCGCCTTCAGGACCCATGTCGATCACGTAATCGGCGCACTTGATGAGGTCGAGGTTGTGCTCGATCACGATCACAGTGTTGCCGTGGTCTACGAGCTTTTGGAGTATCTCTATGAGCTTTCTCACATCTTCGTAGTGAAGGCCGACCGTAGGCTCGTCGAGGAGATAGACGGTGCGGTGGGTGTCGGGCCTGTAAAGCTCCGAAGATATCTTTACTCGCTGAGCCTCGCCTCCCGAAAGGGTCGTCGCCGACTGCCCGAGCTCGAGATATCCGAGACCCACATCAGAGAGAGTCCTCATTCGGTCGTATATCGCCGGAATGTCTTCGAAGAACCTGAGGCTCTCTTCGACCGTCATCTGGAGCACCTCGTAGACGTTCTTTCCTTTGTACTCGATCTCGAGGGTCTCCTTTTGGAACCTCTTCCCCTGGCAGACCTCGCAGGGCACGTAGACCGTAGGGAGAAAATGCATCTCGACGGCTATCTCTCCGTTTCCTTGGCATGCCTCGCAACGGCCGCCTTTGACGTTGAAGGAGAATCGGTTCGACTTCCAGCCTCGAGCTCGGGCCTCTGTAGTCTCCGCGAAGAGGTCGCGCACGAACGTCCAGGCGCCGGTATAAGTCATCGGATTGGATCGCGGCGTCCTGCCTATGGGCGATTGGTCTATGAGTATGGTGCGAGAGACGTATTCGGTCCCGGTGAAAGACGCGGCGTTGAAGACCTCGTTCGTCCTGTGCCTCTTCTCGAGCCTGCCCTGGAGGTTCTTATGGATTATCTCGTAGAGGAACGAGGACTTTCCCGACCCCGAGACGCCCGTCACGCAGACGAGCTTGGCGAGAGGGATATCGGCATTGAGGTTCTTTATATTGAAGATATTGCCTCCGCGTACGGATAACTTTCCCTTGTCGTGGTTTCGGCGGGCGTCGGGAAGGTCGACCTTCATCTCGCCTCGCAGGTACGCGAGCGTAAGCGATTCCGACTTATTGTCTTTGGCCGTGAGCAAAGGCTCGAGATAGTCAGCGACGACGACGTTGCCGCCATGGATGCCCGCGCCTGGCCCGATATCGACGATGTAGTCGGACGCGAAGATGGTGTCCTCGTCATGCTCGACCACGAGGATGGTGTTGCCGAGGTCGCGGAGGTTTAGAAGCGTCTTTATGAGACGGTCGTTATCGCGCTGATGCAGGCCGATGGTCGGCTCGTCGAGGACATAGAGCGCTCCGACGAGTCCCGATCCCAGCTGGGACGCGAGCCTGATGCGCTGGGCCTCGCCTCCGGAGAGCGTATGGGCGCGGCGGTCGAGCGTGAGGTAGTCGATCCCTACGTCGAGCATGAACTTGAGGCGAGACTCTATCTCGCGCAAGACCACTTTCGCTATGCTCTTCTCCTTTTCGGAGAGCTCGATGTCGGCGAAATATCCGAAAGCGTCCGATATAGACATCCTTACCACGTCTACGATCGACCTCCCTCCGATAAGGACGTGAAGCGCCTCCTCGCGCAGCCTCGCCCCTTTGCATGCGTCGCAGGGCTCGTCGCCGAAGATGTATTTGGTCCCAAGGCCGTTACAGGTCGGACAAGCGCCGTAGGGCGAGTTGAACGAGAAGAGGCGCGGTTCGACCTCTGGATACGCGTATCCGTCGTACGGACACATGAATTTTACCGACATGAGGCGCTCGCCCTTAGGCTCGTCTATCTTGATGAGCCCTCCCGACTCGTGTATGGAGCGTTCGACCGCCTCGGAGAGCCTCTCGCGCACGCCCTTCGGATCGTTCTTGAATTCGCTTATGTAGAACTCGTCGACGAGGAGGTCGATGTCGTGCTTCTTGTTCTTGTCGAGCTCGATCCTCTCACGGAGCTTCTTTACCTGGCCGTCGACCTTCACGGTCTCGTAGCCTTTGCCGAGATAGTCGTAGAGCATCTGGTAGTATTCCCCCTTTCGCCCGACCACGAGCGGCGCGAATATTCGGACCTTATCCTTGTCGACAGGGACCCCCATGACCTTCACCCCTTTATCGCCGGCTCTGTCCGCCTTGGCATGGGTAACGCTCTCGATTATGGTCTCGAGTATCTCTTCGTTAGAGAGCCTCTTTATCTCGCGGTCGCAGATGAGGCAGTGCGGCCTCCCGACGCGGGCGAAGAGAACTCGGAGATAGTCGTATATCTCGGTGATAGTGGCGACCGTCGAGCGCGGATTGTTCGAGCGGGATTTCTGGTCTATGGATATGGCCGGAGAAAGCCCCGCTATCTCGTCGACGTCGGGCTTTTGCATCTGGCGAAGGAACTGTCGAGCATACGAGGAGAGCGATTCGACGTAGCGGCGCTGCCCTTCGGCGAAGATGGTATCGAAGGCGAGAGACGACTTTCCCGACCCAGAAAGGCCTGTGAACACGACCATCTTGTTGCGAGGCATCTCGACCGTTATGTTCTTGAGGTTGTGGGTGCGCGCTCCCTTTACGACGAGCTTGTCGGCTCCCGGATTAAAGTCGGCTTTCGAGGTCTTTTTGGCGGCAGACATGGCAGATATATAGGTTTCTCCCCCAGGATGGGTACCTGGGGTTAGTACGGAGAGTCTAGCAGATTAAGGTCTCGATTTCCATACTGCTCGCCGTTCTAGACCCCAAACAAAGATTCAGACACTTTCTCTCCCCACTCCCTCTTCCACCACCCCACCACCCCCTTTTTCCTCTCACTTTCTCTTCTCCTCCCAAAAAGATCCGCGCTAAAAACAGTATCATATATGATACTGTTTTTAGCCCTCTATTCGACGACCCCCCAGGCGGATCAGGTTCAAGCTAGACGAGCGATTTGATGTCGCGGACAAGCTCGGGGAAATGCTCCTGCCTGAAATGTCCTCCCTCTTTGAATATGACAAGCTTTGCCTTAGGAAGCAGCTTCGCATATCTTCTCGCGTGAGAAAGCGGAACCACCTTATCATCCTCGCTTTGATAGATAGATACCTTAGGAACTTGATTTTCGAGCCTTCGAAGAGATTTCGGTAGGACCCAACCTGAAATCGCATCGGCCCCCTTATCTTTTTGAGAAAAATAAGGCGCGACAAGATAAAGAGCCCTCGCGCGCACGGGCAATGCGTTCTCGCTAAGATAACGAGCGAGAAATATGCCTCCAAGGGAATGCCCCACGAGCGTAACGCCGTCTTCAGCGAACTTTAACGCCTTATCGAACCACACTTTCCATTCCTCATACCTCGCATGGATCGCCAGCGGCATTTTGGGAGCGAGCACTTCAAATCCTTCTCCGAGATCGGACTGAAGATTATCCTTCCATCTCTTCGTACCGACAGGTAGAAGATCCTCTTTTTCGATGCCTTCCTTTTTGAGAGCCGCGAAAAATTTTTGCCGCGACTCATAAAAGTCGCCGCCGTGTATGACGATGAGCTGGCGCTTCTTCATCTTACTTAGCCGCTATCTTCTCTATCTCAGGGACGATCTCGTCGAGGCCGACCGCAGCCTTTACGATGAACTTCGCGGCTCCGAGCTCCTTGGCTCTCTGTATCTCTTTCTCCTGGCCCAAGTTCGAGAGCACGAGGACAGGGATGTGCCTGGTCTCTGCGTTCTCCTTGAGCCTCTTCAATATCTCGAGCCCGTCGAGATTCGGCATGAGGAGGTCGAGTATGACGATGTCGGGCTTCTCCGCCTTCACGGCGTCGACCGCCTTTGCCCCATCGGTGACCTGCACGAGCTTGGCGCCCGTCTCGCTCATGCGCTTCTCGATAAGCGATACGAGGAATTTATCGTCCTCGACCCAGACTATCTTGGCTCCGTTCAGATTGTTCTCTTTCATGGCGTTAAGTATAACCTATTCCGAATCCCGTTTTTTCCCCGACAGCCTCTTCGACTTGTCGACCTTCGGCTTTACCGGCTCAAGGCCCGCGAGCTTGTCATAGAGGGCTGAGATCTCGTCTCGCAGTATTGCGGCGGTCTCGAAGTCGAGCACCTTTACGGCCTCGTTCATCGCAGCCTCCTTCTTCTGTATGACCGCCTTAGGATCTTTCGCGAATTCGACCTCGTCTATGCGCAGCTCCTCCGCCACGGCCTTCTTGTGCTCCGTCTGAAGCTGGTCGGTGATGTCTTTGATAGCCTTCATGATCGTCTTCGGCGTGATGCCGTGCTTCTCGTTGTGCGCCTCCTGTATCGCGCGGCGACGGTTCGTCTCTTTGACCGCGCGCTCTACGGATCCAGTCATGACGTCGGCATATATGAGGACCCGGCCCTCGACGTTTCGCGCGGCGCGACCGATGATCTGGATAAGAGACGTCTCTGAGCGCAAAAAACCCTCCTTGTCGGCGTCGAGGATGCCGATGAGCGCGACCTCGGGCAGGTCGAGGCCTTCTCGCAATAGGTTTACTCCCACGAGCACGTCGAACTTCCCGCGGCGGAATTCCGTGAGTATGTTTATGCGGTCGATCGTCTTTATGTCGCTGTGGAGATATTCGGACTTGATCTTCCTCTCTTTGAGGTAATCGACGAGATCCTCGGCCATCTTCTTCGTGAGAGTCGTGAGGATGACGCGGAAGCCCGCTTTGATGGTCTTCTCCGCCTCCGCGATGGAGTCGGCGATCTGGCCCTTGAAAGCGCCCTTCTCGGTGACGGGGCGTATCTCGACTACCGGATCGAGGAGGCCTGTCGGACGGATGACCTGCTCGACGACCTGGGTGCTATTCTCCTTCTCGAAAGCGCCCGGCGTCGCCGATGTGTAGATGGCCTGACCGACCCTCTCTTCGAACTCTTCGAATCGCAACGGCCTATTATCCTGCGCCGAAGGGAGCCTGAATCCGTGCTCCACCAAGGTCTTTTTGCGCGATTGGTCGCCCGCGAACATGCCTCCGAGCTGGGGTATCGTGACGTGCGATTCGTCTATCACCGTAAGAAAATCAGGAGAGCCGTCAGGCTTTCGCGGGAAATACGAGAGGAGCGTGTCAGGCGGCTCTCCCGGAAGCTTTCCCGAAAAATGCCTCGAATAGTTCTCGATTCCCGAGCAATATCCGACCTCTCGGATCATGGCGAGGTCGTAATTCGTGCGGCGCTTTAGGCGCTCCGCTTCGAGAAGCTTACCTTCGGCTTGGAGCTCTTTGAGCCTTGCCTCGAGCTCGGCCTTTATGGTCTTAAATGCCCTCTCCGCTTCCTCTTTTTCGGTGATGAAGTGCTTGGCCGGGAAAAGGAAAAAAGCGTCGAGCTCCTTTTGTAGCGCGCGGGTGACCGGATCGATCTGATCGATGCGGCCTATGGAATCGCCTTCGAACGATATCCTGTAGACGACCTTGTCGTTCACCGGCATCACTTCGATCATGTTCCCCACCGCTCGAAGCGTCCCCGGCTCGAGATCGGCGTTCGTCCTCTCGAAATGGATCCCTATCATGCGGCGGATCATCTCCGCCCTGTCGGCCTTCATCCCCTTTTTCACTTTGAGATTCACCTTCTCGTAGTTCTCCGGTGAGCCGAGACCGTAGATACAAGAGACGGAGGCGACGATTATCACGTCCTTGCGCGTGAGGAGCGCCTGAGTCGAGGCGTGTCGCAGCCTCTCTATCTCCTCGTTTATCATCGACTCTTTCTCGATATAGGTGTCGGTCACCGGCATATAGGCTTCCGGCTGATAGTAGTCGTAATACGATACGAAATAATGGACGGCGTTCTCCGGAAAGAACTCCCTGTACTCCTGCGCGAGCTGGGCGGCCAAGGTCTTGTTGTGGGCGATGACGAGGGTAGGCTTTCCTATCTGAGCGATGACGTTCGCGGCGGTGAACGTCTTTCCCGAGCCCGTCACGCCCAAGAGGGTCTGATGGCGCGCGCCCGACCTAAGCCCCTTTACGAGAGACTCTATCGCTTTGGGCTGGTCGCCCGCTGGCCGAAACTGCGTATTTATCTTGAACGCTTGCATGTGAGGATACTACGAGACATCCACTATATCGCGGCCTCATCAAATACAAAAGCCCGGCCACAGCCCTGTCCCACAGGCCCTATTTTCCATATTTACACACATCTTTGACTAAGTATCAAATATGTGCTATTATTAAATAGATTCCCTCGGATTTTCTTGAACCTTAAACCCCAACCACCATTCCCCTACTCTTATGAGCCCTGTCAGAAAAACCGCCCCGACCGGCGCTACGGTCGAAATCACGCGAGGCATGCCTGAACAGCACGTCGCTCGCTTTCTCGAAAAGATGCTCGACCATCTCAAGCTCACGGGGAGCTTCCAGCTCCACGTGCAGCAAAAGATCAAGGGCAGCGAACACCACCGCGGCGCGGAATGCGAAGGTATCGTCCAATACAACGCAGTCCGCCTAAAGGTCCAGACCAGCGACAACGGTTCCCGCTACCTCTGCTACCTCCGTTCGGAGGAGATGAAGCCGCGAGACCTAAGCAGCCGGATCATGAGCATCCTCCCTGGAGGCTGCTTCGATGAGAGCATGCTCAAGCCCAAGGAACGCCCCGCGGACGCCGCCGACGCGCAAGCGCCGGCAGCAGAAGCGGCGCCGAGCGCTCCGAAAGAGAAGGTGTCTCTCTCGGGCGTCGCGGACGACCCAATCCAAGTCGCGATGTTCCTGATCTCGATCAGGCTCAAGCACGGCATGGATTCGTTCGACACGAAGTCCTTCATGGGCATCGCGCGCGAATACGCCCCGACGGCCAACAAGGCGACGACGAGCCAGCTGTTGCGGCGGATCGTCGCGAACGGCTACCTCTCGACGGAAGGCGACGGCCTGAAAAAGCGCTATCGCTTCTCGCCCGAAGGCGTGCGTCTCCTCGCGGAACATGACAAGTTCGTAGCGGAGAGCGCCCGGACGGCTCTCAACGTCACGGACACGAACGCTCTCTCAGAGCAGTTCGTGGCGCTCGAGGCCCGGGCCCGCCAGCATGCAGAGGCGGCCCAGCGGCTGGTGGACCTCAACTCCGAGATCGGAAGCGAGACCTGTCGCATCGAGGAGATCGAGCGCCAGCTCGAAGCGGCGAAGGCCCGCCGCGAGGATCTGCGAAAGCAGGCTTCCGCGGAGCAAAAGATCATCGAAGACCCGGCCCTCACGGCGGCGCTCGCGAACTATCAGGCGGTCCAAAAGATCCTGAAGTCCACGAGCTGACCGAAGACGAGCCGGCTGCAAGCCCGCGACCACTACACGTAGTCGCGGGCTTTTTTATCCAAAACAAAACAGGCGCGAGGGGTCGCGCCTGTCGTAAATTCGTTTCAGGGTTTCCGAGATGATCAGGACGGCCAGGGGGCGGGCATGGGCGGAAGGCACATGACCGTCTGGTCTTTGCGGTGCCGCGGCGCCTCAGTCCTGGCGCTCTGCGGCGGCCGATATCCCCGGGAGAGAAGGCGCGGAGCTTCGACGTCGGAGTCTTTCTCGCGCGCCGCCTTCTGGAGCATCTGCTTTGCCTTCTTCCAAGAGACGTCTTCGGGCTTGCGGCCGCCGAAGAATTCGAAGACGGCCCGCTTGATCCCGGCCCAAGAGCGCCGCTCCTTGTGCCGGCGCGACTCGCTCTTGGCGAAATCCTCCAAAAGAAGGAGGATGTCCTCCGTCTTCGAGAATCGGACTTCCGTGCGGACGGTCTGGCCTTCGACTTCTGCCCAAAAGGCTTGGCCGTGCGCGAAACCTTCGGTCGGAACATGGAAGCCATGCTCCGCGCACCAGATCTTGACGTCGGCGATGCCTTTGCGTTTCGGATTCTTCCTGCGATATACGGCGATAACTGTGTCCATGAGGTAATGATGTTCGTTGTTGGTTTTGAAGCCGAACTCTCGCTCGAGAGCTCGCCAAGAGGCCCTTACAGGCTCCTAGGCGAGCCCTCGAGGCTTGAAGAAGCATCGAGGGGGTCAGTCATTCGCATTTCGGGCGCTTCCGGAGCGGAACACTCGGTCGAGAAGATTCACGGGGGTCGGGATGCCGGCGAGCGTGTTCGCGACGACGACTCCGTCCCCTCTCTTCCAGACTTGCCTTCCCCAGACTACAGGGTAAGCGGCTCTCAACTGCCTTACGGCGCCGAGGGTGCGGGATACTGGCCTTTTTGACTCAGGATTCATGGTTACCTCCTTTCCTGAACGTGCATGTGCGGACAAAGAACGAACCGAGCCCTCGTTCGAGGGCTCGGTTCTGATTTCGTGGGGATAGTTTTGAGATTATCGCACAAAGTCACAACTGAGGCCTCGAACTCGCGTCCTAAGGACCTTCGTAATGTGATTAAACTTTGCGCAATAATTCTTCATTGCCCCATAACGATACGCCAGAAAGGGGTTTCCCGCAAGGGCCGGCTGTTGATATCTGCGCGAAAGAAAAAGGCCCCGAGCGTTCTCAGGGCCCTCGAATCGGCGCTACCGATCTCAAAAGCTGGCGATCCCTCTCGATTCGAGGACCCGCCTGTAGGGCCCGAGGTCGAGCCCTATCGGGTGCCACACCTGGTATACGCCGTTGTAGACGAGAGTCACATCTTGGCCGTTCTGACCTATGACGTATCCGTATTGGCCAGCGACGGGATTCTCGTATGGTTTAGCGTATGTTCTGTCCTTGAACACCGTCTTCTGCGAGAGCTCTCCTCCGAATAAGATCCATTGATTCATCATCTCGGTCCCCTTTTTGGTTGTTTCTATGCTGGGATTTCTGCTCGCGGGCATATGCCTGCGAACCCTTGTACTACGAGCCCTGCCGTCCTCCTTGTTGCCTTAAGCAACAAAAAGCCCGGAAGCGCGCGTAGACGCGCCCCCGGGCTGACCAAAAACATGGAATGAAAGGTCTACGAGACCCTACCTGATTTAGACCTTTAAGATCCCCGCCAGAAATTGGGACCTCGGCTTGAAGCGGTCAGTTAGACTTCGCGCGCGAGCGCTCCGTCAAGTAGACCAGCATTTGGCCGGACGAACTATCGGTTAGACGCAGCTGCTATTGCCTCTGCGAATCTCCGACAACCGGACTGTCTCGTGGTGACCCGACCCGCGCTTTACCGGCGCGGGCGGATAGGGCCAATGCCTTGCAGCAAGGGCAACCTGATCATTCCACTTCCATTTCCATGTTTTTTCATGTCGTTTCTTTGTTTTTTGTTGCGGACATGCGCCGAAGCGCATGCCAAATTGGTGATAAACAAAAGAAACAAGAACGGCCTCGATCAATTCTAATCCCTTAAACCGATTTGTAAAGATATGAAAGGGCCGTGCTCGGGAAAACGCGTGGATATCCCGTGGATAAGCTGTGAAAAAACCTGACGATTCGGATCAGACCACAGCCTCGCTAGTTTGTCCCGTACATCTCTCTCCTTTTGGCCCGTAGAAGCTCGGTCGCCGCGCGATCCGTGACCTTCGAAAATCTCGGAAATACCCTCCCCTCCTTCGTCACGTCTTCCATGAACATGCCAAGAGGCCTGACGTCGCAATGCCTGCCCGCCTGATAGACCTTCGCGCTCTCGTAGAGAGGTCTGTAGACGACCATCCTCGCAGCGTCGAAGTCTTCGACCTCCGTATGGTGGGCGATACCCACGACTTCGTAGGCATAATCGAAGACGCCCTTCTCCGGGTCGTGCTTGTAGTGATGGTAAAATCCTTTTTCCGGCTCTCTCGTCATGGATAAAGCCTACCCCTGCGTCTTGTATCTCGCAAGGAAGCTCCTCTTGTATTCATCGAAATTCCCTTCGAGTAAAGAGCTCCTCATCTTCTTCACCAAGCCCACTATGAAATGGACGTTGTGTATGGAGCAGAGCATGGGACCGAGCATCTCCCGCGACTTGTAGAGGTGAGATATGTACGCGCGAGAATAGCTCTTGCACGCATAGCACGGACAATCCTCCTCTATCGGACGAAGGTCCTCTTGGAACTTCGCGTTTCCGATATGCATCTTGCCATCCTTCGTATAGACGGTGCCGTGCCGGCCGAGGCGCGTCGGCGCCACGCAATCGAACGTATCGCAGCCCTGCTCGACGCCCAAGAAAAGGTCTTCGGGCTCGCCGATCCCCAAAAGGTGCCGAGGTTTGCCTTCGGGCAAGATCTCGTTTACCCACCTTACCGCTGTGTGGAGATCCTCCTTATCGAACGACCCCCCTATCCCGAACCCGTCGAACGCCATCTCGCCTATCGCCCTAGCGCTTTCCTTTCGCAGATCCTCGTAGCGGCCTCCTTGGACTATGCCGAAGAGCGCCTGACGCTTCGAATTGTCCTTGGAGAGATGATAGTCGAGGCTCCTCTTCCCCCAGCGATGCGTCCGATCGAGAGCCTCCCTTTGGTAGGCGCGCGGCTCGGACGGCGACGTGCATTCATCGAACGCGAATATGAGGTCGGCGCCTATATTGTGCTGCATCTCTATCGAGCGTTCCGGAGTTATGAAATGGACCGTCCCGTCGAGAGGCGATTTGAAAGCCGCTCCGTCATGGTCTATCTCTACGAGTCGCGGCTTTACTTCCTCCTCGTCGCGCTCTTTAAGGAGGGGTATATTCGGCAGGTCCTTGAGGACCTTGCCTACGTTCTTTCCATAGCCCGCGCCTAAAGAGAACACTTGGAACCCCCCGGAATCGGTCCATGTCGGCCCCTCCCAGTTCATGACCTTGTGCAATCCGCCCATGTCGCGGATCTTGGTATCGCCAGGCTGCATATAGAGATGATAGGTGTTCGCGAGGACAGACTGGACGCCTGCGTCCCTAAGCATCTCTACCGTAAGGCCTCGGACCGCCGCCTTGGTGCCTACCACGATGAAAGCAGGCGTCTCTATGGCGCCATGAGGGGTGACTATCCTTCCCGCGCGGGAAAGGCCCGGCCCTTTCTTCTCTATCTCGAATCTCATAGGCTCTGTCACAGAAACAGCCTATCATCCGGCGCCGGATACTCAAAGGGCGAGCTTGTAAAAAGCCGTTCCAGGAGTACCATATACGTCGAAACCTATGACGTCACGGAGAGCATTCGACCGCATGTTCTTCTGGGACCGCTTCGGAACCGTAGCGTTCCTGCTATTGTGCATGAGCATAGCGTTTCGAGACGCGAGCATCGTCAAGGCGCTCCACCCGTGGACCGCCTTGGCCTGCCTCGCTCTCGTCGCGCTCTCTATTAAGCGCATGCAGCACTACAGGAAGAAGATCCCTCAGGACTAAACCCTCCTCTTGCCCGCCCGAGCATCGCCTCGGGCGGTTTTTTATCCGCTAAAAAGGCCGCGCTCTGCGCGGCCTTTTTCTATTCTTTCCTGAGAGGGGCGCCTTTGATGATCTCTAATATCTCGTCGTCCGAATCGGTGATGCGGAATATCTTCTCGTCACCCGGAGTGATGGTCTGGAAATCGTCGCGGAGGGAGTTCGAAAGCGTCTCTACGTGCGACCAGAAATCCTTGCCGACGCAGATTATAGGGACTTTCGGTATCTTACGCGTCTGTATGAGCGTCACAAGCTCGAAGAATTCGTCCATGGTGCCGTATCCGCCCGGGACGAATACGTAGACCTCGGCAGAGAACGACAGCGCGACCTTTCGGATGAAGAAATAATAGAAGCGGATGTTCGCGGTGAGGTATTCGTTCATCTTCTGCTCGTGCGGAAGGATGATGTTC
Source organism: Candidatus Tayloriibacteriota bacterium (assembly GCA_016215405.1). Lineage (GTDB taxonomy): Bacteria > Patescibacteriota > Minisyncoccia > Phycocordibacterales > UBA6065 > UBA6065. Next base: position 125,955 of record JACRJQ010000002.1, read on the forward strand.
ATGCCGATCGATTTTCCGCCGGCCTCGTAAGCGCCCCTGTTACCGGCCTCCATGATGCCAGGACCTCCGCCCGTGACGACGGCATAACCCGTCTCAGAGACTATCCTTTTCGCGAGGTTTCGGGCCCTCTCATAATAAGGGTGTCCTTCTGTAAAGCGCGCCGAACCGAAGAAAGATACGGAACGCGGGTAGTTCTTTATGAATCTGAACGTCTGGCGGAACTCGTTATTGATAGTCGCCATCCTTCTGCGCGCCCCTTCCTTGAGCTCTTTATGCGCGAGCTCATGGCTCGTAAGCCTCGAATCTCCCGATGGTGAGCCTTTCTTTTTCCAGATCTTTCCTAGCATGCTGTTTTCTCGTTTGTTGATAAGGGAATGCCGTTTTGCCTCGATAGTATAGTACAATATCGGAGCATTAGCATCAGTTATATCGTGAAATTATGAGAAAATTCAGCATGCGCGAATGGATCGCGGTGGCGGTAGCGGTCGTCGCGGCGGCATTCATGTTCTTCGGAGACAATGTCTGGAAGATCTTCACGGGAACCGAGGAGATAGCGAATAACCTCCAGGCGCCCCTTACAAACGCGACGGATAACCAAAGGCAGACGGCAGAATCTATGCAGAATATATCTACTACTCCAGGGCTCGAGATATACGACCTCCAGCCAGGAACCGGCGCAGAGGCGGTCGCAGGCAAAACGGTCACCGCCCATTACGTAGGCACGCTCGCCGACGGCACGAAATTCGATTCGTCGCTCGATCGCGGGGAGCCGTTCTCGTTCACCCTCGGCGCGGGCCAGGTCATCCAGGGATGGGATCTCGGCATACAGGGCATGAAGATAGGCTCTGTCCGAAGGCTCGTCATCGCTCCGGAGCTCGGCTACGGAGACAGGGCGATCGGACCGATCCCAGCAGGATCGACCCTGGTATTCGAAGTCCAGCTCCTCGACGTCAAATAGGCTGCGGACGGTATCGAGAAAGCGGCCCTCATGGGCCGCTTTTTCTTGACGTGGATGATTTTCGTGTTAAAATCAAAAACGAAACATATGCAGACCTGTCTTGCTCCAATTGAAACAATCACTATCGGGAAATTCGTCCTCTCTGCGCCGAAAAATCGGCTCGAGCTCGTCTCTTCCCTGTTCGCTCGCTACCACAAAGCCCTCAATATCGAGCTCGTATCCGGCACTCGAGAGGAGATGGTGAATCTCTCGTGGCCCAGCTACCTGAAGCTTCAAAAAGAGGAGCCTCGGCTCGTCGCCCTCCTCGAGGCCTTGGGGATACTCTCGGCCGAAGCCGCAGGGAACTTCGAGATCGTCCTTACTCCCCCGGGAGGAAGCAAAAGGACGCTCGATGTCTTCCTCGTCGACGGCCGCAAGGGATATTTCACCACATTCCTCTACGCGACCCTCTACGACGTCCATACGACCGGAGGATGCTCGGAGTTCTTCCAGCACCCTGCTGGCGCGACAGCGAGTTGAATCCAGAGCCTTTCCAGCGGCGCTCATCAGAGCGCCGCTTGTTTTATATGGAAAAGCCGCGCGTGAGCGCGGCTTTTCCCTTCCTAGTAGTTCTTGAGCTGGTTTATCTTCTCGTGCTGCCTGATCTTTTCGTGAGCCTTCGCCTCGATCTGGCGGATTCGCTCTCGGGTGACGCCGAACTCCTTTCCCACCTCCTCGAGGGTATGGGTGATGCCGTCGTTGAGCCCGTGGCGCATCTCGAGGATCTTGCGTTCCTTAGGCGAAAGGTCGTCAAGGATGCCTTTAACCTGATCCGAGAGGATGCGTCGCGAGGACTCTTGGTCTGGCGAGAGTATCTTGTCGTCCGAAAGGAAGTCGCCGAGCGTGGATTTTCCGTCGTCGCCGTCGTCCCCCACCGGAGATTCGAGGGAGACCGTGTCCTGGTCGATCTTCTCGATCTGATAGACCTTGTCTACGTCGAGGCCCATCTCGGTAGCTATCTCGTCAGGAAGCGGGTCTCGTCCGAGGTCCTGCGAGAGCCTGCGCACCACTTGCTTGTATTTCGCGATCGTCTCTACCATATGTACCGGCACGCGGATGGTTCGAGACTGGTCTGCGAGCGCGCGGGTGATCGCCTGGCGGATCCACCACGTCGCGTACGTCGAGAACTTATAGCCTTTCGTCCAATCGAACTTGTCGACCGCCTTGAAGAGGCCCAGATTCCCTTCTTGGATGAGGTCGAGCAGGGTGAGGTCGGCGGAGCGTCCTACGTATTTCTTCGCTATGGATACGACGAGCCTAAGGTTCGCCTTTGCGAGGAGACCCTTCGCCTCTTCGTCGCCTGCTTCGATGCGGCGGGCGAGCTCCTTCTCCATCGCCGCGGAGACGAGAGGATACTGCCCGATCTCCTTGAGGTACATCTGGATGGAATCGTACGATGACTCGCTTCCCATCCTGCCGAAGCCGTATTTCTTGCCGCTCTCCTTTTCTGGAGGCTCGAGGTCGAGCATTCCGCCCGATTCGAGGACGTCTACGCCCGCGCCGGAAAGCTTCTGATACAGCTCGTCGAGGAACATGATATCGTCTTCGATCGTCGGGAATTCCTTGAGGATCTCATCATAGGTGACGAAGCCCCTCTCCTTTCCCTTAGAGACGAGCCTTTCCGCCTTCTTGGCCGCTTCGCGAGCCTTGTCCTTGGCTTTCTGGGATACCGGCTTTCCCTTGCTCGAAGCCTTCGTCGCCTTTTTAGACGGCTTTGGGGCCGTCTTGCGCGAAGCCTTCTTATTTTTCTGGTTCCCCGCCTTTGCGAGGACCTGTTTTGGCTGCTTTTTCGACATGTATCCTATTATAGCCTAGTTATTAACCTCCTTATCTCCTGCTTCCTCGTAGTGAATGCTTGTATGCTCTTCATGATGCCCTCGACGTCCTCTTTCCCCTTCTCGGCTTTATGGAGCGCCATGGTCGCGTCCTCTAGCCTTTTATTTAGATATTCCTCTTCGAGCGTCAGAAGGAGCATCTTGTATTCCTTCTCGATATCCGAATCTCCGTAGGTCACTTCCGCTTCGAGCGTGAGCTCGGCTAGGTCGTCGGACGAGAGGGTCTCGAATTCCTTCATCCTCGCCTCGCCCACCACCCCTTGAAGCTCCCTCTTCCTGTCGGCCCCTCCTTTCATGTATCGATTCGAGTAGAGTATCCCTAGAGCTTTCCTTTCGATCGACTCGAGCCGATCGAGCCTCCTCGAAGGCGGCCCCTCGGCCTTACCGAACGAGGATTGCGCGCCGCCCGGCCTGTTCTTCTTTACGTATTCCTGGAGATCCTTCCATAGCGCGTCCTCGGAGAGCGCGAGCCTGTCCGCTATCTTCTTTATCGCTTGGAAGCGCGGCGTATCGTCCGGGATCGCAGCGACATACGGGAAGAGATCCTCCTTGACGGTCTTCGCCACCGCGGCAGGAGACGCGTTCGAATCCTTTATAGCGTCCGCGAGGTATTCGATGAAGTCTTTCTTAGATTCGAGGGCTTTCGTCCAGTCTTTCGGATTCGCTTTTATGATATCGGCAGGGTCCTTCCCTCCCTTGATATCTACGATCTTCACGTTCATTCCGAGCGCTATCGCGGGAACGATCCTCTTCACAGCCTTCTGCCCCGCCGCATCGGAATCGAACGCGACCACGATATTATCAGAGAGCCTCGTGAGGAGGCCGAACGCGGAATCGGCGCCTCGGTCTTCGGTGAACGCGGTCCCCGATGCCGCGACGGTGTTCGTAAAGCCTGCCTGATGCGACATGACGAGGTCCATTTGGCCTTCGACGAGAATCGAGTAGTCCCGTTTCCTGATATCCGACTTCGCCTTGTCGAGGCCGTAAAGCGTCTTCGACTTGCTGTACAGGGCGGTCTCGGGACTATTGAGGTATTTGGGCGATTTTCCGTCGTCTACGACGATGCGGCCGGTGAACGCGACCACGCGGCCAGAGGTGTCGGATATCGGGAACATGATCCGTCCGCGGAATACGTCGTAATAAGGGTCCCCTCCGGGCTTATCGGTCTTCTTTATGAGACCGACTGCTTCGACGTCTGCGTCTCTGTAGCCTTTCGAGGCGAGATAGGATCGGAGCTGTCGCCAATCGTTCGGCGCATACCCGACCCTGAAGCTCGAGAGAGTGCTTTCAGAGAGACCTCTCCCGAGGGCGTATGCCTTTGCGTGCTTCTCCTCCTCGATCTTCTGTTCGAAATATTCCGTCGCCTTCTCGAGTATCTCGTAGAGGAGCTCTTTCCTGTTATCGGTCTTCACTACCCTGTCGAGGACGACTCCGGCCCTTTCGGCGAGCACCTTGAGGGCGCCCATGAAATCGAGGCCCTCGAACTTCTCGACGAAGGTGAATATGTCGCCCTTCGCGCCGCAACCGAAGCAGTAGAACGAGCCTCGCTCCGGAGACACGTAGAAAGACGGGGTCTTCTCGTTGTGGAACGGGCATCGCGCCTTATAGTTCGCTCCTGACTTATCGAGCTTTATATAGGAGGACACGACCGCCGCTACGTCGAGCCTATCCTTTATCTCTTGGACATGGGTGCTCACTGGGTTTGTTCCCTAATTACCTACAAGCTTACACCAAAGGCAAAACCTCCGCTTTCAAGCGAAGGCGATCGCCCTTATTCGTCGTACGAGGTCTCTTCTTCCTTCGGAGACGCGTTCTCTACCATGATCTGCTTCGGGCTGCCCTTATATCCGGTTCCTGCAGGGATGAGGCGTCCGATGATGACGTTCTCCTTGAGGCCCGCGAGCTTATCCTCGGTTCCGCGGATCGCGGCCGAGATGAAGATCCTGGTCGTGTGCTGGAACGAAGCTGCCGAGAGGAACGACTGGCGGGAAAGGGATACCTCGGTGATTCCCATCACTACGTTCTCGCCTGCCGCAGGGGCCTTTCCGGCCTCCTTGAGCTTGTCGTTCTCGATATTGAGGTCGTATACGTCAACCACGTCGTCGATGGAGAATCGAGAGTCGCCCGCGTCGGTTATGCGCTTTCGGGAGAACATCTGCTTCACTATGATCTCGATGTGCTTTCGGGATACGGTCTCGCCCTGAAGCTCGTAGATCTTTCCGATCTCGTGGATGATGTAATCCATCGCCCTCTCCTTGCCTGCGTATTCGAACACCTCGTCGATGTCCGCGGATCCGTCGGTGAGAAGCTGGCCCTTGGCTATCTTGTCCCCCATCTTTACGAGCGCCATTCGTCGCGAAGAGAACGTGTATTCGATCTCTGCGGCGCCCTTCTTGGTCTTGCCCTTGTCTTCGAGGTCAGGGATGACGGATATGACCTTCTCCTTTCCGAGGTCCTTGACCGAGGATACGGTTCCCGATACGGAAGCGACCACTGCCGGATTCTTCGGCCTTCGCTTCTCGAAGACCTCCTCGACTCGAGGAAGGCCTGCGGTGATGTCTCCGCCGACAGACGCGGTTCCACCTGCGTGGAAGGTACGCATCGTAAGCTGGGTGCCTGGCTCGCCGATCGCCTGAGCGGCGACCGTGCCGACCGCCTCGCCTATGTCGATGAGATGGTTTCGTCCGAGGTCGATGCCGTAGCACTGCTTACAGACTCCGTGAAGCGTCTTGCATGCGAGAGGGCTACGGACCTTTACCTCCGTGACGCCTGCATTCTCGATAGCGACGGCGTCCTGCTTAGAGATGATGTGGCCTTTCTTGAACGAGAGAGGGCCGGACTTGAGGTCTTCTGCGAGCACGCGGCCGCGGATATTCTTCGCGATAGAGACCTCGATGCCGGAAGCGGACTCTTTCTTTATGACGATAGAATCCTTGGTCCCGCAATCGTCCTCCGTGGTCATGACGTCCTGAGCGACATCGAAGAGCCTTCGGGTGAGGTAGCCTGCGCGAGCTGTGTTAAGCGCGGTGTCGGTGAGTCCCTTTCGAGCGCCGTGGGTGGTGATGAAGTACTCGATCGGAGTGAGGCCGTCCTTCATGCCGGAGATGATCGGGAATTCGATCGTCTCGCCGGCGGTGTTGGTGATGAGGCCCTTCATGCCCACCATTTGGGTGATGTTGCCCCACGATCCTCGAGCGCCGGATCGCACCATGTCGGTGACGGAACCGTTCGGCTCGTGAGCGTCAGGGATGAGCTTCTCGACGTCTGACTTCGCCTTGTGCCAGATCTCGACGTTCTTTCGGACGCGCTCCTCCTCAGAGAGGAGGCCTTCCGAGAACTGCTCGTTGACCTTCTCCGACTCCGCCTTCGCCTTGACCACGACCGCTTCCTTGCCCGCAGGGGTCTTCACGTCGTCGATGCCCCAGGTGACGCCGGAATAGGTCGTGTACTTGAAGCCGAACTTCTTGATCCTATCGAGGATCGACGGCACTTCGTCTACGCCGTATCGCACGAGGAGGTCGTCGGCGATGCCCTGCATGGTCTTTCGCTCGACCTCTTTGTTGACGAACGGATAGTCGGAAGGAAGGACCTCGTTGAAGAGGATTCGTCCTACCGTGGTCTCGACGATGGTTCCATTGAGGTCGCCGAACTTCGCTTTGTCGCTCACGAGGACCTTCACCTTCGCCCTAAACGACACCTCTCCGAAATCGGAGGCGAGCACCGCTGCCTCGGGAGACTCGAATATCTTGCCTTCGCCCTTCTCTCCCTTCACGTTCTTGGTCATCCAATAGACGCCGAGGTTGATGTCGAGCATCTTGTTCGTGACCGTCGGATCTCCGGAGCCAGGCTTCAATATGTTCTTGTTCGAAGCCATGATCTCCTTCGCCTCCATCTGAGCCTCTGGGGAGAGAGGCACGTGGACGGCCATCTGGTCGCCGTCGAAGTCTGCGTTGAAAGCGGAGCAGACGAGAGGGTGCACCTGGATAGCGTTTCCTTCGATAAGCTTCGGCCTGAACGCCTGGATACCGAGGCGGTGGAGCGTAGGGGCTCGGTTGAGGAGCACGTACTTCCCTTCGATGACGTCTTCGAGGATCGCCCAGACCTCTGGGATGCCGTCCTCTATGAGCCTCGATGCGCCGCGGATGTTATAGGCGAGCTCGCGCTTGAGGAGCTCGTGGATCACGAACGGCTTGAAGAGCTCGAGGGCCATATGCTTCGGAAGGCCGCAGCGGTCGAGCTCGAGCTCTGGTCCTACGACGATGACCGATCGGCCCGAGTAGTCGACTCGCTTGCCGAGGAGGTTTCCTCGGAGAAGGCCTCGCTTGCCCTTGAGGTTGTCGGCGAGAGACTTGAGCGCTCGCTTCGACGCGAGGGAGCCTGCGGCGGTCGTCGAGTTGCCGTGGCGGATCGAGTTGTCGACGAGCGCGTCTACGGCCTCTTGGAGGATTCGCTTCTCGTTTCGCAAGATGACGTCGGGAGCGTTTATCTCCTTGAGCTTGAGGAGTCGGTTGTTTCGGTTTATGACGCGGCGATAGAGGTCGTTGACGTCGGAGGTCGCGTAGCGGCCGCCGTCGAGAGGGACCATAGGCCTGAGAGCAGGAGGGATGACAGGGATACGGGAGAGGAACATCCACTCCGGTCGGATCTGCGACTTTATCATCGCACGAACGAGAGAGAGCCTTCGGTTGAGCTTGTCTTTCTCGAGGCTGTTCGCCTTCTCGAGGGCGAGGACGACCTTCGCCTCGAGCTTCTTGAGGTCGAGGTTCTTGCAGATATTGAAGATGGCCTCGGCGCCGATGCCCGCCTCGAAGAGGGTCGAGTATTTCATAGAGAACTTGCCGTACTCGATCTCGTCGAGCACGACGCCTTCCTGGATAGCCTCGATCTCCTTCTTGGCTCCCGTATACATTGCCTTGAGAGCCTCCTTCGTCTTCTCGTCTACGGACGATTTAGACTTCGCCTTGAATTCTGATTCGAGGTCTCGCATGATCTCGGCGCGAGCGCTCTCGTGCACCGCGGTGACGATATAGCCGGCGAAGTAGATCACCTTCTCGAGGTCTGCCGTCGTCATGCCCAATATAAGGCCGAGTCGCGAAGGCATGGAACGGAGGAACCAGATGTGGGATACCGGCGTAGCGAGCTCGATATGGCCCATTCGCTCGCGGCGGACGATAGATCGAGTGATCTCGACACCGCACTTCTCGCAGACGATTCCCTTATAGCGGATACCGCGATACTTTCCGCAGTAGCACTCGTAATCCTTATCCGGACCGAATATCTTCTCGTCGAAGAGGCCGTTCTTCTCAGAGCGCTGCGTTCGATAGTTGATGGTCTCGGGCTTCGTGACCTCGCCGAAAGACCATTCCTTGATGCGCTCGGGCGAAGCGAGACGGAGGGCTACCGAGTCGAAGTCCGTGACCTCCGATGACTTGTTCTTTGGTACGTATGCCATAGTAGTTTTCTTAAGTTATGGGAGATTACTTCTTCTTGGTAATATCCTTGCCGTCTTTTCTCAGTTCGACGTCGAGCGCGAGGCCCCTGAGAGAGTTGAGAAGCACGTGGAACGAAGCCGGGATGTTAGGCTGCTGGAGCTTTTCGCCCTTCACTATCGAGTCGAAAGCCGCAGACCTTCCCTGGATGTCGTCCGACTTTATGGTGAGGATCTCGCGGAGGGTATGAGCGACTCCGTGACCGAGGAGCGCCCAGACTTCCATTTCTCCGAACCTCTGGCCTCCTCCCTGGGCCTTTCCGCCGAGAGGCTGCTGGGTGATGAGAGAGTACGGACCGATAGATCGCATGTGGATCTTGTCCTCCACCATGTGATGGAGCTTCAAGATATACATGTAGCCCACCGAGATGTCCTGCTGGAACTTGTCGCCGGTGCGTCCGTCGTAGAGAGGCATCTTACCGTTCTCTGGAAGGCCCGCCTTCTTGAGCTCTGCCTTTATCTCGACGTCGGTAGCGCCCGCGAACGGAGGCACGATCGCCTGATAGTTGAGGGTGTTAGCCGCGAGGCCGAGGTGGAGCTCGAGTATCTGTCCGAGGTTCATACGGGATGGGACGCCCAAAGGAGTGAGGATGACGTCGATAGGGGTACCGTCGGCCATGTAAGGCATATCCTCCTCGGGAAGGATGCGCGAGATGACGCCCTTGTTGCCGTGTCGGCCTGCGAGCTTGTCGCCTACAGAGACCGTTCGCAGCTGGGCCACCTCGACGTGGATCCTCTTTATGATGCCCGATTCGAGCTTGTCTCCCTTCTCGCGAGAGAAGACCTTGACCGAGATGACGCGGCCTCGCTTGCCTCCTTCCATTCGCTTGGAGGTGTCTTTGACGTCACGGGCCTTCTCGCCGAAGATCGACCTGAGGAGCCTCTCTTCAGGAGTGAGCTGGGTCTCGCCCTTTGGCGTGATCTTTCCGACGAGGATGTCGCCGGAGCGAACCTCTGCGCCGATGCGGATGATGCCGTCTTCGTCGAGGTTGCGGAGCTTGCCCTCGCCCACGTTAGGGATGTCGTGAGTGGTGACTTCGGGACCGAGCTTCGTGTCGCGGACGTTTACGACGAATTCCTCGATGTGGATAGAGGTGAACTTCGAGTTCTTTACGACGCGCTCGGAGAGGATGATTGCGTCTTCGTAGTTAGCGCCGGACCAAGACATGAACGCGACGAGCATGTTCTGTCCGAGAGCGATCTGGCCTCCGTCGGACGACGACGCGTCGACGAGGACCTCGCCCTTCTTTACCTTCTGGCCGAGCGATACGACAGGGCGCTGGTGATACGCAGTGAAGCCGTTCGTCCTTTGGAACGAGACGAGCTTGTATACGGTCTCTTTGCCCTTTCCGTTCTTGAACACGACCTTATTGGCGTCTACGCCCGAGATGGTGCCGTCTTCTGGGGCGAGGACGATGCGGCCGGAATACTCAGCCGCCTTCGCCTCGATGCCGGTGGCCACGAGCGGAGCCTCAGGGATGATGCACGGGGTCGCCTGCTTTTGCATGTTCGAACCCATGAGCGCTCGGTTCGCGTCGTCATGGTTGAGGAACGGGATCATGTTCGTCGCGATGGAGAACGCCTGGTTCGTCGAGACGTCGATGAAATCGACTTCGTCGCGATGCTTCATCGCAGGGCCGCCGTTCTGACGGATCTCAGCGAACTCGTCGCTTATCTTGCCGTCCCTGTCATACGGGGTAGCGGCGTGGGCGATGCGATAGCTCTCTTCCTCGAGGGCGTTGAGGTAGACGATCTCCTTGGTGACCTTGCCGTTCTTCACGCGGGCATACGGCGTCTCGATCATGCCGAAATCGTTGAGGCGAGCGTAGGTGGAAAGGCGGAGGATGAGGCCGATGTTAGGGCCTTCAGGAGTGTGGATCGGGCAAAGGCGTCCGTAGTGGGAAGGATGGACGTCGCGAACTTCGAAGCCCGCGCGCTCTCGCGTGAGACCGCCTGGGCCGAGGGCCGAGAGGGTACGAAGATGCTCGAGCTCGGTGAGGATGTTCTCCTGCTGCATGAACTGCGAAAGCTGGTTCGTCGTGAAGAACTCCTTGAGTCGGGCCTGGAGAGGCCTTGGGGATACGAAGGTGAGGGGCTGGGTCGTGTCAGGCTCGATGGTCGACATCCTGTCCTGGATGTTTCGCTTCATCTGAGAGAGGCCGACGCGGAGCTTCTGCTGCATGAGCTCGCCTACGTATCGGACGCGGCGCGATCCGAGATGGTCGATATCGTCTTCGACGGCGTCGAGCTTGTTGTTGAGATGGATGATGTTGCCTATGATCGTTGCGAGATCCTCGGAGTCGATAGTCTTCTTCTCGAGCGATTTCTCGTCCATAGGCTTCTGGAAGCGCTTGTTGAAGCGGAAGCGGCCGACGTTCGAGAGGTCGTATCGGTCTTTGTTGAAGAGCCCGTTTATGAACTCGCGGGCGTTATCCGCCGTAGCGAGGTCGCCGTCGCGGAGCTTCTTGTGGATCTCTATGTAGGCGTCGTTTAGAGTCTTTGCAGGGTCCTTGGCGAGAGAGGCAGCGATGACTTTTTGAGCGATCTCGTCGCCCTTGAAGGCCGCAAGCATCTCCTCGTCGGTCTTGTAGCCGAGCACGCGCAAAAGCGTCGTCACCATGAACTTTCGCTTTCGGTCGATTCGAGCGTAGATGGTGCCGTCGTTATCGGTCTCGATCTCGAGCCATACTCCGCGAGCCGGGATGACCTTGGCGCCGAAGACCGTCTTGCCTTTGACCTCGTCGGAGGTGAAGAATACGCCGAAAGAGCGCGCGAGCTGGGGAACGATCACGCGTTCGATTCCGTTTATGATGAACGTTCCGTGGGACGTCATCAACGGGAAGTCTGCGAGGAAGATCTCCTGCTCCTTCTCCGAATTAAAAGTCTTGTTCTTGAGCTTGATGCGGACCTTGAGGGGCGCTTCGTACGAGAGTTTGTTGTCCTTGGCGTAATGCTCGTCGTACTTAGGCTCGGAGAGCTCGAATCCCGTGAACGAGAGCTCGAACTTCTTCTCCGAGTAGTCCTTGATCGGCGAGAACTCCTGGAAAAGGTCGGCGAGACCCTTCTCCACGAGCCACTTGAACGAATTCGTCTGCGCCTCTACGAGATCCGGGATCTCGGAGAGAGCCTCCTTCCATCGTCCGAAATACTTCTGTTCTCTTTGTGCCATGCAGGTTCTTATAAAAACCGGTCTCTCCCCCTCCCTTTGCTGCGCAGACGGCAAAAACGCAAAAATGCCTTTCAACTGAAGGCACTGGTCGTATTGGCGTAATCTACGAGATCTTTAGCAAGAGGTAAGGTTCGAAAACCCTTATAAATACTTCGTGTTTCCCCAGTAACACAATCTTGCTCGAAGTGGGGTAGATACTACAGGAACGGCATCGAATCGTCAATGTCTATCCGTCCTTCCTACCTCCGGGCCGGAATCCGAGTCCTCTTCTTTTAGCCGGTCCGCATTTTCCTCGCTCGATGACGCATGCGCCCTCGAAGACTCGGGTTTCTTTCTCGCTCGGAAAAATGCGGACTCGGCGGAGGGTTAAGAGAAAAAAAAAAGAAAAGAGCCCGGTTCGCGAAGCGAACCGGGCTCTTTTCTTCGCCTTAAGGCTTAGAGCGAGAATTCCGAGCCCACGATCGGGAGACCCTTGAAGGTGTAGATGGTGTTCGACTCGTCGTTCTTCATATGGCCCGTGACCTCTTCGACCACGATATGGAACCTGCCGCGGTCAGGGAACGGTCCGTTAACCTTAAACGAGAGCTCGTCGGACGCCGCATGCGCGACAAGCTTTGTGGTTATGGAAGCGTTGAGGGAATTCGAATCGGATACGAGGTTCTGTTTCGACGACACGCCTATCGTCAGGTCGCCAGATCTCATCTCCTCAGAGACGACCCTCCATGTGACGCTGTCCACATACCAGAGGCCGAGCGATGCTGCCTCGCCTTTGACAGCCTCGATCGCGAGCAATTCAGTTCCCTGCCTTATGTTCTTAGGTTGAGAGAAGTTAGATGGAAGGTATGGGTAGGTCGCCGAAAACGACGGTACTTCGACCTTCTTTTGGACGGTCGTCGTGGCAGCAGGCTTTGTGGCAGGAGCTGGAGGGGTCGCTGTCGCTGTTGTAGTCGCCGCAGCCTTTACGACGGGCTTTGCCTGGACAGGCATGGCGGTTACAGGAGGTTTGGCGGCCGCAGGTAAAGGCTTCGTCGACGGATCGTCGGACTTTACAGGCGTGGTTGTCGCCCCAGAGAGCGTCGGCGACGAAGTCGCGGTCGAGACAGGCTCTGCCGGAGGAGCGTTTCGTATCTCCTTTTGAGGCTTTCGGAACCATGAGAGCGGATTCCACCAAGCCGCGTCAGCCGCCTGAGGCGCCGCGAACGCGGCGACGAGGGCGAAGCCGAACAAGGCCACGACGTGTTTTTTCGTATATTTTGTCATCATCCTTTGATTATATCTCGAAAACGGAGAAAAGATGCTACGCTGTTCACATGTATAAGAAGGCGAGGCTTCACTTTAAAAAGGCTGATCCGAGACTGTATAAGGCATCCCTCGAATTCGAGATAGCCGATTTGAAGCTCTCTGACGACCTGTTCCGCGACATCGTCTGGACGATCGTCGGCCAGCAGCTCTCGGGCAAAGCCGCGGACACCATATTCGAAAGATTTCAGAAGCTCTTGCCCGGAGGCAGGGTCGTTCCGGAAGAGATCCTCGAGCTCTCGGATGAGGAGATGAGGAGCGCTGGCCTATCGGGCGCGAAAGCGAGGGCGATCAGAGACCTATCGGAAAAAACGGCCTCTGGAGAACTCGACCTCCCAGCGCTCGCCTCTCTCTCGGACCTAGAAGTCGCCGCCCAGCTCGTCAAAGTAAAGGGCATAGGCCCCTGGACCGCGGAGATGATCCTTATGTTCTCCCTCGGAAGGACCGACGTGTTCTCGCTCGGCGACCTCGTGCTCCGTAAAGAGATCATGAATCTGCACGGCTGGAAGAAGCTCCCCGGCGAAAAAAGGCTTCAGAGCGCCCTCGCCCGCTGGTCTCCGTACCGTACGTACGCCGCAAGGATACTCTGGAAGATAGCCGATTCGAGGAAGAAGCGAGCCGCTCCGCCAAAGCGCGCGAAAAGCCGAAAAAAGGCTCGAAAAGCATAAAAAAGCGCCGCGACGGGCGCGGCGCTCGGCCGATACGGCCGAAAGACTATGCCCTCTCAAGGGACGATGCGAGACGCAGGCTCTCTATCGCGCCCTTAAGGGTCATGATCAGGAAGGCGAGCCCCGCAACCAGCGCACATTTTATGACGATATCCGTGTGCGCGAACGCAGCGACGAAGAAGCTCGTCACCGCTCGGATATCCACCAGGTCTGGCATATTCGCTATCACGTTCCCTACGGAGACGGTCGAGGCGATGATCGCGGTAGCCGCGACAAAGACGACGAAAGGCGCGGCGATCCTTCTCAAAAGGAAGATCGTCCGCACCTTCTTCATGACCTCGTTTCCAAGTAACGTCATATCTATATGTTGCCGAGCCCCACGTCAGGCCCGTAAGTATTAATACGTGTCACCTCCGCTTATCTTTCGCCCTATCTCCTTCATCTGGGCGCGGGCCCTGTGCATCCGAGTCTTTATGGCCCCCTCCGTGACTCCCTCCGCCTCCGCTATCTCCTTATAATCCTTGCCGTCGATTACGTATAACCGCAATATCCGAGCGAAGGTTTCCGGAAGGCGCGAGAACATCGATTCGAGATAGTCCCTATCGAGCTTCTGTTCCCTCTCCGCCCTATCGTCATGCGGCAACACCGCCTCCAGGTCCTCGTCGAGCGCCGAAAAGAAGAGCCTCTCCCTCTTCATCTTCTTGTACCACATGAAGCAGACGTTCATAAGGACCTTATACGCCCACGACGAGAACCGGGCCCCCTCTACGGGGCGAAATGACCTGCCGTAAAGATATATCTTCACGAACGTATCCTGGACGATATCCCTGGCCGCCTCGTCGTCGCGCACGATGGACCTCGCTTTGCGTATGAACGCCTCTTCGTAGCGCTCTACGATGAGCTCGAAGAGATACGGGTGCTTGAAAGACGCGGCAAGGACGTCCTCGTCCCTCTTTTCCCTGAATTCGGCCTTGTGCTCGTGCGGGTTCACGCGGTAACTATAACTCGAAAGGGCCCTTATGGGTTACTTCTTCCCTGCCTCCACTCGTCTATGAGCCTGTGGTTTCCGGAGAGGAGGACCTTCGGGACGCGGTACTTCTTCTTCTTGTAGAGGACGACTTCGGGGCGCGTATAGGAGTCAGGCGACGCGATGCGCTCCTCTTCGCGGGAATCGAAGTTCCCGAGGACGCCCTCTATCTGTCGCGCCATCGAATCGATCATGATCATCGCCGGGAGCTCGCCTCCGGTAAGGACGAATGGACCGACGGAGATATCCTCCATCCTGAACATCTTCTTGACGCGCGCGTCGATGCCCTCGTAGCGGCCACAGACGAATATGACGTGCTTGTACTTTTTCGCCGCCGTTTTGGCATAGGCGGTGTCGAACCGCCTCCCTGAAGGAGAGAAGAACACTATCTTGGTCGCCACCTTTCCGCACGCCTTCTTCGCCTTCTCTATCGCCCTGGCGACAGGCAAGGCTTGGATAACCATGCCTGGACCCCCGCCGTAGGGCTTTTGGTCCACTCTCGCCCACTTGTCCGTAGCGAAATCCCGAGGATTGTAGATCTTCACCTTTATCTTCCCGTCTTCGATGGCGCGCTTTAAGATCGACTCCCCTAGATAGGAGTCGAACGCGCCGGGAAACAGGGTAACGATATGAAACGTCATGATACCTAAAGATTACAGCTTTTCGGGCGATGAGCAAGAAATCCGCCCGAAGGCGGATTTCTCTGGCTAGGCGAGGACGGTCTGCAAACAAGCGATGGAGTCGGGCTTTCCCCACGAAGCGCAGAACTCTATAAGCTCGTCGGCGAGCGTCCTGTTTATAGGAAGGTCGCGGCGGAGCTCTTCGACCCGCTTCACGTTCCCGTCTCTAAAGCTCGAGAGGACCGCCTGCTTTATCGCCTCGTCGACTGCGTCTTTAGGCAGCTTGAATCGGGACTCTGTCTCCCGAGCCTTGTATATGAGACCCTTCTTGAGGTAAGCGATTATGGCCTGACGCACGACTTCGCGGGCCTCGTGCTCCAAGACCTCGTCTGTCGGATCGAGGCGCGACCGCGCCTCATACGCGGCATCCACATCGCCTTTCGCCAGGGCCTTAGCTATTTCTTTTATCTCTTTCATCTGTTGGGTGAAAAGCAAAACCGCCCCTTCGGGTGGTTTCGCGTGTATGGCTTTAGAGATTGAGGTCGGCCATCGCCTCGTCTACGGTCTTGGATGCTCGCGCTTCCTTCGGAACGCCGCCTAGAGGCTCGGAGATCTTGAGGTTTACCCTAGAATTGTTCTTCATGCCTACGATGCGCAAGAGGGTCCTGATCGCCTTTGCGGTATTGCCTTCTCGGCCGATGATCTTGCCCATATCGGAGGGATTGACGTCGAGCGTGAGGAGAACGCCCATCTCGTCTACGGTGCGGTTTATCTTTACGTCGTTCGGATTGTCTACGAGAGACTTAACGAGAAAGTCGAGAAACTTTGCGTCTGCTTCCATGATTCTTGTGATTAGCTGAAAATTATCGAGCCCTATGCTCTATACGACATAATACCACCCTCAGGACAAAAGAAAACTGCCCTGTGTGGGCAATTTTCTCGATATTTTAGGCCTTTGGAGCCTCAGGAGCCGGGGCCGCTGCAGGAGCCGCCGCTTCCGCCTTCTTGTCTCCTTCCTTCTTGATAGGCTTCTTCTTAGGAAGGGCGTTCACCTTCTTGCCTGGGATAACCTTCTTTTCGATGAGCCAGTTATGGACGGTGTCAGAGAGCTTTGCGCCGTGAGACATCCAATGCTTCACGCGATCCGCCTTTATCTCCTTTACGTCGTTAACAGGATCATACGAGCCGAGCACCTCAAGGTACTTGCCTGATTTGGTAGAGTTCTTCGAATCCGTGAGGACTACTCGGAACGTCGGTACATTTACGCGCCCTACGCGCTGAAGTCGAATCATTAACATAGACACCGATACTAGCAGAAGTGATAAAAATCGTCAATTTTAAGCGTATCTGCTATAGTGAACCTCAATGAAAAACAGACCTAAGAACGAGAACAACCCGCGCGAAAAGAGCGGGAGCAGGCCGTCGAAGCGAATAGCCCATATCCAGGGGCACAAGGCTTCTGACGCCCACAAGAGCGCGGAAAAGCCCGCGCGCGGCAAGGCCGTCATAGGACAGCTGAGCGTGAACTCCAAAGGAGTCGGCTTCGTCGAGAACCCAGAGGATAAGAGCGCTGATTTCGAGATCCTTCCGGAGTCGCTCCATACAGCGCTCCATAAGGACGAAGTCGAGATACTCCCCCTCGGCAGGCAGTCGAGGTTTAACCGTCCGCTCGCGGAAGTGGTCCGCATCATAAAGCGCAGCAAGATGCGCTACGTCGGCGTGCTGGAGTCCGCCGGAAAGGGATTCGCCCTCGTACCTGACGACAAAAGGCTCTACAAGGACGTCTTCGTCTCCGACGACGCTTCGCAGGGAGCGAAAGCTGGTGACAAGGTATATGTAGAGATATACGAGTGGGACGAGAAGAAGGGCTATCCTGTCGGCCGCGTCCTCGAGGTGATAGGCCGCCATGGCGAGCACAATGCGGAGATGAGGGCTATCGTCCTCGAGCGCGGGCTCGCTTACGACTATCCTGTCGACGTCGTCCGCGAGGCCGAAGCTATCGAGAAGAACAAGGCGATCTCGGCAGAAGAGCGCGCGAAGCGCCGAGACTTCTCCGATGTCCCTACCTTTACGATCGACCCTATCGACGCGAAGGACTTCGACGACGCCATCTCCTTTAAAGAGCTCGGCGGCGGCCGGTACGAGATAGGCGTCCATATCGCCGACGTATCGCACTACGTGCGGGAGGGCACCGCCCTCGACCGAGAGGCGCGGGAGCGAGGATTCTCCGTCTACCTCGTCGACAGGACGATCCCCATGCTCCCCGAGGTGCTCTCAAACGACGTCTGCTCGCTCAATCCCCACGAAGAGAAGCTCACGTTCTCGTCGGTCTTCGTCATGAACGACCGTGGAGACATCCTCGACCGATGGTTCGGAAAGACCATCATAAAATCCTGGAAAAGATTCACGTACGAGGGCGCTCAGGAGGTGCTCGAGGGAAAGTCCCAGGAATATAAGAAAGAGCTCCTTAAGCTCAACGAGATAGCGAAGAAGCTGCGGGCCAAGAAAGAGGAAGAAGGCGCCATAGACTTCGAGACCGACGAGGTGAAATTCGAGCTAGATTCCACCGGCAAGCCTATCCGCGTCTTCAAGAAGACGAGAAAGGACGCTCACAAGCTCGTCGAGGAGTACATGCTCCTCTCGAACCGAGAGGTCGCGCATTATATGTGGAGGGCGAGCGAGAAGAAGCAAGGCGCTTTCCTCTACCGCATCCACGACGCTCCCGTCATGGAGAAGATCGACAACCTCACGGTCCTCGTAAAGGCGCTCGGCTACCATCTGCCCGTCTCGAAAAAGGGCATCGCGGTCAAGGATCTCAAGCATCTCTTCAGGCAGATAGAGGGTAAGACCGAAGAGGCGCTCATAAAGACTGCGGCCATCCGCTCTATGGCGAAGGCCGTCTATTCTACTCTCAACATCGGCCATTACGGCCTCGCGTTCGAGTACTATACCCACTTCACCTCCCCTATCCGCCGCTATGCCGACCTCATCGTCCACAGGCTCCTTTACCGAGAGCTCTCGGGAGGCAAGATAGCCGCGGGAGAGATGTCGAAATACCAAAAGATAGCCGACGACAACTCCGAGAAGGAGGTCCGGGCCGCAGAAGCGGAACGAGCTTCGATCAAATACAAACAGGTCGAATACATGAGCGATCGCGTGGGACAGGTATTCGAAGGCACCATCACCGGCGTCACAGAATGGGGCATCTATATCGAGGACAAGGAGACGAAGTGCGAGGGCATGGCGAAGCTCCGCGATATGACGGACGACCGTTATGTGTTCAACGAAAAGGCCTACGCAGTCATAGGCGAGAAGACGGGAAAGAGATACTCCCTCGGAGACTCCGTCCGCTTCAAGGTGATAGGCGCCGACCTCGAAAAGAGGACCCTCGACTACGCCGTAGCGAGATAAAACGAAAGCCCGCGGCGGATGCGCGGGCGAATTGCAGAAGGAAGGAGGCTTTTTCAGGCGATACGGACGGCATCGCCTATATCGCGGCCAGGAAGGACGATATCGCTATCTTCCATCCGGACGAGCCGGCCGCTCGTAAGGCAGGCGGCGTTGAAGGTGCTCCCGCTCTGGGAGTCCTTCACGGCCTGGATCCTTATATACGGCGGGGCGTAATCGATGCCGAGACGGTTCCCCTCTGGGCTCCAGACGAGCTTAAAAGGGGTGCCGAAAACGACTTCGCAGAACGGCTTTTTATTCATAGAGCGAGGGAGAGGTCGGAGTTGAGGTTGAAAGCGGGCGTCGAAGCAATGCTATCTCTAAAACGATAAAAGTAAAGCCGCCTCATAGGCGGCTTTACTTTTATTTCGCTACCGCGAGAGCCTCGTTGAAGGCGATGGAAAGGAGCTTAGAGAAGCCTTCCCTGCCCATGGTGACGCCGTAGAGGACGCCGGCTCGCGACATCGTCTCGCGATTGTGGGTGATGACGATAAGCTGGGAATGCTTAGAGAGGCTCTCGACCATGTCCCCGTACTTCTTCGAATTCGCTTCGTCGAGGGCTGCGTCGGTCTCGTCGAGGATGATGAAAGGCGGCGGGTTCACCTGAGAGATGGCGAAGAGGAGCGCGATCGAAGTGAGGGCCCTCTCGCCGCCGGAGAGCATCTCGAGACCCTTTATCTTCTTTCGCGGGAGATTGACGTGGATGTCTACCCCGACCTCGGTCTCTTCCTCTTCCTCCGCCATCGCTTCGAGGCCCATCTCTTCTATCTCTTCGGGCGAAGGACCCCTCTTTCTCTTCTTCTCTTTCACGACGGCCAGAGACGCCTCTCCTCCGCCGAACATAAGGGCGAAGAATTCCTTGAACTGCTTGTTTATCTTCGCTATGCCGTCGGAGAAGAGCGTATCGAGCTTCTCCGAGAGCTCTGCGATGAGCTCCGTGAGGGATGCCGCCGACTTTTCGAGGTCGACGAGCTCGCGCGCCAGGAATTCGTCCCGCTCGGACGTCTCATTGAACTCTTTCATTACGTCTCCCGCGGAAAGGCCTCCCGAATCCTCGAGCCTGACCTTTATCTTCTCTATGTGCTTTCGCCTCTCTTCTTGAAGGGACCTCTCCTCGGCCGCGTGCTCTGTCGTGTCCGACTCGTACAGATAGACGTCCCTGCCGATAAGGACCGCGCCCTCCTCGACCTCCCTTTTGAAATCAACCTTCTCGAGGCGCAGCTTCTCTTCCCGCACCGCCATGACGGAGAGCCTGCCACGGATCTCATTCTCCTCGGCCATTATCCGGAACATCGATTTCTCGGCATCGCGAGAGCTATCCTTCTCCTTCTCTATGTCGCCCTGCAGGCTCGCATACGCTGAAGAGAGCTTGGAAAGCTCGGCTTCGGCATCCTTGGCCCCCTTATCCGCCTCTTCTTTGCGCTCCTTAAGGAGCCGTATCTCCTTTTCGAGCTCTCCCGCCCTGTCCTGAGCTTTGGTGTTCTTGTTCGATTCCAAGAAGAGCTTGAGGGATTCTCGGATCTTCGCGAGGGCCGCCTTCACTCCGCCGAGGTCTTTCGCCCCCTCTATGTCGCCCAAAAGCTCTTCGATCCTTCCGACGAAGCCTTTGACCTTTGAGTATTCGACCGTCACAGCCTCGGTGTTAGCGGTCGCCCTTTCTCGGGCGAGCATCCTTTCGAGAGAGCCTATCTCGCCCTCGATCCTGCCTATCGTGCGCGTCACCTCGTCGCGCGATTCGCGCGCGGACTTGAGCTTCGCCTCGAGCGACATGAGCTCCGAGGATTTGGCGTCCTTATGCTTGGACGCCTCGAGGACTTTTTTCGCCTCCGAAAGCTCGTGCTCGAGCCGCGCGAGGTCTCTGCGCGGCCCTGCCGCCTCCTCCGCGAGCGCTTTTTCGGTCTCGGCCAGATAGAGCGATTCGCGCTTCAGATATTCCCGATAGACGCTCTTTAGCTCCTCTCTGAGGGCGATCGTCTTCTCGACTTTCTCGACCTGCTTTTTGAGGAACTTGAGATGCGGAGCGATCTCCTTCCTCAAGGATTCGACCTTCTCCATGTTCTCGCGGGTCTTCTCGAGCTTCCTCTCGCTCTCCTCTCTCTTGTACTGGAATATCTTGAGGCCGAGCGCGTCCTCGAGCATCTCCCTCCTCTCCCTCGAATTCGAATTGAGTATCCTGTCTGCCTCGCCCTGAGAGATTATGTGGTGGCCGGAGGAGCCGATGTGGGCCCCCGCGAGAAGCTCGACGATGTCGCGCAGACGAACAGCCGACCCGTTTATGAAATATTCGGAGAGCGAATCCCTGTGGATCACGCGCTCTATGGCGACCTCGTCGAAATCTATGTTAAGGAGCCTCTTTCGGTTATCGAAGACGAGCTTTACCGCTGCGCGATTCGCGCGAGGCTGGGATTCGCCGCCATTGAAGATAAGGTCCTCGGTGCGTTTTCCGCGCATCGACTTTATCGACTGCTCTCCGAGGACGAAACGGAACGCCTCAGCGACGTTCGACTTGCCCGACCCGTTAGGGCCCACGACCGCCGTCACAGGCGCGTTGAATTCGAGATTTGCCTTTTTGGCGAAGGATTTGAAGCCGGAAAGCTCGAGGGATTTAAGATACATGGATATAAGGGATGTCGGAAAAGACCCTCTAAATATAGCATTTTAGGCCTTATTTCGAGAGTGAATAAACTCTTGACTTTATAGTACAATATATGGTATAATTATCAGGAATCGGGAAAGGCACGGGCTTCAGACATTAGGGCGCAAGCTTCCGGGATCTCCCCGAAAGACCAGATGCTCCCTCACCCTGCAGCTCATCCTTCCCATGAAAGTCATTCCGTTCATCCTAGCTTTCGTCATCACGCTCCTTGCCCAGATTTTCATCCCACGTCAGCACTTGTTGAAAGTCTCGGCGACGCTCGCGGTCATGATCCTCTTGGTGGCCATCGGCATAGTCGCTGGGCGCCGCTATGGCTGGATCAAGTCCCGCTAAAGAACACTGGCCGGGATCGCGCTTCGCGCGATCCCGGCCCTTTGCTTTCTATCTTCCATCAGCGCACAGACATCTCGCGACGCGACGCCCCAACGGCGTACAAAACCCCCACCTCCTCGGCGACGAGCGCCTTCGCGAAGAAATGGATCTCGTCCATCTGCCCGTCGAAAAAGACGTTTGGGCCAGGAAAGTACCCTGTCTCGTTCCTGTTAAAGGAGAATATTATCCTTCCGAAGCTCTGGGTCGATATATTCGTATCCTGTCCTTCGAGCCTTCCGTTGACATAGAGCGAGCGCTTGCCGTTCGCCGCGTCGTGGCTTACGGCGATGTGATACCACTTACCTGTCCCGAGGGCGGTGGTCGATGTGATATTCTGCCCCGAGCCGTTGAAT
Organism: Candidatus Tayloriibacteriota bacterium; assembly: GCA_016215405.1. Lineage (GTDB taxonomy): Bacteria > Patescibacteriota > Minisyncoccia > Phycocordibacterales > UBA6065 > UBA6065. Next base: position 147,886 of record JACRJQ010000002.1, read on the forward strand.
ATGAAATAGCCTACCGTGCCGTTGGAGTTGAGATAGATATTGTTGCTATTGCCGTTCCCTCCCGAGATAGGCGGATTGATGGGCGAGTTCGACACGAGGCCTGCGTTCGCGATCGCGTCCGGCTTTATCCAGAACGAATACGAATAGCTCTGCGTCTGATCAGTGGGATTGGTCGTCCATACATAGCCGGTCGAACCGTCGAACGAGAGCGAACACCCGGTCGCTTTTATGCTATCGGCGGTCCACGACGCTCCGCCCACGATTGTTCCGAGATTCGTACCCGCGCGATTACCGGCAGAAGAGCCGGAACATTCGTCTAATTCCCAAATGCCCATGGCGTAATCCCCTGCTGCCCTGCCTGCTTGGGCGGCGAACTGCTTTCCCGCAGCGATACGCGCCTTGTCCCGCGCGGAGTTGAGGGACGAAAGGACCACGCTCGAAAGGAGCGAGATTATGGATACGACCACGAGCAATTCTATGAGGGTGAAGGCTCTTTTATTCATTACAATATCTATTCGAGGGCAACCCTCGAGCGATGAAGATCGCTCGCGTAGACGTCTCCGATCTCCGACGCGACGAGGGCTTTCGCGTAGACCCGCACATCCTCGATATTTCCGCTGAAATAGTTGCCATCCGAACATGTGGAGCTTGGCTCCGCTCCGATACAGAGGGCATTATTCGATGAATACGTGATACTACCGCTCGGCGCCGCGTTAGCCGCGACTTCCTTACCGTCGAGGTAGAGCTTCATGACCTCGCCGTCATAGGTGACGAGCGCATGGTACCAGCGTCCCACGACGAGGGCGGACGCCGGATAGGATACCGAATGATATGAGCCGCTTATGTGGATAAGGCCGCACAGGGAATTCAGGGCGCAAGCGCTATTCTCGTTTATCGAGAGCTGGTAGCCGCCGGTCTGGGTCTTCGAGAGTATCTGCCTGCCTCCTGAGAGGCTCGCGGGCTTGAACCACGCGCTGTAGGTGATAGCCGAGGTCGGAGCGAGAGCCGCCGAATAAGGGACCTCGATATAATCGTTGGTGCCGTCGAAGAGCACCGACCCGCCGACGTTCCACGGGGTGTCTGCAGACCACGCCGGACTATTGACCAGCGTGCCGTTATTGCCGCTCCCCGACCTGTCGCGGGCGACAGTACCCGCTCCGTCGTCGAGATCCCACACGCCTACCGCATAATCACCGGCGACCCTGAACGATTGCGCCGCGAACGACTTCGCGCCGCCGAGCCGGCCTTTATCCCGCGCGGAGTTGAGGGACGAAAGGACCACGCTCGAAAGGAGCGAGATTATGGATACGACCACGAGCAATTCTATGAGGGTGAAACCTCCCTTCTTCATATCTAATGAGTATATCAAAGGAAAAAGGCGGCGCGCAGAGAAGCGCGCCGCCTTTTTCCAAACTAAGACGACCAACCTTTAAGCTCGAGAGCCCGCAAAGCGGCGTTCTGTTCGGCCTCCTGCTTCGACTTGCCCTCTCCTACCGCGATCTGGTCCTTTCCGATGAGGACTCCGACGGTGAAAGACTTGTCGTGATCGGGGCCCGATTCGCGCACGAGCTTGTATGAAGGAGTGATGCCCGACTTCTCTTGGGCCTTCTCCTGGAAAAGGGACTTCGCGTCCACCAGATTCCCCCTGGCTATCATCTTGTCCGCGAACACGAGGATGTTGCGCTCGATGAAGGTCTTGGCGGTCTCATAATCCTGATCGAGATATATCGCTCCGACCACCGCTTCGAACGTGTTAGCGAGGATGTATTGTCGCGCGCGGCCCGTGTCCTTCGATTCGCCTTTGGACAGGAGAAGGAAGTCGTTCATAGAGAGGTTCGACGCTACCTCGGCGAGCGTAATCGCGTTCACGAGCGCAGACCGATAGGTGGTAAGCTCCCCTTCCGGCTTGTCGCCGTACTTCTTGTAGAGGAAGTCTGTGACGACGAGCTCAAGGACCGCGTCGCCGAGGAATTCCAGGCGCTCGTTGTGCTCAAGCCTCGTGTTCTTGTTCTCGTTTATATAGGAACGGTGGGTGAACGCCTGCTTGAGGAGCCCCTTGTCTTTAAAGGCGACGCTTGCCTTCTCTTCGAACCGGCTAAAATTGATATCCATGCTGGGATAATGGGTTAATCCTTAACTTTCAATTATCAACCAATTATTAATTAGAAATCACGAATTAATAACTGAAAATTAATTGCGGTTGATATTACCTTTTAATGGGAATTCCGCAACCGAGCGCTATTTCTTCGGGATGAGCTTTATCGCCTTCGCCATGATCGGCATCATGTCGTCGTAGAAATTAAGCTCTCCTATCTCGCCTGCCTTAAACCACTGCGCCTTGTCGAGCCCGCCGGTCTTTTTGAGGGTGAGAGGGCCGTAGGACGTCTCCGCGAGGAAATAGGTCACCTGCTTCCTGAGCTTTCCCTTTTCGGGATGGGTCGCCACGTATTCGTTCGCCGCGAGCTCTTTGAGGATCTTCACGTCGACGCCGATCTCCTCCTTTATCTTCCTTATGGTCCCAGCCTTCACGTCTTCGCCGTCTTCGAGGCCGCCCTTCGAGAGCGTCCAGCGGCCGAACACGTCATGCACCAAAGCGAGGTGTATCTCGCCTTCATGGCGGGAGAACACGACGGCTCCGCCGAGCTTTACGATCGGCATCTTGTCGAACGGCACGTTGAACTTGTCGTCTTTCTTCTTCGACACCGCGTCCTTTCCCGGCTCTCCGAGCTCCTTGTAGACGGAGCCCAGGACGCCGTTCACGAATTTGCCAGAATTCTCGCCGCCGAACGACTTTGCGAGCTCAATAGCCTCGTTGATGGCCACTTTCGCGGGCACTTCCTCCCTATCGGCGAACAAAAGCTCGTAGAGGCCGATCCTCAGCACGTTTCGATCGACGACGGAGATCTTGTCGAGCGGCCAATCAGGGGCCGCCTTGGTGATTATGGTGTCTATCTCCGGACGCTTCTTGACGACGCCAGCGCCGAGCTCTTCCATGAACTTGATATCGGAGTTTCCTGAGGCGAATTCGGACGCGTTGCGGCCTATGGCATCAGAGAGGATGCCGTCATTGTGGTCGCGGAAGTCCCACTCGAAGAGAGATTGCAGAACGACCGAGCGAGCAAGGTGCCTATTTGCCATACAACGTGCTTATATCGTTAAATTGCCTTAGCGTTACGGTATCCATACTACAACTACGTTCGAAAAGCGCAAGTTCGCCGCCGTGCCGGCGCCTGAGGCTTGTTTGCCTGCACGATAGAAAAAAGCAGCCTCTCGGCTGCTTTTTTCTATCGTGCGGTCTGTGCCTCTTTCGCCTTCTTGGCCTTCTTCTGGGCCCTCTTATCGACGTCGATCGCTACGATGCCTTTATATTTGCCCGTTATCGCCGACGCGCGGTGGCGGAGGTGGACTGTCCCCGTCTTCGAGTCTACGGTCAAAGCAGGATTCTTGAGCGCGTGATGAGAGCGCCTGTTTCCTGTATGAGACCGCGTGGATCGCATTCGTACTACCATAGGCCATGTACTATAGCAGAAGCCGCAAAAAAGGCAAATCGAGGCTTACCTTCCCGCCAAGACCTCTCTGTTTCGGGCTTCTGCAAAGAGCCTTCCTACTTCAGAAGCGGTAAGTGTCTTCGCGTATACCCTCACTTCGTCGATAAGAGCGTTCGGACTATATGAACCGGCCGGAGACCGAGCGATGTTAAGGGCGCTCGAATTGTTCCAACTGTTGCCGCTCGAAGCCGACGTAGAGACGAGCTTGCCGTCGATATAGAGATACCTGGTCCCTCCGCTTACGACTCCGACGAAATGCTTCCACACGTTCGTGTCTCCTCCCTGCGCGATATAAGGCGCGTTCTGGGCATTGTACGCGATGAACATAAAGCCGTTGCCGTTGAATCCATAAGACGGAGCCGCACCGTTAAGAAGACTATCCCCTTTATGCAAGAAAACCGCGCTCGCCGTGCTTCTCAGGTATATCCACATGGAGACGGTGAAGTTGTCGGCAAGGTCGAGAGAGGAGGAATCCGGCACGAGGACATAGCCTGCGCCGCTGACGTCGAGAGAGCAGCCTCGACCATACGGGGTATTAGCCGACCATGAATACGTGCCCGTAAGGGTGCCGATGTTCCCATTACCCGACCTGTCCGCCGCCACAGTGCCGGCGCACTCGTCGAAATCCCAAATCGCGGCCGCAGAGTCGCCCGCAGCGCGATGGACCCCCGAATCGAACTGCTTCCCTGCCGTCACCCTCGCCTTATCTCTCGCAGAGTTGAGAGACGAAAGGACCACGCTCGAGAGGAGCGAGATTATAGAGATCACCACGAGAAGCTCTATGAGCGTGAAAGCCTGCCTGTAGTTCGAACGCTTGTTCATAGGATCGCGGTTAGAAAGCTCTTTCGATGTAAGGGCGAGACGCCCTGCTTTTTGATCGCGAGGTAATGAGCATTCGTGCCGTATCCTTTATGGGCTTCGAATCCGTAATCAGGATAGGATACGGCCTGCTCTTCCATATACCTGTCCCGCGTGACCTTGGCCGCGATCGAAGCGGCGGATATCACAGGGACCTTCTCGTCGCCCTTTATTATGGTTTGCTGCGAGGCGAACTCTTTCGGCGCCCTAAGGGATCCGTCGAGGTATACGTCCGAAAGCTCCGGGTCGAGGCCCAAGGCGCCGAGCGCCTCTGACATGGCCTTCTCTATCGCCTTCGATATCCCTATGGCGTCTATCTCGAAAGCAGGTACGGACGCACAGGCGAAATCGAGCTTTCCTTGAGCCTTAAGCTCGGTGAGCTTAAGGAACCACGACTCTCTTTTTTTCTGCGAGAGCTTCTTGGAGTCCCGTATGCCCTCGAAAGACCTGAGATCGAATCCCTCAGGCACCACACAGACGCCGACAGTGACCGGACCGGCCACAGGCCCGCGACCGACCTCGTCTATCCCTACCGCGCACCTGGAGCTTATGGGCATGGATTCTTCTTTAAAGGGATCAGAATCTCGAAATCGTCTCCGCCTCCTGTGGCGCCGTCGGGACCATAGGACATGATGCCGTCTTGGCGGCAATCGTTCGCGCCTCCTTCGCCTTCGTTCTCGTCTATACCGTACGGAGAGCCCCAGGGGTCTCTGTCCATATTCGTAAGACCGGTGACGACGCCGTTCGTATTGGTCTGCACCGCGTTTCTCACCGCTATCCAATTCGTATAACAGGCGCCGGACGTCCCCGATACGACGCCGGAACAAGAGCACCTGCTGCAGGTCGTATTGTTCGACCCGCTGCCTGCCGATATCTGGACCAATGTCTTATTCGACTCGCCTTGGGCCACCGCTACAGCCTTCGCGAATTGAAGCATCTCCTGACGCGCTTTCGATATCCTCGCCTTTGTCCTCGCCGCATTGAGCGAAGCGAGGACCACAGAGGAAAGGAGCGATATGATCGAGACGACCACGAGGAGCTCTATGAGGGTGAAGGCTCGCTTCTTATTCATATAGAAAGATTATAGCAAAGCGAACAAGGGCGGCCTTCTAGGGGCATTTTGGCGAAAGAGGGATGGTGATCGGACTCGCGACGTCGTCGCCTCCTCCAGACGCGCCGTCCGGACCGACGGAATATATGGTATCCGACGCCGTGCAATTCCCTCCCTCGCCCTGATTCTCGTCTACGAGATATGGGCTCCCCCACGGATCTCGAGACATGTTGGCGAGCCCTGTGACGATGCCGTTCGTATTCGATTGCACCCCGTTGAGCACCGCTACCCAGTTGGTGTAGCAGATCCCGGTGCTTCCTCGCAGGTCTCCCGAGCACGAGGCTACGCACAGGCTGCAGTTAGGTACCGTGCTCCCGCCGTTCGACGACATGGTCATGAGCAATTTCGATGACTCCCCTTGAGCTATAGCGACCGCCTTTATGAAGGCAGCCATATCCTGTTTCGCCTTTGCTATCCCTGCCTTCGTCCTCGCCGCGTTAAGGGACGCGAGAGCGATACTCGAGAGAAGCGAGATTATAGAGACCACCACCAAAAGCTCGATAAGGGTAAACCCCTTTCCCCGTTCCATAGATGCGATTATAGCAAAACGAGCCTGAAAATAAGCCTACGGGCATTTCGCCGAAAGCGGGACCTCCTGCGTGATGTCGTCAGAATCTCCCCATATCCCGTTAGGGCCGACCGATCGCAAGCCATCCCTCGTAGCACACGCGCCGGCGCCACCCTCTCCCTGATTCTCATCGACAGCGTAAGGGCTTCCCCAAGGGTCGCGTGTAATATTGGTAATCCCTGCGAAGACCCCTCCGGTGTTCGCCTGAACCGTCGTAAGCACGTTTACCCACGCTGAATAACAGGTCCCCGTGTCTCCCATGAGATTTGCTCCCGTCCGACAGACGCAGTCGCTGCAAGTCGACCCTGTGATGGACAAGAGCGTCCTGAAACCCTCGCCTTGAGCGATCGATATAGCCTTCGCGACCTGATACATATCCTGCCTGGCTCTAGACGTCCGGGCCTTCTCCCTCGCCGCATTGAGCGAAGCGAGGACCACAGAGGAAAGGAGCGATATGATCGAGACGACCACGAGGAGCTCTATCAGAGTGAATGCTTTACGGCGACCCTTCATTGAAATCTTATTTAAGCGATACAGTCTTAGTTGCCGGTGATTCGAGGGCGTAGATAGCCTCGATCTCAGAAGCGACGAGGCCCTTTTGGAAAGCGCGAACACTCGTCACCTTGCCTTGGAAATAATAGCCTCCCCCTTCGTTCTCGAGTCCTATCCAAACCGCACCCGAGCCGCCACCGAAAGAGGCGCTCCCAGCTTCTTTGCCGTCGAGGTATATCTTGCCCGTGCCGCCCGAATAGACGTAGGCCATATGGTGCCATTTCCCGTCCCACGCGTTCGTGCCGACCGCGACAGCGGAGTTGTATCCTCCGTCTTGGACGCCGACGTTGAGGCCTCCACAGTTCTTACCTACGTAAAAATCGGTGCTCGCCCCGCCGAACAAGGCGCGATAGCAATCTCCCGCCCCGCCTTCGTATTTGTACCAGGCCATTATCGTGAAAGGATTCTGGTTCGATCGGCTCAGAGGAGTCGTCATATATTGCGTCGATCCGTTGAGGTTGATGGAATACCCCGTTCCCCACGGCGTGTCCGTAGACCAAGAGGGGCTCCCCACGAGCGTGCCTCCATTGCCGTTTCCCGACCTGTCCGCAACAGCCGTTCCCGAACCCTCAGAGAAATCCCAGAGGCCCAAAGCGAGCTCCCCCGCCACGCGATGGAGCCCTGCTTCAAAGGATCTCGCCGCGCCTATCCGCGCCTTTTCCCTCGCCGCGTTAAGCTGCGACAAGACCACGCTCGAAAGGAGCGATATGATCGAGACGACCACGAGGAGCTCTATGAGGGTGAATGCTCTTCTATCTTTCATAGGCGATGAGCTTTTGCGAGCCTTTCGTATAGAGCTCTTCTATCTTCGCTATCGAAAGGGCGTCTGAATATACGGAGACCTCGTCTATGAGGCCATTCCAAAGGAGGCCCGTGCTCCCCGAATAGTGCCTTCCGATGTAGAACTGATTTGTCGACAGAAGGGTCCATGTGATGTTCCCGGAATTGCTTATGAGCCTCCCGTCCTTGTACGCCATCACCTTGAGCACATTGCCCTGCCTTTGGACTACGCCGAATATCCATTTTCCATCCATATCCGACCCGAGATCGATATAGACCCCTTCGTTCTCCGTGACCCCGACCCTCATTATCCCGAATTGGTTGGTATTATTCCTCATAGTCATGATCGCGGTATCGCTCGTGCCGACCGAATTCGAGAATACGGTCCCCCAAGTCGTCTGAGCGCTCCTCTTGAACCAAGCTGTGATGGTGAAATCGCCTGAGAAGGTGCCCGTAGGGATCGAACCGAGCAGATACGCGTTCGAGCCGTTGAAAGAGAGAGAAGAGCCCGTGCCAGAGACGGTATCGCTCGACCAAGCCGGCGATCCCTGGAAGGCGCCCGAGCTTCCATTCCTCGAAAGATCGCGAGCGCTCGTCCCCGAATTGTCGTCGAAATCCCATATGCCCCTCGCGTCTCCGCCGAGAGACCGATTGAACTGCGCCGAAAATCTCAACGCCGCTGCCTTCTGCGCTTTTGCTCGCGCGGAATTTATCGAGGCGAGCACGATAGACGACAAAAGCGATATGATCGATATCACGACGAGGAGCTCTATCAGTGTGAACGCGCGGCGAGGGACCATATCCCTATTATGCCACAGGGGGCAGGCCTCCATATTTCACAATCCGCGGAGGCTTTTTAAGGCTAGATACTCTCTGCGATATGGCTTATACTGATGCCATGTGATCGATCGCAAGGCTCTGCCCTTGGCGTTCCACACCCTCTATGTCTCGCTTCATCCACCTTCACACCCATTCCCACTACTCGCTTTTGGCCGCTTTGCCGAAGATCGAGGACTTGGTGAAGGCGGCGAAAGCCGACGGCGCCCCCGCGCTCGCGCTTACCGATAACGGAAATCTCTACGGCGCGATCGAGTTCTATAAGGAGTGCAAGAAAGCGGGCATCAAGCCCATCATCGGCGTCGACTTCTACGTCGCGCCGAGGACGCGCAAAGACAAGCAGTCAGGCATCGATTCTCGCCGGACGCGGCTCATCCTCCTCGCAAAGGACTATCAGGGATACAAGAACCTCATACAGCTCGTGACGAAAAGCTACCTCGAGGGCTTCTATTACAAGCCGAGGATAGACCGCGAGCTCATCGAGGCGCATAAAGATGGCCTCATCGCGATAACTTCGGCATTCTCGGGCGACCTCACGCTCGCCCTCCAAGGAAACGACATTTCCAAAGCCGCCGAGATCGCAGAGGGGTACAAGAAGATATTCGGGTCCGACTACTACCTCGAGATAACGCACCATCCCGATATCGACGACCACGACACCCTCATGGAAAGGACGAAGGCGGTGGCAAAGAAGGCCGGAGTCCCTCTCGTCGCCGGAGGAAACGTCTACTATATAAAGCCTGAAGACAAACAGGCGCAGCAGACCTTGATGCTCGTGAACTCCTCGGGCGACGATCGCATATCCGACGACGATGTCGCGGACTTCTCATTCATCTCCGATGCTGCCGCTCAAGAGCGTTTCCGCGACACGCCCGAGGCCATCGCCAACGCGGAGAGGATCGCGAGCGAATGCAACCTGGAGATAGAGCTCGGAAAATGGGTCTTCCCGGACTTCAAGCTGCCCGCAGGCGAGACTCCCGACTCCGCCCTGCGCAAGGTCGTCTACGAGGGCTTTGCTCGAAGAAAGATCGACCAGACGCCCGAGATCGTCAAGCGCGTCGAATACGAGCTCGAGGTCATAAAGAACAAGGGATATTCTCCTTACTTCCTCATCGTGGCCGACCTCCTCGCCTACGCGCGATCGCACGGGATCCTCTCGAACATCAGAGGGTCGGTCTCGGGCTCCATGATCACCTACCTCTCCGGGATAACTAATATCGACCCCCTCGAATACGAGATACCCTTCGAGCGATTCCTCAATCCCGACAGGCCTTCGGCGCCGGATATCGATATGGATTACGCCGATAATCGCCGCGACGAGATGGTGGATTACGCGCGCTCGAAATACGGCATCGAGAAAGTAGCCCAGATCGGAACTTTCGGCACCATGGCCGCGCGCGGCTCCGTGCGCGACGTCACCCGCGCCCTGGGATACTCCGTCGAGACGGGCGACAGGCTCGCCAAGCTCATACCTATGGGCTCTCAGGGCTTTCCTATGACGATCGACAAGGCGCTCGAAGACGTGGCAGAGCTGCGCGAGCTCTATCAAAAGGACGCCGACACGAAGCGCATCATCAACCTCGCGAAGAAGATCGAAGGGTGTGCCCGCCACATCTCCGTCCATGCCGCAGGCGTCGTCATAGCGCCTACCGAGCTCACCGATTTCACCGCGCTCCAGTACGACACCAAGGGTGAGCAGAAAATCATCTCGCAATACGATATGTACTCCATCGAGGAGGCTGGCCTTCTCAAATTCGACTTCCTCGGCCTCAAGAACCTCTCGATCCTCGCCGATGTCATCGACCGAATCGAGAAGATCGAGGGAAAGAAGGTCGACCGCGAGAGCGTGCCGATAGACGACAAGAAGACGTTCGAGATGCTCGCCCGAGGCGAGACCGAAGGCCTCTTCCAATTGAACGGCGACGGTATGACGAAATACCTCAAGGACCTCAAGCCTACGACCATCCACGATATAAACGCGATGGTGGCTCTCTATCGCCCGGGCCCGATCCAGTTCATCCCTCTCTATATCGACCGAAAGCACGGCCGGTCGCCTATCGAATACCCTGACCCAGCCCTCGAGCCGATCCTCAAAAAGACCTACGGCGTCCTCGTCTATCAGGATGACCTCCTCATGATCGCTCACAAGATCGCCGGCTATTCATGGGGAGAGCTCGACAAGTTCCGCAAGGCCGTGGGAAAGAAGATCCCCGAAGAGATGGCCGCGCAGAAGGAGAAGTTCGTGAAAGGCTGCGTCGAGCACAGCAAATGGGCTCCGAAAAAGGCGAACGAGCTCTGGAAATGGATCGAGCCTTTCGCCGCGTACGGCTTTAACAAGGCCCACTCCGTCTCTTACGGCCGAGTCGCCTATGAGACCGCGTACTTCAAGGCGAACTACCCCGCGATATACATGTCGGCGGTCCTTACCGCAGATTCGGGCGACGTCGAGAGGATCGGAGAGTCGATCGCCGAATGCAAACGCATGAACATCCCCGTCCTGCCTCCGTCCGTAAACGAAAGCTTCACGGCGTTCTCCGTCGTGCGAAAGGATGGCGAGCCCGACAGGATACGCTTCGGACTGACGACGATCAAGAACTTCGGCGAAGGGATCGCCCGCGCCATAATCCACGAGCGAAAAGCGAACGGAAGGTATAAGTCCCTTTCGGATTTCCTCTCGCGCATTCACGACAGGAACCTCAACAAGAAATCGCTCGAATCCCTCATAAAGGCGGGCGCCCTCGACGAATTCGCAGACCGCGCGGCCATGTACGGGAATATCGACAGGCTGCTCGAATACAACAAAGAGAAGGCAAAAACAGGCGGAGCTCAAGACTCCCTCTTCGGAGGCATGGGAGCGGGACACGATGATATCCGGCTCGATACGGTCGCGCCTATCACCAAGGCAGAGATGCTCCTATGGGAAAAGGAGCTCCTCGGCCTCTATATCTCAGGACACCCTTTGGATAAATACAAATCCGTTCTCGAGAAGCGCCCGGTACAGATTTCGACCGTCAAAGCGAAGGCGCTCAAGGAATTCGAAGAGACTCAAAAGGTCAAAGAGGATATGGTCGTCCTCGGCGGCATCATAGAAGAGGTGCGCGTCATCATGACGAAGAAGAACGAGCAGATGGCGTTCGTGCGCATGGCGGACCTTACCGGATCGATCGAAGCCGTCGTCTTCCCGAGGACGTACTCGAGGTTCAAGTCGATCATCGTACCGGAGAAATGCGTTGCCCTCAAGGCGAAGGTCTCTGAGCGTAACGGCGAGATATCCCTGGTAGCGGACAACCTCATGGCCCTCCAGTAGCCCTTGCTTACTTTCAATCGAACCCTTAGAATCGATCCTGGAGAAAAGCGCACCTGAGTCGCGCGCTGGGCATGTCATAGACCTCTGTCTCCGGCTTGATTGGCTTCTCCAAGTTCTTGACTGAACGAATGCATACGCCTCAGCCATGACTCCCGGCAGGAAGCCTCCTGCTTCGCTGGCCGCTGCGTCGGACGGGATTCCGATAGAGGTATTCGCGATCGGTGATAGGCAGAACCGCTCATCGGCCAACGGACTAGTTCTTCTGCTCTCGATATCGGGCGCTAAAGAGCCTCCACGTCCCCAGCTTCGTGCACGAAGCTGGGGACCTCTGCTTTTAGGTTTGACCAAAAGACGAGACAGCGATACCATTAGCGGGTCAGAGATTGCCTGGCCTACCAAGCCAGGGCCAAGCGGACCGTCCCTAATCTGACCAAAAAAGAGACAAAAGCCAGGTGGAACCGCGATCAAAGATCGCCCTAGCAAACGCATGACGAAGGTCGTGCAATTGCTAGGGCGTTTTTATGTAGACGAAGATCGATTATCAAGATAGATCAAGAACATGTCATCACTAGAGCAGATTAGGCACTCGTTCGCCCACCTCCTCGCCGCGGCGGTCGGCGAACTCTACCCAGACGCGAAGAACACGATCGGCCCTGCCGTCGATAACGGCTTTTATTACGACTTCGAATTCCCTGAAGGAAAGGCGCCCTCGGACAAGGATCTCAAGGACATCGAGAAGAGGATGCGCAGGATACTCCCTTCCTGGAAAGGTTTCGAAAAGGTATCGTCGAGCGCGGCCGAGGCGAAGACGCGCTTCTCTAACAACCCCTACAAGCTCGAGCTCATCGATGAGATAGCGAGGAAAGGCGAGGAGATCACTCTCTACAAGTCAGGCGAATTCGTAGACCTCTGTCGCGGCGGACACGCCGATGTCGCGGACATGAAGGCGGACGCCTTCAAGCTCTCTCGCGTGGCTGGCGCATATTGGCGCGGAAACGAGAAGAACAAGATGCTCACTCGCATCTACGGCTTTGCTTTCGCATCGAAAGCGGAATTAGAGGCATACGAGAAGCTCGTAGAAGAGGCAAAGAAACGAGACCATAAGAAGCTAGGCAAGGACCTCGGCCTCTTCGTATTCTCAGAGCTCGTAGGCGCGGGCCTCCCCCTGTGGACCCCGAAAGGAACCCTCGTGAGGGACATTCTCGACTCGTATGTCTGGGAGCTGCGAAAGTCTAAAGGCTATATGAGAGTAGCCATTCCTCACATCACGAAAAAGGACCTCTACGAGAAGTCTGGCCACTGGGCCAAATTCAGCGAAGAGCTCTTCAAGATCACGACTCGCGAAGGGCATCTGTTCGCCATGAAGCCGATGAATTGCCCTCACCATACGCAGATATTCGACTCCGAGCCGCGAAGCTACCGCGACATGCCCCAGAGATACGCCGAGACGACGATGGTGTATCGAGACGAGCAATCTGGCGAGCTCTCGGGCCTCTCCCGCGTCCGATCGATCACCCAAGACGACGCGCACGTCTTTTGCCGAGAGAATCAGATCGAACAAGAGATGTTCGCGGTCTGGGACATAATCGACACTTTCTACGGCACGTTCGGATTCAAGCTCCGTGTAAGGCTCTCTCGTCACGATCCGGATAATTTCGACAAATACATAGGCTCGAAGGAGACGTGGCAGCGGGCGGAATCGCAGATAAAGGCGATCATCGAGAAGCGCGGCGCAAAAGACGTCATCGATGGGAAAGGCGAGGCCGCGATGTATGGCCCGAAGATAGACTTCATCGCGACCGACTCCCTCGGCCGCACGCTCCAGGTAGCGACGATCCAGCTCGACTTCAATATGCCCGAGAGGTTCGGTCTCGTCTGCACGAACGAGAAGGGCGAAAAGGAAGGCATCGTGATGATCCATGCGGCTATAATGGGATCTATAGAGCGCTTTACGTCGTCTCTCCTCGAACACGTCGCCGGCAACCTCCCCCTCTGGCTCTCTCCTATCCAAGTGAAGATCGCGCCGGTAAAAGAGTCGAACTTCGAGAGAGCGGAAGAAGTGGGCGCGATCTTTAAAAAAGCGGGCATCCGGGTCGATGTAGACACCACTCCGGCAGGCTTCGGCAAGAAGGTGCGAGAGGCGAAAGACCTGAAGATACCCTACACGGTCATCATCGGCGACAAGGACATGGAAAACGGCGTCGTCACCCTCGAATCGAGGGATAAAGGGAAGATCGGTGAGAAGACCGTCGAAGAGGCGCGCGACCTCCTCGTCGAAGAAGCGACCGCTAAGAGATAGCGCATGCGAAACAAAGGATTCACCCTCATAGAGCTCCTCGTGGTCATATCCATAATCGCCCTGCTTTCGTCGGTGGCGCTCTCCTCTCTCAATGCGGCGAGGGCGAAGGGCAGATATGCGACCATAATAAGGCAGATGAAGGAGATCCAGACCGCCTCGCACGGGTATTACACGGACACGGGTTCGCACGCCGCCGACACGGGTCCCGGAGGCGCGCCTGCGTTCGTCCCTGCCTACCTGAGGTCCTGGCCCACGCCTCCGTGCGGCGCGGGCTGGACGTACGATTGGGATAACTGGACGTCGAGTAACGGCTTCGTAGGAGTGCATCTCCATAACACGACCTTGGGAGCGCAGTATAAGCTTTGCACCGACACTACCTCCGCATGTTCGGCGTCGAGCGTGCAGGACATACTCACCGTGGCCCAGAGGTCGATCACCTGCCAATAGCTTCTAACAAAAAGCCGGACAGAGATGCCCGGCTTTCGCTTGGAAGTGCCCATCCTCAGAGGGCGCCGATGTCCCATTCATGCCCGGCGAGGACCTGCGCGACTCGCCCGTTCTCACGGGCTTTCGCGGCGATCTCGTCGAGCCACCTCTCCCAGGCGAGGGCGACTTCATGCCCGTTCATCCCGAGGGTCGATTCGAGGCTCGCCATCTCCGCAAGGAGCGGAGAGGTCGTCTCGGGACTAGGGCTCCTTTTGAGGGCGCAGGAGAGGAGGGAATGCCGAGACAGCAGGTTGGTTATGTGCATAAGGCGGGGGGGGTATGCGGAGTTCCCTGTAACCCTATATTCCCTAGATACATTTGTAAAGGATTCGCCAAAACGCAAAACGACCCCAGACATCTGCCTGGGGTCGTGACGCGCGCAGCCTTTCGTCTAGGCTACACGTCGATCGTCGCTTTGTGTGCATTCGACTGGATGAAGGTCTTCCTCGAAGGGACGTCGGTTCCCATGAGCATGTCGAAGACCTTATCCGCCTCCTGCGCATCCTCGATATTGACCTTCTTGAGCATGCGCCTCGATGGATCCATCGTCGTCTCCCACAATTCGTCGGCATTCATCTCACCGAGACCTTTGTATCGCTGCACGTGGACCTTGGCCTGCTTCTTGCCTTTCGCGGCCTCCTCTTCGATCTCTTCCTCGGACGCATCGCCCGATACGGTCTCGTCTTCAAGAGGGATCTCCTGCTTGCCGAGGACCTTCGCTTTCTCTTCTTCCGTATAGAAATAGAGGATCTCCTTTCCACGCCTTACCTTATAGAGCGGAGGCTGGGCGATGTAGATATAGCCGCCATCGATAAGGGGCTTGAAATATCGATAGAGGAGCGTGAGGATGAGCGTCCGTATGTGCGCGCCGTCGACGTCGGCATCGGTCGCGATGATGATCTTGTGATAGCGGAGCTTGGTTATGTCGAACGTCTCCCCTATCGCCGTTCCCATGGCGACGACGAGGTTCTTTATCTGCTCCGAAGAGAGCATGCGATCGAGGCGCGCCCTTTCGATATTGAGTATCTTTCCGCGCAAAGGCAGGACGGCTTGAGTCTTTCGATTCCTGCCGGTCTTCGCCGTGCCTCCTGCAGAGTCTCCCTCCACGATGAATATCTCCGATTCGGAGGCGTCGGACGATTCGCAGTCCGCGAGCTTGCCGGGCAAGGTCATGCCTTCGAGGGCACCCTTTCGGAGTATCGAATCCTTTGCGGCTTTCGCAGCCTTTCGCGCTTTCATAGCGAGGACCGCTTTGGCGATCATTGCCTTCGCATCGTCAGGATTCTCTTCGAGGAAGAGCTGGAAAGCCTCTCCGAACACGGTAGCGACCGCGGATTGAGCCTCGACAGAGCCGAGCTTCGCCTTGGTCTGGCCTTCGAACTGGATCTCTCGGAGCTTTACGGAGATGACCGCGGTAAGGCCTTCGAGGACATCGTCGCCGGTAAAGCTGTCGTCTTCCTTGCTGTTACCGTTCTTTTTAGCGTAGGTGTTGAGCGTCCTCGTAAGCGCGGTCTTGAAACCGGTGATGTGGGTTCCGCCCTCTGAGTTATATATGTTATTCGCGAACGGAAGGATTCGGGAGGAGATGTCGTCCACGTATTGCAGCGCCACCTCGACCGATTCGACCCCATCCGCCTTCTTCTCGACGTAGAAGATATTCTTGTGCACCGGCTTTTGGATCGAATTAGTGAATTTGACCAAAGAGACGAGCCCGCCCTCGAAATAGAAGGTCTGGGAAGGCAGGTCGAGGTTGAGCTCTCGGAAATACATGACTCCGTCGAGGTCGATCTGGCCCTTGTACTCGCGCGCGTCGATGACGGAGATGCGCAAGCCGCGCACGAGATACGCCTGCTGCCTCATATGGGTCACGAGGCGTTCGAAGCCGAACTTCTGCTGGCCGAATATCGCGGTGTCAGGCTCGAAAGAGACGATCGTTCCGTGCGCCTTGGTCGAACCGATCTTTTTGACCGCCGCCTTCTTCTTGCCTTGGGAATACTCCTGCATGTAGACGCCGCCGTCCTTGTGAACCTCGACCCTGCACATTATGGAGAGAGCGTTCACCACCGACGCTCCCACGCCATGGAGGCCGCCGGAGACTTTATATCCCGAATCCTCACCTCCGAACTTGCCGCCAGCATGAAGCACGGTCATGATGGTCTCGAGCGCGGAGACTTTCGTCTGCTTATGCATGTCGACAGGGATGCCTCGACCGTTATCGACGACCCGCACGATCTCGTTTCCTTTCTCGCCGGGAAGTATGGCTATCTCGATATCATTCGCAAAGCCTCCCATGGCCTCGTCTCTCGAGTTATCGAATATCTCGGTCACGAGATGGTGAAAGCCGTCCGGACCCGTGGTGCCGATGTACATTCCCGGACGCTTCCTTACAGGCTCGAGCCCTTCGAGCACCTGGATAGATTCGGCGCCGTACGATGACTTCTTTTCTGGCTTTTTATCGTCTTTTTTAGAGGCCATATAATCTCGAGAAATAAAGAAACAAAGCCATGCTTTGTTAGAGAAAGTATAGCATTTTAGGCTAGTTTTCGCTCTATTGACAGCGCATAAAAATGAAGCCCTATAAGCCTAAAATCGCCGCTGCAAGGCCGATAGAACCTTGACGGATTCCTATTTTTTATATACAGTCTGGACGGTGCACCATGATCCCGAAAAACTCCCTCCCGGCCGTTAAGGCCCTGTTCTTAAAACACGCGGTGGCATCGAAATTCGGCGCGGCGGCCCCTCGGACCGAATCCGAAGAAGAGCTCAAGGCAAGGATCAAAAAGTTCTACAGGACCTACGATCCCACGGACGTCGACGAGATCTACTCTCAGACCTCCAGCTTCGCGGCCGAGGTGGTCCCGATGGCGGCAGGGCTTATCGCCCAAGGCCATGACCCCGAGGCCGTCATGCCTCGGATACGGCGGCTCCTCGTGAGCGCGCTAGGAGATATCCCGCAAGCCGACAAGATCGTCTGCGGCCTGTATTTCTTCGCAGATCGCCACGCCAATTGATGCCGATGACCGCATGCTTGCAGGCGCGACCCCCGGGTCGCGCCTTTTTGTTTATCTCACCTGCCAGCCTTGGGCCTTTGCGGACTCGCACGCCTGCTTCACGAAGCCGTTCGCCTCTTCGTCGGAGAGCGTCTTCTCTTTCGATTGGAAGACCATGCGGTAGGCATACGACACCTTTCCGTCTTTCTCGAACCTATCGAAAAGATTAGGTCCTTTGACGAGAAGGCTGCCGGCTGCGGCCTGAAGCGCGCCCGCCAAGACGCGAGACACATCCTCTTCCTTCGTCTGCGACGGGGCGAAAAGGGCGATATCGCGGACGATGAAGGGATAAGGCGAGAAAGGCTCGTATCTTTTATCCTTTGGAAGCGCGGCGAAAGCGAGACTCTCTAGCTTTCCCGACTGGGGGAGAAGGGCTAAGACAGCGTCGAAATCGAATTCCGCGAGAGCGCCCCACGTACCGGTCTCGACCTCTGCCTTAAGAGGGGTCCCTATCGCCTTTTCGAGGTTCGCGACAGCTTCCAGCAAAACGCTCTCGGACGTGACCCCTTTTCTCTTCTTCGCCAAAGAGACCCCGAGGCAAAGAGAGGTCCTTTCTCCGGTCTTGGGAAAGATCTTCCCTATCTCGAATATCTTTATGGCCTCGAGGCCTAAAAGTTCGGCATTCCTCGAATTGGCGAGGAGCGACTCCTGGAGCTTGGGAGCGATCCGCTCTCGGAGGGCCGCCTTGTCGGAAGCGAGAGGGTACGCGATCTCAAAAGCGCCTTTCGGAACCAAGGTGTAGAGGAGAGTCTCCGAGAACCCCATGTCGACAAGCTCGTTCTTCGCCTTCTCAGACCAATAGAAGCCTTTATCTACGGGAGGGAGGGGCGTCTCAGGAAGCTCTTTCGACGCCAAGTCCTCATATCCATAGAGCCTTCCGACCTCGTCGGCGATGTCTTCTGGGATATGTATATCGAGCCTTTCGAGAGGCGGCGTCACGTGGATGAGCCCAACATCTCTCGTCACCCTCATATCGAGCCTTTCGAGGAGGGCGACGATGTCGTCATCGGCGATATCCGCTCCTATCGTCTTGCGGATATAGAGAGGAGCGACGGAGATCGTCCGCTCTTTTGCAGGATGCGGATACACGTCTGTCGCCGGGCCAGCCTTAGACTCAGGAGAGACGTCCCAGACGAGCTTAGTGACTCGATCGAGCGCTTCATACGCGAGCGCCGGGGTTATCTCGTTCTCGAACCTCTTCGACGAATCGTTCCTCAGATCGAGCCTTGTCGACATCCTACGGACGGTCGCGGGATCGAAGTTCGCCGATTCGATGACGA
Organism: Candidatus Tayloriibacteriota bacterium; assembly: GCA_016215405.1. Classification (GTDB taxonomy): domain Bacteria; phylum Patescibacteriota; class Minisyncoccia; order Phycocordibacterales; family UBA6065; genus UBA6065. The sequence continues at coordinate 166,562 of JACRJQ010000002.1, forward strand.
TGTTCCTGGTCTCTTTCGTGACTTCGGCCCTCTTCCCTCCCTTCACACCGGCGATAGCTAGAGGCCCTATGCCATCGGCGATGACGAGGTCGGACGCCTTAAGCTCGACCTCGCGGCCATCGAGAAGCGCTATCTTCTCCCCTTCCTTGGCGAGGCGCACGCGAATGTCTCCCGCGATCTTATCGGCGTCGAATGCGTGCAAAGGCTGCCCGATGTCGAACATGACGAAATTCGTCGCGTCGACGACGGAGTTTATCGACCTCGCGCCTATCGCCTCGAGCCTTTGCCGTATCTCTATAGGGGAATCCCCTACCTTTACTCCCTCTATCCTGCGTGCCATATAGCGGCGACAGAAGCGCGCGTCGTCGACGAGGACCTTTACGGCGGCCACCTCCGGCGCAAGAGGAGCGTCCCTTCGCACCTTCCTCTCGACATGAAGGCCGATGATCGCGCCCGCCTCTCGGGCGAGCCCCCGATGAGAAAGGGCGTAATGCGCCCTGTCAGGAAGCACTTTGACGTCGAGGATCGTATCCCTTCCCGTCTCTTCCATGCCTTCGACCTCGAACCCGTGCGTGCTCAAAGAGTCCGCCAGCCTCTCGGCTTTCGGCAGCCCCCTTTTGAGGAGGCCTGTCTTGAAATATGAATTGAGCCAGTTATATGAGAATCTCATTGCCTTATCTCTATCACGCTCGTCATCGCTTCGGGACCCTCGCTTCGATACGCCTTCCATCTCTCTGCATGAGCAAGGGCGAGAGCCTCCTTGCTCGCCTGGACCTCCCTCGCCTCGTCCTGCCATTTCGCTATCGCGACGAAGTGATCCGGCTCGATATGGTAGAGCGACGCCTCGAGAAGGCCGTACCTCTCTCGGTTCGCCTCAGAAAGCTGCCACCAGTCCTTGCAGAATTCCTTCTGGAGGCTTTCGGACGGTATCTTCCACCTCTGTATGTACGCTACGCTCGACATATCAGAATTGATTTATGAGCCTGAGGTCTCCCGAATAGAGGTGCCTGATATCGTCTATGCCGTATCGCAAAAGAACGAAACGGTCTACGCCGCCGCCGAACGCGAAGCCTTTCCAGACCTTCGGATCGAGGCCTGCGGACTTTATGACCTCTGGGTGTACGATGCCCGCTCCTAGCATCTCGAGCCACCTGTCTTTCCACCATACGTCGACCTCGACGCCCGGCTCGACGAAGCCGAAATAGCTGGAGCGGAACCTGATCCTCGCGTCGGGCCCGAGAAATTCCCCAAAGAACCTCTCGAGGGTGCCCTTGAGCTCGGCCATCGACACCTCCTTGTTCACATAGAGGCCCTCGATCTGATAGAACTGCGCCTCGTGTGTCGCGTCGGTCGCCTCGTTCCTATACACCTTCCCTGGAACGATTATCTTTACAGGTTTCGGATCTGCCTTCATAGCCTCCATGAATCTCACCTGCACGGGAGAAGTGTGGGTGCGCAGGACCCTCTTTTCCTCGCCTGGCTTCGTCTTTATCCAGAACGTATCCTGCATATCGCGAGCGGGATGGTCGGCAGGGATATTGAGCGCGTCGAAATTATAGAATTCCGTCTCGAGCTCAGGGCCTTGCGCTACAGAGAACCCCATCTTGTCGAATATCGCCGACATCTCACGGATGACGGACGTTACGGGGTGAAGGTGGCCTCTTTTATTCGCTTCTGACATTAGGCTTAAAATATAGCAAAAAAGGCCGGTTTTATAAAGAAAAGCCGCCGGACAGAGTCCGGCGGCTTTTCTTTATTTCTTTGAAAATCCCTCGAATGCCTTGAGGAGCTCCATCGGGAGCGTGAATACCACGGTATTCGACTGGTCGGACGAGATGTCGTTCATCGCCTGGAGGGTTCGTAGATGGAGGGCTCCCGGCGCCTCGGAGAGCGTCCTCGCGGCCTTCGCCATGTTCTGCGATGCGGCGAGCTCGCCTTCGGAGGTGATGATGACCGCCCTCTTCTCGCGCTCCGCCTCTGCCTGCTTAGCGATAGTCCTCTCCATATCTGGAGGCAAGGACACGTCTTTAAGCTCGACATTAGAGACCTTGAGCCCCCAGGCGTTCGATTCGGTCGCGATGACCTCCCTGATGCGGTTCGCGATCGCCTCGCGGCCGGAAAGAAGGTCGTCGAGCGTCGTCTCTCCGACGATATTCCTCATCGTAGTCTGAGCATACTGAGATATCGCGTGCATGAAATCCTCGACTTCCAAGATAGACTTCTCGGCCGATTCGACCTTGTAATAGAGGACCGCGTTCACCTTGACCGATATGTTGTCTCGGGTGATCGCGTTCTGATCCGGGACGTCGACCGCTTTCACGCGCATGTCCACCTTGCGGTACGACTGGAATACGGGGACGACGACCCTCCAGCCCGGCTCCATTATCTTGGTGAAGCGGCCCATGGTGAATTTAAGGCCTCGCTCGTATTGATTCACCTGCCTAAGGCTTATGAGGACGAGAACGACCACGGCTATGATGATGTATTGCATGTGATTTTCGCTAGTAACTTGTAAGTAAGTATAGCAAACGAAAGCCGGCGAACGAGATTAATACCGCCTCTAAGCTTTTTCTCCTAACACCCCGTCAGGTCCGCACCCCTTACGGGAACCGTCCGCTCATTGTCCGCCCAGGGCGGATCAATGAGTCTTGCGGTTCGGCCCCAAAAACCTCACCTCCTCGCGAAAGGCACTTGCGCCCCGCAGCGAAGAAAATGCGGACTGGCTAATATAGAAGACTTGGCCAGAAAGATAATCTGAGCCACCTCCCAGGCTTGAACTGGGGACCTACTGTTTACAAAACAGTTGCTCTACCAACTGAGCTAAGGTGGCGGATTCGACAGATAACTTATATCAGATAACAGGCAGGGAGACAAAGAAAAAAGACCGGTCTACCGGTCTCTCTTAGAGGCCCTCTGTGATTTGCTTCTCTCCTTTCCCTTCTTTGATCTTCTTGAGATAGAAAGAAGCAGCGCCTGATCGGGACAGGTCCTCGGTCTTCTTCGACGCCTTCTCTACGATACGATTCAAGAGGTCGTGTGCCTCGCGAAAGCCCTTTATGAAAAGCCTCACCACGAAGACGAATCCGCGGTTGGCGATGAGCACCGCGTTCTTAAGCGTGATCCTCGATATCATCTGCGAGGCAGAGCCCTTTATGGACGAGAGCATCGGGTCCGCTTTGGCAGAGAGGTCGCGCAGAGGCGTCTTGAGGCCCCTCGACCTCTCGAGATAGCCAGAAGCGAGCATGCCCGCCATGCCCGCGCCCGAAACTATCATGAGCCAGAGCTCGAGGGTCATATGTCGCGAGATTATGCGCCGTAGCGGGTGAAGCGTACGATCTCTATCTTCTCTCCGAATTTCTGGACGGCCGCGCTCACGAGACCGGCGATAGTGACCTCAGGATTCTTTATGAAAGGCTGCTCCATGAGGACACGCTCGGAGAAATACGCCTTGAGCTTCCCTTCGAGGATCTTCGCCTTCATCTCCTCCGGCTTACCCTCTACCTCCGCTGCGAAAACGGACTCGGCGGTCTTCTTGTCTGACTCGGTGATGCTCTCCATCTTCACGAACTCAGGCTTCGTCGCGGCGATGTGCATAGCGATATCTCGCGCGAGCTCCTTGAACTCAGGGTTCTTTGCTACGAAATCAGTCTCGCACGCGAGCTCGACCATGACTCCCACCACTCCTGTCGAGTGGATATAGGCCGCTATCTGGGTAGCGTTGAGGGTCCTGTCCCCCTTCTTGGCGGCCGCCTCGGCGCCCTTCTTCTTGAGGATGACGAGAGCCTTGTCCTTGTCGCCTCCGGCCTCTTCGAGGGCCTTCTTGCACTGCATTACTGATACGCCGGTAGCGTCTCGGAGCTCTTTGATGAGATCGGTGGTGACCATAATATGACTTTATTCTATTAAGACGGCAAAAGCCGCGATATGCGGCTATTCTATCACGAAACTACTTCTTCGCCTCAGGCTTCGCGACCTTGCCTTCGGCATAGGCGCGCGCCAATTCGTCGAGGAAGAACGTCGCGGAAGCCGCGGAAGAATCGTTGGCAGGGATAGCGAAATTCACGAGAGACAGGTCGCAGTCGGACGAGGCGATAGCCACTACAGGGACGCCGGTCTGGCGAGCCTCCTCTACGGCGATGAACTCCTTCTTAGGGTCTACGACGATGAGAACGCCCGGCTTCTCGCGCATCGATACGACGCCGCCGAACATGAGCTCGAGCTTTGCGATCTCTCGGTCGATGAGGAGCCTCTCCTTCTTGGTGTATTTCGCGAGGTCTCCCTTCTCCTTCTCCTTGAGGCGGTTCTCGTACTTCTCTATGCGCTTTCGGATCTGGACGAAGTTCGTAAGGGTGCCGCCGATCCATCGTCCGGCGACCATTGGCTGGCCTGCCTTGTTCGCGGCAGCCTTTACCGCTTCGATGACCTCGCTCTTGCCTCCGACGAAGAGAGCTTGCTTGCCGGATGCGGCGACCGAGGCAACGAACGCCTTGGCCTTCTCGAGCTCCTCATGCGTCTTTTCGAGGTCGAAGATCTCGATGTTGTTCTTTACGCCGAATACGAAGCCTTTGGTGGAAGGGTGTCGGCGCGACTTCAGGAGGCCGAAATGGGCCCCTACCTTGAACATCGCCTCTATGATGGAATCCTTGTTTTTTGCGGTTGGCATTGTGCTTTTAATCCCTGTGGGGTGTTTTTAAAACGTTTCGAAAGTCTAACAGATAGGCCGTCAAAAGGCAAGAATGGCCTATTCGTCGTCGTCCGCGCCTCCTTCGGCCACCTCTCCCTTCCAGTTCGCCAAAGTATCGATGATATCGCCTATCTTCTCGCCTGAAAGGATAGTCTCTATATTGTGCCAATTCTCGCGGATCCTGTGGTCCGTGATGCGGTCTTGGGGGAAATTATAGGTGCGTATCTTCTCGGAGCGGTTTCCAGTGCCGAGCTGCCCCTTCTTGTTCGCGGCGAACTTCGCGGCCTCTTCGCTGTCCTTCTTCTCCTGGAGCATCGCGGTGAGCATCATCATCGCCTTCTCGCGGTTCTTCAGCTGGCTGCGCTCTGCCGTGACGCGGACAGCGAGGCCCGTCGGCTTGTGGAAAAGGCGCACGGCGGTCTCGACCTTGTTGACGTTCTGCCCCCCCTTGCCGCCCGCGCGCGAGAATTCGAGCTCGATATCGGCTGGATTTATCTCGACGTTGGTATGCTTTCGTATAGGCAGTATGGCGATAGAGACGGTCGAGGTATGGACGCGACCCATTTTCTCGGTCGCGGGCACGCGCTGTACGCGGTGGACGCCCGTTTCATAGCGGAGCTTCTTGTACACCTCGCGGCCGTGGATCTCCATGGACACTTCCTTATATCCCCCGACGTCCGCTTTAGACTCATCGAGGTACGATACCTGCCAGCCCTGGCTCTGAGCATACATTCGATACATGGTGGCGAGCTCCTCCGCGAAAAGAGCCGCCTCGTCGCCTCCCGCTCCGGCACGGATCTCCATGATGAGCTCGTTCGGGAACTCCTCCTCTGCTTTATCGGCAGCCTCTATCGCCTCGACCTGCTTCTCGATGTCTTTCTTCTGGGCGGCGATATTCTCGAGGTCCGCCTGACCGAGCTCGGCCATCGATGCGTCGGATTGCATGAGCGCCTTCAAATCAGACTCTTCTTTCTCGAGCTTCTCATACATCTCCGCGAGGTAAGATGTCTTGTGATTCTTCTTGTATTTCGCTATATCCATTGGTTCTAGAGTATCGCCTTTGCCTCAAAGAGAAAAGCATAGCCCGGACGGACTATGCTTTCCCTTTAGACCACCTTCGCTACGCCTTCTTCTTCGCCTGGCGAGCCTTGAACTTCTCGACACGGCCTGCGGTGTCGATGACGGTCTCGTTGCCCGTATAGAACGGATGCGAAGCCGACGAGATCTCGATCTGATAGAGAGGGTATTCCTTTCCGTCCTCCCACTTGTCGGTCTCCTTGGTCGCGACGGTCGAATTTATGAGGAATCGAGCCTTCGACGAGTTGTCGCGGAAGATTACCAAGCGGTAGTTCTTTGGGTGAAGTTCCTTTTTCATGAGATTGACACTATATCCGAAAGGGCTTAAAAATGCAACCTAGTAGCCGTTCGCCAGCTTTTCGAACCTCGGCTTCTCCTGAGCGTAGATCTCCTCGATATCGCTCGCGACGAGCGTCTTGCCGAATATATGGACGCTGTCCATCCGGCCTTGCCACCTCTCGCCGTCCCCGGCGCTATGGGCCCCGATGCGCAGAAAATCCCAATCCATGGCGTCCGCGCAGACTCCGCCGGTGCCCACCTGGACGCCGTTTAGATAGTACTTGAATCCGATCGAAGAATCGTAGGTCGCGGCGACATGGACCCACTGATTCGAAGGGAAGGAGTTAGACGCGGTCGACCCGCACGGCCAGAAGCCCAAGGAGTTGTTGGGATAGATATAGAGCGCGTCGTCGGAGGCGACGTTCGTCTGGACGATCGCCCTATAGCCGCTGTTTGCCTTCGTGTCATAGACCCACGCGCTCATAGTCCACGCCGACTGGTCGCGCGCCGTATACGATGTGTCCACGAAATCGTCCACTCCGTCGAAGAGCGCGGCGCAGCCGGACCCGAACGGGACGGCCGCAGACCACATAGACGCATTCGAAAGCGTTCCCGTATAGCCGTTATTCGACCTGTCTGCGACCGAAGTCCCGGCACATTCGTCGAAATCCCAATACGCTATCGCGAGCTCGCCTGCGACCCTGTCGGCCTGCGCTGCGAAAGACCTCGCCGATCCCTGACGCGCCTTGTCGCGCGCCGAATTGAGGCTCGCGAGGACTATCGACGACAAAAGAGAGATTATCGATACGACGACGAGGAGCTCTATGAGGGTGAAAGCGCTTTTTCTCTTCATCGTTAATATGTCCCCATTACCTTCCCAAGATAGGGTCGATCATTTCCTCTTGGACCTTCGTCACCCACTTCATGACGCTGGTTCCGTAGGTATTGCCCGCCGTAGACGACGCGCACTTCCTTCCGGAATAGTATTGGCAGGCCGCGTTCTTCTCGGCCGAATAGGTCTGAAGGCCCGCTCCGAGATCGCCGAGATAGTACGAAGCGGCCATTATGGCGTGCTCCGGATTCCAGGGATTGGTCTCTTCGACTGAGATGCCGAGACCCTTCGCTATCCTCTTCTGATAGAGCTGCCACGTCGAGGGTATGAACTGCGCAGGGCCCATCGCCCCTCCCCAGCCGAACGGCTTGCCTCCGCTGTATGCCGTTATCCAGCAAGAGACGCGGGTGTTGGTCCAGTCGAAGCCGAGATTTCCTACGATGTCCATGAATACAGGGAGGTCTCTGGTCGGGTTCATGACGCGGATCCTCGCCGCTCCCGTCGAGGCGCTCACTCCCTCGCCCGTGGAGCGATCGCGGACGAAGCATTGGCCCACGTTCTTGCCGAAGCTCGAGTCGGAAGAATCGTAGCTCGACTCCTGCATGAGGATCCCCAGGACGAACGCCGGGCGGACGCCGGTGACCTTGCCGGCCTTCACCGCGTAGTCGTAGGCGTTGCCGAAAGGTATCCCTTCGCCATCCTGGAATTTGAAGAGGCGGGCCCTGATCTGAGCCACTTTCTGCTTTTGGTCCGTGAGGATCTTCTGCGCGACGTTATACTCGCTCGTCTTGAGGGCGAGTATGGCGTTCTTCTCGGTCTTCTTGCGCTCGATAAGCCGTTTCTCCGCTTCGATAGCCTGCTTCGCGTCGAATTCCCTGTCTTTGCGGTCTTCGAGCTCTTCCTTCTCTGATTGAACCTCGTCCTTCTGGCTCCTTACCTCGTCGAGGAGCGCGGTGAGCTCTTTGTTGAGGGAGACGTATTGGTCGGCTTGAGTGTAGAAATCCGAGAACGTGCCGCCGCTAAGCATTATCTCAGGGAGCGAGACGGAGTCCTTCACGTTCACCTTCTGTATGACGCTGCGTATCGAGCCCGTATTCCTGTCTATCTTGCCTTCGAGAGCCGAGACCACCTTGGTCTTCGCCCCGATGTCGCTTGAGAGCCTATTGATGATGGTGTTCTGGAGCTTTATCTTCTGCTCGGCGACCCGTATCTCGGCGTTTATCTTATCGATAGCCGCCTGCGCTTCGTCCTTCTCGCTCTTCTTCGCCTGGCTGTCGGCGACGGAGCGCGCATAGTCCTCGCATTGTCTTTTCGCCTCCTGGTCCGCCTGAGCCTGAGCGCTCGAACAGAAGGCGGCGATAGGGTCCGTCGCGGCGAAAGAGGGCGACGGGAAAAGCAGATACCCGAGGATGAGAGCGGAGATGATGGCGTTTCGATGCATGGAGGCATCCATTATAGCAAAAACCGGCCTTCGCCGGTTATTTGCCTTATTTCTTGGCTTCTTTCGCTGGAGCCTCTCCTTCTGCGCCCGCTTCGCCCTCCTTCGCTTCCTTACCCTTCTTCTCGACTTCGATAGCCGAGAGGTCGATAGGAGCTGTCGGCTCTTCCTCTTCCGCCTTTGGCTCTGCGACCGACGCGACGATATCGTCGCCCTTCGTCGCGAGCTCTACTCCGTGAGGGAGCTTGATCTCGGACGCTTTGATCGAAGACTTGAAATCGACGAGAGTTGAGATGTCGACTTCGATCTTGTGAGGAAGGTCCTTAGGAAGCGCTTCGACCTCGATCTCGTGAAGCACCTTGATGAGGGTTCCTCCGAGCTCTTTGATCGCTGGCGCCACGCCTGCGAATTCGAGAGGGACGTCGACTTTGATCTTCTTGCCCTTCTCGAAGACGTAGAAATCGGCGTGAAGGGGCTTGCCGGTGACCGGGTGAAGCACCATCTCATGGATGAGCGACTCGACATCGACTCCTTCGCCCTGGAGGATGACCACGGTAGATTCGCCGGCGGACTTGTACGCCTTCACGAAGTCGTTATAGACGACAGAGATAGGGGTCGAAGCCTCCTTCTTGCCGTAATAGACCGCAGGGATCTTTCCCGCCTTGCGGATCGCGTCGACGTCGGCGTTGACGTCTCTTTTCTCTACTTTGAGGGTGATTGCCATCCCGGTTAAGGTTAATTTTTAGCTAGGTAATCCCGCGTTCTTTCGCAGGACACATAGGTTTCCAAGTATATACAAAAGGCGGTAAAAGTCAAAACGATTAGGAAAAAGCGCCCTTTCGGGCGTTTTTCCTAGCTGAGAAAGAAGAAAAGGGAGAGGGCGAAGAAGACGACCGCGGCTATTATCTGGAGCTTGTTGGCGCCTTCTTCGTTCTTCGCGAGGCCCTTTTTCATGAGCCATGCGGCGAGCTTCGGCGTCGCCGATCCGCCGAAATTCCTCGGGGCGAATTTATTCTCTTCGAATTCTACTGGCATGGTTTTATGGCTAGATTAAAAGACAGGACCGACATAACCTGCTTTCGCGATTATATCATGACCTCACGAGCCGCGACATCATATATTCCTTGGTGCCCCCCACCTTCTTTCCCGGATTGAAGATATTGGCGGGGTCGAATATATCCTTAGTCCTCCTAAAAAGCTCCACGATCTCCGGACCGTACATCTTTTCGAGATACGGGGTCCTCACGATGCCGTCATTGTGCTCTGCGGTTATCGATCCTTTATACGACACGACGAGGTCGTATATCTTGTCCGATACCTCGGCGATGGCCCTGGCGTTCGAAGGGTCCGTCATATCCATAAGGGGGATGATATGGAAGTTCCCGTTTCCGGCATGGCCCGCGATGGTGTACCAGAGCTTGTAGTCGTCGAGTATCTTTCGCATCTTCGGCAGGAATTCCGGCATCGATTCGGGCCGCACGACTACGTCATCTACGAATGGCGCTGTACGCCTTCCGGTCACGTGCTTTCGAAGGAGGTTGAAGCTCTCGCGGCGGATGATCCAGTACTTCTCCGAGTCGGCCTCGCTCTTGGCGCGGCGCATCTTGAACCCGTATGGCCGGATCTTCTCTTCGAGCTTCCCTATCGTCGAATCTATCTCCGCCTCGTCGTCGCCGGAGAACTCGACGAGAAGGACGAGCTTCGGCATCCCGCCGGTAAGAGCCATCCATGCCTCGGGCAAGAATCTCGCGGCGAGGCGCATGAAGTTCCACGGCTTCATGTTCTTCATCATGTCCGGCATGAACTTCACCGCGAGGTCCATGGTCGAGTCGTCGTAGGATTCGAGGCTCTCGGGACCGAACGGCAAGATATCGTTCACGATGTCGCCGAGCCTGTCGAGGGTAGGCATAAAGACGACGAAGAGCTTGGAGAGCTTCTTTACCGGGACAAGGCGCACCGTTATCTCGGTCACGATGCCGAACGTGCCCTGCGAGCCGACGATGAGCTTGCAGAGATCGAAGGTCTTGCCGTCCCAGACGTTCCAGAGATAGTAGCCGGCGGAATTCTTCGAGACCCTCGGCTTAGCCGCCTGTATCTTATCCTCGTTCTTTATGATGAGGTCGTAGAGCGAGCGATACATCTCCCCCTCGACGTTCCTTTGCGCCATCTTTCCCTCGAGCTCCGGCTTCGAGAGAGGCCTCACCGCGTACTCGTTGCCGTCGCGGAGCACGATCTTCAAGGAGCGCACGTAATTCTCCATCTTTCCGTATTTGAGCGTCTTTTCGCCTGCGCAGTTGTTCCCCACCATGCCGCCGAGCGCGTTAAGGTTCTTAGAAGCGGTATAGCACGGGAGTATAGCGCCCTTCTTGAGGGTCTCGACCTCGAAGTCGCGATAGAACGTCCCCGGCAAGACCGTCGCTTCGGTTTCGGAAAGAGAGAGTACGCCGTGCATATACCTCGTCGTGTCGAGGATTATGGACTCGCCTACGGCGGCTCCCGACATGTCCGTCCCTGCCGCCCGCGCGGTTATAGAGAGAGACGGATCGTTCTTCTTGTTCTCAGAGACCCATTTGACCACCGCCTTTATGTCCTGGGCGTCCTTCGGGAAGACCACGATCTTAGGCATGACCTCGAAGAGGCTCGCGTCGCGGCTGAATTTCTTGAGGACTTCAGGGGAATCGTCCGTATCTCCGCCGATGAGCGCCTTTATCTCTTGTGCTAGGTTCATGCCCGCAATTATATCAGAGAGACATACGTAAACTATTCGACCCCGCTATTCGTAAGGAACAATAAGGGCGAGCTCCTGCGAGGGCGGCCCCGGCCTCTTCCGGGCATCTCGGCACGAACAGAGGATCCAAGGTACCGGCCGAGGCGAGCGTTACGACGATCATTACAACATTGATGAACACCACTATGAGAAAACGAAAATTATGGAAGGCGGCGGCCGGAATTTTGGGGATGGCGTTCGCCTTCGCTCTCGGATCGGGATCCGCAGAGGCTCAGACCGACAGCCAGTATGGGAGCAGCAGGATGAACCTAGGCTCCGGCGGCGCGGCTGACGCATCTACATCAGACGGGTCGACGTCCGCCGGCACGGCCTCGGGAGAGACCCAAGGAGCGGCTAGCGCGGCGGCAGACGTTACAGGGACGGCTTCTCCTAGAAGCGGCGGGCCGGCATTCGCTCCGGGCGCAGCCGATATCATGCTCCTCTCCTCTGCCGACCTTGCTGTCGGAATGACGGGAGGCGAAGTAGCGACCCTTCAAGGGTTCTTAGCCGAGCTCGGATTCCTGGACCTCACCGGCATAGGCGGGCCGACCGGCTATTATGGGCCGATGACCCGTGACGCGGTGGCCCGCTACCAGTCCGCCATCGGCGTGCCGGCGACCGGATACTTCGGTCCGATGACGAGAAGCGCCATGGCCATGCATTTCGTCAGGAATGATTGGATGGGCGACGTTTCCGGCGGCGCAGAAGGGTCAGGCATAGGCGGAGGCGAGAGCTCCGACCTCGTCGCCGGAAGCGCGGATGCCGGCACCGGCGGACCGGACATGGAGATGACCGGAGTATTCTCCGCGACGAATCCAGGCGCCTGGTTTAACGGCGTCTGGTATCCGAACGCGGTCGATATGAGCGTGAGAGCGCCAGCGAGCGCGGCGAGCGCCTCTGGCCCATCGGGTACGACGACCAATGCCGGCGCTTCGGCTACGGACGATGACGGAACAGACGATGCGACAGGAACCACCAGCGCGGACGACAGGATGGGACCATAACGACGGATAGAAAAGGCCGCGCTTCGCGCGGCCTTTTCTTGCCCCCTTTACCGAGGTTTCGCCTCGTTACGGCGGGAGAGGATTAGAGCTTATTGAAAATCATAAGCTTCTCCTCCACGACCTTCTGTATCGCCTCCACCACAGGCTTCTCGAGCTTATACGGAGCGACCTCTCCCGGGCTGTTCCTTAGGGTCGCTTCGAGCGCGTTCTTGTATGCGACACGGAGCTCCGTATTCACATGGATGATAGCGACGCCGGCGTCTATGGCAGCCTTGAAGTCCTCTGCGGAATTCCCCGATCCCCCATGGAGGACAAGGGGTATCTTCACCGCATCCGAGATGTCTTTTATGCGCTTTATATTAAGCGCAGGATCCACGCCTCCTTTGAGCATGCCGTGGATATTGCCTACCGCTGGCGCGAGCATGTCGACGCCGGTCTCTTTCACGAACCGGAGCGCCTCTTCGGGCTTCGTGAGGAACTCTTCCCCTATCCTTACGCCCTCCGGTATGCCCTCGAGCACCTTCGAAGATTTTCCGATGAAGCCTATCTCGGCCTCGACGAGGATGTTCTTGTCTTTCGCCTTGGCGTATCGCACGCATTTTTTGGTGAGGGCGACGTTATCCTCGAACGAGCGCTCGGTCCCGTCGAAGATGACCGAGTCGTAGCCCGCGTCCACGACTTCCTTTACCCTCTCGAAGGAATAGGTATGGTCCGCGTTAAGGAACACAGGGGCGCCTTCCGCCTTCACGGAATCGACGAGCGACCTGACCTGCGCCACTCCTACGAAATCCCTCTCCCCTTCAGAGACCCCGATGATGACCGGCACGCCGATCTTTTTCGACGCGTTGACGACTGCCCAGAATCCGTCGATGTTGGAGATATTGAAATGCCCGATCGCCACCTTTCTCTTGAGAGCGTCGGATACATGCCATTTGAGGCTCTTCGGGCCCGACTTTCTGAAAAAATTGAACATGAGGATATGTTACCATTGTTTTTTGCTAAAATATCCCTATGTTCTCAAAACAAATAGACTTTCTCGCCATCGGGGATATCGTGACCGACGCGTTCATAAAATTAAAAGACGCCCACGTCACCGACTGCATAGACCACCGCGCGCGAGAGCTCTGCGTGAAATTCGCCGACAAGATACCGTTCGAGTCGGTCGACGTCATCGCGGCCGTAGGCAATAGCGCGAACGCCGCCGTATCGGCTTCGAGGCTCGGGCTCTCTTCCGCCCTCGTTTCGGACCTGGGAAACGACATCTACGGAAAGGAATGCCTCGATTCGCTCAAGAGGGACAAGGTGGGGTCTAAATACGTCACGGCGCACAAAGGGATGCCGACGAACTATCATTACGTCCTCTGGTACGACTCGGAAAGGACGATACTCGTAAAGCATCAGGACTACCCTCGAAAGCTCCCTCGATTCCCTGAGCCCAAGTGGATATACCTCTCTTCCCTCGGCGGAAATTCGGAAGGCTACCACGCCGAGATAGCCGGATACCTCGAGAAGCACCCCGGCGTGAAGCTCGCCTTCCAGCCGGGTACGTTCCAGATGTCTCTCGGCGTCGAAAAGCTCAAAGCGATCTACGCGAGAGCGGACGTCTTCTTCTGCAACAAGGAAGAGGCCCAGAGGATACTCAAGACCGAGGAATCGGATCCGAAGAGGCTCATGGAGATGGTCCGAGGCTTGGGACCGAAGATCGTCGTCGTCACCGACGGCCCGAACGGCGCCTACGCCTACGACGGCGCGGATGCGTTCTTCATGCCCGTCTATCCCGACCCGAAGCCAGCCTACGAGAGGACGGGCGCTGGCGACGCGTTCGCCTCGACCTTCACGGTCGCTCTCGCGCTGGGAAAGAGCCTCGATGAGGCTCTCAGATGGGCGCCTATAAACTCGGCCTCCGTCGTTCAAGATGTGGGCGCGCAGCGAGGCCTCCTCTCGAAAGAGAAGCTCGCGGAGTGGCTCGCCAAGGCTCCCGCCGATTACAAGCCGAAGAAGATCTAGCCCGTAGTTAAGCCGCCCCTAACACCTCAACCGGTTGAGGTGTTTAGAACGGCTCAAGAAAGCACCGATTCGCTTGGCGAATCGGTGCTTTCTCTCCCCTTAATGTCCGCGGACCAGCTCTCCTCTGAGCGAGGCCTGCCTCTCGGGTATCCCGAGAAAGCAGGAGAGCGAAACTATTCTACCTGATCGCTTATGAGAAACGCCTCTTTGAGCTCTCGAAGGGCCGAAGCAGGGCTTTCGCTTACGTCCTGCCCTTCCCGCCTGAGACCGGCGACCGCCTCCTTTTTCGATTCTCCGAACACGAACGCGTACGCCGCATCCATCTTTCGTATCGCTTTGAGGGTGAGGGTGATCCGCGTATACCGCGACGCCTCGTATGCTTCGACGAGCCTCTCGGAGCCTACGGCTACCGAGCCTGGCAATACTCCGGCGATATGGCTGTCGGCGCCTATGCCGAACTGGCCGATAACGATATCGGAATCTTTGCAGAGCCGCTTATATTCGCTCTCGTATCTCTCGACGGTCTCTTCGAGCGAGAGCCCGCAAAGGACAGGGGTTCCTCGGACGACCGAGAGATCGAATCCCGCCTCGGAGAGCTGTCTCCAGTTCGAATCTTCATGGCCCGGCTCGCCGTACCTCTCGTCGCCGAGGACGACCGAGAGGTTCGCGAGCTCTTTCGGAGTCTTCTCGCGCAGGATGGCGAAAGCCGCCGCGGCGAGCGCTATGTTAGAGCCTCCCGGAAGGGCCCAGAGGACCTTTTTCCCGTGGATGAGCTCGAAGACGAGCCTATCCGCCAGAGTACGGACGGCGAGCTCCCTATTGCCGCGTATGAATTCCATAGTTTTATCTGAGATTCTTCTGAAACGGCGACCAAAGGCGCCTGTCTATCACATAGAAGAGATAGAGTATGAGGATGCCGAAGACCCATCCCGCGAGGACTTGAGAAGGATAGTGGACCCCTAGATATATACGAGACAGCCCTACGAGAAGTATGAGAGCGATGCTTCCCCACATAAGGACGCGGCTCTTCGGATGCCTATGGGCCACCCAGCCGAGGACGACCATAGACATGAGCGCGTGACCCGAAGGAAGGGCGAACCCGTCGTCGTTGTCATAGGCGATGACTGCCGAATCGATCACGTACGGCCTCTCTATATGGAAATAATATTTTGCGGACAGAAGGATCGCGAAGGAGACGGCCGCGATGACTAGGATCTCGAGCGCGACGCGCCACTTGTCGATAAGGAGGAGGGCGACGAAGAATGCAGCCACCATGATCGGATAAGAGCCCACGCCGTGAGAGAGGAACTTGGCGACCGATAGCCAGGAAGGGCCTATCGATTGCACGAGGCTTAAAAGCTCGACGTCGAAGGCGTAAGAATATGAGAGGAATGCGTGGTAGACGGCTTGCATTAGATCGGTTTTATAAAAGTCTTTTGGATATCCGCCCGGCGCAAGAGCTCGGCTTGGAGATTCGAAGCGAGCCCTTTATCTATCGCCTCTATGATGCATCCGGACTCGTTCCTCGATGTCGAAGGGTTGTCCGTCGCCGCAGTGGTCACGACGAGCTTCGAAACGCCGAGTATCCTCTGCTCGAGCGTCCTCTCTATGTCCACGTTGTGTATCTGCCGATACGGGATGGCGATCTCGACCGTCGTGAATACGCCGTGCCTCATCTTGAACGCGTCTTCCGCCAGGCAGAACGTCCTATTCTTGTGTATGAGCCGCGTCGATATTACGGCGAAAAGGCCTGTGAGGAAGAAAAGGGTCCAGCACCCGAGGCCGAAGAGGGCGACGGTCTTCCTCATCTCGACGGGAACGACCGAGAGATTGCGGGCGAAAGACAAAAGAACGGCGAGGACGAGGAATCCCATAGCGATAGAGAGCCTCTCGTAGAGAAAGAGCCAGAACGCCCTCTTTCCCATATTGAGATATACGCCCTGGGGAAGGTTGTAATACGCTCCTTCTGACATAGGAGGAAGTATACCCTGCGCCAAAGGCTTTATCCAAGCCGCTCGAAGCTACGGCGCCCCGACTTCTTCTACGTCCTGCCGGAGGATGATATCGCCCTCGCCGAACTCGAATTCGGCTTTGCGGATGAGCTTTCCCGAGATCACCTTGGGGAGCCAATAGACGTCATCCGGCCACATCTCCTTATAGGGTATCTCTCCCGTCTTAAACCATCTGGGTGCCATCTCCTCGCTCTCGACCGGCTCTCCCTCCCATGAAAAGCAGAGATACGCGTGGACGACCTGGTCCCATTCCGGCTTGTTCGCGAACGTGAAATGGAGCTCGGCGACCTTCGATATCGATTTAGGCCTCACCCCGATCTCCTCTTCGGTCTCGCGCAGGGCCGCCGCCTCTACCGTCTCGCCCTCGTTCGCTTTTCCTCCCGCCCCGTTCCATCTGCCCGCGCCGAATCCGCGCTTTTTCATAGCGAGGCATATCTCGCCGACCTTCCCATCCTCGCTCTTCACTAGAAACAAAAGAGTCGAATTCCTCATAGAGAGATTATAGCAAAAAGCCCAGGCGAGGCCCGGGCCTTGGCGAAGGACTTCCCTATCGAGAGAGCGCCTTGAAAGCGAATTTCTCTCCTTCCGGCCCCCTGATGGTGAGGACGTCTCCTTCGACGTAGAACGACGCTCCTGCGCTAAGCATGGATCCGAAGCTCGCTTCCATGGACATGAGGCCCGCGGGAGCGCCGCAGAACATCTTCGTGGACGCGAGGTCTGACCTTATGACGCCGTCCAACAGGACGAACGTTCCTGACATTTGATTGCAGAACTTGGCGCTTAGGGACGCTCCGCTAAACGAGAGCGTGTAATCCTCTCCTTCTGCCATAGGAGAGTTCTTATATGAAGCGAGCTTGAACGTCACGCCGTCTATCTCTACCGGCGGGACATACGGTCCCCAGGTCTCGACGGACACGAGGTCGACCTCCTTTATAGCCTCGTCTACGGGACGCTCTCCCTTAGAAGCCGGTTTCCCTGAACTCGAAGACATAAGGACGATAAGGAGGATGACGACGACTGCCGCCGCCGCGTAAATTATGTTTCTTTCGGTAAAAATGTCTTTAGGGTTCATGCGCGTATGCGAAATTTCGTAATACGGACATTATACAAACATCGAAGCGTTATGGCACTGGGGCTTTAAAGGCGGTTCCTTTATAGGAAAACGCCAAAGGCCTTCCCTTGCGAGGAGACTTTTCGAGCTCGACTCTGCCGAATCCCGCTCCGCGCACCAACGCCTCGATGTCTCGGTCGAGGTTGCAGCCTCCGGCGCACCTCTTCCAGAGCGGATTAAGCGCTGCCTGGACGAGAGCGACGCGCCGGCTCGACGACTTTCCGTGCTCGATGAAAAGGAATCTCCCGCCGGGCTTTAGCACCCTGAGGACCTCGGAGAGCGCGGAAGCGACGCCTGGGATGGTGCAAAGGGTCCATGTGGACAGGACCGTATCGACCGAAGAGTCAGGAAGAGGGACGCTCTCCGCTCCGGAAGCGATGCGCTCGACCGGGATCTCTGACGCTCCTATCCTCTCTTCGGCTATGCCGTAAAGGGAGTCCGACGGTTCGAGCGCGTAGATCTTTTCGACGCCGCTATAAAATGGGACGTTCCTGCCGGAGCCGAAGCCGATCTCTAGGACGACCCCCTTCGCCTCCGAGACTATCGATGCGCGCTCTCGGTCCATGAATGACATCGAGAGGTCGAGGAGTCGCGCGAAAAGGCCTTTTTTGTTTCCGTTCACGGACATGGCGGGATTAGTCTCGAATCCAGCGCGCCGCCGCGATCAACGCGAGGATGACGCCCACGACGACGAACCATGTAGCGTAAGGAAGGATAGCCTCCGACCAATAAGAGCCGGCAGCAGCGCCTATCGCGAGAACCGAGAGCTTTATAAGGCCCATATCCCCCCAGCCCATCTCTTTGCTTTTGAATATTCTCATACGGCTATTATAGCCTGTCGATGGAGGCGGAGAGAGTTTCGGTCCCTACAGGACCAGTACCCCGATTGGCGCGAGTACGCGACTCAATCGGGCTTCGAATCTCTCACGCAGGCGTACCACGCCTGCTCGCCTCCGCAAATCAAAATCGCCTTTCGGCGATTGATTTGCGGAGGCGGAGAGATTCGAACTCTCGATACCCTTGCGGATATACGACCTTTCCAGGGTCGCGCACTAGACCACTATGCGACGCCTCCGTGAGACTTAATTTATACTCGATTATGCGATTTTCTCCAAATGCTTTTCCCAGCGCGCGAGTAACTTTCTCCCTGGTTCGGGTATTATATGCAGCATGACCAAAAAACCCATCTATAACGCCCTGCTCGCCGCGGGGTACATATCGCTCATCGTCTTGGGCGGAAACCTCGTAGCCTTGATCGACATACCGACCGAGGATAATCTGTTCGCTCCGATGGGAATGCTCGCCCTTCTCGTCCTCTCAGCCGCAACGATGGCGTATCTATTCTTCTATCAGCCGGTCATGCTCCTTATCGAAGGCAAGAAAGAAGAGGCGGCGAAGCTCCTCCTGAAGACCATCAGCGCGTTCGCGGTCATCACCGCCATCTTCCTCGCCCTCGCGCTCTTCGTATTCCCGTTCGTCTAGCAAAAATCGCCCTAGAAGGCGATTTGAGGATTCGTCTGACACCTGTTTCCCCTAGAGGCTACCATCGCCCCGAGGAGCCTCCGCCGCCTGACATCCCACCGCCGAATCCGCCAAAGCCCCCGCCGGATCCTCTGCCGCCTCCCAATCCTCCGAACCATACGCCGCCGTGGCGTCCTCCTCCGGGAGGGCGCTTGCCCCCGAATTTCTTGGAGAGGAGGTAGTCGAGAACGAGACCGACGAGGGCGAGTATGGCTGCTGGCACGACGGACGCGAACATGACGAATCCCAGGACGAAGCCCAATACCCCTCCGAGCCACCAGGATTTGCTGTAGATAATGACAGGAATGAGGTTAAGGACGAGGACGAGCGCGATACCGAAGAAAGACGAGAGGTCGGGTCCTCCGCGAGACATCCTGGATTCGACGAATCCCAGAGCCTCTGGATCGTTCTTCACGAGGCCTATTATCTGGTCGGCAGCCTTGTCCACCCCCGCGAAATAGTCGCCGGCCCTAAATTCTGGGACGATGATCTCGTCTATTATGAGGAATGAGGCCACGTCGGTCACCACAGGCTCGAGCCCGTAGCCCACCTCGATCCTCACCTCCCTTTCGTTCGGCGCGACGAGAAGGAGAAGGCCGTTGTCCTCCTTCTCCTTGCCTATACCCCATTCCTCGAAGAGCTTGACCGCATAGCTCTCGATCGTCTCATCATCGAGCGAAGGCACGGTGACGACGGATATCTCCGCGCCCGATTCCTTCTCGAAGCTATCGAGCTTCGACTCGAGAGAGCTCCTCTGCGCCTCTTCGAAGATGCCGGCGAAGTCGTTCACGAACCCCGAAGGCTTTCCCGGAGAGACGTATGCCGAAGCGGCGCTCGCTTAAGCGAGCGC
>JACRJQ010000004.1 GCA_016215405.1 Candidatus Tayloriibacteriota bacterium
AGAGAAGAAGGAGGAAGTTCAAACACCTCAACCGGTTGAGGTGTTTGAAATGGCTGAGATTGGCCCCGTTTTGGCGAAGCCAAAACGGGGCTTTCCTCTCTCAACCCTCCGTCCATTGTCCGACAAAGGAAAGGACTAAAACCTCCTGTAGGGAACATGGTGAAGGCAAGCTTCTGCTAAAACAAAACTACTTCACCAACACTTTCCCTGTCATGCCCGATGGCTTTTGTATGCCGAGGAGGGCGAGGATCGTAGGGGCGATGTCGGAGAGCCCGCCGGAGGAGAGCGATAGGCCTTTGGCCGTCACCACCGCAGGGACAGGGTTCGTCGTATGGGCGGTATGCTTCTCTCCCGTCTCTGGATCGACGTTCACTTCGGCGTTGCCGTGATCAGCGGTGACGAAGGCGACGCCTCCGCGCTTCTCGAGGGCTTCGAGGATCCGCTCGAGCTCTCTGTCGACGGTCTCGACGGCCTTTACGATAGCTGGAACGTTCGCCGTGTGGCCCACCATGTCGGGGTTCGCGAAGTTTATGAATATGAAGTTGGTACCGGACTCTATCTCTTCGATAGCCTTATCCGCGATCGCTTCGGCGCGCATCTCGGGCGCCTGGTCGTGCGTCTTTACGTCCTTTCTCGACGCGAGGAGGATGTGCTTTTCGCCGGGGTAGGGCTTTTCGACTCCGCCGTTGAGGAAATACGTCGCGTGGGGGAATTTCTCCGTCTCGGCGATATGGGCTTGGGTCATCCCTGCGGCCGAGACCTCCTTTGCTAGGGTCGTGTCTATGACGCGAGGAGGGAAAGCGACGTCGCAGCCGAAGGCTCTGTCGTATTCCGTAAGAGTGACGAAGGCGATATTCTCCGTAGCGGCCCGTTCGACCATCCTCTTCGATATCATGCGCGCGCGGTCGGCGCGGAAATTGAAGAAGAACACGCCGTCACCCGCCTTTATAGGATAGGAGCGGCCCTCTTTGTCGAGGAAGATCACGGGTTCGAGATGCTCGTCGAGGACGCCTTGGGCATGGAGGCGGGAGATCGCCTCGGAAGGGACCTCTCCCGGGCTACAGACCTTTCCTTTGCACTCAAAAAGCGCTTCTTCGGCCCGCTTTACGCGGTCCCAGTTGTTGTCGCGGTCCATGGCGTAGAATCTGCCGGTGGCGGTCGCTATGAATCCGACGCCTATCTTCTCGAGGTCGCTTTCGAGGTCGCGCAAGAACTGCGCGGACGATTGGGGCGGGGTATCGCGGCCGTCGGTGTAGACGTGGATGGCGACCTGGCGGATACCCGCTTCCTTGGCCGCCTTCACGAAAGCGACGAGATGGTCCTGATGGGCATGTACGCCGCCCGTGCCGAGGAGGCCTTTGGCGTGGAGGGTCGAGCCGTTCTTCTTTACGTGCTCGAAGAGCCGGACCAGCGCGGGTATCTTGCCGAACTCTCCGTCCTTGATCGATTTCGCGATGCGCACGAGGTCGGTATCGATGACGGCTCCGGCGCCTATGGTCGTATGTCCTATCTCGCTGTTTCCCATCTGACCTTCAGGTAAACCGACTTCGAGACCAGAGGCTTCGAGAAGGGCGTGAGGATACTCGCTCCATATCTTGTCGAAGAAGGGAGTCTTTGCCTGAGCGATGGCGTTGTGGGATGCGTCTTCGCGGTGGCCCCAGCCGTCGAGGACGATGAGGGCTGCTTGTTTGAATGTGTTCATATGTTTTGAGGCTCAATTGTACAGAAAAGCCGCCGTGCGCGCACGGCGGCTTTTCCTTAGGCTTTAAACGCGTCCTTTCCGGGGTAGAGCGCCTTATCGCCGAGGGCTTCCTCGATGCGCAGGAGCTGGTTGTATTTTGCGACCCTGTCCGTTCGCGACGCGGAGCCCGTCTTTATCTGGCCGGTAGAGAGGCCGACGACGAAATCCGCGATCGTCGTGTCCTCGGTCTCGCCTGATCGGTGGGAGATGATCGACGTGTAGCCGGCCTTCTTCGCCATCTTTATCGCTTCGATGGTCTCGGTCACGGTGCCGATCTGATTGAGCTTTATGAGGATGGAGTTGCCGACGTTCTGCTTTATGCCCTTCGCGAGCCTCTCGACGTTCGTGACGAAGAGGTCGTCGCCCATGATCTGGACTTTGCCGCCGAGTTTCTTGGTCAAAAGCTCGTAGCCTGCCCAGTCGTCTTCGGCCAATCCGTCTTCGATAGAGACGATAGGGTACTTCTTGCACCAATCGGCATAGAACTCGACCATCTCTTTCGATGTGAGGGTCCTTTTCTCGGTTTTGAGATTATATTTGCCGCCCTCGTATACTTCAGTTGCCGCAGCGTCGATCGCGATGGCGATATCGATGCCTGGGGTGAATCCGGCCTTCTTTATCGCTTCGATGATGGTCTCTATCGCTGCCTCGTTATTAGGGAGGGAGGGGGCATAGCCTCCTTCGTCGCCGACCGACGTGTTGAGCTTCTTCGCCGAGAGGATCTTTTTGAGCGCGTGGAAGGTCTCTGCTCCGTAGCGGAGCGCCTCTTTGAAGGAGGGCGCTCCGACAGGGACGATCATGAATTCTTGCAGGTCGGTCGAATTATCGGCGTGCTTTCCGCCGTTGAGGACATTCATGAGCGGGACAGGGAGGGAGAATCTCTCTTTGGTCCCGCTTATCGCCTTGAAGTATGCATAGAGGGGGATGTTCTGTGACTTGGCGGAGGCGTGGGCGAAGGCGAGGGAGACTCCGAGGATCGCGTTGGCGCCTAGCCTGCCTTTGTTGGGGGTGCCGTCGAGGGCGATGAGGGCCTTGTCGAGCGAGGCCTGGTCGAACTTCTTGCCGACGATCGCTTTCGCTATCTCGCCGTTCACGTTCGCGACGGCGTTCTGGACGCCTTTGCCGCCGTAGCGCTCTTTGTCGCCGTCGCGGAGCTCTACCGCCTCGTGGCTACCTGTCGACGCGCCTGACGGCACGGCGGCGCGGCCGAAAGAGCCGTCCTTTAGGATTATGTCTACTTCGACTGTCGGGTTGCCTCGCGAATCCAGGATCTCTCGTGCCTTTACCTCTTTGATCATGCTGTATGCCTAAATTTGTTAATGGGACACTATTATACTATATTCTCTTTCCTGGTCGCATGTCAGTGTCTTTCCGGCCTACGAGCCGGAATCCTTTTTCTTTTAGCCGGTCCGCATTTTCTTCGCTGCGAGACGCAAGCGCCTCCTCAGGGCTACCTGAGGAGTAAGTCCTCGCTCAGAACAATGCGGACTCGGCGGAGGGGTAAG
>JACRJQ010000005.1 GCA_016215405.1 Candidatus Tayloriibacteriota bacterium
AGAGAAGAAGGAGGAAGTTCAAACACCTCAACCGGTTGAGGTGTTTGAAATGGCTGAGATTGGCCCCGTTTTGGCGAAGCCAAAACGGGGCTTTCCTCTCTCAACCCTCCGTCCATTGTCCGACAAAGGAAAGGACTAAAAATTTGATGACGCAGAGCAAGCCAGAATGATATACTTTTGTTATGAAAACAGTGCTCAAGGTCGTCATCGTCGCCCTCGCCATCATGGGCCTGCCGAGATTCATCCCAGATATCTCGGTCGATAGCTTCTGGTACGCGCTCCTCGCCGCCCTCGTCCTCGGGTTGGTCAATCTCCTTATAAAGCCGTTGGTGAAGCTCGTCACCCTTCCTATAAACCTCCTTACCTTGGGCCTCTTCGGCCTCGTCATAAACGCCGGACTCCTCTGGCTCGTGGCAGGATTCGTCCCAGGCTTCGATATCGGCACCTTTCTCGCGGCCTTCCTCGGCGGACTCGCGGTCGCAGCTGTAAACTGGATCGTTTCGAAATTCTAGAAGGGCGTCGCTTGGGGCGGCGCGGCTTTCGTATCGATAGAAAGGATATGGGCGGTTCTTTCTTTATTAAGCTGTTTGTTGTAAGTTGGTAGGTACTAATCAACCTCTATATATGGCATTCGTAGACGAAGTGCAATTTCACGTAAAGGCGGGCAAGGGCGGCTCTGGGGTCGTCAGGTGGCTCCACGAGAAGGGCAAGGAGTTCATGGGACCGGCAGGCGGCAACGGCGGGCGCGGCGGCGACGTATACGTCGAGGCGGTTCGCGATATCGGAATCCTCGCAGGCTACAGGAATATAAAGCTCTTCGAGGCCGAAGACGGCAAGAACGGCGACAAGAAAGGCATGGAGGGTCGCGCGGGCGAGGACCTCGTCTTGAAGCTTCCGGTAGGGTCGGTCGTCTATAACTGCGACACCGAGCAGTCCTTCGAGCTCCTCAAAGAGGGGGAGAAGGTGCTTATACTCAAAGGCGGCCGTTACGGCCTCGGCAACGAGCACTTCAAGGGCTCGACCAATCAGAGGCCCGAGCAGACCACCGACGGGAGGCCGGGCGAGGAGGCGGATTTCAAGATCATCCTCAAGCTCATCGTCGATGCGGGCTTCGTAGGGTTTCCGAACGCCGGAAAATCGTCCCTCCTTAACGTCCTCACGAACGCGAAGTCGAAAGTCGCGGCATACCAATTCACGACCCTCGAGCCCGCGCTCGGCGACATGTACGGATTCATCCTCGCCGACATCCCGGGCCTCATCGAGGGCGCGTCCGAGGGCAAAGGCCTCGGCGATAAATTCCTCCGCCATATATCGAGGACCAAGATGATCCTCCACTGCATCTCTCTTGAGAACGAGGATATCGCCTCGGCCTACAAAACGATACGGCACGAGCTCGAGAGCTATTCTGAAGAGCTCGCAGAGAAGCGCGAGATAATCATCCTCACGAAGACCGACCTCGTCGACGAGAAGACCCTGAAGGCCAAGATAAAAGAGGCGAAGAAGCTCAACCCCGACGTCCTCTCGGTCTCCGTCATAGACGATGTACAGGTGAAGGCTCTCAAGGACGGGCTCGTGAAGATCCTTCGCGCGATCTAGGCTCATCCTCGAATTCTCAAGAATTTGAGGGTGAAGGGCAGGCGGCCAGGGAAGGACGTTCAAGATATAATCGCTATATGAAATCTTTAACTATTTTTGGTCTCGGAAGGATGGGAGGGCAGATAGCGAGGAGGCTATCGAAGAAGGGCTTTAGGGTCTATGCCTGGAATAGGTCTGAGGAGCCGGTCAAAGAACTGAGGAAGAGAAAGGTCTGGGCGACGCAGTCTATAGAGGAGGCCGTAGCCAAGTCGGGCAAGAGCCGCATCTTCTGGGTGATGCTCCCTCATGCGGTCGTGGACGATTTCCTTTTCGGCCCCGACCAGCTCGGAAAATTCTTGAAAAAGGGCGACATCGTCATCGACGGCGGCAATTCGCATTACAAGGACACGCTTCGCCGCGCCAAAGAGATGGAGAAGAAGGGAATTCACTTCTTCGACTGCGGCACGTCAGGCGGCGTTTGGGGCGAGAAAGAGGGGTTCGCCCTTATGATCGGCGGGCCCAAGGCGAAGTGGAAGGCGATCGAGCCTTTTATGAAGGCCCTCTCCGCTGGCGACAATTATGCGCATCTAGGCAAGTCAGGCGCGGGCCATTTCACCAAGATGGTCCATAACGGCATCGAATACGGCATGATGGAGGCGATAGGCGAGGGGTATGCCGTCCTCGAGGCGAGCGAGTTCGACCTCGATCTCGCCGCGGTCACCCGCGTCTATCAGAAAGGCTCGGTGGTCCGAAGCTGGCTCATCGACCTCGTCCGCAATATCTTCGAGGACGAGGATGTAGATGCGACATCGGGCAAGATAGACGCGACAGGAGAAGGGGAGTGGACGGTCCTCGCGGGCAAAGAGTTGGGCGTCGACGTCCGCGTGATCGAGAGCTCTCTCGCCGTGCGCCGCGAATCGGCTGATCCGAAGAATCAAGGCAAGTTCTCGAACAAGATTGTCGCTCTTCTTAGGAAGCAATTCGGAGGACATAAGGCTCATTCCGCGAAGTAAGAAACCTTGCTAGTATCTAGTGCGATGACAACGAAAACCTACAAAGCGACCATAGGCCTCGAGATCCACGCAGAGCTCTCGACCGCGACGAAGATGTTCTGCGACTCGCGGAACGACCCGTTCCATTCGGCGCCTAACACGAACGTCTGTCCTATCTGCATGGGGCATCCGGGAACTCTGCCTGTCATAAACAAGAAGGCCGTCGAGTCGGTCTTGCGCGTGGGGGTCGCCCTCGGCTCCGAGCTCGCAGACTTCACCGAGTTCGACCGCAAGAACTATTTCTATCCGGATATCCCGAAGGGCTATCAGCTCTCTCAGTATAAATATCCTCTGGTCAAAGGCGGCGCGCTCAACGGCGTCGCGATCACGCGCGTCCATCTCGAGGAAGACACGGCATCCTCTGGACATGACGAGGGCGATTACTCTCTCGTCGACTTCAACCGAGCGGGAGTGCCTCTCATGGAGCTCGTCACGGAGCCTGTCATACATTCGGCTGAAGAGGTCGGAAGCTTCGGAAAGGAGCTGCAGCTCCTCCTCAGGACCCTCGGCGTCTCCGGGGCGAACATGGAGCGCGGCGAGATGCGCCTCGAGGTGAACGTATCGGTCTCGGATACCGACAAGCTCGGCACCAAGGTCGAGGTGAAGAACATCGGCTCGTTCAAGGCCGCCGAGAAGGCGACCGAATACGAGATAAAACGGCATATCGAAGTCCTCGAATCGGGGGGCTCTATCGAGCAGGAGACGCGCGGCTGGGACGATACGAAAGGCAAGACCTTCTCTCAGAGAAAGAAGGAAGAGGCCCAGGATTATAGGTATTTTCCGGATCCTGACCTGCCGAAGCTCAAGCTCTCCGAGATCCCGGAGTTCTCTCGAGAGGTCCTAAAAAAGAGCCTTCCAGAGCTGCCGTGGGAGAGGCGCGAGAGGCTTTCGCGCCTGGGCCTCAAGCCTGTCGACGTCTATATATATGTCACCATCCCCGAGGCGGGAGCTTTCTTCGAGGCGACGGCGCAGGCTCTCGGGAATAGAAAAGAATCCATCCTTCTCGCGTCGAACTATATCGCGACCGACCTCTTCGGCCTCATAAAGAAGAAATACGGAGAGGGAAGAGAGAGCGAGATCGCCTCGCTCCCGTTCGACGCCGCCGCTTTCGCCAAGCTCGTCTCGATGATCGAGGCGAAGAAGGTCTCTTCTCGCGGCGCCAAAGACGTCCTCGCCCTCATGTTCGAATCGGGCGGCGATCCCGAGAAGATAGCCGACGAGAAAGGGCTCGTCCAGAAATCGGACGAAGGCGCGGTGAAGTCGATCGCGATGGAGGTCGTCGCCGAGAATCCGACCGTCGCCGACGACTTCAAGAAAGGGAAGCAGGCGTCGCTCCAATTCCTCATCGGGCAGGGCATGAAGAAGTCGAAGGGGTCTGCGAACCCCGAGGTGCTCAAGGCCGCTCTCATGTCGCTCCTCTCATAGCATGAAAAGATATTTTTTCTCGATCGTCTGCATCATCCTCCTCCTCGGGATCGCGCTCGCCGCGTCGGAGGCGCCCTCGAAGCGTTCGGCAGAGCAAGGAACGGCGCTCTCGTATCCCGGATACAGGCTTGTCGAGGTGGCCATAGGCCAAAGCCGGTTCGACGCGTTCGTTTCAGATACGGACGAGCTCCGTTCGAAGGGGCTTTCGGTATTTTCCGGCCTTGGGGAGAATCAGGCGATGCTCTTTTCGTTCGAGAGGCCGGGCGAATGGGGTTTCTGGATGAAGGACATGAGGTTTCCTATCGATATCGTGTGGGTGGGCGAGGACATGCGCATCGTCTCTTTCGAAGAGAGGGTCTCTCCGTCGACGTATCCGACGACGTTCTTTCCGAAGGCCCCGGCCGTCTATGTGATCGAGCTTTCGGCGGGGACGGTGGGCAGGATCGGCGCTCGAGAAGGGGACGCGGTCTCCATCTCCGGTGGGAAATAATTTTTCCAGGATTTTTTCGGTGGGAAAGGATCGGCTTTTCGCCGATTTTTTATTGCGGATATCCACAATAATCGCTTTTCCAATCGTCCGCTCGGCCGCGAACTAGTAAAGATAAATCGAAACTGTTGCCAATAGGCGGAGGATTTTAAAGGAGATGCCGCGAAGCGCTCGCGAGCCCGCTTTACAAGGGATGTTCTGCTGTTCTCTAACGAAAAGAAATCGCGGAAAAGAGCTTCTTTCCGCCTCGCCCTCGTGTAGAATGTTCATACGATAAAGCTTATAAGAGTTATCAGCCAAGCGGAAAATGAATATCTTCATCACTAAACGAGACGGAACGAAGGAGCTCTTCAACGCCGACAAGATAAACCGTTCGATCGAACGGGCGGCGAAGGGGCTTTCCGATCCTGTCGCTTTGGTGACGCAGATCGCTACCGACACGCATCTTACGATGTATGACGGCATGACGACGGAGGAGCTCGATAAGGCGACGATCAACGCCGCCGTTCAGAACATCCAGAACGACACCGATTTCGACAAGGTCGCGACGAGGCTCCTCCTCAAGACCATATATAAGAAGGTCTTGGGAGATTACGACACCGAGGATCAGGCCGACCTCGAGGCCAAGCACCGCCAGGGCTTCGTAAGCTACGTCAACAATGGCGTGAAGATGGGGAGGCTCCATCCCGACATGCTCGCGAAGTTCGATCTCGAAAAGCTCTCCTCGGTCCTCGATATCTCGCGCGACGACATATTTTTGTATTCGGGGCTCGACGGCCTCATGAACCGCTACGCGATCAAGGACCTCAAGCAAGATCCGACCGAGACCCCTCAGTATCTTTTCATGCGCATCGCGATGGGCCTCTCGTACAACGAGAAGGATCCGACCGAGTGGGCGATCAAGTTCTACCAGAAGATGTCGCGTCACGAGTTCATCGCCGGCGGATCGACCAACCTCGCGGCTGGTACGAACAAGCCGTCCCTCGCGAACTGCTTCCTCCTCGAGATCCACGACGACATGGAGCATATCTCCAAGTCGGTCGCCGACGTCATGCTCCTCTCAAAGGGCTCGGGCGGCATCGGCGCTTCGATCACGAAGCTCCGCGCTTCGGGCTCGCCTCTGAAGTCTAACTTCGGCGGAGCCTCTACCGGACCGACGCCTTTCGCGAAGATCATAGACACCGCTATCCGCGCCATTCAGCGAGGAGGCAAGAAGAAGGGGGCGCTCGCGTTCTACATGGAGAACTGGCATCTCGATTTCCCTGACTTCATAGACTGGAAGCATAACGCCGGAGACGACTATCTCCGCATGAGGACGGCGAACACCGCGGCGTTCCTTTCCGACGAGTTCATGAAGCGCGTGATCTCGGGCCAAGACTGGTATATGTTCGACCCTGCCGAGGCGGGGGAGCTCAACGAGCTCTACGGCAAGGCGTTCTCGGAGAAGTACAAAGAGTACTGCGCCAAGGCCGAGAGGGGGGAGATGCGTACCTATAAGAAGGTTCCAGCGAGCGAGCAGTGGCGCCATATCCTCACCTCGCTCCAGTCTACCGCTCATCCATGGATCACCTGGAAGGACCCGATAAACCTCAGAGCCCTCAACAACAACACCGGCACCATACACATGTCGAACCTCTGCACGGAGATCTGTCTCCCTCAGGATCGAAACAATGTCGCCGTCTGCAACCTTATCTCGGTCAACCTTGCCGGCCATATCCACAACAAGGAGGTGGATTGGGCGAAGCTTGAAGAGTCCGTCCGGCTCGCGGTCAGGCAGCTCGACAACCTCATCGACATAAACAAGCTCCCGATACCGGAGGCCGTTCGCTCCGACAAGGAGAATCGCGCCATCGGTCTCGGCGTCATGGGTTTCGCCGACGCGATCGAGCAGCTCGGCATGTCATACGACGCGGAGCACGCATGGGACTTCGCCGACAGGATATTCGAGTTCGTCTCCTACATGGCGATCGATGAATCGGCGAACCTCGCGCAGACTAGGGGGTCGTATCAGAACTTCCCAGGCTCTCGATGGTCTAAGGGCCAAGTTCCGATCGATACGATAAAGGTCCTCGAGGAGGATCGAGGGCGCACGGTGACCGTCTCGAAGGAGTCGAAGCACAAGGGCCTCAATTGGGACCTCCTCCGTTCCAAGGTAAAGAGGGGGATGCGAAACGCGACCTTGATGGCGATCGCCCCTAACGCGAACATAGGGCTCGTCGCGGGCACGACTCCGGGAATGGACCCTCGATTCGCGCAGGTGTTCTCTCGAAACAAGATCTCGGGGAAGTACATGGACATAAACCATAACCTCGTCAAAGACCTCAAGAACATGGGTCTCTGGGAGAAGGTCCGCGGCGAGATCATCGCGAGCCAGGGCGACATCGCGAATATCGACGGCATACCTCAGCACGTCAAAGACATATATAAGACTTCCTTCAGCACCTCGCCTTACGCTTTCATAGAGGTCGCGGCCCGCGCCCAGAAGTGGATCGACCAAGGCATATCGCGCAACATGTATCTCGAGACCCGCGATATCGAAGAGACGATGAAGATCTATACCGCTGCATGGGAGAAAGGAGTAAAGACGACGTATTACCTCCATCTCAAGCCTCGCCATACGGCAGAGCAGTCGACCGTCCGCGTTAACAAGGCAGAGAAGATGGGCAAGGTCGGATTCGCGGCCGTCGCTTCGGCCCTCTCCGCCGCACCGGCTGACAGGAAGGCTGCGTTCGACGCTCCGCTCCAGAAATCCCTCGAGATCGAGGTTCCAGGCCCCCTCTCTTCTTCTGATCCGAGCCCTGTGATGGCGAAGGCGCCTGAAGTCGTCGAGAAGGCTCCCACGGCAGGCCCTGCGGTCTCCTGGGGGATGAAGGCTTCTCCGAAGGCTTCTGAGACCGTCGCAGCCGCGAAGCCGGCCGCCTACAAGTCTCTCTCTGAGATAGCCCTCGAATCCTCGGCGGCGGAGAAAGCTGAAGGTGCGGCCAAGGGCGACCCTTCTGCGAAAGCCGCGCCGTCATTCAAAGTAGTCAACGGTCGGAAGGTCTTCGCTTCTTCTGATCCGTCGGAAGAGAATCTCTGCGATAGCTGCCAGTAGTCACAAACAACGGCACGCTTTCAGCGCAAGTCGAGATCGAGATAGATTTAATCAGCGTTAACTATCAGAATACTATTATGCCCCTCATCGGAAAAGCCTCTCCTGAAGACGTAAACCTCCACCCGCTCAACTATAAATGGGCGTATGACCTCTATAACCAGGCGGTGCGCAACACATGGTTCCCGCACGAGATCGCTCTTAAGGAGGACCTCGAAGATTGGGCAAAGATGACCGAAGACGAGAGGCACGCCGTTAAATTCCTCATGGCGTTCTTCAACCCAGCCGAGCTCATCGTGAACCGCTCTTTGGCTTTGGGCGTCTATCCGTATCTCAAATCCCCGGAGTGCCACCTCTACCTCGCGAAGCAGATGTGGGAGGAGGCGAACCACTGCGTCGCGTTCGAGTACGTGCTCGAGACCTTCCCGTTCGACCGCGAGAAGATATTCAGCTTGCACCTCGGCGTCCCTTCCATGCAGGCGAAGGAAGCGTACATCAACAAGTACATGAAGAGGATGATGGACGACCGCCTCGACATCGACACCCCGGAAGGGAAGAAGGACTTCATCAGGAACCTCGTCGCGACCAACATCGTGATGGAGGGCATCTGGTTCTACTCGGGCTTCATGGTCGCCCTTTCGTTCAGGCAGCGAAATCAGCTCCGCAACTTCGGTTCGATGATCAACTGGGTCATCCGCGACGAATCCTTGCACCTCAAGTTCGGCATGACGTTGATCCATAACATCCTCGAGGAGAACGCGGTCCTCCTCACCGAGGATTTCGCGACCGAGATCCGCGACATCATCATCGAGGGCGTGAACCTCGAGGTCAATTACAACAAGGACCTCTTCCCGAACGGCATCTTGGGCCTTAACGCCGATTACGTTAACCAGTACGTCATGTACGTCTGCGACAGACGATTGGAGGAGCTCGGTCTTCCGAAGTATTACAACGCGACAAACCCTGCCAAGTGGATGGCGACGTCGACAGACGTGTTCGAGCTCGTGAACTTCTTCGAGGCACAGAACACGAACTACGAGGTCGACGGCGGGCACAAGAAATAGGATGCGATATTTTTCGCAGACAAATGAAAAAAGCCGCCTTTAGGGCGTGCTTTTTTCATTTGTCTGCGCCGATAAGCCGAATTCTGTCGTGGACGGCCATTTATCTGGGATCCGAGTCGCCCCGGACCTCGAGCGGCACTCCTGCCTTGCGGCAGGCACGGCCTTGCACAT
The DNA here is from genome assembly GCA_016215405.1 of Candidatus Tayloriibacteriota bacterium. Classification (GTDB taxonomy): domain Bacteria; phylum Patescibacteriota; class Minisyncoccia; order Phycocordibacterales; family UBA6065; genus UBA6065. The sequence goes on from JACRJQ010000005.1 coordinate 8,866, forward strand.
AGGTAAGGAATTTAGCCGTTGCACCCTCATGTCTCCATGAGGACTATCCCGAAGGATATCTCCTTTCTTTCGATCGGAGCCGTTTCTGTTCGCACCTCTCGGGTTTCCCCGGACGGGCGTTACCCGCTACCGTGCTCCGCCATAGGCGGATGTGTTCGGACTTTCCTCTCGCCGTAAAGCGAGCGGCCGTCTAGCGCAGGCCATCGAGTTATACCTCTTTTCCGTCGATAAATCCAGTATCGCGGTCGTTGTGGGGTAGGGGCTTTATTCTATATAATAGGGACATTATCACTTAGCAGCTTTAGCTATGACCAGCACTACGGGCGCGTCGAGAGGGCTCGACAAGATATCGTTTATCATCTTTCAGGTCGTCCTTTTCTTTACCCCGCTATTCTTCATCCCATCCGTCTCCGTGCCTTTGCAGACGGGAAGGTCGGCCTTCATCCTTATCGGCATCGTCCTCGCCTTTATCTTCTGGGCGATAGCGCGCCTTAAGGACGGCGTATTCGAGATGCCGAAGACATGGCTTTATGCGGGAGCCGGGATCTTCGCCCTCGCGTATGCGCTCGCGGCGGTCTTCTCGCCTAATCATCCTGTCTCGTACTCCGGCAGCGGGCTCGAGCTCGGGACGCTCGCGTTCTTTCTGCCTTCGCTTCTCCTCTTCGCCCTCGTGCCTCTCGTGGTGCGCAGGTCGGAGGAGATATTCTATTCTTATGCGACTATCCTCGGCTCGTTCTTCCTCGTCGCGCTCTTCCATATCGTCCGGTTCATAGGCGGCCCTGACACTCTCTCTTTCGGGATCCTTACCGATGCGACGTCCGCCATACTCGGCAAATGGAACGACGTCGGAGTGTTCTTCGGCCTCACCGCGCTCGTCTCTCTCATAACGCTCGAGAGGGCGACGCTCGGTCGCCTCATGAAAGTCCTCGCGTACGTTGCGTTCGTCATATCTCTCGCGATGGTCGTCATCGTGAACTTCTCGCCAGTCTGGGTCGCTCTGGCCGTTCTCTCGCTCGTCTTCCTCGTCCACAAGATGTCGTTCGATAAGTCTGGGTCATTGGGCGCGCGCATCCCGTATAGGGCGCTCATCGTCCTCATACTCTCGGTGCTCTTCGTGTTCGGAGGCTCGAAGATCGGGTCCCTCATAGCGGATTCGCTCGGCACTTCGCAGGTCGAGGTGCGGCCTTCTTGGGCGGCTACTTTGGAGGTCTCGAAGGCGACGCTTAAGGACGATCCGCTCTTCGGAGCAGGTCCGAACAGGTTCTCTTCCGAATGGCTCGCTGCGAAGCCTGACGGCATAAACAGCACCATCTTCTGGAACGTCGACTTCAACTACGGCATCGGATTCCTTCCGAGCCTCGTCGCGACGACCGGTATTATCGGAGGATTGGCTGCTCTGGCGTTTGTAGTCCTTTTCGCACTCCTCGCCGTAAAGGCCCTCTTCCGCCAGGAATCTTCGCCGTTCTCTCGGTATCTCGTCCTATCGTCCCTTTTCGGATCGGCGTATCTGTGGATATTCTCCATCGTCTACGTCCCGTCTGCAGGGCTCTGGGTCCTCACCCTCGCGATGACAGGCCTCTTCGTCGCCGCGCTCCGCGAGGATAAGGTCATCGCTTCGGGCTCTATATCGGTCCTCGACAGGCCGGCCGCGAGCTTCGTTTCGGTCCTTCTCACCATCCTCGGCCTCATCGCCGCCGTGGCCTTCGCTTACTTTGTTGCCGTAAAGCTCCTTTCGGGCATCTACTTCCAGAAGGGGGTGATAGCGGCTAACACGACAGGCGATATAGAGGTCGCGGAGAGGAATATCGGCAAGGCTCTAGACCTCTCTCCGTCTGACGCTTACTACAGGTCGCTCTCGGAGATCTATCTCGTCCGCATCAATACGCTCCTCCAAGACACGAAGGTCACCCAGTCTGAGGCGCAGTCGCAGTTCCAGGGTCTTCTTTCCGCGGCGATCCAGTCGGCTCAGGCCGCCGTCGCGTTCGATCCTACGAACTATCAGAATCACCTCTCGCTCGGAAGGATATACGAGGCGGTCGTCCCTCTTAAGATAGAGGGAGCCTACGCGAGCGCGAAGGCTTCTTATGAGACGGCTCTCTCGGTCAATCCGTCGAGCCCTGAGATCTTCCTCGTCCTTGCTCGTCTTGAGACTGTGAACGAAGACGCTACGGCCGCCAAGGATTACATAGCGAAAGCTCTGGAGAAGAAGGGAGACTACGCCGACGCGATATTCCTCCTCTCTCAGATACAGATCGCGGAAGGTGACGTCGCGAACGCGATCAATTCCGTCTCCGCCGTAGCGACGCTCTCTCCGAACGACCCAGGCATCTTCTTCCAGCTCGGACTCCTCTACTACAATCAGAAGAGCTATGGGAATTCCGTCCTCGCGCTCGAGAGGGCTATCACGCTCAACCCTGAGTACGCGAATGCGAAATACTTCCTCGGCCTCGCATACTACCAAGCGAACGATAAGGACAAGGCGCTCGTCCAATTCCAGGACCTCGCGAAGACGAATCCTGACAATACCGAGATAAAGGCGATCGTCGAGAACCTCGAAGCGGGCAAGCCGCCGTTCCCTCCGACTACGAATCCAGTCACGAGGCCGAACCTTCCGGTCGACGAGAATTAGGATCTAAGGATAAAAGCCGCCGGCCCTAGGGCCGGCGGCTTTTTTGAGGATAATGCCGTAGGTCTCAATGCTATAATCTCCCCAATGGTAAAGAGGATATTCTCCTTCGTCGGCAAAGAGATCAGCGGTCTTCACGAGGCCGCGTATCTTTTGGCGCTCTCCTCGGTCGCGTCGCTCTTGTTCGCCCTCGTAAGAGACAGGCTCCTCGCGCACATGCTCGGCGCAGGCGCAGACCTCGACGTCTATTTCGCCGCGTTCCGAGTGCCGGATTTCATATTCGTCGCCGTCGCCTCTCTCGTCTCTACGTCTATCCTCGTGCCGTTCCTCATAGAGGCGAGGCAGAAGGGAGAGGACGAGCTGAAGTCGTCGATCGAGAGCCTTTTCCGCGCTTTTACGTTCCTCATCGTGGTCGTATCTATAGCTGCCGCTGTCTTTATGGAGCCGATACAGAGGGCGTTGTTCCCGAACATATTCGCGGCGGGCAAGGGAGCTGACCTCGTCCTCGCGTCCCGCATACTCCTCCTTTCGCCTATCCTGCTCGGTTTCGGCAGCTTCTTCGCGTCTATAACCCAGATGCAGAACCGTTTCCTCGTCTATGCCCTGGGAGCCCCTCTCTACAATATCGGCATCATCCTCGGGATCCTCTTCTTTCTGCCGTTCTACGGCGTCACAGGCCTCGTCTGGGGGGTCGTCCTCGGCGCCGCGCTCCTGCTTTGCATACAGCTGCCTCTCGTTATCCGTGACGGACATTTCCCGACGTTCTCGTTCTCGTTCGAGTGGGCGAGAGTGAAGCAAGTCGCAAGGCTTTCGATCCCGCGCACCATAACCTTATCGTCGCAGCAGCTCTCGACCCTCGCCTTGGTCTCCTTCGCGTCGTTTCTCGGCGCGGGTTCCATATCCATATTCAACCTCTCGTTCAATCTCCAATCGGTACCGCTCTCCATCATAGGCGCGAGCTATTCTTCTGCAGCGTTCCCGATGCTCGCTCGCTTTATGGCGGAAGGGAATAGGGAGGCGTTCCTCGGCAAGATGATATCGGCCGCGAAGCACGTGATCTTCTGGGCCGTGCCGCTCTCGGCGCTCTTCATCGTATTGCGGGCCCAGATAGTCCGAACGGTCCTCGGGTCCGGCGCGTTCTCGTGGTCCGACACGCGCCTCACTTCCGCCGCCCTAGCTCTCTTCGTAGTCTCCGCGGCGGGACAGTCTCTTATCCTCCTTTTCGTCCGTTCGTTCTATGCGGAAGGGAAGACCGCGAAACCCCTCCTTATCAACGCGATATCAATGGCCGTCACCGTAGGTCTCGGCTTCCTCCTCATCAAGCTCTACCATCTCGTGCCGCTCTTTAGGGATTTCACCGAGGCGCTCATGAAAGCCGAGGGTTCGAAGGATTCGTCCGTGCTCATGCTCCCTCTGGCGTTCTCTATCGGGACCTTCCTCAATCTCTTCCTCCACTGGGTCTCGTTCGGCAGGGAGTTCTCCGGGTTCACGAGACCCGTGCTTAAGACCGCATTCCACTCCGTCGGGGCGTCGCTTATCGGGTCTCTCATCGCATATAGGTCGCTTCGCCTTTTTGACGACGTATTCGACCTCTCTACAGCTTTCGGCATCTTCATGCAGGGCCTCTGCGCAGGCGTGGTCGGCATCGTCGCGATCGCAGCCGTCCTCGCCCTCCTGCGCTCGCAGGAGCTTCGAGATATCAGCGCCGCTATCCATGAAAAGGTCTGGAAGGTCGATCGCTCGTCTCTCGATAAGCTGCCCTCATAGGCTTCGAAAGCTTCAATTTTCGGCGTTTTCTGTTAGTATGACCCTTACCTATGGATATCTCGCGCATACGGAATTTCAGCATCATAGCCCATATAGACCACGGCAAATCCACCCTTGCCGACCGTTTGCTTGAGATAACCGGAACGATAGAGAAGAGGAAGATGCAGGAGCAGGTCCTCGACTCGATGGAATTGGAGCGCGAGCGAGGCATCACCATAAAGATGCAGCCGGTGCGCATGGAATATTCTCTCGACGGGGCGGACTACGTGATGAACCTTATCGATACGCCCGGACATATCGACTTCTCATACGAGGTCTCTCGGGCCCTCAAGGCGGTCGAAGGGTCGATACTCCTTGTGGACGCGACCCAGGGCGTGCAGGCGCAAACCCTCACGACCCTCACTATGGCTCGCGAGTCTGGGCTCGTCATCATCCCTGTCGTGTCGAAGATCGATTCGCCTTTGGCGCGCACCGACGAGGTGAAGATGGAGATAGCCCAGCTTTTGAATATCGACCTCGACCTCATATTGGGAGTATCGGGAAAGACAGGGGAAGGCGTACCCGAGCTCCTTCGGGAGCTCGTGAGGCGCGTGCCGGCCCCTAAGACAGAGGTCGCGATCGACGGCAAGGACTTTCGTTCGCTCGTTTTCGATTTTCAATATTCGAACCATCGAGGAGTCACCGTCTACACGCGCGTCATGGACGGGACGGTCGAGAAAGGGGACACCCTCATATTCCGCGTCGCGAACGAGACGTTCATAGTGAACGAGGTCGGCATATTCTCGCCGGACGAGATGCCGAGGGAGGCATTGTCAGCTGGGGAGATCGGCTATATCGTGACCGGAGTCAAAGAGCCGGGCATCGCCTCTGTGGGAGACACTATCACGGCCCTCCGCTCTGACCTCGATCCGCTCCACGGCTATATGAAGCCTGCTCCCGTCGTGTGGGCATCTATCTATCCTGAGAGCCAGGACGATCTGACGCTTTTGCGACAAGCGCTCGGTCGCCTGTCGCTCTCCGACTCTGCGTTCACATATGAAGAAGAGTCCTCAGGCACGCTCGGTCGCGGATTCCGCTGCGGATTCCTCGGGATGCTCCATCTCGAGATCATAACAGAGCGCCTGCGCCGCGAATTCAACCTTAATCTCGTCGTCACGACACCTTCTATCACATACGAGGTCACTTTCAAGAACGGCAAAAAAGTCATCGTCTATTCGCCGCCTCTGTTCCCGGACGAAGGAGATATAGCGAAGATAGAGGAACCGTGGGTCGAGCTCAAGATAATAACGCCGAACGACTATATCGGCGCCCTCACCCAGATAATCTTCGAGCACGAAGGCGTCTCTGACCATATGGACACATGGGGAGCGGGAAGGACGGCTATAACCGTGCACATGCCCCTGCGCGAACTCATGAGGAATTTCTTCGATAACGTGAAGTCTGTCACATCGGGCTACGCATCGATCTCTTACCAGCCCACCGTGATGAAGGTCGCCGACGTGGCGCGGCTCGATATACTCATCGGCGAGGAGGTGGTGCCCGCGTTCACCCGCATCGTCGCGCGGACGAAAGCCTATGAAGAGGCCGAGAAGGTCGTCGAGAAGCTCGAACAGATACTCCCTAAGCAGATGTTCGTGACGAAGATCCAGGGTAAGGCGGGAGGACGCATCCTCGCTTCGCGTACCAAGGCGGCGCTCAAGAAGACGGTCACGGCGCATCTGTCGGGAGGCGACATAAGCCGCAAGAAGAAGCTCTGGAACATCCAAAAGGAAGGAAAGAAGCGCATGCTCGAGCGCGGGCAGGGCGATATAAACATCCCTCAGGAGGTGTTCGTGAAGATGATGAGGATGGGGGAATAGACCTGGAGGCTGTCTCGTCTGGTCTGTCGTCGGTTTGCGGGAGTCGGAACTTTTCAGTCACATGTCGCGTTATATAGGTAGCTCGACATTACAAAGCGCTTAATTTCGCGAGAGAGGAATGCAAAGCATCTATAGGGCATACGACGTGCGCGGCATATATCCGGACGAGGTGAACGCAGAGAGCGTAAAGAAGATAGGCAGGCAGTGCGCCCGGATATTCGAATCGGGGAAGGTCGTCATAAGCCAGGACGGGAGGCACGGCGGCGCGGAGCTGCGCCGCGCCTTTTGCGAAGGTCTCCTCGAAGAGGCTGGGCGCACTGGCAGAGAATTCGAGCTCATACAGGTGCCTTTATCCACATCCCCTATGTTCTACTATCTCGTTGGATATTACAGGGCTTCTGGCGGGGCGATGGTCACGGCTTCGCATAATCCAAAGGAGTATAACGGGATAAAGGCGGTACGGCGCGAAGGAGATTCCGTTATGTTCGTAAGCGGCACCGAGATAGGAGCGATAGAACTCTAGCGATGAATATGGACCACCACGTCAGGGCATATGCCGATTTCCTCGAGTCGAAGACAGATCTGAGGATGCCGCTTAAGGTCGTATGCGACTTTTCGAACGGCCCGACCTCCATCGTCGCGCGCGAGCTCGCGCGAAGGCTCTCGTCGAGCCTGCACATGGTGCCGATGAACGATTCGGTGCACCCCGATTTCCCGGCCCACGGCCCAGACCCCTCGGTCCCCGCGGCGGCGACCGAGATAGGGAAAAAAGTCGTGGAGACCCGCGCGGATCTCGGCGTCATATTCGATGGCGACGGCGATCGCGCGGTCTTCGTAGACGAAAGGGGCGTGCCCGTGCCGCCCGTCGCAGTCGCCCTGTTCCTCATGAAGAATATCCCGGGCCCGCACGTCCTCGACGCCTTGCTTTACGAAGCGGCGACGCATCTCGATCCTAGCCTCATAGGAAGCATCTTCGCCTCTAAGGTGGGCAGGTTCTTTATAAGCAGGACGATGAGGGAGAAGGGTGCCTCGATCGGCGCCGAATTCTCCGGGCACTTTTTCTTTAGAGATTTTTTCGGGCTCGATTCGGCCCTCCTTACGATGATTTCGGTCTTGAACCTGATATCTCGCACGGAGGCTCGCGCCTCGTCGTCTTTCTCGAGATACGGCGGGCACTCCGTAGTAGCGGCTAAAGCCTGCCTCTCGAGGCCGTTCTCTTCTGTCGCGGAGGATATCAAGCTCTCCGTATCTTCCCAAGGCCCGCGAATATCGGAGTTAGACGGCCTGACCGTCGATTTCGGAGACAGATGGGTGAATCTGCGGCCCTCGAATACCGAACCGGTGATAAGGATAACGGCAGGGGCGCCAGATCCCATCGTCGCAGAAGCGCTCGGGGAAGAGTTTAGAAAGGCTGTCGCCTAAATCGAAAGCCGGCTCGAGGCCGGCTTTTCGCTCTTAGTAGAGGGACGGAAGGTAGGCGAGTATCATCGACAGGATGATAAGGACGCATATGACGCCCCAGACGATCGCTACTTTCTTTCGGTGGTTCGGATTGAGAAGCATTGTGTAATGGGTTAAAGTAAGTGCATGGTAGCGCGTTTCGGTCCCGATTTCAACATTCTACATGAGAGAGTTCGAGGAACGCAGAAAGGTGAAGAAGCTCCTGCATTCGCGGTACGCGATAGCGGCTTTACTCGTCGTGCTCCTACTTCTATCTCGTGGCGTTTGGGGCGCCTACCAGAAATACGCGAGGTCTGAGGAGATAGCGCAGAGGATCGAGGAGGAGTATTCTACGTTGCAGGAAAAAGAAGCCTCGCTTAGGTCCGCCCTTTCGGATCTGGAGACCGAAGAAGGGAGGGAGAGAGAGGTCCGCGATAGGTTCGGCGCCGTCAAAGAGGGCGAGAGGCTCATCATCCTCGTCGACGACGAAGCGCCCGCGAAACAGACCGTTCGCTTCGAGTCGAGGGGGCTCTGGCAGAGGATAAAGGATCTTTTCACGCGAGATTAGTTTAGTGGTAGAACTGGTGCTTCCCAAGCATCGGGCGCGGGTTCGATTCCCGCATCTCGCACTATTGGCGGAGATGAAATTTTTGTTGCCTAGTCCCTCAAGAGAGGGTAAATCGGGTATAATGCCATCTATGAAAAAAGTAGAGATATATTCGACCCCGGTATGCAAGTATTGCAATCTTGCGAAGAATTTCTTTAAGAAGAACAACGTATCGTATACGGAATACGACGTCGCTTCTGACGGAGCGAAGAGGGCTGAGATGGTGGAGAAATCCGGCCAGCTCGGGGTGCCGGTGATCGATGTAGGCGGCGACATAGTCGTAGGCTTCGACGAAGCGGTCCTCAAGCATCTATTGGAGGTGAAATAGGCGGATATCCGTCCGATCGGTTTTAGACCATGCAAAAACACTGGCTTAAGGCCAGTGTTTTTGCATGGTGCCCTCAGAAGGAATCGAACCTACATCTCATCCTTAGGACGGATTTGCTCTATCCATTGAGCTATGAGGGCGCGAAAATGACTATAGCACAGGAGACGGGCCGGCCCAAGAGCTTCCATTTCCCGGTCTGAAGCGTATACTATCCTTATCATGACAGGACAGATCAAAAGGGTCTTGTTTCTCGCCGCTCTGGTATCGTTCGCAGCGATCGCCGTGTTCGGCGGATGGGATATCGTCGTATCGCAGGGCTTGGATATGCCTGGCTGTCTCGCGACGTCGCTTAACGGCTTTGATTGCCCGAGCGTGCCCGGCACTTTAGGCTTCCTCAATTTCCATATAAAGCCCCTCGCCGATTTCTCTTCGGGAGCCTTCAGCGCGGCGATATCCGCGCTCTCCGCCCTCGCGCTCCTGGCTGTGGCCGTCTGTTTCGCGTCGGCGCCCTCGAGGCTCGCCGCTATCGAGGAGGGCGCGCCTGCCGCCGCGGCGCTTACGACCGAGAGCGGCTTCACTCCTCTTCAAAAGTCGGTCTCTGTGCGATGGCTCGCGCTTTTCGTTAACAGCCCGGCAGACATACAGGGCGCCTAGGCGGCTTTTAACAGCTCGCCGCCTCGCGCCCTACGGTCCCGCCTCTGCGGGATTTTCTCTTGTCTCTACCTTATGAACAAAAAACTCGTATCTCTCATAGTTCTGGCGGTCCTCCTGTTCGGCGTCGCGGCTTTCTTCGGTTCAGGGAGCGTCCGCGGGCTCTCGCTCTCTGAAATGGGTCCGGGAAACCCCTGGTTCCTTCCCCTCGTCCTCGTCTCGGCCCTTATAGACAGCGTCAACCCTTGCGCGATCTCGATCTTGCTCATCAGCATCGCGTTCTTCGTGAGCATGGGATTCTCCCGAGCAGGCATGCTCAGAGCCGGCGGCGCTTATATCGCCGGGATATTCGCCGTCTACGTGCTCATCGGGCTCGGGATACTGCAGGCTCTGTCGATATTGAACGTGCCTCATTTCGCTTCGAAGATAGGCGCGGTCATAATCGGCATCCTTGGCATCCTCGGAGTCCTGGGGGTCCTTTTCCCGAACTTTCCCGTTAAATTCAAGATCCCGAACGCCGCGCACGGGCGGATCGCCCTTCTCATGAAGAAGGCGTCGGCGCCCGCCCTGTTCTTTCTCGGCGGGTTCATAGCCCTCTGCGAATTCCCGTGTACGGGCGGGCCCTATCTCCTGATCCTGGGCCTCCTGCACGATTCAGGGACCTACGTATCCGGCCTCTGGTACCTTTTGGCCTACAATCTCGTGTTCGTGCTTCCTCTCGCCGTCATACTCCTTATCGGAAGCGAGCAGGGGCTCCTCGAGAAGGTGAAGGCGTGGAAATCTGCTGAGACGGGAAAGGCGAAGCTGTGGGGAAGTGTCGCTATGATCGCCCTCGGAATCGTGATATTCATCCTTTAATCGGTTAAACGCAAAACAATGAACACAAAAGAAAAGTTCGAAAAGCTGGTAGAGAGGGCGTCCGAGCTCAAGAAGTCGGGGACGCTGGACCTCTCGATGGAAGAGGACCTCTCGATCGCCGTCATGAATCTTATTAGCCTCGAGGAGCATCTCTTCTTTACGGCGAAGAAGACCGGGAAATCCGAGTATCTCGGAATGCTCGACGAGGTTCGGTCGATGAGGGCAGACCTCCTCGGCAAGATGATAACCAAAGGGGAGGGAGAGACATGGTGCGTATCGAAGCACCTTTTGGCGGCGGCGATGCGCCTTATGGAAGTAGGCACGAAGCTCCGTTCGAAAGGGAAGATCGAGGAGGCGGACGACGCGTTCGCGAAGGCCTATAAATCCTATTCGCTGTTCTGGGCGGTGCGCCTCGCGAACCAGGAATCGGAGAGGGGAGAGGGCAAGGCCGAAGAGAAGAAGCCGTGGACGGTGGACGATATAGTTAATAGCCTAGTAGATTGCTGCAATGAAAAATAAACTAAACCTCATACTGATACTTTTAGCGCTCGCGGTCGCGATAGGCCTTATCGCCTATCCGAAGCTCAAGCAGAGGTCGGACGTCTCTCTCGACGGTTTCGCGCAGTGTCTCGCGGACAAGGGCGCGACCATGTACGGCGCCGCTTGGTGCTCGCATTGCCAAAGGGAAAAAGCCGCGTTCGGAGGGTCGTGGAGGCTCGTCCCTTACGTGGAGTGTCCCGAGAATACGAAGCTCTGCGTCGATAAGGGGATCAAGGGCTATCCTACCTGGATATTCGACGACGGTAGGCGCTTCGAAGGGGAGCAGGGAATCAAAAAGCTATCGGAAGTGAGCGGGTGCCCTTTACCGGAGGGAAGATAGCTACCTAGAGGACCTGATCTTCTCGATCTCTGCCTTAAGGGAGCGTATCTCGTCGCGCACGTGCCGTAAGGTCACGGATTCCTCCTTTACGAGCTCTTCTGTCGTCTCTTCGAGCTTCTTCTCGCGCCTGAGGCCGGAGAGTATGATGCGGTCGCCGATGAAGACCGATACCATGAGACCCGTGAGCATGAGGCCGAGGGTCGATACCACCACTTGGACGGGACCATAGAAGAAGTAGGACAGGACGGGTACGCCCGAATACATGAGGATGTCCGCGGTCTCCCAGACTCCGCGCCAGAAAAGGACGACGCCTACGCCGCCGACGATCGAATACGGTATAGGATGCCTTGAAAGGTGCTCTCGGGCGAAATCTTCGAGCTTGTCGAATACGCGGACGGTCGAATGGTATGCCTTATTCATGCTTTAGGTGTTTATAGGGCGCCTCGCGGCGTGAAAGTCTGTCTCGAATATAGTACTATAAGTTAACAAGTTTCGAAAATACATGAAGAAAATCCTCGTTACCAGAGAGATACACGCGCTCGGCATCGATATGCTCAAGGCGAAGGGCTACGAGGTGGACGTAGCGTCGGGGGATAGGCCTAAGACCCAAAAGGAGCTCATAAGGCTCGTAAAGAAGAAGCCCTATGACGCGGTCGTGACGATCCTCACCGACCGCATCGACAAGGCCGTGTTCGATGCCGCGCCTCAGGCGAAGATCTTCGCGAATTATGCGGTCGGATACGATAACGTCGATATAGCCGAAGCTAAGAGGAGGGGCATCGTCGTCACGAATACGCCCGGGGATTACTCCGGATGCGTCGCCGAGCACGCGATCGCGCTCATGCTCGCCCTGACGACGAGACTCGTCGAGGCGGACGCGTTCACGCGGAAGGGGAGATTCAAGGGATTCGCCCCCTTGGCGTTCCTCGGCACCGACCTTCGCGGCAAGACTTTGGGTCTTGTCGGCGCGGGCAGGATAGGGGAGCTTCTGGCGAGGTTCGCTTCGAGGGGGCTCGACATGAAGGTCCTCTACAGCGACGTCGTAAGGAACGCGAAGATAGAGTCGGAATACGGAGCGGTCAAGGCGAGCCTCGACGAGGTGCTCCGCGCTTCGGACGTGGTGAGCCTTCATGTGCCGCTTCTACCTGCGACGGAGCACCTTATCGACGCCTCGAAGCTCTCTCTCATGAAGAAGACGGCGTACCTCATAAACACCGCGCGGGGCAAGGTCGTCGACGAGAACGCGCTCGTGAGGGCCCTAAAAGCCGGCCAGATCGCCGGAGCCGGGCTCGACGTGTTCGAGTTCGAGCCGAAGCTCGCGGCAGGTCTTTCGAAGCTCAGGAACGTGGTGCTCACTCCGCATATCGCCTCTTCCCGAGAGAGCGCGCGCTCGGAGATGGCGAGGATCGTCGCCTCGAACGTGATCGACTTTCTGGAAGGAGGGCAGCCGCTTAACATCGTTAATCCTTAACCCTATGGAACCGCTCCCTGGAAAGCTCATACTCGTCCGCCATCACGAATCGGAATGGAATAAGGCGGGCCTGTGGACGGGCGTGCGCGACAGGCACCTGACCGACTACGGCTTTCAAAAATCGGCAGATATGGGTTTCCTTTTGAGGGACGTAAAGATCGGAAAGGCCTTCTCTTCCATGCAGGTCAGGGCTATAGAGACCCTGTCGTCCATGCTCGAGGCAATGGGGCAGTATAGGGTCGATATAGAGCATTCGAAGACCTTAAACGAGCGCGATTACGGCGAATATACGGGCAAGAGCAAATGGGACATGCAGAAGCTCGTGGGCGAGGAGACATGGAACAAGATACGCCGCGAATGGGACTATCCTGTGCCCGGAGGCGAGACGCTCAAGATGGTCTATGAGCGCGCCGTCCCGTTCTATCTCGAGAAGATATTGCCCGACGTGCGCCTCGGGACGAACGTGCTCGTGGTCGCTCACGGCAATTCGTGCCGCGCGCTCATAAAATACATCGAGAGCGTCTCGGACGAGGGCGTATCGAAGGTCGAGATGCCCTTCGGCGGCATCCTCATCTACTCTCTAAACGAGAAGGGCCGCATGGTATCGAAGTCAGAGAGGCTCATAGAATCCCACGTAAACGCATGACGTCTTCAAAAGCGGCGATAGTGGCGACGGTCGGCCCGGTCTCTTCGGAATTCGAGACCCTTTTCTCTATGGCGAAGGCAGGTATGGACGTCGCCAGGCTCAATTACGCGTGGGGCTCGCGCGAAGAGAAGGAGGAGTTCATAAAGGCCATACGCAGAGCGGGAGACGCCTTAGGCAGGAGGATACCTATACTGGGAGACCTTCCCGGGCCTCGCATACAGGGCGAGGGCGGCCACACATACGACCCGGCAGGGAGCGTCATAACTCCCGAAGATAGGGCTTTCATCCATTTCTCTGTAAAGCAGGGGATAGAGTATCTGGGCGTTTCGTTCGTGGGCAGCGCCCGGGATATCGAGGATTGCAGGAAGATAGTCCGCGAGGCGAAAGGGAAGCAGCGCATCGTCGCGAAGATCGAGCGCGTCGAAGCCCTGGTCCATCTCGACTCGATCATCGAAGCGGCGGACGCGATAATGGTCGCCCGGGGAGATCTCGGGAACGAGGTCCCTCTGGAGCGGATCCCTTTCGTCCAGGCCGATATAGTCTCGAGGGCGAATAGGGCAGGAAAGCCTGTCATCGTCGCGACCGAGATGCTCCTCTCGATGGTCGAGTCAGCCCGTCCCTCGAGGGCGGAGGTGACCGACGTGGCGAACGCGATACTCCAAGGAGCCGACGCCATCATGCTCTCGGACGAGACCGCCCGAGGCAAGCATCCCGTAGAGGCCGTAAAGGCCATGGAGAGGATAGCCTACGAAGCCGAGAGGCACCTTTCTGGAAAGAGGAGGTTCCTTAAGCTCTGATACTAAAGAAAAAGCCGCGCTACGCGCGGCTTTTTCTTTAGTATTCTATGCCTCGTACGGCCTTGCCTCCTTTGGCGAAGGGATGCTTCACCTCTCTCATATAGGTGACGAGATCGGCTTTCTCTACGAGCTCCTCAGGGCAGTCCCTGCCCGTCACTATTACGTGCTCTACGTAAGGGGCGATGTCGTCGATGAGCTTCATAGCGGCTTCGAAGCCTATGAGGTCGAGCTTCATGGCGTTGAGAAGCTCGTCAAGGACGATCATGTGCCAATTCCCAGATCGCGCTTCGGAGCGCGCGTATTCCATGCCTTCCGCCGCCGCCTCGGCATGATCTTCGCGCGTCAGGGTGTCTCCCTGTATGCCCACGAATCCCTTGCCGACCTTCCGTATCTTGAAATATGGCGAAAGCCTGTCGCAGGCGACGTCTTCTCCCGATATCCACGGTCCCTTTATGAATTTGACCATGAGGGTCTTCTTTCCCACGCCGGCCATCCTCATGCTCTGTCCGACCGCCGCCGATGTCTTGCCCTTGCCGTTGCCCGTGAATACGATAAGCATGTCTTTTAGGCTATCTCGCAGACGCCCGAGACGCAGGCGAGCTCTTTTTTGACGTCGAGCTCGTTGGTCCGCTCGTATGTGATTATCTTCGAGTAGTCGATGTGGGCAAGTCGGGCCGAAAGCTCTTCGTACTTCTCCTGGGTGATCGTCTCATACGGCGCGAGCTGGTAGACATGGTTGTCGCGGGGAAGGAAAGAGAGGCCTCCGACGATGTCCCAATTCTTGTATACCCAGTTGCCGACCTCTATCCATTCTTCCTCTCCTACCGATATGGTCACCGACGGATTGTGATCGGTCCAGTTTACCTTCACCTTTTTCCAGAATTCGAGGAGCTCGATCGCGGTAAGGTCGTTCTTGTACACAGAGTCGTCGGGGGCCTTGACCGGGAATTCCAGTACGTAGGTCGAGGCGTTCTCGGCCGATTGCCCGACCTCAGGGTAGTAGGGCACGCCCTGGTCCTTGAGCATCTTGAAGAGGGAATCTGTGGCCGAGATGCGTACGCGGCGGATGTAGTATTTCGAATGGCGCGGGTGCATGCCGGAGGAGCAGTCGACGGTCTGAGAGACCGTTCCCGACGGCTTTACGCACGTGATGCAGGTCGAGGCGTTTATGCCGAAGCGTGCGGCGTACTCTTTGTTGACCTGTTCGGTGACCTTCCTCATCTCCCGCAGGGTCTCCTCGTCTCGAACGGCCGGAGAGTCCCATTGGCCGGTGATCGAAACGCCGAGGAGTCTCTCCTCCTCGCATCGCTCCTTCCATTCTTTCGAGAGGTAGGGGAAGTAGGTGAGGGTGGACTGATACGTGCCGAGGATGGTCGCGAGCCTGGTCTTTCGCAGAAGCTCCGCCTTCGTGTCTTCCTTGCGGGCCACGACCTCGGATAGGTTGCAGAACTGCTTCGACTGGAGGATTATCTCGCCGCACGGGTTCGTTCCGATAGGGCCGATGACGTTCCCGTTGAGGTCGAGATAGCCCTCGTGCTTCTTCCATGCCTCTATGCGGCGGGGAGGGAGGGTCTTTGCGAGAGACCCTCGATTGAATATGCCTCGCTCTCCGGAGCCCGATTTCATAAGGGCGACCCACTCGTCCATGAATTCGGTGTTCGAGGGCTTCGTCACGTATACGGCGGAGTTGTTTGAGAGCATCCTTTGAGGCTCGGTCTGATAGAAGGCGCCCTTCTTAGCGTCGCGGACGTCGGTATCGTCGAGGTCAGAGAGCGAGATCATCGCGGAGCGGCGAACCCCTCCCGCGACCACGCAATCTCCGATCATGCAGATGATATCGTGTATGTCTATGTTCCTGAGGCGCTTTCCTTGGCGCGAGAGCATCTTCTGGCGCGTGAAAGCGAGCAGACGCCTCAAAGGCTCTGGTCCCGACGCTTTGCCTCCCATGGTCTTGAGCCTTGTTCCGACCGGCCTGATCTGGCTGAAGTCGAATTCGACGTCGCTGCCCTCGACCCAGGCCTTGACGCCGGCCGTAAGGGAGTCCGCCCAGCCTTCTTTGCTGTCTGCGATCACATAAGTAGGCAGCTTCTTGCCTGTTTGGATCTTGATCTGGGCGAACCTCTGCACGTTCTGGCTCTCGACCGAATAGCCTACTCCCGTGCCGCACATAGATATGTACATGATCTCGGCGAGGTCTTCGAACCTTTCTGGCGCGATGAACGAGCAGTTGTAGGCGCAGACGTGCGTCTTGCGCGCGGCAGGTCCCGCGAACTGCAGGAGGCGCATCGACGGCATGATCTCCTGCTTGAGTATCGCCTCGCGGATCTCCTCGTACTCGCTCTCGGTGAGTTTGTCGCCGGCATTCTCCTTCATGAAGTCGATGTATCGCCCGACCGTCTCTATCCACGTCTCTCGGCGCGATTCGGAATCGATCCAGCGCGCGTAGGTGCGGTAATAGACGAATTCGCCGAGCGAGTTCCTGAAATACGTCTTGCTCTCGAGGGCGAGCTTTCGTACATGCTCGGGGACCTCTACTCCGGTCTCGCGCAGCTTCGCCCTCTTGTCGCGATAGAGGATGAAGGCCTTTGCCGTCTGGACGTATTCTCCGAGGATGAGCTCTCTTTCTATGGTGTCTTGGACTCCTTCGACGGTAGGGACGAAATTCTTGTACTTCGCCGCAATCGACGCGATGTCGTCGAACACCGCGTCCGCGACCTTCTCGGCCTCTTGGAGCGACCCTTCCTGGGCCGACCTCATCGCTTTGTCGATGGCCGTCACTATCTTCTGGGGGTCGAACGCCGTTATGACGCCGTTTCGCTTCATGACCCTCTTTACGAGAGCCTCTCTCGACATGTCATCAGGCTTTCCCCACAGATTCTTTTGTTGCGACGGCATATAGTTTAGTAATTTCGTAATAGTGAAATCATTATAGCGATATACCCGCCGCAGCGAAGGGAAAAAGAGTGGATAACTCAAACCGCAGAGAGGTAAGCGCCATATGTCAAACGAAAAAGATCCTCGCTTGAAAAGCTCAGCGCCCCTGATATACTGGAAAACGTTAAATATCGAAACCGTGAAATCACCTCTACCACAGGAGGCATACCAGCGAAACGCCCATATATATAAGATATTGGCGAATTCGAAGCGTCTCGAGGTGCTCAATCTCCTCAAGAAGAGGGAGCTCTCCGTAGAGGAGATGCTCAAGATCACGAAGCTCTCCAAAGCTAACCTCTCTCAGCATCTCGCGCTCTTGCGCCACAACGGTCTTGTTCACACAAGGAGGGTGGGGCTCAATATATACTATAAGATCGTCGATCCAAGGATCGTCGAGCCGTGCAAGATACTCCACAGCCTCCGCCACAAGCATCTCGTCATGTAGCGAGGATGAGGCCCGGGACACCCCGGGCTTTTTCGCGTCCGAGAGGCCGCGGCATTTACTTTGGCGCGCTCATGTAGTTCAGTAATTTATAAACATTGAAACTATAGGCGAGTGGTGCTACGCTCGGAAGTACCATCGGTTGTTGGAAGTGAGGTATCATCCCTCCACTGTGCCGCAACGGTAAAGTCCGCCCGAAGAGGGCGGAACGAGTCCGGTCGTCAGCCGATGCGTATCCCGAGCAGGAACGAGTAGCGCCTTCGCGCATACCTGCTTCGGCAGGATTTTTTTATGAAAAACAATTCGCGCATAGCTCTAAGCATCGCCTTCGCGCTTATCCTGTTCTCGACAGGAGCGGTCTTTTCGCGCCGCCCGCTCGTCGCCGAAGCGCCCGAGGCGCCGTCCTCCTCAATCCAGGCGAGGGAGGTCGTAGCGCCGTCTCCTCGCGAGGAGGCCCCTCTTCTGAAAAAGGCAGGGACTAGGACAGCGGAGGACGTCGCGCATGGAGAGGCTATGAGCGTATCGGTTTCGATAGGAGGCGAGGCTCGAGAAGCTCTGGTGCCGATCGGCGCCACCGCGTACGACGCCATGGCGCTCCTCAGAAAGCAGGGAAAGGCGGAATACGAGTCGACATACTATCCGTCCCTCGGCCACTTCATAAAGGAGATCGCGGGGAAGGAGAACGAAGGAGGGTATTATTGGACGCTCTATATCAACGGAGAGTATTCGGAGAGAGGAGCTTCGTCCGCCGTCCTTACCGACGGCGATAAGGTCGAATGGAGATATGAGAATAAATAATCGAATGAAAGCATCTAGGGGGGTAGAGACCGCAGCTGTCGCCTTTTTCGCCGTCGCATCGTCCTTTTTCGTGGGAACGCCTTTCGCCGAGGCTCAATCGACGAGCACGCCGTCAGCGACTATAAGGCTCTCCATCGAAACGGCCACCACGACCCTTTTCGACGCCGAAATCGAGGTCCTGGCGTGTCCGGAGTCCGCATCGAGCACTCCGTTTTTGACCGGATACTGCGCCGTAGAGTCTTCGGGGCTCGATACGACGTGGTCGCCCTGGGGAGATATGCTCTTCCTCGACGGCATCGCGGGATCGAACAACGATTTTTCGGCGGGGCTGTCTTGGAACTGGTTCTCTGACCTCGAATACGGCCAGACTTCTCTCGATGAGCATATCCTCGTAGAGGGGGAGAGCCTCCTTGTCGCCATAGGAAGGATGCCGCTTAAGATGTCTTTCGCGACCACGACCCCGGAAGTGGGCGCTACAACGACCGTCTCCGTATTCGAATTCGGCTTCGACGCGGGATGGAATCCGGCATGGCTCCCTTCGTCTACTACGACGGTGCTCTTTGCGGGCACGCCTCTCATCACCGACGCGAACGGGCACGCCGATATCGTCGCGACGTCGACCGACAGCATCGCCGTCATCGCCGAGAAGGGCGGATTCATATCGGCGAGGGCGTCGCTTGCCCCCCGCGCCGCCGCGGTCCCTGCCCAAGAAAGCGAGCCTCAAGAGCCGCAGTCGAATTCGCAAAACCAGGAAAGCTCGGTGGTCGTATCTTTCCATCGCGCGATCGACGCGGCGAAGGCGATATCGTTCCTCGCCGCGAATCAGAGGGAAGACGGCTCGTTCGGTTCCGACCTCTATACCGACTGGGCGGCGATCGCCCTGGCGACCGCCCCATACTCTGAGGCGCGCGATAAAGCGTCTAGGTATCTCTCTTCTTCCGCGCTCGCGAGCGGGTCGGCGACCGATTACGAGCGCAGGGCGATGGCTCTTATGGCGCTTAACATCGACCCGAGGACGGGTACGTCGGTCGATCACATAGCGAAGATCGTAGGATTCTTCGACGGAGAGCAGATAGGCGACAAATCTCTCGTTAACGACGACATCTTCGCGATATTTCCGCTCGCGAAGGCGGGATTTCTCGCGTCTGACGAAATACTAAAGAAGACCGTATCGTTCATCCTCTCGAAACAGCGGGAAGGAGGGTCGTGGGAGGGGAGCGCCGACCTTACCGCCGCCGCGATCCAGGCGCTCTCATTGACGCCTTCTCTAGAGGGCGTAGGAGGGGCGCTCTCGTCCGCCAGAGGGTATCTCATGTCGCTTCCGAGATCCGAAGGAGGCTTTGGGAATTCCTACACGACGAGCTGGGCGCTCCAGGCGATAGCCGCTCTCGGAGAGAGCCCTTCCGCTTGGATGCACGAGTCCCTCGATCCGAACGACTATCTCTATGGCCTGCAGAAGGGCGATGGCGGGATAGGAGACGTCTCGCTCGGACAAAGCTCGAGAGTCTGGGCGACCTCTTATGCCGTACCGGCGTCATTAGGTAGGACGTGGGGGAGCATCCTTTCTTCGTATTCGAAGCCCCCGGGAGAGGAAGCGAGAGCGCCGCAGGCCCTCGTCGCGGCGCGGGAGCCTGAAGAGTCTAGCAGCGCCGCTACCACGACGTTGCCCGTCATTTCGCCCGTCCCTGTTCCGTTGCCTGAGCCTTTGGCCTTGATAGATGAGCCTGCGGCGTACAGCGAGACGCAGGAGGACCTTTCGGGGCCTACGCCCACGGTAGAGCCGGATATTTCGTCGAGGGAGCCGGCGAAGGAAGGGGAGTCTCTCGCCGCAGCTTTTGCGGCGGGCGGCAAGGAAGAGGCCAAGACGAGAGAGCTGGTCTTCATGCTCGCTCTGTTTCCTGTGGGAGGCTTCGCGGCTCTTTGGATTATAAAATCGCTATAAATCTATGAACAAGAAGAACGTCTTATTATTCTCTCTCGGCCTCATCGCCCTCGGCGTCCTAGGCAGGCTCGCGCCGCATCTTTGGAACGCGACCCCCCTCGGCGCGATCGCTCTGTTCGCGGCGTCCTATTTCGGGCTGCGCATGTCGCTTCCTGTGACGCTGTCGATCCTTTTCATAACGGATCTCGCCATCGGGTTCTATGATTGGAGGATCATGGCATCGGTCTACGCCTCGTTCGCCCTCGCCGCTATCCTAGGCAGGCTCACGTCCCGCTCGCGCGCGCCGTACAAGGTCGGCCTCGCGGTGCTCGGCTCTTCGACGCTCTTTTTCCTCGCGACCAACCTCGCGGTCTGGCAATTCGGGACGATGTACCCGCACACGCTCTCTGGCCTCGCAGACTCCTATATCGCCGCGCTCCCGTTCTTCAGAAACTCGATCATAGGGGATTCCATGTACGCCCTAGCTCTTTTCGGGTCCTATGAGCTCTACCTCTCTTTGAGGCCCTCTGCCGCTAAAGGAGCCGTTGCAGCCTAGGGTCCTGGCCCCCTGTATCTTGTTTTCGGGCCTTTTTTGGGTATACTTCTCACATGACTCCTGAAGAACATCGGATGCTCGTAGAAGCGCGCGATCTGGCCTTAGAGAACGCAAAATTGCTCAAGAGCCTACGCCGGTCGCATCGAGCAGGGACGATACTTCGAGTCATATATTGGGTTGCCATCCTCGGCGTGTCTTTCGGCGCATACTATCTGATACAGCCTTACGTAGATATGCTAAAGGGGTCCTTCGGCAATATAGGCGGCATAGGCAGCGTATCTCCGAAGGCTATGACGTTCGAGGGCGCGCTGGAGAACATAAAGGCCATAAAGGATATATATTCTCAATAGGCAGATCGCTTGGATAGCTCAGTTGGTAGAGCACTTCCCTGAAGAGGAAGGGGTCCCCAGTTCGAACCTGGGTCCAAGCACAAAGAAAAAAGCGCCTCAGGGCGTCTTTTTCTTTGTGCTGGGAGGAAGCGCGGGGCGCTTCCTCCCAGGTTCGAAGCCCGATTGAGCATCTTTTCGAGCCGTACTCGGCGAAGGAAAAATCCAATCGCGGGTACTGACCCCGTGGGGGTCGAGTCCTGGGTCCAAGCACAACACGAAAAACCCTCTTTGAGGCGATTCTCACGCAGGCTCAGTTCTCGTATAATGCTCTCATGTTCATAGAGAGAAATATCTGCAATCCAGAGGCTAAATCCGGCTGGATAGAGGTCATCGCGGGCTGCATGTTCTCCGGCAAGACCGAGGAGCTCATCAGGCGCCTTAAGAGGAGCTCGATAGCGAAGCAGAAGGTGGCGATATTCAAGCCCAAGATCGATACGAGGTATCATCCCGAATTCGTCGTCTCTCACGACGCTAACAAGATCCATTCCATACCCGTCAAATCGTCCGCGGAGATACTCTCGCTATCGGGCGAGTGCGACGTGGTCGGGATAGACGAAGCGCAGTTCTTCGATATGGGCATAGTCGACGTCGCGAACGACCTCGCGAACGCGGGGAAGAGGGTCATCGTGGCGGGGCTCGATATGGATTACACCGGGAAGCCGTTCGGCCCTATGCCGTATCTCCTCGCTGTCGCCGAATTCGTCACGAAGGTGAACGCTATCTGCGCGAAGACGGGCGAGATCGGCTCCTATACCTACAGGCTCGAGGGCCACAGCGACGCTCAGGTCCTCGTCGGCGAGAAGGAGGCCTACGAGGCGCGCGGCAGGAGGGCGTTCTTCGACGGTATGAAAGAGCGCGGGGTTTACAGGCATGCGTCCTCTTCGAAGGCGAAGCCGAAGAAGCGAGCTAAAAAGGCCGCGATCAAATAGCCAGAGCGAAAAGAAAGACCGCCGTACGGCGGTCTTTCTTCTTATACCGACTTCACTCTCAGCTTGTTCTGTTTCGATTTGTCGACTTTCGGGAGCTTTATGGTGAGAAGGCCGTGCCGTTCCACCGCCTCTGCTTCCTCGACCTCTATCTCTTCGGGGAGCATGATGGTCCTGGAGAACGAGCCCCAATAGAGCTCCTTGTGGAAGTAGTCGTTCTCATGGACTTCGGCCGATTCCTCGCGCTTGCCTTTTATGGTGACCATGTCGCGGGTGATATTGATGTCGAGGTCTTCAGGCCTTACTCCTGCGACCATCGTCTTGAGCACGATCTCGTCCGGCGTCCTGTAGACGTCGACGGTGAGCTGTCCTTCCTCCTCGGTCTCCTCGAGGAGGCCTGACCGCGTATCCTCCTCTCGCGTCTCTACCGCTTCCTCCTCCATCTTTACCGTGCCGGTGAGGCGCTCGAAGAAAGACTTTTTTGATGGTTGCATATTATTCTTTGGCTGTTATCTTCTTTATCCTCTCGAACAGAAGGAGGATGCCGAGGGCGGCCACCCAGACACAGGCGAAGACGAGAAAGGTCTTGCTTCCGTTCTCGTATATTATAAACACGTTGAAAAGCGCATGCAATCCGACCGCGAGGGCGAGACCGACGATTCTGCCCGCGACCTTCCACCCGAAGCTCCTGTAGAACTCCCGTCCGATGAAGTATCCGAGCACTCCGGAGGAGACCACGTGAAGGAGGCTCGCCCCGATGAACCTGAGGTTGCCCGCCACGAGAGAGCCTGCAGCGTCGCCGTCGATGAGAGGGTTGAGGATAAAGAGCGCGTTTTCGAGCGCCGCGAATCCGAGCGCTGCGGTTATGAGATATTCGAGAGCGTCGATCGGCTCGTCATAGGCCTTGGTCCGCAGGGCAGTCGCCCAAGCCGCGCCGTATTTCGCGACCTCTTCTATGAGCGCCCATAGGACGAGCGTCGTCCCGGTCATGCCGAAATGGCCCGCGACGAATTTCTCGAGGGGGTATACGAACGGCACCGCGAGCATGCCGCCCCAGAAAGCGAAGAGGATGCGCCCTCGCGGCTCTGGGTGGAGCTTGTCCTCCTGCACCCAGAACCAAAGCCAGAAAAGGGCGGGGAGGATGCCTCCGAGGAGGGCGTAGATCGCGAGATACCCTGTCGGCGTTAGATCGGCCATGTCTCTATTATAAGAGGCTTCTTATCCGGTACCGGCATGTCTTTCCATATCTCTTCGGTCACGAACGGTACGAATGGATGGAGGGCCTTCAGTATGTCGGCGAGAGTATGCAGGAGGAACTGCTTGCGCGACTTCTTTTCCGTGTCCGATCCCTTCGCCAGGATGTCTTTCGACCTCTCGAGTATGATATCCGCGAATTCGCGCCATGCGTACGCGTAGAGCTTTTCGGCGACGAGGTAGTATTTGTATTCGTCCATCTCCCTCGATATCTCCTCCATGACGGCGCGCCTCTCCGCCGTGAGCTTCTCGTCATCCGCAGAGAACGCCTTGAAGCCGGGCTCGAGCGTCTCTCCTTCGGTAGAGGAGAGGACGAAGCGAGCGATGTTCCAGAGCTTGTTCGCGAAGTTTTTGTAGGCGCGGATCTTGTCCTCGGACATCTTGGTATCGTTTCCCGGTCCGGTGCCTACGATAAGCGACATGCGGACCGCGTCCGTGCCGTATTTACCCGCCATATCGAGAGGGTCGATGATATTGCCGAGGGACTTCGACATCTTCTGGCCTTTCGCGTCTCGGACGAGGCCGTGCAGATAGACGGTCTTGAAAGGGACCTCGCCCATGAGGTATTGGGACATGAGGATCATCCGCGCTACCCAGAAGAAGATTATATCGTAGCCCGTCTCGAGTACCGCCGTAGGATGATACGTCGCGAGGTCGGAGGTCGTCTCGGGCCAGCCGAGGGTCGAGAACGTCCAAAGGCCCGACGAGAACCAGGTATCGAGGGTGTCTTCGTCCTGCGTCCAACCTTCTCCCGGGCTTGCGAGCGAGACCTTGAGCTCTTCGCCCTTATACCAGACGGGGATCCTGTGCCCGAACCAGATCTGGCGGGATATGCACCAATCTCGCAGGTTCGATATCCAGTTCGAATACACCCTCTCGAATCGATCGGGTATGAACTCGATATGCGAAGGCCCTTGAGGAATCACGTCGAGCATGAGCTCTTTGAGGGACTTGCCGCCGCGGGCAGGGATCTTCTTGTTCACGTCTACGAACCACTGGTTCATGATCTGAGGCTCGATCACTCCGCCTGTGCGTTCGGCCGTCGCTATGTTGTGGGTATAGTCCTCTTCCTTTTCCAGGAGGCCTTTCGCGGCGAGCTTCTCTACGATCTTCTTCCTCGCGTCGGATATTTTTATGCCGGCGAATTCGCCCGCGATAGGGAGGAGCTTGCCGTATCTATCTATGATCTGCTCCTTATCGAGCTTGTGCCGCTCCGCGATATCGAAGTCTACGTTGGAATGCCACGGCGTTATCGTCATCACGCCGGTCCCGAACGCCATGTCGATCGACTCGTCCTTTATGACGGTCGCCTTTATCGGGCCGTTGATCCATTCGAGGTCGATCTCTTGTCCGTGCGAATAGGCCGTATACCTCTCGTCCTTCGGGTGCATCACGACGTATTTATCGCCGAACTTCGTCTCTGGCCTCGCCGTGCCGATGGTGAACGGACCGTATTTGAAATAGTAGAACTTCGTCTTCTCCTCGGCGTAGACGATCTCGTCGTCGGAGATGGTGGTCTGGCCTTTAGGGTCCCAGTTCACTATGCGGTGGCCGCGATAGATGAGGCCGTCGTCGTACATGCGCTTGAACGCTTCGAATACCGCTTTGCCGCGCTTTTCGTCGAGGGTGTACGCCTCGCGAGACCAGTCGAGAGAAGCGCCCATCTTCTTGGTCTGGTTCACGATCGTGTCATGGCTCTCGAGGGCGAACTCGTTCACGCGCCTGAGGAGCTCCTCGCGGCCGAGGTCCTGACGGCGCTTGCCCTCTTCTTTATAGATGATGCCCTCGACCTTCGCCTGGGTCGCGATCGCGGCGTGGTCGGTGCCCGGAAGCCAGAGGGTCTTATAGCCTTTCATGCGCTTGTGGCGGACCATGATGTCCTCGATGACGAGCATCGCGGCATGGCCGATGTGAAGCGTCCCTGTCACGTTCGGAGGAGGCAGGACGATGGAGAAAGGCTCTTTATGCCGCGGGGGGAGCTTGTCGGGATTGAAATAGCCCGAACCAAGCCACATCTCGTAGATCGCGTCTTCGACCGCCTTCGGGTCGTACGGCTTTAGGAATTTCTGCGGAATGTTCGGCTCAGGGAAGGCCTCTTTCTTTGGCTCCATAGTATGAAAAATATAGCAAAATAAGGGCTTTTTTACAAAAAGACGGCGCGCACTTAGGTCTGTGCGCGCCTCTTACGGTTCGTTTCGACGGATGTCGCGGTTGGCTCGCGCTATCTTCATGGAACCGATCAGACTGCAAGAGCGATAAGGATATCTCCCGGCCAACGAGAGTGCTCCTACTACGCGGCCGCGATTCGAAGCGTTTAACGTCTCCCGCTCGCTTCTCTCCGACCGGTTCCGCCGATAAGTATATCAGAAAAGAAAACCGCCGCGCTCCTTGAAGGAGACGCGGCGGAAAGGGATGGGCGGCCTGGTTGAGAGTCAGGCCGCCCGCTCCTGCCGTAAGCGAGATTCGTGCGGAACACCAGACGGTTGCGAAGGCGAATGCACGAGCCCGGGCGGTAGCGAGGCGCCGGTTCGAGGCTACCACGACCCCGATTAACCAGACATGCGATGGTCTTTGAGAAACGCCCCAAGACCGCGCTACGACGAAGAGCCGACAAGAGACATACTACTTTTTATCCTCTTTTCGTCAACTGTCGGCGACTTCCGAGGGGGAGAGACCCTGCGGCTTTGAGCTCGACGCTTGAAGGCTGGGCTTTATCCCGATTGAAGTATCCGGCGAGGGCTATCATGAGGCCGTTGTCGGTCGAGTGGTCGATCTGGGGCAAAAGGAGCGCGATAGACGATTCCGAGGCGAGCTTCTGGAGCCTCTCGCGGAGCACTCTGTTCGCTATGACGCCTCCGCCTATGACGAGCGACCTTGCCGCGAAGGCATCGATCGCCTTTCGCGTCTTCTCGACGATCACGTCCGCCACCGAATCCTCGATGTCCCTCGCGTATGCCATCTTCCTCTCGTCAGAGAGGGCTCCCTCTTTTCTTGTGGCATACAGGACGGAGGTTTTTAGACCCGAGAAAGAGAGGTCGAGGTCGTCCGAAGATATCATGGGCCTCGGAAGCGGGGTTTCGAGGGCGACGCCTCTCTCTCTCGCGATCCGAGCGAGCTCCGATATCTTTGGGCCGCCGGGATAAGGAAGCCCGAGGATCCTCGCGGTCTTGTCGAAGCATTCGCCTATAGCGTCGTCGCGCGTCTCGCCGACGATCTCGTATGAGCCCGGCCTTTCCATGAGGACTATCTGCGTGTGTCCGCCCGAGATGAGGAGGGCGAGGGAAGGATGCTCCGGCGAGACGAGCTTATAGCTCTTGCCCGAGCCGCGGATGAGGGCGGTGAGGACATGGCCCTCCATGTGGTTGCAGGGGACGATAGGAAGCTCCCATATCGTCGCGAGGGCTCGGGCGAAATTTATGCCCACCCAGAGAGCTGGTTCGAGGCCGGGGCCCACCGTGACGCTGATGAGGTCGATATCGGGCCTTCGTATCTTCGAGACGCGCTCTTTGAACGCCGCGAGGAGCTCCGACTCTCGATCGAGGATCATTCCAATGTTCTCAAGAATGTGAGAATGTGGGGCGTCTGAAGGGAGGAGCATGCCCGCCTCGGCGAGCGTCTTTTCGAGGACCGGCACGAGGTTTCTCTGGTGCTCTCGCTTGGCGAGCGTAGGGAAGACGCCGCCATATTCGGCGTGTATGTCTATCTGCGAGTGCACCGTGTTGCCGAGCACCTCGACTTCGGCGCCTTTAACCTCGATCAGGCTTATCGCGGTCTCGTCGCAGGAGGTTTCGATCCCGAGGATTCTCATGGAGTAGTTCTAACATAAAGGCAATAGTTGGTCACGGATCTGGGGGCCTTTCCCTGGGGGCAGGGAGTTTTTTATGGATGGTCACGGGTCTCTTTGTGGTCAAAAGTCTTTTCTCGCCGTCGCTCGAAAAGCTTTCGACCCTGGCTCGCGGCCTCGCGAAGCGTTCGGCACCGCTCCGCCTCGCACAAGCTAAAATCCTGCCACAGGCAGGATTTTAGCTTGTGCGCGGTATAGGAATCTTTCCCTCGACTCGGATTCGCTCGTCAGCGAATCCGGTCTGGTCACCGCCTCGCGGCCGCGCGAAACGTTCGGCATCGCTCCGGCGTTCAAGTCCTATACGCATATCTTCAAGACATGCTACCGCGCACGTAAAAACCGGCAGTCGCCGGTTTCTTTCTGTGCGCGGTATAGGACTTGAACCTATGACCCTCTCAACGTCAATGAGATGCTCTACCAACTGAGCTAACCGCGCTTATGTAGAGACTACTCTACACGAAAAGACGTTTTTTTCAAGCTACTTTTTAGGCAGCGGAGGCGCCGGCGGGGGAGCGTCCTTGGGCTTGTCGAGCACCGTCGAGAGCCTCTTGATGACGAAGTAGACGACCGCGGCGAGGATGAAGAAATTGATGAGGAGCGAGAGCGTCTTGCCGTAGGCGATAGTCGAGCCGTTTATGGTGACGCCGAGATTCGCGAGGTCGGTAAACCGCGCGAACGCGAGGCCGATGATGGGGTTTATCACGTCGTTCACGAACGAGCCGACGAGATCGGAGGTGGCCTTGCCGAGGATGAATCCCGTCGCGAAGCCTACGACTCCCTGTGTCCTTATAAAATGTATGAATCCGGCAAGCTGTTCTTTGAGCATGTACATATATTACTACGGATCATCGCCTATATGGGAAACATGTGATTCGGTTCGGGCGGGGAGATTCGACCTCTACTCGGTCAGTACCCGTTTCCCATTTTCTCGGATGGAAGTCCTCGAAAATACGGGAGAACGGCTTCGAATCTCCCACGCCGTGCCGCTGGCACGGCTCCTCTCCGCAAAATCAAAACGCGCCGATAGCGCGTTGGATTTTGCGGAGAGGGGGAGATTCGAACTCCCGAGGAGCTTGCGCCCCTGCCGGTTTTCGAAACCGGTGCATTCGACCACTCTGCCACCTCTCCGTGGGAATCTCAAATGCCCGAATATCCTATCACTTTTTGCCAAAATGGCAAAAAAAAGCTATATTTTGGCGGTTCGCCGGCCCTATCGTCTAATGGTTAGGACAGGAGCTTTTCAAGCTCTAAATCGGGGTTCGATTCCCCGTAGGGTCACAACGCGGCCGCCGAGAGGCGGCTTTTGCGTTGTGACCCTAAGTAGCGCCGGGGCGCGCTACGTCGGGGAATCGAAGCCTGTTTGAGCAAACTTTCGAGCTTTCTCAAGCGATGAAAGTTTCCAAACAGGGTACTGGTCATGTAAGGACCGATATTCCCCGTAGGGTCACACCAGGTGTTTTTTCGCTTCTCCAGAATCCTCCCACAAAAAACCGCCCTCTTTTTCGGAGGGCGGTTCGCAAAGAGCTGTTTCAGGCATCGGCTATCGTTCGCGCTATCGCGTCGACGAATACGACCCTTTTTTCGTTGTCGGATGTCTCTTCAGGCATCCGCTTTCTCAGATAGGGAGCGATCTCTATCTGTATCGCCGCATCGAGCCCGTGATTCGATTTCGCGGCCCTCCTTACCAGGTATCCGCCGTTGTAGCAGTCGGGCGTACCGTCGGGTATCGCGGTCTCGGTCCCAGGGCAGAATACGCAGAAGCCTGCCTGCTCGAGCCTGTTTGCGATCTTTCGGTCGAAGTCGCCTCGCCGTATGGTCGTCCCGTTTCCCGTGCCGAGGATGGCGTCATAGCCGTGGGGCTTTGAGGCGTATCTTGGCTGATCCGCGAAGCCGTGCAGATCGATGAGGACGGGCATATGACCGTATGCCGCGACCGACTCTTCTATGAGCCCGTCGATCGCGGCGTGGAATCTTTCGAACTCCTGAGCCAAGCGCGAGTCGCGAAACGGCCTCTTCCAGACGAGGCGGTCCTCGGGGTCTCGGTTCGTGTCGAGGAACCTCCTCGGGATCTGATTCCAGACCACCGCCGCGCGAGGGTCTGCCTTTCGGAATATCTCCATCGCGATCGGCATGACGCCGAGATCCTTTTTCGTGCTTTCAGTCCGAGCCTCGTATTCATGCTCGAAGAGGCTCTCTGTAACGCCGTCGTGCTGGACCGCTATCACGCAGCGCGGCGGCGTCGGGCGCCGGACAGCGAGCATAAACTCGTCGTGGATGAATGTGCAAGGAACTGTTCTGTTCATTTTGGAACCTTTCGTTTGGTTTCGAGGCAGGCAAAACCGCCTCTACCAAGAGGCGGTTTTTTCGGATGAAAAACTCCGCCTCTTCTAGGACGCGAGAAGGGATCGGGCGAATCCTGACCAGGTGGAGATGGAGCGCGAGAGAAGCATGGCGGTATCATCGTAGCTTTGTTCCGCTCCTGAGGTCAAGCGCGAAAAAACCGGCGTACGCCGGCTTTTCGATCTCGATGACGAGTTTCGAGCTAGACCTGGGGCGCTGCCGGATCCGCAGGGGCGGACGAGCCCTTGCCCGCTACCTTTATGGCGCCGAAAAGGACGGCTGCGAGGACGAGGTGGAGCCAGTTGTCCGCGCCGTTAGCGCCCGCTATGCCGAGGAGAGCGCCTTCGCCCGAGTTGCCGAACTGGAAGAATCCGACGAGAGCGAGGACGAGGTAGAGGAGGGAGGACGCGACCAGGGCCTTCTTCGAAGCCCCTTCGCTTTTTGCCGCCGCGAGCAGGGCCGCGCCGATCGCGAGGTGGACGATATCGTGGACGAGGTCAGCGCGGAAGAAGGAGTCCTCTCCTATGACGGGGTTCGGCACGAACCCGAGGATGCCGACGATGATAAATATGACGCCGAAGATTGCACCTAACTTTTTCATGCTGTTCGTATTAATAGCATCGGTTAACGAATGCCTCGCATAATCATAGTACGGATTAGCCCTAATTTATGTGAATAACTCTATGAAGATGCTCAAAGGGACGCCGTGGAAAGAGGGGGTGGAGATCGAGAGATCGCCTCTCTTGCAGGGGACGATCGAGGCCGACGCGGCTATCGTGGGCGGAGGCCTCTGCGGCGTGGTGACAGCCTATCTTTTGGCGAAGGCGGGCAAAAAGGCGGTCATCCTGGAAAAGAAAAAGGTCGGAGGCGGCGCGACCGAATACACGACGGCGTTTCTCACTCAGGTCATAGATACCGACATAGGCGACCTGCGCGAGATGTTCGGGGACGGCAAGGCAGCTCTCGTCCTCGAATCGCATCGGAAGGCGATCGACCTTGCCGAAGGCATAGCGCGCGAGAATGGGATCGAGTGCGAGTTTAGGCGCGTCCCGAGCTTTTCCTACGCGAACGACGACATCGAGAGGGAAGGGCTTTTGGCCGAGGCCAAGGCCGCCGAAGGCATGCCTATCGATATAGAGTTTCTAGAGGACGACGCGCTCGGATTCCCGAACCGCGGATATCTGCGGGCGGACGGCCAGGCGAAATTCCACCCGCTCAAATACCTCTCGAAGGTCCTCGATGCGGCGAAGAGGCTCGGCGTCGAGGTCTATGAGGATTCGGAAGTCCTCGACATCACGGGAAAGGGTCCATACGTGGTCGAGACCGCCGAAGGATCGGTCATCGCAGGCAAGGTCATAGTCGCGAGCTACGGCCCCCTCAAAAAGAAGCTCTATTTCAAAAAGGCCTTCTACGATTCATATGTCATCGAAGCAGAGGTTCCGTCAGGCGCTTTTCCCGAAGGCATCTATGAAGACAACATGGAGCCGTATCACTATTTTCGCGTGGACCCGATGGGAGAGAAGGATCGGATCATCATCGGCGGGGAGGACCACCGCTCGGACGTGCCGGTAGACGAGCTCAAATCGTTCGCCGCCCTCATTGAATACGCCGAGGGGCTCTTTGCCGGCGTGCCCCACGGCATCGTCCGGAGGTGGAAAGGCCCCATCGTCGAGCCTGTCGACGGCTTGGCCTTCATCGGCCCGCACAAGGACCCGAATATCTACTATGCGACGGGATTCTCTGGTAACGGGATGACGTATAGCCACATCGCCGCGTCCATCATCACCGATCACATCACGGGCAAGAAGAACAAGTATGCCGAGATCTATGACGCCCATCGAAAGCCCGCTTTCAAGCATCTCATCAAAAAAGGCCGCGATTACACCGAGGAATTCATAGGCGGAGCGGTGAAGAATAGCTTAAAACAGAGGAGAAAGAAGAGTTGATTTTGCGCTATTGTAATAGTCTCGCTGTGGGTATACTGAATGTATGTCTGCAGATATTGATCTATATGAAAAAGCAGCTGGTACCTATGATCGGCTTCAGATGCTTCGTCCTGATTATTCGAGAGCAAAGACGATATTTTTAGACCTCGCCATCAAATATCTAAAAGGGAAGAAGGATATCTCCCTTGTAGATTTTTGCTCTGGTACAGGTGCGGATACTAAGCTTATCGCCGACCACCTTGAAATCGGTAATGCGATGCTTTTGGACATAAATGAAGAATTTCTCGAGATCGCGAAGAGGTCTAATATTCAGGCTAAGGTCGTGACCAAGACTGGAGATGTGCTCAGTCATAACTACCTACCTTCTGCCGATGCTGTCATCTCTATGTTCGCGTACCACCATGTTTCTGATGACAGAAAAGCTTTATATGTTCAGAAGGCGAAGGATGCTTTGAAACCAGGAGGAATTCTTATTCTCGGAGAGATCTATATGCCTGACAAGAAGACGACTCTTGATTACTACAAGCAGTTGTACGCTTCGATTCCTCAGAAATCAGAGGAGCTCGAAAGTTTCCTAATGCAGACGGCCAGGAGCGAGGATTTCGAGTATAAAGTTTCGAGAGTGTTTGCGGAGAATCAATTCGCCGCGGGTGGTTTTACACTCCTTGAGTCCCGGAAGGTTTGGCCAAAAGACGGTTCTGATACCGGAACCTTCATAGAGATTTGGCGAAGTTAGCAACAATCTTTCCCGTCGACTCGTAATATTCGCGCAAGCTATCTTCAGACATACGGATGGGTAGCTGATTACAAGCGATAGCGCGAAACTTAGAACTATGAACACTAAAAAGATAGCGGCTTTTACCTCAGCCGTCACATTAGCCCTTTTCCTCGGCCTCGGAGCGACGTCGGCTTCCGCTCAGGTGGGCGATTATCCGCCAGGCACGCCAGGCACCGTCGGGGCACCTAATACCGGCGCGGGCGGGGAAGCGGTCATGAACATCGCGCTCCTCGCGTCTTCGGGGGCGATCGCTCTGGGCGGCGCGGCGTATCTTCTGCGCCAAAGGAGGGCCGCTTAGCGCGAGCAAAGCAGATGTCCATTCGGGCATCTGCTTTGCTCTCCTCTATGAAGGAGCTAAAGAGATTCTGCGCATTATGCATCACCCTTTTCGCCGTTCTTATGTTCGGTCGCACGCTCGCCATTTCTGCCTTCTATGCTCCCGAAACGGAGCTTTCCGCGGATCAGCCCCATCTGGAAGCCGCAGCCGCAGATTCGCGGTCATTGCCCGCGAGGCTCGCTATCCCGGCTTTGAGCATCGATGCCCGTGTCGAGGCCGTCGGCGCGAATCACAGAGGCGATATGGCCTCGCCGTCTGATTACGACGACGTCGCATGGTACATGCACGGGACTATTCCCGGCGAACGCGGAAGCGCGGTGATCGCGGGACATCTCAATGACGGCCTAGGGCTTTCAGGGGCATTCGAGCGTCTCGGTGACGTTCGGATAGGCGACGACGTCCTCGTGGAGGACGAGGAGGGCCGGACGCTTCGCTTTGTCGTCGAGAGGATAGAGACATATGGCTACAGGTCCGTGCCCCTCAGAGAGGTTTTTGAAGGTGACGGCGCGCCGCGCCTCAATCTCATAACTTGCGCAGGGCGTTGGACATGGGACGGGAGGACGTATGACGAGCGGCTCGTCGTCTATACCCGACTCGCCGACTAATCCGACCTAAGGGCTCGTTCTCTGGGATCGGTCCGCGGTACCGAGGGTTAAAAACAGTATCATATATGATACTGCCTGAAGTATGGGAAAAGCGTCGGTCGAAAAGCCGTAAAGGCGCCTCTAAGGCACCTGAGAGGTATAATTACCCATATGAAGCGGGCCATCCTCTTATCTATCGCGCTCTTAGCCTTTTCCCTTGCGGAGGGCGCCTTCGCCGCGACCATAAGCGTGATGCCGGAGAAGCCGATACAGGGAGATCCGCTCATGATCAGGGTCGAGGGCCTCTCCGCCACGACCACGGTCAAAAGCATCTCGTTCGACGGCAAGGCGCTCGGCATAGTCTCGTACACGGCACCGACGGCGTTCTACGGCATCGACATCAATAAGAAGGTGGGAACGTATGTAGTTAGGGCGACGCTTTCCGACGGGACGGCGATAGAGGAGGAGGTAAAGGTCGGCGCGAGGAGAAAGGCCGTCGCGCCCCTCGGCATCCCCGAGAAGCTCGGCGGGAATACCGCGACGTCGGCGGCCAAGCTCGTCGATACGCTCGCGATCGAGAACGCTTCGCTCCTCGGCCTGCGCACGGGCGGGCATGCCTTTTGGACGAAGCCCTTTCGCTATCCGGTGTCAGACCCGATCGTGACGGACGAATACGGATATTCGCGAAAGACGGTGGGACAGACGATAACCCACAAGGGTACGGATTTCCGCGCGAAGGAAGGGACTCCCATCCTCGCGATGAATCGCGGCGTGGTACGCGTCGCGCGAGAAGGTCGCAACTACGGCAAGACCGTCGTCATCGATCATGGCTTGGGGCTTCAGACCTTCTACATGCATCTCTCGAAGATCAAGGTAAACGTAGGCGAATTGGTGCTTCCAGGGCAGGCGATTGGACTTTCCGGCATGACCGGATACGCCGAATCGCCGCATCTGCACCTGACCGTCCGTATCAACGATATCTCGGTCGATCCTGTTACGTTCTTAGGATTCTTTAGATAGATGTGCTAAGGTTCTTAGGCAAAAGAAACCAAGTCGAGTTTCTCGGTATATAGCAACAATCACATGAAAGGAACCATCAAGACTCTTACAGAGAAAGGATTTGGCTTCATCGCTCGCGAAGGCGAGACGAAGGACCTCTTTTTCCACTCGAACGACCTCCAGGGCGTCGCATTCGACTCTCTTAAGGTAGGAGACGCAGTCACTTTCGACGTAGTCGACGGCCAGAAAGGCCCGGCAGCGGCGAACGTAAAGAAGGCGTAACTCTCTGAAAAGCCGCCCGCAAGGGCGGCTTTTCCGTATGGTAATATATGAATCTATACTAAAGACATGCTTTCATTCATCAAACGCAAGAAGGTCATCATTATCATCATCGCGGTCGCCGTCATAGCGGTAGCCCTCGGCCTTAAGGCGCGCGGCAACGGGGGATACGAGACGACATCAGCGGTCCGCGGCGACCTCGTACGGACCGTGGAGCTCTCGGGCAAGGTCGTGCCCCAAGACGATGCCGACCTCGCCTTCGAGGTCACGGGCAGCGTCGCGAGGGTATACAAAAGGGTTGGCGACAGGGTCGCTGCGGGCGAGGTCATAGCCGAGCTCGACAAGGCGGCGACGAACGCCGACCTCATGAAGGCGCAGGCGGACCTCTCCGCGGCGAGAGCGGAGCTCGCAAAGCTCGAGGGGGGAGCGGACATAAACGCAAAGATAGCGAGCTCCAGGAAATCGATCGTTCAGAGTATCCTCGACGCCTACACCGACGCCGACGACGCTATCTATAACAAGGTCGACCAATTCTTCGAGGACCCTCGCACCCCTAATCCGGAGATCATATTCTCCTTCGACGACTACGCGCTTCGAAACCGGGTGAATGCCGCTCGCGTCTCGGTGGGGAACACCCTCGCAGAATGGAGGGCGCGGACGGCCGACCTCTCGGTCACCACCTATGTCGAAGCCGACCTCGAAAGCGCAAAGGCGTCCCTCCGCGAGATATCCCTCTTCCTCGACGACGTGGCGAGGGCGGTCAACGCGTTCAAGCCCTCTACGTCCCTTACCCAGACGCAGATAGACAAATACCGCACCGACGTCGCGGCGGCGCGCCAGAACGTCAACGGAGCCTCTGCGACCCTCATCTCGGGCGAAGAGAGCCTCACTTCCGACGTCTCCGACGTGCCGGTCCAGGTCGCGCGGGTGCAAGCGGCAGAGGCGACCGTCGCCAACTACGCCTCGCGCCTCGCCAAGATGTCCTTGCGGTCGCCAATATCGGGCATCGTCTCGAAGCAGGACGCCAAGGCAGGGGAGGCTGTCTCGGCGAATACGGTCGTGGCGTCGGTCATAAGCGAAGGACTCAAGATGGAGGCGTACGTGCCTGAGGTGTCGGTCGCAGGCGTCGTCGAAGGCGC
Organism: Candidatus Tayloriibacteriota bacterium; assembly: GCA_016215405.1. GTDB lineage: Bacteria > Patescibacteriota > Minisyncoccia > Phycocordibacterales > UBA6065 > UBA6065. The sequence goes on from JACRJQ010000005.1 coordinate 44,262, forward strand.
GCTGGCCGAAGTGACCCTCGACGCGTATGGCGACGACGAGCTTTTTAGGGCCAAGGTCGTGCACGTAGACCCTCGAGAGACCGTCCGCGACGGAGTCTCGACCTACAAGATCGACCTCGTATTCTCGGAATCAGACGAGCGCATCCGTCCCGGCATGACCACCAATATCGTCATAGAGACCATGAGGAAAGAAGGCGCGCTTCTCCTCCCCGAGAGAGCCGTCACGGGAGGCAAGGGGTCGAAGACCGTCCTCGTAAAGGATGCCGAGGGGAATATCTCTGAAAGGGAGATCCGCGAGGGCCTTACGGACACCAACGGCAATATCGAGATCCTCGAAGGGATCTCCGAGGCCGACACCGTCGTGCTTAATCCGAAGAAGTAACAGATGCCGCAATTCATCAGGATAGGATTCTTCCTCGCGCTCCGGCAGGTGCGCAGGGCGTCGAAATGGACCACGAGCCTCATCATATTCGTGATGACTCTGACGTTCCTCAACCTCGTCGTGGTCTCCGGTATCCTGGTGGGCCTCATAGAGGGCGCGGTCGAGGCGAACAAGACCTATTACACCTCGGATATCATAATCTCCAAGCTCGAGAAGAAAGACTATATAGAGCAGAGCCCTCTCGTCCTTAATATCATCCGCTCTATGCCCGAGGCCGAAGAGGTCTCTGCGCGCTATATCGAATCTGGCAGGGTAGAGGCGAACTACAAATCGGCGGCCAAGGAGGAGGAGATCGATTCCGCCGGAGGCACCTTCGCGGGCATCGACCCGGTGGCCGAAGAGAGGCTCACGGGAATCTCCCGCTTCGTCATAGAAGGAGAATATCTCGAGCCTGACGATTACGACCAGGTCCTCGTAGGCGCGTACCTCCTCAAGAAATATTTTCCGGTCGAATCTCCCGGGTTCTCTACTCTCGATAACGTCGAGGTAGGGGACAAGATACGCGTCACCCTAGGCGACATCACCCGCGAGGTGCGCGTAAAGGGGATCGTGAAGTCGAAGGTGGACGAGCTCGCGTATCGCGTCTATTTCGTCGACAGGCAGTTCCGCGACCTCATCGGCCGCTCCGACTATAACGTCGACGAGATATCCGTGAAGATCCGCGAGGGCTCCGACGCCCTCGACGTAAAGGAGGCGCTTCTACGCGCGGGCGTCGGGCGCTATGCCCGAGTCCAGACGTTCGAGGATGCTCAGCCGAAATTCCTCAAGGATATAAAGGCGACCTTCGCCCTTCTCGGCAACATGATCAGCTCGATCGGCCTCGCCGTCGCGTCGATCACGATCTTCATCGTCATATTCATAAACGCGATCACTCGCCGAAAGTTCATCGGCATATTGAAGGGTATCGGCATAAGCGGCAGGACGATCGAGGTCTCGTACATATTCCAGTCGTTCTTCTACGCGATCTGCGGGTCGGCGATCGGGCTCGCGCTCCTCTACGGCTTCCTGCAGCCCTATATCGCCGCTCATCCTATAAACTTCCCGTTCTCCGACGGCATCCTCGTGGCCCCCGCCCTCGGCACGACGGTCAAGGTCGCCATCCTCGTGTTCACGACGATAATCGCCGGGTATATACCCGCGAGGATGATCGTCCGCAAGAATACACTCGATTCTATCCTAGGAAGAAACTGATATGGAGCTCATCAAAGTAAAGAACCTCGTAAAGACATTCCAGAACGGCGATAAGGAGACGCACGTTCTTAAGGGCATCGATTTCTCGTGCGGAGACGGAGAGTTCATCGCCATCATGGGTCGTTCCGGAGCCGGCAAATCGACCTTCATGTATCAGATAAGCCTTCTCGACGAGCCGACTTCCGGCGAGATCGTCGTCTTCGATAAGAACACCCACTCCATGACCTCCGAAGAGAAGACGAAGTTCAGGCTCAACAAGCTCGGCTACGTGTTCCAAGACTACGCCCTCTTGCCCGACCTAACCGCCGTCGAGAACGTCGCCGTGCCCCTTATGATGCAAGGGAAGTCCAAGAGGGAGGCGTATATCGAGGCGAAGGTCGCCCTCGAGCTCGTGGGCCTCGGACACCGGTTCGACAACCTGCCGTCCCAGATGTCGGGAGGCGAGCAGCAGCGCACCTCGATCGCGCGCGCCCTCGCGCACAAGCCTCGCATCCTCTTCGCCGACGAGCCGACCGCGAACCTCGACAACGAATCGTCGAAGACCATCATGGAGCTCTTCAAGCAGGTCCATGACTCGGGGCAGACCATAATCATGGTCACCCATGAAGAGGAGTATTCGAAGCTCGCGAAGAGGGTGATCCGGCTCGACGACGGTAGGATCATAAGCGATCAGAGGCAGTAGCTTCGGCTCGCGTGATATCATGAAAGGCACGATGGATAAGAGAGGATTCACCCTCATAGAGCTCCTGGTCGTGATATCGATAGTCTCGCTCCTCTCGAGCGTCGCGCTCGCAAGCCTCAATTCCGCTCGCGATAGGGCGGACCTAGCCGCAGGGAAGAGGTTCGCTGCCCATGCCAGGTCGGCTTTGGCCGCGAAGTCGGCGAATAACGCGCCTTTGGTGTATCTGACCTTCGATTCGGGATCGGGTGCTTCGAGCATCCTCAATTCGGGCCTGCTCTCGGGAAGCGTGGGCACCTGGAACGCCTCTTTTCAAGCCGACAGCTCTCTTTACGGGACCGGCCAGCACATGAGAGGCCCGACCGCGACCCTCTCGTACCCTCTAGTCTGGGCCGAGAGCGGCGGGTCGCGCATCGGACAGGCCATATCGGCGCTCGATTTCACGATGTCTATCTGGTTTAACCCGAACGGGAGCTCCTACGCCTCTGCCTGTGGCGGGCCGTGCAGGATAATATCGAACGCTCAAGACGGCAACAACACCTCTATGCGCATAACCACATCGGGCGCTATAACGTTCCTCATAGAGGGCACGCAGGTGCTCTCCTACGCGCTCTCGCCGAAGGATTCCTGGTATCACCTCGCGTTCACCTCCGCGAACAGAGGGTCGACCATCGACGTCGCTCTCTACGTCAACGGCAGACAGGTCGCCACGGCATCCCGAGCGACGCTCTCTTTTTCTGCTCCGGTCTCGAACATATCCGTCGGAGGCGCCTGCTGCTCGAGCTATGTCCTCCCGAACGCCCTCTATGACGACGCGGCGTTCTTCGATAGCGCCCTCCTCGCGAGAGATATACGCGAGCTCTATCTGGCGGGCGGCGGAGATAGGGAGGCTTTCGCCCGCAGGTGACTCGCCTCGGGCTGAAACCAAGGAGTTCTTCGACTCGTAGTTCTAATGCAGGTCGCATTATCAGGCTATAACCATCGAAACAGGATTATGAAAAATGCACTGCATTCGAACATCAGGATACTGGCGGCAGGCACCGTCATCGCGCTCATATCGGCCTTCGCGTTCCAGACGAACGCTCAAACGGTAACGGGCGGAGTGACGGGGACCCTTTCCGCTACGAGCACTTCGGCGACCTCGACCGAATTCGCGCTCTTGCAAGGAAGGATAGACGGCCTCGAAAGCGAGGTGGATGTCCTCCGAGCGGAGGTCGCGACTCTGCGGGCAACCGTGGCGCTGCTCATGGGGCAGATCGGCTCGGGCGGGACCGGCGGTAGCGGGACCACCACGGCCACTACGAGCTCGTCCGTGAGCGTGAGCCCTCAGGGCGCTTCCGTGAGGGCCGGCACGTCCATCGACTTTTCAGGGCGAGGCTTCTGGTATGACGAGCCGGTGAGGGTAACCGACGCATCGGGCGCCGTCGTAGGCACGGCCAGGGCGGACGGGGGCGGTAATTTCTCCACAGGGTCGCTGCCCGTATCTTCCGCGACGGGCAGCCGTTCTTACACCTTTACAGGGGGTTGGAGCGGCATGTCGAAGACGGTCTCATTTACAGTCACTCAGTAGCGACGGTCTCGGCGCACGAGAAGCCCTCCTCGTAATTCGCGGAGGGTTTTTCGCGCTTGTAAAGAGACAAGCAGAGAAAGGCGCGCGTAGTATAGGGGTCGACCAAGCGGCAACTCATTACAAGATCAATCCAACAGAAAAATGGCACGAAAAAACTCTAACGGAAGGAACCGGTCTCGATCGAGATCGGCGTCCCGTCCGAAAAGCGATTCCCGACGACGATCGGAGGCCCAGAGGGAGCGCGAGGATATGAATTAAAAGAAAGACCGCCGGCCCTTGGGCCGGCGGTCTTATTCGCGCCTCCTAGAGGGCGCTTCGTCTCTTTTTTCCGAGGTCTGCGAATACGGTCGCGGCGAGGGCGATGATGACGATGTTCTTTATGATGTATTGGCCCTCGAGCGTCGGCACGAACGCCTGAGACCAGGTCATGTCCGGTAGGAGGAAGAGGGGCATTATGGTCGTCACCATGTGGACGGCGAGGAGGCCCATTCCGACCTTCTCGGCGCGAGGTATGACGAACAGGATGCCGATGAGGACCTCGAGGAGGCCGAGGCACACTATGAACGTATCGGCGGACATGGGCAAGATGATGCCTAAGGTCCTGCCGAAGAGGTCTGAGACGAGGGGATTCGCCGGCGAGAGGCCGAAGAGCTTGAGCGACCCGAACCAGACGAATACCACGAATAGGGCGAAATGGGCGAATAAGAACGCGTTATACTCCGTCTTTTTCATTCCTTGGTTCATGCCGTTATTGTAGCTTATTTAGCGTGGAGGTGGACGTAGATGTCCTCGAGGGCCTTTACGGCGTCTCCGGCGGCGATGTTGTTCTGATGGTAGAGGCCGTCGGTGCAATCGCCTGCGGCCCATATGCCCGACGTCGAGGTCGCTTGGGTGCGCGGGTCGACCATGATGCGCCCGAACGGGTCGAGGGCGACCGCCTCTTTCGCGAACGATGTCGTGGGGACGGAACCGATCTCTACGAAGATGCCCAAGACCGCGAGCTCTCGCGTCTCGCCCGAATCCTTGTCCTTATAGACGAGGGCGTTGGCGAATTTGCCGCCTTTGACCTCGACGGGGATCGCCCCGCGGAGAGCGTGCATCTTCGGGTTCGAGAGGACTTTCTTTACGGTGACGGGATCGGCGCGGAATTCGTCGCTCCGGTTAAGGAGGGTCACCGACTTGCAATAGGCGAGGAGCTGGGCGGCCGATTCGAACGCCGCGTTTCCGCCGCCTATGACCGCGACGTCCTGGCCCGCGAACACCGGCCCGTCGCAGGAGGCACAATAGGTTATGCCCTTATGCTCGAACGCGTCCGCTCCGGGGACATCGAGCTTGCGGCGGGTCGATCCCGTCGCTATAAGGACGGTCTTCGCCTTGTACGAGCCTTTGTCGGTCGATATGTCGAATCCGTCTTCGGCTTTCGAGACGCCCTTCGCGAGCTCGCCCGCCTTTATATCGACTACGTCCGCGGCGTACGCCCTTAGGTGCGATTCGAGGGACTTCGCGAAGTCCGCGCCCGATATCTTTACCGTGCCTATCCAGTTCTCGATGCCTTCGGACACCGTCGATTGGCTCTCCCAGTCGCGGGTTATAAAGACCGTCTTAAGGCGCTTTCGGGACGCGTATACCCCTGCTGCTACTCCTGCAGGGCCTCCGCCGATGATCGCAAGGTCGTACATAGTGGGATTAGTATAGCAGAGAAGGATGGGCGAGGTGCTCTAGACCTTTACGGGAAGATATTTTCTTTTAGCCGATCCACGCTTTCTTTCCTGCGGAACTCGCGCCGTCGCGCTTCGTTAATCCCAACGAAGTAAGCGGACGGGGTATCAGAGAGAAGAAGGAAAAAGCCGCGCCTTAAGGCGCGGCTTTCTCGGTATGGATATTACTTTTTCCTCCTAAGGAAGGCCGGGACTGCGCCCCAGTCGTCATCATCTTGGGAGATGGTAGGGATCGCTGACTTCTTGTCCTCGAGAGGGGACGCCTTTGGCTCGGGCCTGTCTTCCTTTATTACAGGGGTCGCCACCGCATTGTGTATCTTGCCTTTTGTCTCCTCCTTTTCCGGAGCGGAGAAGAGGGACTTCGCCTTTGCGGCGTGGGTCGCAGGGCCGTCGCCGAATCCGGTCGCTATCACGGTCACTTTGACCTCGCCCTTCTTGAGCTTCTCGTCGCGGACGGTACCGAAGATGACTTTCGCGTTAGGGTCTATCGACTCGGTGATTATCTTCGCCGCGTCTTGGATCTCGAACATGGTGATATCGTCGCCTCCGGCGATAGAGAAGAGGACGCCCTTCGCTCCCGCGATAGAGATGTCGAGGAGGGGCGAGGAGATAGCCATCTTCGCCGCGTCCTCTGCGCGCTTCTCGCCTGAGCCTACGCCGATGCCCATGAGGGCAGGACCCGCATTCTCCATGATGGCGCGGATGTCGGCGAAGTCGATATTGATGATGCCGGGGGTGGTGATGAGGTCAGAGATGCCTTCGACCGCCTGCTTTAAGACCTCGTCGCACATGGCGAAGGCGGCCTTCGCGGTCGTGTTCCTGTCGATGTTCGAAAGGAGCCTGTCGTTAGGAATTATGATGATGGCGTCGACTTCCTTCCTGAGGTTCTCGAGAGCTTGCTCCGCGATCTTCATGCGCTGCGCGCCTTCGAAGAAGAAGGGCTTTGTGACGACGGCTACCGTGAGAGCGCCGAGCTCCTTCGCTGTCTTCGCCGCGACCGGAGCCGCGCCGGATGCCGTGCCGCCGCCCATACCGCCCGCGACGAACACCATGTCGGAGCCTTTGACAGCCTCCTGAAGCTCTTCCTTGGTCTCTTCGATCGCCCTTCTCCCGATGTCGGGGTTCATGCCCGCGCCGAGGCCTTTGGTGAGATTCTTGCCTATATGGATCTTCTTCTTGGCGAGGGAGTGGTGGAGGTCCTGAGCGTCCGTGTTGACCGCGATGAATTCGACTCCTTTGACCTTGGAGTTGATCATGTGGTTTATGGCGTTCTTGCCGGAGCCGCCGATACCGAGGACCTTTATCCTCGCGAACGTCTCTACTTCCGGTACGATGTTTGGCATGAAATTAAAGGCTAAAAATGGTCGCGCGAGGGTAACTCGTTCGATTTGGTAAGGTGCGTACATGATACCAAAGAGCCCTCAAAATACAATAAGGCCCATATATCAGGCTCCAAACGGGGGGAAAGTCAAAAAGCCCCGCAGATGCGGGGTTTAAGGGAGGAATTGCTTGAACCAGCTTGCGATCTTCCTTATGGCCGTCGAGCCGCCTTTGGAGAGGCCTTGGTCGGCCGTGTCGTCGTTGCCGATGCCGAGGATCGTGAGGCCGTAGGCGACGGACCACGATGCGTCCTTTATCCCGTCTTTGCCGGAAAGGCCCAAGGTCGCTATGCGGGAAGGGAGCTTGAGCGACGCCTTGGCGAGGTCGTCTATGGTCGCGAGGCCGGAGCCTCCGCCGGTAAGGATGATGCCCGCGGGGAGGAGGCCGTTGCGGTCTATCTTCTTGAGGTGAGCTTCGATCAGGTCGAAGATGTCGGAGAGGCGGGCCGATATTATCTCGTCGAGCTTCTTTTTCGATATCTGCGCGTTCGAGAGCTGCCCGCGCTTGAGGCTCTCCGCCTCCTCGATAGGGAGTTTGAGGCCTAGGGCGATATCGTTCGTTATGTCGGTCGAGCCGATAGGGAACACCTCGAGCGAGACGGGCAGGTTGTTCTCGTAGACGACTACCGATACGGTCTCTGCGCCGATGTTGGCGAGGAGGCAGCCTGCGACCTTCTGGTTCTTCGAAAGGCTGACCAGGGCAGCGGCGATAGGGGACGCGACGACGTCGAGGACTTCGATGCCGGCATCCGAGATGGCGTCGATTATATCGTCGAGGTGCTGAGAGAGGCAGGTGACGAAAAGGACCTTCGCTTCGAGCTTGTTGCCTTTCATCCCTTGCGGCCTCCCGAAGACGGGCTTGCCGTCGATCTTGTACGAGAGGGGCACGGTGTGGATGATGCGGCGATTGACCATCGACGAGGAGGGGAGCGCGCGCTCCGCGGCGGAGACCGCCTTCTCTACGTCCATCTGCGACACCTCCGCGTCGCCTCGAGAGATGGCGACGGAGCCCGACGAAGCGACGCTCTGGAGGCTGATCCCTCCTATGGATATGAACGCCTTGCGGATCTTCGCGCCGGAGGCCTTCTCGGCCTGGGCGACCGCCTGCAAGACGGATTTGGTGACGTCGCGGGAGTTCACGATGTAGCCGTGGCGGAGGCCTTTCGATTCTGCGAAGCCCGCGCCTACGATACGAGGCATCGCGCGCGATTCGTCGGAGTCGCTTTCGGAAACGACGACTTTAACCTGGTAGGTCCCTATGTCTATTCCGGCTGCGATATGTTTTCTCATGAGAAGTTTAGATGCCGAACTCCTTGCGGAATTTCGCCTCTGTTCTCTCCATTGTAGCGCCATGGTCCATTCCTTTCAAATGCGCGAGGCCGTGCACGAAAAGGAAGGCGACCATATTCGCGGGAGTCCGTCCGAAATCCTTGGCCTGTCTTTTCGCCTCGAAGGGGTTTATGAACATCTCTCCTTCGCTCTCGTTTAGGGGAAAGGAGAGGACGTTGGGGATGTAGTCCTTGCCCTTCGTGCGGATGCTTATCTCGCGCGACTCCTCGTCGCCTACGAAGACGAGCGAGAGCTCGTAGCCCTCTCCGAGCATACGGTCCTTGATACGGGCGAAAGGCACGCGAGGGAGCGTGCCTTTGGTCTTGTTTATCAAAGAGAAGTTTGAAGCCACTTTTCTAAGTCCGTCATCCTGAACCTGATTCAGGATCCAAATTCCTTGGATTCCGGATCGAGTCCGGAATGACAGAGAGATTATCGCTTGCCTCGGCCGCGAGGAAGGTCTGGGTTGATCTTTCCGAGCTTGATCTGCTCGTTGCGGTCTTCGCGTCGCTTGATCGATTCGAGGGTCTTTATCTTTCGCTTGTAGTGCGAGAGGGTCCTCTCGTGATAGCGCTCTCCGCGGACGCGCGGGAGTATGCCCGAGCCCTGGACTCGCTTGGTGAATCGGCGGAGGAGGCCCAATGGGTTCTCCGTTCCGTTTCGAGATACTTCTACGTTCGTTGCCATTCTGAAATCTAAAAAATATTAATTTAAACCGTCCTTCCTGGTCCCGCGAGGCACCGAATCGGGGCCGTTTGCGATAAAACTTACGAGACTTGTAGACCGATACATTACCACAAGGGCCCTATTTATTCAAGAAACTGAAGCTTTCGGCCGGCATAGCCTATCTGAGCCATAAAAAAGGTCCCAGACTCGCGTCTGGGACCTCGAAAGGCGTTGGGGCCTTGACCTACGACAAGCTCACGAATTCCCATCCGTCAGGCTCGATATCGTGCACGCAATCGAGCGGGAAGGCGTCGATCTGTGTCGTCGTGAAGCGCACGAAGCGGATATCGCCGCGGACGTCCCGTAGGAAACATGCGTAGCGGATCCGCATGTCGCAGATATCGTAGAACTTCTTGAAGGTCGCGAGCGCGGGGATCTTGTCCGCGCCGATCTCTTCAAGGATGCTCTCCGCATCGAGCTTCTTGCGGAGCTTGCGCAGCGCGAGCCGCTCCGCTCTGACCTCCTTTTCGACTATGCCGTTGAAGGCTTGGACGAAGAGGGGATTGAGCTTCGCGTGTCGGAACGTCTCTTCGCCGGGGGCGAATTTGAGCTCGAACAGGTTGAGCCCTTGGACAGGGACGATCCGCGGCGGCCCGAAGGTCGGGTCTCCGCAGAGCCCGCTCTCCATGACGCGCTGGAGCTTCGCCTTGAAGGCCTTGCGGGCCTCAGGGTCGTCCTTGATGACGTCCTGCACGTTTCGGAAATCCACTCCGCGGATCTCCTCGATGACTTCGCGGGCGATCCCGAGGACCGCCCACATCTGACCGATTGACATCTCCATGGTGTATCTCGCGCCTCGTGTACGCCCGTATCAGGTGCCTCGCCTCACTGTGCGAGAGCTTCTCCTGAGGCCGGGGTTCGACATGGCTGCGAAACAAAGGCGCCTATGCCGAGGATAGGGGGCTTTGTTTCGCAGCCATACGGGGTTATCAATGTGCCTACTTATATATTATACCATATATATAACTTTAATTCAAGTAACAGAGAGAGATGGGAAAAGGCCTGGCGCGCTTCGCGCGCCAGGCCTTTTTTCTCCCTAGACCCTGTACTTCTTCAACTTCGCCGCAGCTTCGGATATAAGGACCGTCTCTTGGGACCTTGTCTCGGCGTCGCGTACGATGATCGCGTTCTCCATCGCCTCCTTTTTGCCCATGATGACGACCGACGGCGCTTGCATCTTCTCCGCCTGGCCGACCTGGCCCGCCATCTTGTCCTTCGCGAGGGAGTGGGCTACAGGGACCCGCGCCTTGCGCAGAGCCTCTATGACCTTGAGGCTCTTGAGCTTCGCCTCGAAGCCGAGCTGCATGAAGCATATCTCCGGGTTCTGTATCTTCGCGATGGTCGATACCTTGAGATTCTCGCTCTTGACGGGCTTCTTGTTGAGGCAGATCGAGACGCCCACGGCAGGCAGCTCCTTCTTCTGGCCGAGCTTCTTCGCCAGCGCGTCGTAGCGGATGCCGATCGCGAGAGGGTGCGCCTTTGGATCGCTCGTGCGTATCTCGAATATGGTCTCGTCGCAATAGTCGCGGTTCGCGACGAGCGTGTTGTTTATGGAGTAGGGGATCTCGAGGGTCTCGAGATATTCGAGCACCTCCTTGAAGTGCTGCCGAGACCTCTCGGAGAGGAAGTTTATGGAGCGCGGACATTCTCCGGCGAGCTTCTTGCAAGATTCATGCTCGCAGCCGAGAAGGGAGAACACGTCTTTCTTCATCGTCTCGCGGCACTTCTGCGGGAGGTTGGGGAGGTTCTTCTTGTAGTATGCCGCTATCTCGCGGGTGAACCTGGCGAGCGATTCCTTGTCGCCGATGGAGTTTATCTCCACATGCAGGTCCTTCTCGCCGGCGTCATCGAGCACGGCGAGGGAGGTCTGGATGAGGATCGCCTCGGCGATCGACTTGTTCGTGCCGATGATCTCGAGCCCGTAGTGGGACTCTTTCGGATTCGGCTTGCGCCTGTCTCCTACGAAAGGCTTCCTGTAGGCGAACATGAGGGGCTGGGAGAGCGTCCACATCTTCTCCTTCTCGTAGAGCCGCAGGAGAGCGATCTTTTCCTCGAGCCTCACATGCGCGCCTTCGGCGTGCACGCTGCCGTCGACGACGATCTCGCCTTCGGATATCTTTCGAGCGTCCGCCGAATCGTCTGGGTGGATGTGAGGGAGGGCGAGAGGGGTGAAGCCGTAGAAGAGCGCGGCTTCGCCGACCTTGTCTACGTTCTCATAGGAGACGTATTTCGGCAGATCCATCCTCTTTCGCGCCTTCGCCCTTTTCTCCGCCTTTACTGCCTGTGACATATCGGTTTGTTGAACGTTTATAAAAGGACCCTACTCCTTCGCTTCGACCGTGGTCGAAGCGACCTTTCCTGGCCAGAGGTCGAACCCTGAGAGGGGCAGGAGCCTCATGATGGGCCGGCCTACCACGTCGGATTTCGGCAAGGCGCCCCATACGCGCGAATCCGAGGAGACGACGCGATTGTCGCCCATGACGAAATACTCGTCGTCCTCGAGGGTCTTCGTGAGGTCGCCGAAGGTGCGCGAGTGGATGTAAGGCTCGTTAAGGACGATGCCTTTCGGGTTATCGGCGTTCACGATCGTGACCTTGTCGTTCTTTACCACGACGGTCTCTCCGGGAAGGCCGATGAGCCTCTTTATGAAGTATTTCGAAGGGTCCTGCGGGTATTTGAATATGAGGACGTCACCGCGCTCTGGAGCCTTGAATCTGTAGGAGAGCTCGTCGACGATGAGGTATTCGCCGTCTGCGAAGGTCGTGTCCATGGAGGAGCCGTTCACGACGAACGGCTGCGCGACCCACATGCGGATCGGAAGGACGACGACGAGGGCGAGGATCGCGTAAGAGAGGAGCTCGCGGAAGAATCCGCTTTTCTTCGGCGTTTCGACGGTCGAGGTGGTTGGTGGGAGCTCCATGTAAAGGGTTCGATTGGTGAGGATAGTATAGGGGCGAGGTGAGGGTTGACACAATAGAATTTAGGGTGTTCTGGTGATAATCAGGCCATTTGTCTCTGTATTGAAGAATGAAAGACAGTTTCTTTTAGCCGGTCCGCATTTTCTTCGCTCGAAGACGCAAGCGCCCTCGAAGACTCGGGTTCCATTCTCGCAAAGAAGAATGCGGACTCGGCGGCGGGGTTAAGAGAAGAGGAAGAAAGCCCTGTTTCAGCGAAGCTGAAACAGGGCTTTCTTGGGCCATTCTGAACACCTCAACCGGTTGAGGTGTTCAGGCTCGGCTAGGGCCTAGAGTCTATCTTGCTATCCTGCTTTCTTGCTATACTCATCGTCATGATAATCATAGGACTCGGAAATCCTGGGGCGGAGTATGAGGGCACGCGGCATAACGCGGGCCGCGAGGCTGTCATGAAGTTCGCGAAGAAGGCAGGCTTCGACGGATTCGAGTTCGACAAGAAGGCGCAGGCGTTGGTATCCGTTGGAAAGGTGGGGAAGACGAAGGCGACTCTTGTCCTTCCCGAGACCTTCATGAACAAGTCGGGGGCTTCGGCGGGCAAATTTGCGAAGGGCGCCAAGAAGATCAAAGACCCTTCGACCGGCAAATCGATCAAAGCGTTCCCGGAGGTCATCGTCGTCCATGACGACCTCGACATCCCTTTGGGCAAGGCGAAGATGTCGTGGAACAAGAGCGCCGGCGGGCACAAGGGCGTGCAATCGGTCCTCAAGGCTTTAGGCACCGAGGCGGTCTTCCGCATTCGGATCGGCATAACTCCGGCCAAGGCATCGGGAGAGCTCAAGAAGCCTGACCACGATACGATAACCGAGAACTTCATAGTCGCGGGATTCAAAGAGAAGGAGGCGCAAGAGCTCTCGAAGGTGACCAAGAAGGTCGTCGATTGCCTCGAGATGGCCATCTCCGATTCTCCAGAGCGGGCGATGAGTGAGTACAACGCAGTATTCAGCAACCTATAGCTGATCGCGAGCGGGGTTTTACCGAGGCGAAACCTCGGTACAACGATAAAAAAGCGGCGCCCTGGCGGGGTGGGCGCCGCTTCGTCGGAGCTTGGAAAGATCTGGGGAGAAGGGCGGGCGGCGATCGGCTCCCAGCTTGGGACCTGTCGCGTTCGGCCGCCCGCCCTCTCCGCTATGCATGTCCGGTTGTCTGCCGCTATCACATGCGAAGGGGAGCGACCCCTTCCGGCTTTAATACGCGCCCTGAGGCGAAAATCGCTCAAGAGAAAGCCCCGAGCCTTACGGCTCGGGGCTTTCTCTTATCTGAGGCTTCGCTTTCGCTTACGCCTTCTTCTCTCCCGCGAACGAGAGGGTCATCTTCTGGTTCGTCGCGTCGAAGAGGGTTATCTTGAACGGATACACCTTTCCGAGCTCGAGGTGGCTTCGGAGCTTCTCGTCTGAGCCGAACTCAGAGACATGGACGAGGCCGGCGACGCCTTCTTCGATAGAGGCGAGCGCGCCGTGGCGGTTGAACTTGATGATCACGCCCTTGACCTGCATGTCCTTCTTGTACTTCTTCGCCGCGTCTGCCCATGGGTTAGGCTTGAGGGCCTTGATCGAGAGGGAGACCTTGCCTTCCTTGACCTCGATGACCTTCACGCGGACCTTGTCGCCCACCTTAAAGCGGGTCTTTGGATCTTCTACGAGCGCCCAGTCGATCTCGGATATATGGACGAGCCCTTCGAGCCCTTCGTCGATCTTGACGAAGACGCCGAAGTCGACCATTCCGGTGACCTTGCCCTCGATCTCGTCTCCGACCTTGAACTTAGCGACCGCGGTCGCCTTGTCCTTGCCCTCTACGGGGTTCTTCTCGGAGAAGATAAGCTTGCCCTCCTTAGGGAACGCGCCGATGATCGATACGGAGAGCTTGGTGCCGACGAGCTTCTTGAGCTCTTCGAGGATGCGGTCCTTATCGCCGTCCTGCACGCGTGGGTAGTGCTCGGGCTTGAGCTGGGAAGCAGGGAGGAAGCCCTGGATGCCCTGCCACTCGATGATGAGGCCGCCCTTGTTCGCTTCTTTGATAGGGAGCTCGAGGACGCGCTTCTCAGCGATGGCCTGCTCTGCCTCCGTCCATATGAGGGCCTGGCGAGCCTCCTTGAGGGAGAGCTCGATGTAGCCTTCTTTGTTTGAAGGGTCGACGATCTTCGCCGAGACCTTGTCGCCGATGTTTATCTTCTTTATGACGTCGCGCGCGAGGATATACTCGCGGCCGAATATGATGCCGGTTCCGAACGGAGGAAGGTCGACGAATACGCCCTTCTTGTCGATCGCGATGACGGAGCCCTCGATGAGGTCTCCTGCCGACGGCGGGGTAGGGATAGAAGCCGAGAGCTTGCCCATGAGGGTGTTAGCCTTCGCTTCCATCTCAGGCGTCGTCTTTACCGCCTTCTTTGCTGTTTCTGGTGACATGAAATGAAAAAAGCCCGAAATTTCTTTTTGCGCAGTTTCTCGTGCCGTTGGCCTGCAAAAAGGGTTAATTTCAAGGGTGATTTTCCTTGTAAATACCGGTCAAACGGTGGTTTGGGCCGGTCAGGAGATACTATCACACATTAACTAAGTTTCAACTTATCTGAGGTATCCCAGGGATAGTCTTCTATTTTAGTCCTTTTCCTTGGCGAGCACAGGTAATCCGCCCGAAGCGGATCCCTTTCAGCTCGCGCCGTCGCGCTCCGCTAATCTCGCCAAGGGAAATGGACGGGGTTTGAAGACGGGAAATAACGAGGGCCGGTTCGCGAAAGCGAACCGGCCCCGCAGCAGTCAAGGTCAGGTTTTGAGCCTGGCCGAGGCCTCCCTCGACAGTATCTCGAACGTCGGACCGAGCGGGTTTCCCGCCGATTCGAAGCTGATGCTCCCCGTCGACCAAAGAAAGATCTTGAATTCGATCATAGGGAGGCTCAGGACGATGCCCGAGCCTGCGCCGGTGATGACGACTTCGCCCGGCGATACGACTTTGCCGAACCAGGCGAGGTCGATGACGGCCGTATGAGGCACGAAGCTCAGTCTTTCGATGCAGCCGGTGAACAGGTCTCCGTCGTTCGCTATGAATTCGAGATATCTGCCGCGGAAATCCTCGCCCAGAGAGCAAAACTCGCTCCACGACATCTCTTTTTGCATTGAGGGCCTTTGTTGGATCCTCGCAAAAGTCTAGTTTCAGCGGAGGAGGCTGTCAATGTCGCGGACGGCTCGTCGGAAGAAGCCTCGCGAAGTCCGCCCCTTGTCAATCTAGATGCCGACGCGAAAATACTCTATACTCTCTTTACTATGGTAATCACATATCTCGGCGGAGCGTTCATAAAGGTACAGTTCGGCGACATAACCATCGCGGTCAATCCCGTATCGAAGGATTCGAAGAAGCTAAAGCCGTCTCGCTTCGGCGCGGACATAGCCCTCGTCTCCCTCAATCACGCCGACTTCTCCGGCCTCGACCAGGTGTCGTTCGGCGAGAGGCAGGCGTTCGCGGTCACCGGTCCGGGCGAGTACGAGATAAAAGGAGTCTTCATAAAAGGCTTCAAGTCGGATTCCAAATACGGCGGGGAAGACAGGCTCAACACCGTCTATACCGTGAACCTCGAGAACATGAATCTCTGCTTCCTCGGCGCGCACGCGTCGAAGGACCTTCCGGCGGAGGTCGCCGAGTCGATCGACGATATCGACATCCTCTTCGTGCCGGTGGGCGCCGACGGGGTCCTTACGCCCGCTGACGCCGCAAAGCTCTCGGTGAAGCTCGAGCCGAAGCTCATCGTCCCTCTCTGCTTCGGGAACGCGACCGCTCTCAAAGCCTTCCTCAAAGAGGCGGGAGAAGAAGGGCAGAAGCCGCAGGACAAGCTTACGCTCAAGAAGAAGGACCTCGAAGGGAAGGACGGCGACGTCGTCGTCCTCGAGCCTGCGGCATAAAGACCGGCCTCGAAGCAGGCGAAAACATATGCTCGACTATCTAGAAAACCTCCGTAGAAAGCCCGAGCCTGAGAGGAAGAAGGCGATCTTCAGGATATCTTTTTCCGTGACTCTGGCAGTGCTCGCCGTATGGGGAGCATACATCTCCCTGCGCGTAAGCCGGACCGACTTCGCCTTTGACGCCTCGAAGGTGGGATACGAGGCTCCCGACCTCCGGTCGGCGTTCTCTGACTTCATCGATGGGCTGAGCGCCGCTTACGAATCGCGGGCCAAGGCAGAGGCTGACGCCGCTGCGGCGAAGGCCTTGGCGGAGAGCATGCCTGAAGAGACTCCTTCATCGCCTTCGGACGAGGCGCTTGCGACCACGACCCTCGATTCCTTAGAAGGGGAAGGCCTCTAAAGCGCCTTCGTAGGGCCCTTTTTGCGGACCATTTCGCCTTTAAATCGACGTTTGTCAACTACTTGAAAAGGTCGGAAAATGCTATTATTTGCATACTAAAAGCTTGCACAGAGCCTTTTATTTTTCCCTTAAAAAGACTACACCATGAGCCCTAAAGCCACCCCGCCGGATCCAAAGCTCCCGTTCGAGGAGAAGGGCATCATACAGAGGTCCATAGTCACGGAGATGCGAGAGTCGTATCTCGATTACGCCATGTCGGTCATCACGTCCCGAGCGCTTCCCGACGTGCGCGACGGATTGAAGCCGGTGCATCGCCGCATCCTCTACGCTATGAACGAGATAGGTCTCACCGCGTCCGCAAAGACCAGGAAGTCGGCGACGGTGGTGGGCGAGGTGCTCGGCAAGTACCATCCGCACGGCGACGTCGCGGTCTACGACTCTATGGTCAAGATGGCGCAGGATTTCTCCATGCGATATCCCTTGATCATAGGTCAAGGAAACTTCGGCTCGATCGACGGCGACGGCGCGGCCGCTATGCGATATACCGAGGCGAAGATGTCGCGGCTCTCCGCAGAGCTCCTCAACGACCTGGAGAAGGATACCGTCGAATTCCGTCCGAACTACGACAACACCAAGAAAGAGCCGTCGGTCCTTCCTGCAGCCGTTCCGAACCTCCTCCTTAACGGCACTTTGGGCATCGCCGTGGGCATGGCCACCAATATCCCGCCGCATAACCTCGGGGAGGTCGTAGACGCGACGATCCATCTCATCGAAGACAAGGACGCATCGACCGAAGATCTCCTTAAATACATAAAGGGCCCGGACTTTCCGACAGGAGGCAATATATATAACGAGAAGGATATCCATCACGCCTACTCGACAGGGAAGGGCGGCGTCGTCTGCCGTGGAGACGCGGAGATCGTCGAGACCAAGGCCGGGTCCTACCAGATCGTCATCACGTCGATCCCGTACCGCGTGGTCAAAGCCGACCTCATCGTCGCTATCGCCGACCTCGTCCGCGACAAGAAGATCGAGGGCATAAAGGGCCTTCGAGACGAGTCTGCCAAGGATATCCGCGTAGTCATCGACCTCAAGCAGGGAGCCCATCCTCAGAAGGTCCTCAACTTCCTCTACAAGCACACCCAGCTCGAAGACACGTTCCATCTCAACATCGTCGCTCTGGTGAACGGCCGGCCGGAGACCCTTTCGCTCAAATCGATCCTTGAGAGCTTTGTAGAGCACCGAGTCGAGGTGGTGAAGCGCCGCACCGCGTACGACCTTCGCGTCGCCGAAGCGCGGGAGCACATCCTCCTCGGCCTCAAGAAAGCCCTCGACCACATAGACGAGATCATAAAGCTCATAAAGAAGTCCAAGGACGTAGAGGACGCGAAGCAGGGCCTCATGAAGGCTTTCAAATTCTCCGACCTGCAGGCTCAAGCCATCCTCGATATGCGCCTTCAGAAGCTCGCGGGCCTCGAGCGCAAGAAGATCGAGGACGAGCTTGATGCTGTCCAGATCCTCATAAAGGAATTGAAAGAGCTCCTCGCTTCGCCCAAGAAGATCCTTGCCGTCATAAAGAAGGAGCTCGCTGACATAAAGGCGAAGTACGGCGACGAGCGAAGGACCAAGGTCGTCCGCACCGGCGTTACGGCCCTTTCCGACGAGGACCTCATACCCGACGTCGAGAACGTGCTTGTCCTTACCCAGGGCGGATACGTGAAAAGGACCGTGCCCGACGAGTACCGCAAGCAGAAAAGGGGAGGCGTGGGAGTCGTCGACCTCGATACAAAGGAGGAGGACTTCGTCACGAACCTCATTACCGCGAACACGCATGCGGACATGCTCTTCTTTACGAACAAGGGCAAGGCGTACCAGATAAAGATGTACGAGCTCCCTGAAGGCAGGCGGGCCACGAAGGGCAAGGCCCTCGTGAACTTCCTCTCGCTCGCGGATGACGAGAAGGTGACCTCCGTCCTTCCTATGCCGAAGGAATCCAAAGCTGCCGCGGCGCTTTCCCTCATGATGGTCACGAAGGACGGCACGGCGAAGAAGGTCAAAGCCGAGAGCTTCCACGACGTAAGGCGTTCGGGCCTCATCGCGATAACCCTCGAGCCGGGCGACGCGCTCATGTCGGTATCGTTCGTGACTTCGGGCGACGAGATGTCCATCGTCACCGCCGAGGGCCAGTCCATACGGTTCAAGGAGTCGGACGTACGCGAGATGGGTCGCGGCGCCATGGGCGTGCGCGGCATAAGCCTCGCCAAAGGCGACTTCGTCATCTCTGCCGACGTCATAAAGAAAGACCATAAGAATCCGCGTATCATGGTCATCTCCAAGAACGGATATGGCAAGACGACCGAGGCGGCCGAGTATAAGACCCAGAACCGAGGCGGCTCTGGCATCCTTACCATGAACGTCACCGACAAGACCGGCCAAGTCATCGCCGCCAAGGTCGTGACGGAGGAAGACAACGAGCTTGTTGCCATGTCCAAGAAGTCCCAGGTGGTGCGCATCGATATAAAGGAGATCCCTGTCCTCGGCCGATCGACCCAGGGCGTGCGCGTGATGAAGCTGCGCGAAGGAGACTCTCTCGCTTCCGTCGTCTGTCTTTAGACCAGAAGATAAAGGCCGCCGAGCTCCGCTCGGCGGCCTTTATCGTTGGGGATAATCCCATGCCGTGCGATAAGAGATTTATGTGTACAATAGAGACATGAAAAAGATATTCTTCGCAGCAATCATTCTCGCTTCTCTCGCCTTTACTCAGCAGGCGTTCGCTCAGAGCCCTAACCCGGCGGCCCAGCCCCTCGCTCCGGGAGCCCCTATGCCTGGCGCTCAGCAGAGCAACGTCCTTACGGTAGACACGAGCGCGTGCAAGGCGTTCACTACTCAGGGCGCGTCCGCGATCTTCAGCTGCTTCCTCGGGTTCCTCGAATACATAAGCATCATCCTTCTCGCCCTCGCCGTCTTCTACACCATGTATGCGGCGTTCAAGCTCGTCCAGAGCGAAGAGGGCAGGGACGAGGCGAAGAAGACCATCCTCTACGGAATACTCGCCATCTTCATCATGACCTCGGTCTGGGGCCTCGTGAACATACTCGCGAACACCTTCAGCATCACAGGGAGCGCCAAGGCGCCAGTCCAGCTCGTTGGATCGAGCAAGCCGTAGTCCTATCTCTATAAAAAGCCCTCGGTCCTCTCGGATCGGGGGCTTTGCTTTGCGCCTAAGGCGCGGACGAGGTCATCTCTCGCGGGTCCAGATCTGCATCTGTTGGTCGGAGACGAGGCATATCCGGTGTGCGTTCCTGTAGAAGTCGATCCTGCCGCTCGGAGGGACCGGAACGTCGACGGGATCTCGCATCCCCCAGAAGTAGTGGCGGACGAACGTCTTTCCCGATTGGACGACGACCGAGCGTTCCGCTTCTGAGAGCGACATCTTGGGCGATTCCATGCCCGGGGCAACCTGGCGGTAGGTCCATCTCTCCTTGGACAAGGCGCTCTCTCCTTTGGAGAGGGTTTGTCCGCCGAAAGGGCTCTCGAGCGGCGCAGGGACCGAGGCTGTCGCCTGGGACACCCTCGGCGCGCTCGCGGCTGGGTTTACGGGGAGGGGAGGCGGAGGAGGAGTCGCGGCTTCGAGCTTCGCCTTTACGGCGCCAAGCTCCAAGACGAGGTCGCTTGCCGCCTTTCGGGCTTCGGCCCTTATCTCGCCGAGGCCGTCTCTCACGGTCCCGACCTCCTGCGCGAGGCTCGCAACGGCGCTCTCGATAGTCGCCGCCTTTTCGGCGTAAGGGACGATCGTGCCGAGGTTGTTGCTTATGGCTTTCGTCGCCTCGGCCTGAGCCCTCTGGACTTCCAGATGGCGGACGTCGGACTCTTCGATGCGCGCGAGGATCGAGCGGTCTTTCGACCGTTCCTCGGCAAGCCGTCTCGCCTGGGCCTCGATAGATCCCGTGATCTTTCTTGTCTGCTCCGCGAACCTCAGGTCGAGGTCCGTCGCGTCGCGGAGGACGCCGACGCTCGCATCGACCTTCCACAAGGCGAAGCAGACGGCCGTCGCGACGAGCGCGAACAGGAGAAAGAACGCGAAGAGCCACTTGCCGGGCGACGGCGTCGTCTTGCGGATCTCGGCGATGGCGTCGTCTATATGCCGATTGACGTTGTTCGTGAACGCCATAAGCATCTTGCGGTGCTCGCTTATCGGGGTCTCCTCCAGGATCTCGGGATCCTTGTCGGAGCTTGCGGGAACAGACGCGCTTGCGGAAGCCGTCGTGGCCGGACCGGCCGTAGCCGGGTCGGCGGCGCTGGCAGAAGCCTGCGCGGTAGGAGTATTGGATTTCATGACAGGGGCAGACCGGATTTCGTTTTGATAGAACAGCAAAAGGCATGACAGGCGAAAGCCTCCCGATGCACTGTTCCAACCTATATACGTCGGCGGGAGCGCAAATGTATCATTCGCGCCGCAGAGGACGCTCGGCACGGCCCTTCGGATGTGAACAAAGGAGAGAGGAACGGATGTATAATAGGGATATGTTCTCAGATCCAAGGCATAACATAGAGCAGCTCGGCCTCTCTGACGGGAAGGTCGTCGCGGACCTCGGGACCGGTTCGGGATTCTACGCTATCGAGGCGGCCCGCGCGGTCGCTCCTATGGGCAAGGTCTACGCCGTCGACATCCAGCGCGGGCTCCTCGATAGGCTTAAGGCGGAGGCGAACAGGCAGCATGTGAAAAACGTCGAGATCGTCGCCGGCGACCTCGAGAAGGTCGGGGGCTCTAAGGTCCGCGAGTCGTCTTGCGACGCCGTCATCGCCTCTAACATACTTTTCATGATCGAAGACAGGAAATCTTTCCTTCTCGAGGCGAAAAGGATATTGAAGCAGGGAGGCAGGCTCCTCCTCGTCGACTGGTCCGCGTCGTTCTCCCAGATGGGCCCTCACCCCGAGCACGTGGTCTATAAAGACGACGCCCTTAAGCTCGCGAGGTCGATAGGGCTCGAGTTCGACCGCGAGATCCACGCGGGCAGCCACCATTACGGCCTCATATTCAGGAAAGCGTAGGCCAGGCTGGGGATGCGGAGGGCGCGCGAATCCTATATCATAAGGCTGTAGACGTCTTTTCATGTCCCGATTCCAGACTATATTTCTCGGCATACTCATCGTCCTCGGCGTAGCGGGGGCCGTCGTTTTCGCGACCTCGAAGAATAGGGGCACCGAGAGCGCGACGCCCGTCGTCATGTGGGGCACGTTCCCGACGACCATGGTCGACGGGCTCCTTTCCGAAGCGAATCTCAACTACAAAGACACGGTGAACGTCTCGTATATCGAGAAGCCTTACGCCTCGTTCGAAAGCGAGCTCATATCCGCCCTTGCCCGCGGACAAGGTCCCGATATGGTCCTTATACCGCAAGACCTCATCGTAAAGCAGCTCGACAAATACTACATCGTCCCGTTCGAGAGCTACTCCGAGCGCGATTTTAGGAACAGCTTCATCCAGGAAGGGGAGCTCTTCCTCGCGTCGACGGGCATCATAGGGTTCCCCCTTGCGATCGACCCGATGGTCATGTATTGGAACAGGGACATACTTACGAACGAAGGCGTATCTTTACCGCCTGCGTCGTGGACGGAATTCTTCTCTCTGGCGCCGAAGATAGTCAAAAAGGACGGGAACGGCAATATCAGCCAGGCGATCCTCGCGTTCGGCGAGTTTAGGAACGTCTCTCATGCCAAGGAGATATTATCCCTCCTCGCCATGCAGGCGGGGACCCCCATAGTGGCGAAAGCGTCTGCTGGAGGCTATCAGAGCGTATTCTCGGCGCGAGGGTCCGGGCTCGTGCCGGGCGAGGAGGCGGTCTCCTATTTCACGGAGTTCTCCAATCCGAGCAAGGCGTCGTATTCTTGGAACAGGTCGCTTCCTCTCGACAGGACTGCTTTCCTCGCGGGACGGCTCGCGTTCTATTTCGGGTACGCGAGCGAGCTTACGTCTTTGCGCGCGGCGAACCCGAACCTCAACTTCGACGTAGCGATGGTGCCGCAGGTAGCGGGCAAGAAGCTCACTTTCGGCAGGATCCACGGCATCGCGCTCTTGAAGTCGTCTCCTAACGTCGCTTCGGCCTATCTCGCGGCGACCACTCTCGTCTCGTCGCCTCTGCAGCAAACCTGGGTCGCTAAATCGGGGTATCCCCCGGTCCGTCGAGACCTCC
This sequence comes from Candidatus Tayloriibacteriota bacterium, assembly GCA_016215405.1. Lineage (GTDB taxonomy): Bacteria > Patescibacteriota > Minisyncoccia > Phycocordibacterales > UBA6065 > UBA6065. The sequence goes on from JACRJQ010000005.1 coordinate 66,752, forward strand.
TCTCCGTCATTCCGGGAGACGCCTATAAGTCCGTCTTCTATCAGAGCGCGCTCGTCTCCTCGGCGTGGCTCGACCCGTATCGCGAGGCGACTGACGGGATATTCCTAAGGCTCGTCGAGGGGGTCACCTCGGGCAGGCTGCGCGTCTCGGAAGCCGTCTCCGCGGCATCGACCGAGATACAGAGCCTTCTCCTTAACACGAACATATGAAAAAAATAACGAAGCTCTCGGCCTTTATATTCGTCCTCGCGGCGATCCTTCTGCCTCAGGCGAGAGAGGCATATGCCCAACCTGCCCAATCGGTGGGAAGCGATAACCCGGCGAACGTAGACGCCGACCCGAACCGGGCCGACGGAACGAAATTCCAGCTCGTGACCTGTACAGGCGTCGTCGACCCTCGTACGGGGAAGGGGGTCGAATGCGACTATAACCAGCTCATATCTACCGCGTATCGCGTCATCAAGTTCGTGCTCTACATGCTCATTCCGATACTCCTCGGCATGGTGCTCTTTACGGGCTGGAAATTCCTCACCGCCGGAGGCGACACCATGAAGCTCGAGAGCGCCAAGAAGATGCTCAAGCCCGTGTTCGTCGGTCTCGTGCTCATCTTCGGCGCTTGGCTTTTCGTATACACCGTTCTCGACAAGCTCCTCGCTCCGTCGATAGGCGAGATACAGAAGTCGAGCATAGTGCCACAAACAAAATAATATGAAAAAAACAATCCTTTCAGTGCTGGCCGCCGCGATCGTAGCGATACCTTCGTACGGCATAGTCGAGTTCGGATACGCCCAAGCCGACAAGCCCGTCACCACCACGACCGACAAGCCGGTGACGACCGTGCCGGACAAGACCGTGACGACGGCCCCTTCGCCCGTCATGTCGACCTTGCCCAATCCCCTCAAGGTCAAGAGCATCTCCGAGCTCTTCTACGACATCGTCGATTTCGTCATAAGCCTCTCGTACGTCGTCATCGCGTTCTTCTTCCTCCTCTCGGGCTTTAAGTTCGTCACGGCGCAAGGAAGCGACGACAAGCTCGGCGAGGCAAAGAAGATGTTCTTCAATACGGTGATCGGGGCGCTCATCATCGTCGGCGCCAATACGATAGTCGCCGTCGTGAGGAGCATCATAGAGAATCTCCAAAAATAATGAAAAAGATACTGATAGCGGGAATGATCGCGGTCGTAGCCCTGATGGGCCCACTGTCGTTCGCGCACGCCCAGACCCAGAGCGGCGGTACGTGCGAGAGCCTAAAGACGAACGGCCTCGGCGGCGTCGTGAACTGCGTCATCCTCCTCTTAGACTACGCGGCGATCGCCATCCTCGCCCTTTCGGTCCTCTATACGATGTGGGGCGCCTTCCTCATGGCCTCGAGCGAAGAGAAGAGGCAGCAGGGAAAGGACATCGTCATATTCGGCATAATCGGGATATTCGTGATGACTTCGATATGGGGCCTCGTCAACATATTGCAGAGCACCTTCGGGCTCGAGGGTGGCCCTATAACGCCCACGAAGATCGACAGGACTCCGGTGAATATCCAGAACCCGTTGAGGTCCTAGCCATCGGGATATCCCCATAACGGGGCACAAAGCGGTTTTTCCCTGGTATAATCAAGGGGCAAAAGCTTTTTTGCAGCATTATAAGGATTTATCACAGCATATGAAAAAATTCGGCATTGTAGCGTCGGTTCTCGCGTTCCCATACCTCGCTTTCGCTCAGGTATCCGGCAACGTATCGAACCTCGACGGTATATTCCGCTTTATAAAGAGGCTTCTCGACACGGTACTTCCGCTCATCATAGCGCTTACCGTCGTCTGGTTCGTCTGGGGACTCTTCCGCATGTTCACCGCCTCCGACGAGGAGAAGAAGGAAAAGGCGAAGTCGACCATCATCTACGGTGTCATCGCTCTCTTCGTGATGATCTCGATCTGGGGACTCGTCAACATCCTCTATAACACGTTCCAGCTCGACTCGACGAACCGCTCGAACCAGGTCCAGCAGCAGCTTCCTAACCTTCCGAGCTAAGCGATAGCTCAAGGTATTATGAACAGCTTTAAAGCGCTTCTCGTACCGCTTCTTTCGCTCGCGACCCTGGTCGCCGGCCTAAGCGGACCGCTCGCTCTCGAGGCAGCCCCCGTGAACGCTTTGGAGCTTCGGCCTGTGCAAAAGCTTTTCGATCTCGTCATCAACCCTGTCGTAAGGCTCCTCTTCGCCGCAGCGGTGTTCTACTTCGTCTACGGCATCTGGAGCTACGTAAGGAAATCCGACGATCCGTCGGAGAGGGCGCAGGGGGGTAAGCACATCCTCTACTCGACCATAGGCCTCTTCATCATGATCTCCGTCTGGGGCATCATCGCGGTGATACAGAGGACGGTCGGACAATAGGTTCGAGAGCGAAGACCGCCGCATCCGCGGCGGTCTTTCGTTTTAGGAGATGGGGGATAAAAAAGGGACCCTTCGAGCTTGCGCTCTAGGGTCCCTCGCAGTCGCGGGCTTGGGGCTATTAGGCCTTCGGCGCGCGAGTGATGATCTTGAGCCAGACAGAGTCTGACTTAAATCTCACTTCCTTCCAGTTCGGCGGCAACTGGATGCCGTCGGGATACCTCGCGGTCTCCCGATACTCCTCCTTGGAGAGAGGGTGGACGAGGGTGAGCTCGGCGACCAGGTCAGGGGGGCCCGACACGGTCACGATCTCTTCCTCGCTCCTCACGATCGCTCGGGATGATTTCCCGGGCGCCGCCCATGTCTCGCGCTCTACGAGGCGAGACGCGGCTGGAGCCTTGTTCCCAGGCCCTTCTGTCTTCATCTTCGATCTGACGACGGACGTGACTCCGTATCCGATCCAAGCGAGGAAGCAGATGGTGAGAAGCGCCACTCCCGGTCCATGCAGAGCAGTCCTTTTTTTCGCTGTCGCGCTCATGGCCGACCTCCTTGTTGCTGACGGTTTTGGTTCCGGTTCCGGTTTTGGTTATGGCGGTTTTTGTTCTTGCCGCCACCGCCGCCACCGCCTGATCCGGGGAGCTTGATTCCTGCCTTTTGGGCCGCCGCGACGAGAAGTCCGATGACCTCGTCCGCTTTGCCCTTGCTATCGATCGTGACGATAAGCTCGTCGCGGCTGATGTCGCCTTCCTGCGCCTGCACGGCTCGGAGCGCCTCTTTGGCGTCGAGACCGTGTTGACCGAGAAGGGTGATCAGATTTTTCGCCCGCTGAGCTTGCCGCCGCATATCCATATCCTGCGCTTTCGACTTGCCGATCTCGATCTTCAGGGCCTCGCGGGCCTCGATGATCGCTTTGTTCGTCGGCATCACCTCTTCGGTGATGACGGCGAGCACGTCGGCGCCGGATTCGGGACCATAGGTATTGTCGATAGCTTCGGAGATGTCGTGAGGTATTTCGCTCCCGGCGTCTTCCGCGTTACCGGCGATTACTATGATGTCCTTGTTCGGAATCGTCTTTTCGCGCATGTCGACCGCGATGTAATCCATGAACGGCAGGCACCAGTGATAGCCCTCGTCGGCGACGGCGTTCGAGACGCCGAGGCTTTCGATGCGTCGACCGAGGATCGTGAGGACACCCGCGTGTCCCGTATCGATCTTTTGCCAGCCGATCATCGCGATCGCCGTCATCGTTGCCATAAGTGTGATCGTGGGAAAGACTCCCCAATCGGTCACCGCTGGCACCGCGAGGACGAACACGAGGACGAACGCGAGGCACGCGATAAACGACATCCAGGGCTGGATGGCTGGCTTCACAGCCGCCATCTGGCCTCCGGCGTCATTTTTCGCGAACGCTTCGTGGATGCACTTCCCGATTTTCGTCTTTTGGGCGATGAGGGGATCCATCTCAACCCGTGAAGCGATCGCTCGCGTCAGGGAGGTTGAGTAGGCCACGATGGTCCGTTCGATCTGCTCGATCCCGCCAAAGCTCAGTGCTTTGAAAGGGTCTTTGATCCGATAGCGGATAGTCTGGTCGATCCGGACCTCGGCAGAGCCGGGGTCCTGGTCTTCCAGATCCATCTCGCTCTCGTCCGTTTCTGGAGGTTGAGGCGGAGGCGTGGTCGATCCAAGCCCCATGTTTTCGAGCTCCTGGTTCGTTACCAGGGTCTTCGCTTGCGGAGGCGTCGAGGCAGGGGCTTGCGCTCCCGCCGCAGGCGCCGTCGAGGTCGCTGCAGGCTGTCCTGCGGCGGCCACTGTCGGTTGAGTTCCGGCCGAGGGTTCGGTCGGGGCTTGAGGGTTAGAGGGCATGTTCGGGATGTTGAGGTTCTGGGTCAGTGGTTTTTCAGTTCGAGGAGAGGCGGCCGGATGGGCTGCCTCGGTCCCGCTTTTCTCCGTGGTGATACCCACAGAGGAGAGCGGAGGAAAGCCACGTCGCCGCGGCTCGTTCGGTTGTGTCATAGAGGTAAGGGCGCGAAGGCCCGTTTAAGGTTGTGACTACGGTTGAATTTCCTCGAACTTAGGCCAGGGGCCCAGTCCTTTAGAAAGTGAGTTTTCAAGGAGCAGGGGAGAGCCGAGGCTCTACCATGTTCCGCTGTTAATTATACACCCTAATATACAAAAAGTCAAGTGTGTGTTCTTGTGCAGGCAGGGCTTCGTTGAGCCGTATTCGCGAAAAAGCCGCCCCTTCCTAGCGGAGGGAGGCGGCAGAGGCTTTCGAAAGGAGATCCTTGAGCGTTTCAAGGGAGAGGGGCTTTTGCAGGAATACGTGCGCCTCGTGGGGTCGAGTGATAGGCCTCGGCGATATGAGACAGCAATACGTCCGGGGGAAGTCGCGCCTTATCGACGAGACGAGAGTGAGGCCGTCTATATCGGGGAGGTGAGTCTCGGCTATAAGGAGAGGGAACCTGTATTCCGAGAGCAGGACCATCCCCTCAGAAGCGGTCCGTGCGAGCGCGAGGGAGCAGCTGAGCTGCGAAGCGAGCGCTTTTATGGCGCGTGAGGACGGCTCGTCGCCGTCGATTAAAAGAGCGGTTTTCATCGAAAATATCTTATCATGACGAGATAAAGAAAATATAAAAAGCCGCGGACCTTGAGGGTCCGCGGCGCGGCTATAGCCTGTAGATCAAGCTGCCAGGCGGCGCTCGGCTTCCCGGAGGAGCTTTACGAGCCGCGACGGTTCGCTCGCCTTCGGCAGGAATTCATCGGCTCCGTGGCCCGGGAAGTGCTTTTCGAGCATATCCCCATGGACCGTGGTGGAGAAGATGATGAAGGCCTTGGGGTTCGCCGCGCGGATAGCGGGGAAGAGCGAGGGCCCTTTTCCGTCCGGCAGGTTCCCGTCGGAGATCACGAGGTCGGGCGCGTAGCCTTCGGCTAAGGCGAGCTCGGCGCTTTTGACGGTGTGGGCGACTCTGATCTCGGGCGATTGGAGCGTCCCTTGGCAGAACTGGACGAGCATGTCGGCGAGCTCTACGAGGTCTTCGACGATCAGTATTTTCATGAGTGGTGGCGTGGTGGGTTGATGTGCGAGAGTCGGGAAGAACCGGCTCCGTTTTGGAAAATATCATTTTTGAGCGAGTTCGTCAATATGTGGCGGGACGGAGCTCCCGCCCAAAACGAAAACAGCTCGTCGCTGTTTTGTTTGTGGGCGAGGGGGGGACTTGAATCTTACAGATTCGGTACAGGTTTTCTGTTTCCTCGGTTGGAAACCCTCGTAAACATAGAAAACCTTTTCGCGTCCCCCATGCAGAGCCACAGGCTCTGCTCTCGCCCAAAACGAAAACAGCTCATCGCTGTTTTGTTTGTGGGCGAGGGGGGACTTGAACCCCCATGCCTTGCGGCGCTAGCTCCTAAGGCTAGTGTGTCTGCCATTTCACCACCCGCCCGACGTAGAGAGCTTAGCATAAACTACGGCGGAGGGAATCTCGGCGTACAGCCGAAGCCTGATCGGCGCGAGCGCGCAGCTCGATTGAATCTCGATCCCTACACATACGTCCAGCGGACATGCGCGTAGGGATATCTCTCTCGATTTAAATTTTCTCGTCAGAAAATTTAGTCTGGGTACCGCCTCGCTCCCGCCGGAGACCGGCAGGCCCCGTTTCGGCGTTCGATCCCTACACGCAAGCCTAACAGGCTTGCTAGGGCGGGCACGAAAAAACGGCCGGAGCCGTTTTTTCTCGTGTCCGCCCTGTAGGGATCGAACCTACGACCTTATCCTTAAGAGGGATCTGCTCTACCAACTGAGCTAAGGGCGGATATATTCCGATGCTTGAGAAATTTACCAGAAAACGGCGAAATTGGCAATTTTTCAGGATGAGCCTTTGTATTCAAAGGCGAGAAGTGGGGTCGGGAGAACATCTGTTCTCCCGTGGAGGAAGGCAGGCGAAGCCGTCGGAAAACCAGGGGTTTCAGAGATGTGCCTGGGGTGGGCATCGAACCCACATCTCTTTCGAGACACGATTTTAAGTCGTGCGCGTATACCAATTCCGCCACCCAGGCGAATCTTACCGAGAGGCCACGGGGAGAATCGAACTCCCGCATAGAGATTTTGCAGATCTCCGAATTACCACTTTTCTACGTGGCCGTAGATCGACGAGATTCAGTATATCCGACTTTTAAAAATAATCGAGGAGCGCGGGAGGTCTGCTGCGACGGTCGCAAAAGGCTATCTCGACATGGCCGCGTCGATCTTCTGGCGGGCTTTCTCGCCGCGGTCTATCTCGAAGTCGAAGAAGGGGATCCTCATGAGCCGGGCGTTATATTTCACGTGGGCTCTGAAATCGGAGCGCTTCCTCTTTATGAAGTCGAGGGCGGCCTCTTCCTGGTCTTCAGGCAGGACGGTGAAGTACACGGTCGCCAGGTTCCCTTTGTCGTTCGAGGAGACGCGCGTGACAGTTATCATCGATTTTCGGTTCGACTCCTTGGACAGATATTCCGCGGCGAGATGTTTCAGTATCTCCTCGAATCTTTCTTTTTTGTGCGTGGACATGGTTTTATTTCTCGACTACCGTAAAGTCTTCGATGACGTCTCCTGGGGCGAGCTCTATCTTCGCCTCGATCATGGCGCCGAACTCGAATCCTTCGGCGACCGATCCTGTCTTCACCTTGGCCTGCTGGAGCTCGCGGATGAGGCCGTCTCCTATGACGGTCTCGCGCCTGTAGATCTTTACCTTGTGGCCGATCGCTATCTCGCGGTCGGTCACTTTCCCTCCGATTATCTGCTTGTCCTTGGTGCGGCTGAAGAATTTGAGTATCTTCGCCTTGCCCATGACCTCTTCGACCTCTACTTTAGGCGTCCTTTCAGCGACTTTCGCTTCGAGCCATTCCGCGAGCTTGTAGATTATGTCGAACGTCGCGGTCTCGATCCCGAGCCTCTCTATCATCGCCGCTGCCTGGCTGTCGATCTTTACGTTAAAGCCCAAGATGACGGCTTCCTTGTTTCCGCCCGCGACCTTCACGTCCGATTCCGTTATATCGCCGATCGAAGCGAGGATCACTTTTACGGCGACCCTCTCGCTCTTTATCTTCCGGAGCTCGTGCTCTATCGCTTCGACCGAGCCTGTGACGTCAGCCTTTATGATGACGGGGATGACCTTCTTCGCCTCTGCCTCGGTCGGCGCCGAGCCTGCAGGAGCCCTTTCCCTGACCAAGGCCTCTTCGACGTATTCTTCGACTCCGCGCTTGGAATCGAACGTGACGAAGCGCGACCCTATCTGGGGCGCTTTGTTCCAGCCGACGACTCGGACGGGGGAAGAGAAGGACGCCTCGGCGATCTTCTTGCCGGCGTGATTCTCCAGTATGCGGGTAGGGGAGTAGGCAGATCCCGAGGCGATGAACATGCCGGGGCCGATGGAGCCGTCTTTTATGATGAGCGTGGCCGAGATGCCTTTCTTTGGATCCCTGTGCGCCTCGATGATCGCGCCCTCCCCGAGCCTCGACGGGTCGCCCTTGAGGTCTCCGATCTCGGCCGTGAGCAGTATCATGTCGAGAAGCTCGTCTATGCCCGCGCCTGTCTTCGCCGAAACCGGGACGTAGGATACGCTGCCGCCGTACCCCTCGAGATAGATGCCCGCCTCGGCTAAAGACACCTTGCATCTCTCGACGTTCGCTGCGGGCTTGTCGATCTTGTTCAAGGCGACGACGAAGGGCACCTTCGCCTTCTCTATCTCGCGATAGGCGTCGAGTGTCTGAGGCTTTACCCCGTCTTCGGCGGATACGACGAGGACGGCGACGTCGGCGGTGGTCGCGCCGCGCTCGCGCATGCCGGCGAACGCTTCGTGTCCGGGCGTGTCGATGAAGGTCATCCTCTCGGTCTTTCCGTCTTTCGTCCTTTCGACCTCGTAGGCGGATATCCGCTGGGTGATGCCGCCCGCTTCGCCGTCGACGATGTTCGTCTTTCGTATGTAGTCGAGGAGCGTGGACTTTCCGTGATCGATGTGCCCAAGGACCGCTACGACAGGTGGGCGCTTCGTGAGAGCGCCTGAAGTACCGCGTATTGCCTGCTGTTTGTTTTTTCCTGCCATGATATGCGGTCGCTATGTGATGCCGTCATCGAGGTCTATTACGATTTGTGCGAGAGCTTCGCCTTTGCGAGGGAGATCGCTTTTCGCTCCTCCTCGGTGAGCTCTATCTCGGAGCCGAACTTCGCGAGAGGCTTAGCGAAGACGGAGACGCGCTCGCGGGTGTAGAGGGATGAGAGCACCGCTCCGTCGCCATCCTCCGATACGATCGCGGTCGCGAAGCTCTGGTTTCCCCCTAATCCGTCGCCCTTGAAGGCGTTGAAGCGGACGGTCTCGATCGAAGCTGGGGAGCGGCGCAGCCTCTTCTCGACCCCGACGAGGTACTTCTCCATCTCGGACTTGAACTTCTCGATCTCCGTCACTCCTGCGTGGATAGAGCGGAGCGTCGCCCCGAAATCCTCGTTCTTGTCTCCCTTAAGGAACTTCCTGAGCTTCCGGCGGAGGCAGAACACGTCTATGGTAAGTACGAGTATCAGGACTGCCAAAGCGCCGATGAGGTGTTCCACTTCGAGAATCATGGCTTACATACTAGCTTAGAACGGCTTCGAAGGCAATCTAAGCGTTGTAATTCGCCCTTATTTTACATAGTATGGACGCATGAGGCTTCCTTTATTCAAAAAGAGGCGGATATACGCCGATTGGGCGGCCACGACGCCCCTGCATCCGAAGGTGTCTAGGGAGATGAGGTGCGCGCAGAAGGCGTGGGCGAATCCGTCGGCGATACACGCGGAGGGCGTAGAGGCGAAGAAGGCGCTCGAGGATACGCGCGCGAAATGCGCGCGCCTCCTCGGCGTCCGGCCCGAAGAAGTCTGTTTTACGAGCGGCGGCACGGAGGCGAACGCGACGATCATTCAGGGGGTGTTGCGCACGAAGATCGAGAATGGCGGGAAAGACATCCACGTCGTGACGACCACGATCGAGCACTCGTCGATCCTCGAGACCTTGAGGCTCTTCGAGTCTCGCGGCGTTAAAGTCTCTTACGTCGCGCCTGACAAGGATGGGATCGTCTCTGCTCAGGAGGTAGTCAAGGCGATACGGCCCGAGACGGCGCTCGTCACGGCGATGTTCGCGAACAACGAGATCGGGACTATCCAGCCTATCTCGAAGATAGGCGCTGCCATCCGCAAGATGCGGGCCGAGACGATGTCGGATTATCCGGTCTTCCATACCGACGCCTCTCAGGCGCCTCTGTGGCTCTCGGTCGAGATCGAAGGGCTGCGCGCCGACGCCATGACCCTCGACGCCCATAAGATGCAGGGTCCGAAAGGGGTGGGCGCCCTTGTCGTACGCGCTCGCGTCGCATGGGAGCCTCTTATGGTCGGAGGAGGGCAAGAGAGGGGCAAGAGGCCCACGACGGAATCGGTCGAGCTCGCCGCCGGATTCGCCGAGGCGCTCTCGGTCGCCCAGGAGGAGAGGGGGCCGCGCGCGAAGCGCGCGGCCGGTATCCGGGACTACTCGTTCGATAGGATCTTGAGGGGGATTCCTGATGCGGTCATAAACGGCTCTCTCGATAAGAGGCTTCCGAATAACATCAACGTCTCGATACCTGATCTGTCAGATCCCGAGCTCGCCGTGCTTTTCCTCGACCGGGAAGGCGTCGCCTGCTCGACCAAGAGCTCGTGTCTTAAGGGCGAGGAGGATTCCTACGTCGTAAAGGCCCTCGGCGGCGAGGGTTGGAGGGCCAAGAATACGCTTCGGTTGACGCTGTCACCCGATGCATCTCGCCGTGACGTAGATGTTATTGTGGAAGCGCTTAAAAAACTTCCGAAACAGCCGAAATAGGATACTATATAGGGCATGGAGCATCTCACGAAACAACAGATCGTACTTCTATGCCTTCTCGTTTCGTTCGTCTCGTCCATCGCGACGGGCATAGTCACGGTATCGCTTCTCGACCAGGCGCCTCCGGCCGTCACCCAGACCATAAACCGCGTGGTCGAGCGCACTATCGAGCGCGCAGGCGCGTCGGCGACGACGACCAAAGAGACCATCGTCGTCAAGGACGACCAGGCGACGGTCGACGCTATCGCGAAGGCTTCCAAGGCGATCGCGAGGATCTATAACGAGGGCCGATTCATAGGCATCGGAGTCATCGTCTCCGGGTCGGGCAGGATCATCGCCCATACCGGCGATCTTTTCGGCGGCGCCATGGAAGCCCGCCTTGAAGGCGGCAACGTCGTCTCTGCCGAGCAGGTGTCGAGGGATCCGGTCACGGGCATATCCGTGTTCCAGGCGGAGCAGAGCTCCGACCCGAGGAGCGCTCGGGTATATTCCGCGGCTTCTCTCGCCGAGGCCTCTTCGCTGAGGCTCGGACAGGCGGTCATCGCCATCGGCGGGATAGACACGCCATCGGTCGCGACAGGCATCGTATCATCGCTTGAGGGGACAAGGATACGCACGAGCGTTCGCGACCCTAGCTTTGACTCTCAGGCGGTACTTGTTAATCTCTTAGGCGAGGTCGTCGGGATGAAAGACCAGATCGACACGTCGACCTTCTCGGCTTCGAATCAAATAAATAAATATGCCACCCCTTAACCATTTCACGACCAAAGCGAAAGAAGCGATCAGGCGCGCCCACGAGCTCGCTATCGAGCGCGGGCAAAACCACGTGAATCCGCTGCATCTCCTCTCTGCCCTTATCCTGCAGGAGGAGAGCATGGTCACGGCCATACTCGAAAAGCTCGACGTCGACCTCATACTCCTTTCGGACTCGCTCGCGGAGTCTCTCGAGGGAGGCGGTCCGGCAGCGACCCTGTCGCAGTCCTACCAGCTCTATCTCACGCCCGAGCTCGCCTCTGCTATGGAGAACTCATCCAAAGTCGCGGCGGCCCTTAAGGACGAGTTCATATCGACGGAGCACCTCTTTGTCGCTCTCCTCGAGGTGCCCTCTCCCGTGATCGAGATCATGGGCAGGTTCCGCGTGAACAAGCAGAACGTATTGAGAGTGCTCGAAGAGCTGCGCTCGGCGAAATCCACGGAAGCGGTCGCTTCAAAGAAGCCTCGCGCTCTCCTTAAGTACACGAAGAGCCTCACGAAGATGGCGACAGAGAACAAGCTCGACCCCGTGATCGGCCGCGACAGCGAGATAAACCGCATCATTCAGATCCTTTCTCGCAGGACGAAGAACAACCCGATCCTCATAGGAGAGGCCGGCGTAGGAAAGACCGCTATAGTAGAAGGCCTCGCAATCCGCATGGCCCAAGGCGACGTGCCCGAGTCCCTTAAAGACAAGGAGCTCGTATCGCTCGATCTCGGCCTCCTCGTCGCCGGCACCAAATACCGCGGAGAGTTCGAAGAGCGCCTCAAGAACATCATGAAGGAGATCGAGAGGAGCGAAGGGAAGGTCATCGTATTCATAGACGAGATCCATACGATCGTCGGCGCCGGAGCCGCCGAAGGCTCTATCGACGCGTCGAATATGCTCAAGCCCGCTTTGGCGCGCGGCGAGATGCGCGCGATCGGGGCGACGACCTTGAAGGAGTATCAGAAGCACGTGGAGAAAGACCCTGCGCTCACGAGGCGCTTCCAGCCCGTATATGTCGCCGAGCCGTCCGTCGAGGATGCCATCGCCATCCTTCGAGGGCTTAAGGAGAAGTACGAGCTCTATCACGGCGTGCGCATCACCGACGACGCCATCGTCGCGGCCGTCAACCTCTCCGCCCGCTATATCTCCGACAGGTTCTTGCCCGACAAGACGGTCGACCTCATCGACGAGGCTGCGTCTGCGCTCAAGATAGCGCTCGAGTCCAAACCGCCTCTCCTCGAGGAGACGCATCGAAAGATCATGCGCCTCGAGATAGAGAGGGAGGCCCTGAGAAAGGAGATCGAACTCGCCAAAGACGAGAAGGAGGAGGCGAAGGCGCCGAAGTCGCGCATAAAGGCGATAGAGAAAGAGATCGCCGACCTGCGCGAGGAGACTCAAGAGCTCGAGCTCAAATGGAAAGGGGAGAAGGAGCTCCTCACGTCGATAAAGTCGATAAAGAAGGATCTCGAGAAACTGCGCCTCGAAGCCGAGGCGGCAGAGCTCAAGGCGGACCTCGGAAAGGCCGCTGAAATCCGCTACGGCAAGATACCTGCCCTCGAACGAGACCTCGACGCGAAGATGAAGAAGTTCAAGAAGCTCCAGTCCTCGCGCCGCATCCTCAAGGAGGAGATCACCGAGCAGGACATCGCCGACGTCGTCTCTAAGTGGACCGGCATCCCGGTGTCGCGGATGATGGAGGAAGAGGCGCAGAAGCTCATGAGGATGGAAGAAGAGCTCGGCAAGCGCGTGGTGGGGCAGGAAGAGGCGGTCAGAAAGATCGCCGACACCATCCGTCGCGCCCGCGCCGGCATCGCCGACCCGCAAAGGCCTATCGGATCGTTCCTTTTCCTCGGGCCTACGGGCGTAGGAAAGACCGAGCTCACCAAAGCTCTTGCGGAGTTCATGTTCAACGACGACAAGGCTCTCGTCCGCGTCGACATGTCCGAATTCATGGAGAAGCATTCGACTTCGAAGCTCATCGGCGCGCCTCCGGGCTACGTCGGATACGACGAGGGAGGCTCTCTCACGGAGATGGTGCGCCATCGCCCGTATTCGGTGATACTCTTCGACGAGATAGAGAAGGCGCATCCGGAGGTGTTCAACATCCTCTTGCAGGTCCTAGATAACGGTCGCCTCACGGATACCAAGGGCCGCGTCGTGAACTTCAAGAACACGGTGATCATCCTTACGTCGAATATCGGCGCGCAGCATATCGATAAGATGGAGAAGCTCGGATTCGCCTCCGACAGGGCCGACAAGGCGAAATACGAAGACGTGAAGGGCAAGGTCATGGAGAGCCTCAAGGACTATTTCAGGCCGGAATTCCTCAATCGCCTCGATTCCATAATCCTCTTCGACGTCCTCTCGCAGGATTCCATAAAGAACATCGTGAAGATCCAGGTCGACCAGGTCATAAAGAGGCTCGCCGAGAAAGAGATCAGGCTCGACGTCGCGCCTGCGGTCTGCGAATACCTCGCTAAAGAAGGCTACAACCCTCAGTACGGAGCGAGGCCTCTCAAGCGCCTTATCCAGGAGAAGATACTCACTCCAGTCGCCGGATTCATGATCTCGCAGGGAGTGGGCAAGGGAGGGTCTATCATGGTGGGAGTGAAGGCTGGAGAATTCACATTCGACGTCAAGAAAGGCAAGAGGCCGATCCCTCTTAAGGGCCTTGGGGAAGAAGAGGTGGAGAAGGTGGGGTAGAGGACTAAGGGGTAAGATTCTCCGCCTACGGCGGCAGTACAGGTTTCCTATTTTCTCAGACGAATACGTCTTCGAAAATATAGGAGAACCCTTTCGAATCCTGTCCGGACGCTCCGCTGGAGCGTTCTCTACGCACAAATAGAAAACACCCATTGGGTGTTTTCTATTTGTGCGTAGGACAGGATTCGAACCTGTGAAGCCCAATGGGCGACAGATTTACAGTCTGTTGTATTTGACCACTCTACCACCTACGCGTTCGAGAACTCCACTACTCTAGCAGATTTTGGCCGTATCTCAAGCTCTGATATGCTACTATTCTCTTTATGAAAAATCAGCCTCTCCGCACGTGGGTCGAGATAGACTATGCCGCTATCGAGGGCAACGCGCGCGCCCTCCGGAAGATCCTGGGGGAAGAGGCTTCTATGATGGCCGTCGTAAAATCGAACGCGTACGGACACGGCATGGCGGATGCCGCGCGCGCGGCCATCAGAGGCGGCGCCGAGAGGCTCGCTGTGGACGAATTGTCCGAGGCGCTCGCGCTGCGCGCCACGGGCATAAAGGCGCCCATCCTCGTCCTCGGCTACACGCTCCCGGAGCTCTACAAGGCCGCGGCTCAGAAGAACATATCGATCACCATCTCCTCCCTCGAATCGCTTCAGGGCCTCGCCAAGATGAAGCTTCCGAAGAGGCTCAACATCCATCTGAAGTTCGACACCGGCCTCTATCGGCAGGGGATACAGGAGACATATATAGAGCAATCTCTGCGCATACTGTCGGCGAAGGGGTTCCCTGCGGCGGTCGAGGGGGCGTACACGCACTTCGCGGTCATGGAAGACCCTTTGCGAGAGGAGTATTCGAAGATGCAGGCGAGGGCGTTCCGGAACGCGGTCGCGAAGCTCAAGGCGAAAGGCTTCTCGCCTCTGACCCACGCGTCGGCATCGTCAGGGATACTCTACTCGAAAGACTACCACTTCGATATGTCGCGCGCGGGGATCGCGCTCTATGGCCTCTGGCCTTCGCCAGAGATCAGGAAATGGACCGGCCACGCTGACCTCGTTCCGGCTCTTTCGTGGAAATCGATCGTCACCGAAGTGAAGCTCGCGCCCAAGGGCTCGAAGGTGGGCTACGACCTTACTCATGAGACCCTTCGGAATTCGCGCCTCGCCATAGTCCCTGTCGGGTACTGGCACGGCCTCCCGAGGAGCCTCTCGAACAAGGGTCAGGTCCTCGTCTGCGGCAAGCGCGCCAACATCGTCGGAAGGATATCGATGGATATGGCCATCATCGACGTCACCGATATACCGAGCGTTCGAGAGGGGGACGAGGTCGTCATCATCGGCAGGCAAGGGAAGGAGACCATGCCGGCCGAAGAGGTCGCTGCGAGCGCGGGCACGATAAACTACGAGATCGTGACGCGCATAAATCCGCTTATCCCTCGCATCCCCGTCGGGAGCAAGATCTATTCCCAGAAATCGAAGAGGCCTGCTGTGAGGCAGTATCATATATGATACCGATGAGGATAACCAAGAGATATGCGATGGGGCTTATGGCGGTAGCCGCTTTTTTCGATCTCCTATCCCTTATCCCCGGCTTTAACGTCGTGACGGCGATCGTGGGCCAGCTTCTCCTCGCTGGCCTTTTCAGGCTCAAGGGCGTGAATGTCTTCCGGTACAAGCAAGCCGTCACGTACGCCATAGCCACTCTGGTAGAGATCTATCCCGGGTCTAGCTTTTTGCCGTTCTTTCTCGTAGAGACGCTCGCTCTCATATCCCTCTCCTGGGCAAGGAGGGCCTAGATTTGCCCTTTTAGAGGGGCTGTGCTACTATCCCCCTACATCATTTTGATTCATTCCCATGTCGCAGGACCAACTTATAATCCTTAGGAACAAAGAGACCGGCGAGGTCTATCACACTCGCAAGAACAAGCGAAAGGTGGAGCGCAAGATCGAGCTTATGAAGTATTCGAAAGCGCTTCGAAAGCGCGTGAAGTTCAAGGAGTCGAAGAAATAAAAATGAAAGCCGCCTATAGGGCGGCTTTCTTTTTTCGAGCGTTACTTTTTACGGGAGCGCTTCGCGGTCTTTTTCTTGGAGGCCTTCTTGGCCTTTTTGACCGTCTTGCCTCTTTTTACCTTTCGAACCATGTAGTTGGAGTTAGGCGGATAATGCGCACCTCGACTTACGTACGAGTGATCAAGGCACCTACTAATTGTAGTGCCTCTGCGCGCGAGCACAATAGGGTTATGCACTTTTTCGCTCGTCAGTGATTGAATTGCTCTTGTTTGAATATGTGGGCGTCCTTTGGATCGCGGCCAGGAGAGAGGAGAACGATCTCGGAATTTCCGAAATGGAAGTTCTTGAGCGCGTCCTTCCAATCGATGCCATAGAACGCGGCGTAGATCATCTTGCCGATGTCGCCGTGACAGACGAGCAGGACGTTGCCTCCTGCGCGCTCCTTCTGTACGTCCGAGATGAGCTTCTTCGCGCGCTCGATGAGATCGGGAAACGTCTCGGACCCCGGACATTCGGTCACGTAGGTGACCGTATTCGTCTTTATGATGTGAGGGGAATAGAGCTTTTCGATATCGGATATCTTCCTTCCAGTCATATCCCCGAAATTCCTCTCGATGAGACCGTCTCGCTTCTCAGGCTTATCGAGGCCTAGATGGTCGGCGATTATCTCTGCCGTCCTGTATGCCCTCGAGAGCGGGGAAGAATATATCTTGTCGAATCTGATCCCGGTCTTCTCGAGGTGGAGGGCGAGGTTCTTCGCCTGTTCGATGCCGATCTTTGTCAAAGGGAGGTCGCGGTGCCCGTTGAGGATGCCGTTTACGTTGTCTTCGTTCTGGCCGTGGCGGACGAGGTAGATGGAAAGCATGGGGAGTGATTAGGAGATGAGGGAATCGGTCCTTACAGGACCAGTACCCATGTTTGGATATATTTTCGCCTATGGCTCAAATCTGTCTCAAACAGGCTTCGATTCCCTCATCGCCAAAGCAATGATGTTTCGCTCGGACGGCTACCCAGCCGTCCTTGCGAATCATTGCGGGCGATGAGGGAATCGAACCCCCACCAAGGCGTTTGGAGTGCCTCGTTCTACCATTAAACTAATCGCCCGTATTCTGTTTTCAAGCCCTGATTTTATAGCACAAATCCGAGCTAATTGGAATTTCAATCCTTTCTGGGAGTACTATACTTACACCTATGGAAACAGAGCCGCTCGCCCACAAGATAAGGCCAAAGACCCTCGACGAATTCGTGGGGCAGCGAGAATTGGTGGGGGAAGGGAAGCCCTTGCGCAAAGCGATCGAGGAGCGCCGCCTCTTTTCGTTCATCCTGTGGGGACCGCCCGGAGTGGGCAAGACGACCTTGGCGAAGGTCTACGCCGGCGCGCTCGACGCGCGCCTCTACGAGCTCTCTGCCGTGTCCGCAGGTAAGGACGACATAAAGAGGATCATGGACGAATCGTCGCTTCTCGACGCCCGGCCGAAGGTCCTTTTCCTCGACGAGATACATCGCTTCAACAAGGCGCAGCAGGACTTCCTCCTACCCTTCGTCGAGTCGGGGCGCCTCACTCTTATCGGCGCGACCACCGAGAATCCGTCGTTCGAGGTCAACTCGGCGCTCCTCTCCCGTTGTCGCGTATTCGTGCTCAAGAGCCTCTCCGAGGACGAGATACGCCTCATCCTTAAAAGGACGAAGATCAAGATCCCAAAAGACGCGCTCGACTGGCTCGCGTCCCTCTCGAACGGCGACGCTCGGATCGCCCTCTCCGCCCTTGAGAACGCTCGCGCGCTCTACGGCAAGGTCACTTTGGATAACCTCAAGCAGGCGTTCGAACAGGTATTCATACGCTTCGACAAGAAAGGTGACGAGCATTACGATACGATATCCGCGTTCATTAAATCGATGCGGTCTGGGGATGCCGATGCGGCGCTCTACTATCTCGCGCGCATGATCGAAGGCGGGGAAGACCCTAAGTTCGTCGCGAGGAGGATGGTCATCTTCGCTTCCGAGGATGTAGGTCTCGCACAGCCCACCGCGCTCGTCGTTGCGAACGAGGTCTTCTCGGCCGTCGAGAACATCGGCTTGCCCGAGGCTGCCATAAACCTCGCGCACGGCGCCGCGTACCTCGCGCTCGCCGCAAAGGATCGCTCTTCGTATGACGCCTACTTCGAGGCGCTCGCCGACGTGAAGCGATTCGGCAACCTGCCTATACCTATGAAGATAAGGAATGCGCCGACGAAGCTTATGAAAGAGCTCGGCTACCATAAGGGGTACGAAAAGTACGACGCTGGCTCGTATCTGCCCGAAAAGCTGAAAGGAAAGGCCTATCTAAAGCGGAAAAATAGAGAGAAAGAGGATAGATCCTAGCCCGTTCGCCAGACAGGCGTCTGCGCGAGGGCGGCGCCTTTACGCTGTACACATATCGTCCGTATCATTTCCTATCTTATAGCGGTACAATAAATAGCAAGCCAGTTAAAAGCACAAAATTTAAGATGAAAATACGCACGTTCGCGTTTCTTTTGGTCGTCACGGCGCTTTTGTCGGTCGCATTCGTCGCGAATGCCCAGACCGAAGCCGTCGCTGCCGAAGGATTCTGCCCAAGCCACGATGAATCGTCGGTCTCGGTAACGCTCCAGCCTTTTCCTTCGAAGGTCGCGACGGGAGCATTCCTCCCTGTCGTCGCGCGCGTCACGAACCTGGAACCCTACCCGCTCTCGGGAGGATCCCTTCTCATGAGGCTCGTGAGCCTCGAGCCTGCGGACAGCGACTTCTCAGGCCTTTCGGGCGCCGTGCTCGCCCGATCGGTCGCTCTCGACGATATCTTCGTAGCTGCCGGCGAATCGAAAGAACTCTCGTTCATCTTCTCTCTCCCTTCGACCTTGCCGAAAGGCAAGTATCTCGTAGAAGCTGTCTATAGCGTGTCTGGCCTGAGCCCGGATGGCGTAGACGCGCTTCCGAGCGTCAACAAGCCGAATTCAGGTTTCGCGGCAATATCAATCGAGGGTATGGCTTCGGGCGGATTCGCGTTCGTCGATCCTCGGACTATCTCTGTCGCGGAGAGCGACGAGGGCGAGGTATCGGTCTCCGTAGACGTGGTCAACATGGCGAAAGCCGAAGCGTCGGTGCCTCTCCTCTGGAAGGCGTATCGAGGAAACGCTACGATCGAGGATTCGGCCGTGACAGGATCAGTAGAGACGATACGAGTCCCTGCCTCCGGCAGGACGAAGGCTTCCTATAGGCTCGATGACGGTTCATATTCATCGTATTCGATACTCGCCGCCGCAGCCTTCGGCGGGGTGTCATCCTATGCCGCGGCGAGAGCCGAGGATGTGCGGGGAGGCGCCTTGGTGCGGCAGCTCGGCATAGCCACCTCGACCGAAGGATGGAAGGCGTTCGGCTGCGTGACGAACGCATTCGTCGACGACGAGGTCCAGAGGCTCGTGTCCCTCTCTGTCACAGACGGTTCGGGTATGGGGCTCGGCAGGAAAGAGTTCTCCGTGGCGGGAGAGCTTAACGACCTCGAGTTCTCGCTGCCGTTTACGATCGCAGGCACCGGGGACGTCATCGTCGCCGCGGAGATCATATCTGGCGGAGGGAGCAAGGAGTCTTTTCAAAAGGTGTTCAGATGCTCCGACCTCGGCACCTGCGCCGCGGTAGGCACAGGCAGGGCATCTGCCGCAGGAGAGCTCCTCTTCGCCGCCACCATGCTCATAGCCGGCCTCGGGGGCATCATCGCCGTCTTGCTCAGGCCGAAAAAGCTCAAGCAGGCTCAAATATACACCTCTTAATAAACGACCATGAACAAGAAACTAATCATCGGGACATTCGCCGCGGCGCTCCTTCTGGCCGGAGCGTTCTATCAACACGTATCCGCTCAGTATTACGACGAGTACGAAGATTACAACGTCCCTTATACGCCCGTCGATCCGTGTCCAGGCAAGATCTGCGGATGGGTCGATGTTTCTAATGTGAGGGCTTTCGGCGTCGTTCACCCTACGCGAAACGGCATAAATTTCTATGGCACTCAGACGACGAAGGAGCATCTCTGCCAGCTCGCGGGCTATGACCGCAGCAAGGGGGGCCAGGAGCAGAATAGGAAATGGAGCAAGTGTAACGACGAATACTACGTCACGTGGACCGGCAGCAACTGGAATATCTATAAATGCGACGCCAGGACGTATACGGTGAGCATATATTGCGAGAAGGACAAGCCGAATAACGCGCCGACGATTTCATGGTCTCAAGCCCCGACCGCGGCGGCGTGCGACGCCTCGTACAAGGTAGAGGCGGCAGGCGCCGACGTAGACGGAAATCTTACGGCGGTGAGCGTCGATAAGAATGATTCCGCGTTCGCCTATGCCGGCGGCGGAAATGGATGGGAGGGCACGTCGGGCAATCCGACATCGGATAGCGGACCTAAGACCGTGACCTTTACCGCCTGGTCGCAAGACTCGACAGGCGCACAGTCTGCAAAGATATCGCACACAGTATCGATAGGATCGTGCGTCGCTCCTAACAGGGAACCGACAGGCAGCCTTTCGGCGAGCTGCGCCGCGCTCTCTGGGAGCGCCTCTGACCCGGACGCTCCGGGCCAGTCGATAGGGGTCCATTTCTATGTTGACGGACCTGCTGGCAGCGGATCGTTCGCGGGGGCGACGAATACGAATGGAGGCTCGTATAGCATGGCTTTGCCTGAATCGCTCAAGACGGGGACCAACAGGACGGTATACGCATACGCCATCGACACCGCCGGCGGCAATAATCCTCAGATCGGCCAGGCGACGGTGAATTGCTCTCCTGCTTCTGCTCCTGCTCCTACGGGATTCATCGCGGTCAGCCCATCGACCCTTCCTTCATCAGGAGGCAGCGTCACCGTGAGCTGGTCGGTCTCTGGCGCTTCGTCGTGCACGGCTTCTGGCGACTGGTCTGGCACCAAAGGATCGAGCGGGTCTGAGACGAAGCAGGTGAGCCGGTCGTCGCAATTCGATATAAGCTGCACGGGAGCCGGAGGCACATGGAGCGATAGCGGCCGAGTGACGGTCGCGGGGAGCCTCAACATCACCGATTTCTTCATCTCCCCGAATTCGGTCAAAGAGGGCGATGGCTTCACCATATACGGCGTCGCGCAATGGAACGGGGTCGACTATATAAAGAGGCACAGAGCGTATTTCCAGGGCTCTCAGGGCGGCCAATGGACGTATGCGGCGGGGCCATATGCCGTGACCGTCGTCGCGAACGGATACTATACGGCCGAGAGGAATCCTTATTCCATGTATATGGGACCGGGATCATATAGCGTCGTGTATGAAGTGGAGGATAATGCCGGCAATACGGATTCCGAGACGCGGTCGTTCACGTATCAAGGGGGCCAGCAGTGCGATACCAAGAGCCATACCTGCAGCGCTTCTTATACGGGATACGAATATCCTCAGTCGCAATCGACTCAGACGCTGACCGTGTATCAGTCGTGCGATATTTCCGAGCAGCAGCACGGCGCGCTCAATATCCCTAACGGGACGGCAACCCTTCAGAATAGGGCCTACAGCGACCAGTGCCCTCAGTGCTGGTATGACACGCACGCGTATCAGGGCACCACATGGCATTGTTCGAGGACGCTCTCAGGCTATGACCATCCTCACTACAGGTCTACGTTCCCTGTGACCTATTACACTTCATGCAGCATAAGCGATGCTGAAAAGGCGGCTCTCGAAGCGCAGGGATATGTGTATGGATACCGGCAGCGCACTCAGGAGACCAGTCCGGGCCAGTGGACCGACGTGCACTACATGAGCAACTGCGATTCGAACACCGCGAGATGCACCGATTCTAACGCGACAAACTACAACCAGACAGGGTCGTGCCGTTACAACAATCAGACGAGATGCACCGATTCTAACGCTACGAACTACAATCAGATAGGCTCGTGCGACTATTCGAACAACAACAATACTGACACGAACACGAACGGCGGGACGGGGAACAATCCTGGAGGAAACGGCAATAATGGCAATAACGGGAATCGTCCGATTCCGGGCTTTACCATAACGGCAGATAGCTCGAGGACGCCTGTTCAATTCGTCGGGGGGATCGGCGGCGGATCTGAGGCGAGGAGGATAGAGGTTAACCCGGTGAATGGCTTCAATGAGGATGTCACGGTGACCGTGGCGAGCATCCGCTCGAGGAGCGGGGGCCAGGCTTTGCCGGAAGGGGTCGTAGCGCTCTACTCGCTCGATAACAAGCCGTTCGCAGGCTCTATGTCTACGACGCAGAGATACAATCCGTCGGTCGGCGGGGGGAAGTATATCGGATCTGAAGGCCTCATCGGGTCGAGCTTCAAGCTCACGCTCTCGAAAGCCGTCTCGGAGCCGTATGAAGTCGTATTCAATGCGGTTTCGACATCGGGCAAGGCGGCGACGTATGTCCTCCTTATCGAGCCGGATGTAAAGAATCCTTCTTTCAAAGAGCTTTAATCGGTTAGAGGTCGAGGTAAAGAAAAGCCGGCGCCAAAAGGCGCCGGCTTTTCTTGTCTAATTAAGAGAGGAATCTCTTCGCGAGAGAGAGGGCTTTTCCGCTCTGATCCGGACGAAGCCAGTGTATATCCTTGTTCCTCTGGAACCACGTCATTTGGCGCTTGGAAAAATCGACGATGCGGTTCTCAAGCTCGAGGAGCATGCTCTCCTTTGAGATCTTCCCCTGGAGATAGAGCGCGAGAAAGCGATATTCGAGCCCGAGTTCGTGGAATCGTTTCCAGGAGAGGCCCCTTTTCCGCAATGACTTCGCTTCTTCGACCATACCCTGCTTCATGCGCCTCTGGAGGCGGGCGCGTATCTTTTCTCTGAGGGCCTTTCGATCTGTCGTAAGCCCGATCCAGAGAGTCTCGTACGCCTTTGTGCGCTTCATCTTTGGAACTTTACCGAGCACACGTGCGATCTCTATGGCACGGATGATGCGTACCTTGTTGAGGGGATCGAGCTCTTTCGCCCGGCGAGGGTCGAGCTTCTCGATCTCCTTCATGAGCGTTTTCGTGCTTTTTTTAGCGAGCCGTGCGCGCAGCTTCGCGTCTGGAGGCACGGCAGGGAAGGATTCATCGTAGGCGAGAGCGTCGATATAGAATCCAGTGCCGCCGCATATGATCGGTACATCGCCGCGCGAGAGTATGTCCTCGATAGCTTTGCGTCCGTCATTCTTGAATCTCTCGACGTTATAGGTCTTTTTCGGGTCGCAGACATCGATAAGATGGTGGGGCACGCCATTCATCTCGCGACGGGTTATCTTGCCCGACCCGACGTCGAGACCTCTGTATACCTGCCTCGAATCCGCCGAAACGACCTCGCCCTTGAACCGTCGAGCCAAAAGCACGGCGAGGTCGCTCTTTCCTGTGGCGGTTGGGCCGCATACGATGATAACTTTCGGATGCCTCATAGTGTAGACTCTACCAGAAATAATCGGAAAGGGAATTTGGGAGGCTCGGTCCTTACAGGACCAGTATCCTGATTGGATGTGTAAGAACGCATGTTCAATCAGGCCTCGAGTCCCACGCACAAAGCTCCGCTTTGGTGCCGGAGGTGGGACTCGAACCCACACACCTTTCGATACGCGATTTTGAGTCGCGCGCGTCTGCCATTCCGCCACTCCGGCTTCACATCAACAAGTTACAACAAAAACCGCCCTTTCTCAACGTACGGCCCGCGGTCGGATGTGATAAAATACCTCAGTAAATATAAACCCATGTCATCCCAATTCTTCGGAGATTCCATATTTTGGATAGAGACAGACAAGATAAGGCCGAATCCTTATCAGCCGAGGCGCGAATTCGACGAAGCGGCCCTTCGAGACCTCGCCGAATCGATCAGGATGTACGGCCTTCTGCAGCCTTTGGTGGTCACGAGGACCGAGATCCAGAAAGAGGACGGCGGCCTTGCCGTCGAGTACGAGCTCATCTCCGGAGAGAGACGATTGCGCGCATCGAAGCTCCTCGGCCTTTTGCAGGTCCCAGCGATCATCCGCGCCAATTCCGATGACGCGCGGGTAAAGCTCGAGCTCGCTATCATCGAGAACCTCCAGCGAGAGGATCTTAACCCTGTCGAACGCGCGCGATCCTTCAATCAGCTCGTGTCCGAATTCGGCCTCAAGCATATCCAGGTCGCTCAGAAGATAGGCAAGTCGCGCGAATACGTCTCGAACTCGATCCGCCTCCTCATGCTCCCGTCGGATATACTCGACGCCCTCTCCCAAGGCAAGATCTCCGAAGGGCATGCCCGACCTCTCATGATGCTCGCCGATAGGCCGGAAGAGCAGTCGACCCTGTTCAAAGAGATCACTTTCAAGAGGCTTACCGTGCGCGAGACCGAGATGATCGCGAGGAAGATCGCCGTCGAGAGGGCGCGCAAGAAGGAGCGCGCCTTCGACCCGGAGATGCTCGAGATAGAGCAGAGGCTCTCCGAGACTTTCGGAACCCGGGTCTCTATCGAGCAAAAGCAGAAAGGGGGCAAGATAACGATCGATTTCTTCTCTCCAGAGGACCTCAAGGCGATCATGGACGTCGTCGGAAAGAGGGAAAGGAAAGAGCCTGCCGCCCCTGTCGCTTTATCCGACCAGCCTGCGATACCCGCGCCTTCCCAAGAAGCCGAGACGGTTTCCGAGCCTCAAGCGCCCATAGACGATAGGTCGAAAGAGGAAAAGAAAGAGAGCGACAACAGCGAAGACCTCTATTCCATAAAGAATTTCTCCCTTTAGAAGAAGATCCGCCTCCGGGCGGGTCTTTTTGACTTAGGGGGACGCTCGGTATATACCTAGTATCGGTAGGCGTATATGGCTTGGCATATCCCAAGAGCCGCTTCTGGCGGATAACCCGTTCGTTCAAACAAAGGTCATGGCCTTTTCACGTTTCGTTTCTTGGCTGTTTCGCCGCGGGCTCACGCTCGCGTTGGCTATCGTGGTCGGGGCGTTAGGCGGATACGTCCTCGTGTCGCTCTTCGGCTTCGTCGAGCGTCCCGGCTCTGGGGCCTTCGTGCTATTCTGCGTCGCGATGTCGGTCCTCCTGTGGCTCATCGCAGGAGACCGGAAATACGACCGCAAGAAGGACTTCGTCTGGCAGCCTGGCCCTGACGGAAGATACTGACCGCGGCCTTCCGCAAATCCAAAGGCGCCTGAACCCCAGGCGCCTTTCGTATGGCCTATTCTTTTTTCTTTCGGGCGAAGCCTCTCTTTTTCTTCTCTTGCTTCAATATCTCGAGGGCGCGCGGAAGCTCTATGTTATAGACGTCGTCTGGCGCTTTTACGGATCTGAAATCTCCGTCGTGGACTATGTAAGGGCCGAATCGTCCGATGTTCGCGGTTATGACTTTGCCTGTGTCTGGATGCGAACCGAGCTGGCGGGGAAGGGATAGATAATGGACCGCCTGAGCCAAGGTGACCTCTTCAGGCTTCACCTCCTTAGGCACGCTCGCGCGGCGAAGCTTCGGTTTCGCGGGCTTCTTCGCTTTCTTTTTCTTCGGCTTTCGCGCCTGATCCTCAGTAGGAGGCGTCTCGGCCTTCTCCTCGGGCATGACCATCTCCACGTAAGGTCCGTACTTTCCCGTCTTGAGAGTTATATCGCTTCCGGTATCTGGATGGACGCCGATGACCTTGTCCTTCGGCATCTCGGTCCCGTCGATGAGGAGGGCGCCGTCGCAGTCGGGATAGCGGGAGCATGAAAGGAATTTTCCGGAGCGGCCGAGCTTTATCACCATGGACGATCCGCACTTCGGGCATACGTGTCTCGCGTCCGCCTCGCCTAAGGTCGTCGCTTTATCGAGCTTGTCCTTTGCCTTCACTTCTTTCGAGAACGGCTTGTAGAAGTCGGAGAGGGTCTTCTCGTATTCCACCTTTCCTTCGGCTATGAGGTCGAGCTTGTCTTCCATCTCGGCCGTAAAGGTGTCGCTTATGTATTGGTTGAAATTCTCTTCGAGGAACGTCGAAACGACTTCGCCGGTGTCGGTGGGCTTAAGCGAACGGCCCTCTTTCGTCACGTATTCGCGGTCTTCGAGGGTCTTTATGATGGAAGCATAGGTCGACGGTCGGCCGATGCCGCGGGCCTCGAGCTCTTTGACGAGGCCGGCTTCGGAGTATCTCGACGGCGGTTCGGTGAATTTTTGGAGAGACGCTATGTCGATGAGCTTGAGGGCTTCGCCTTCTTTCACCTTCGGTAGCTCCACGTCCTCTCCGCGCGCTTCCGGGTCGGCATCGAACCAGCCTCTGTATATAGTGCGGGAGCCGTTCGCTTGGAAATCGGGGATGGTCCTCGACGTCACGTTCGCGAGGATCTTCGTCCTCATGACGCGGGCGTCCTTCATCTGGCTCGCTACAGCGCGGCCCCAGATGAGGGAATAGAGCCCTTCTTCTTCCGGGGTCGATCCAGCCTTCTCTTTTAGGGCGTCGGTCGGTCGAACGGCTTCGTGCGCCTCTTGGGCGTTCTTGGATTTGGTCGCATATGTGCGGAGCTCGATCTCGTCCTTTCCGTATATCTTCTCTATGGCGAGGGCGATCTGGGCGACCGCCTGCTTCGAGAGCGCCGTCGAGTCGGTTCGCATATAGGTGATGTGTCCCGCCTCATAGAGCTTCTGCGCGATGCGCATGGTGCGAGAAGGGGAGAATCCGAGGCGCGTGGAGGCCGCCTGCTGGAGCGTCGAGGTCGTGAAAGGCGCTTTAGGAGACCTCTTTGCCTCTGACTCCTCGACGCTTACGACTTGCCAGTCTTCCTTTTTCGCGATCGAGAGTATCCTTTCCGATTCCTTCTCTTCTTTCGGTTCGATCGAGCAGGCGAGAGGAAGCCTCTCTTTCTTTACGGTCTCGGTCGTTGCCGTTATGGAGAAATATCCTTCTGGCTTGAACGCCTTTATCTCCCGCTCTCTTTCGACGAGGATCCTTAGGGCAGGGGATTGCACGCGCCCGGCAGAGAGGCCGTAGCGGACCTTTTTCCATATGACGCCGGAGAGGTCGTAGCCGACGAGCCTGTCGAGAACGCGCCGCGCCTCCTGGGCGCGGCGCAGGTTCTCGTCTATATCGCGAGGGCTCTTTAAAGCCTCGATGATGGCGTCTTTCGTTATCTCATTGAAGACGACGCGCCTCACCTTCTTCTTTCCGAAATCCACCGCCTCGGCGATATGCCACGCGATGGCTTCGCCCTCTCGGTCCGGGTCGGTCGCGAGAAGCACCTCGTCGGACGACTTCGCCAAGCGCTCTATCTCGGAGAGGACCTTCTCCTTTCCCGCAGAGACTTCGTAGTGGGGGACGAATCCGTCGAGGTCTATCGCTTTCTTGTTCGATTTAGGGAGGTCTCTAACGTGGCCGATCGAAGCGACCACCGTGTATCCGCTACCGAGATATTTTCCGATAGTCTTCGCCTTTGCGGGAGACTCTACGATGAGAAGCTTTGGCATATATTGAGGCAAGTATTACACGAAGGCAAAAACTTTGGCAAATCAGGGCAAAAAGAAACCCCGCTCGTTGAAGCGGGGTTCGAAGGGGGTAGGGTCGCGATCAAGCCGTGGCTTTCTCGGCCGCGCCCTCGGAGACGGTCGAGGCCATCTTAAGGCCGATCTTCGAGAACTCGATGTCGCCGCGCTCGCAGACCGGGAAGATCCGGACAGACCTTTTGAAAGGGGCTTTAGGGTCTGGCTCGACGTCCATGGCCCAAAGCTTGCCTTGGTCTTCGCAGATGATCCGAGAGCTTGCGCCGATCTCGGCCAAATGCTCGGATTCGATGCGTTTGAAGTCGGCGAGGTTGATGACCTCGTATCCGTGCATGGCCACATACGACCGCATGAGGGCATAGTCCTGGCCTTGATCGAACGTGAGCCAGTAGATCTGGATTTGCTCTTTGTAGCGGACGCCGGATCTGAGCCGATAGGGCGTATTGGGGCCGAAGGGGTTAAGGGCCAGGTCCCAGAAGATATATCCGACTATTGCGAGCCCGACGAGGAGCGAGACAGGGTATACGATGTTGGAAATCATGAGTTGAGGGGGGTCCGGGGGTAATTCTACGGCGATTCCTTTCCGAGTCAACCATGGGCAGGTCCTAGGCTCAGATCCTCCGGAATTCTCCTAGCCTCTCCTCTATGAGGCCTTTTATCTCGAGGAGAGATATGAGAGAGCTTATCTTCGACGTCTCCATGTCGAGCCTGTCGAGGAGGTCGTCGCGAGAGAGAGGCGACGACAGGACTTCGATCACCTTTATCTCGTCGGCCGAGAGGTCCGAATAGTCCGTCTCGCTCCTCTCCGCGCCCGGCTTGAACCCGAGGGCTTCGGCGAGGTCGGCCGCGCACGTAAGGGGGGTCGCCCCGAGGCGTATGAGCATGTGAGGCCCCGCGCTCTGGGAGGAGAATATGGAGCCAGGGACGGTAAAGACGTTCCTGTTGAATTCGGTCGCGTATTTCGACGTGATAAGGGTCCCCGACTTTATATCCGCTTCGACCACGAGCGTCGCGTGGGATATCCCCGCCATGATCCGGTTGCGCGCGGGAAAGGTCCAGGGCGCCGCCTTGACGCCCTCCTCGAACGGGGAAACGAGGCATCCTCCCGCCCTCACGATCTCTTTCGCGAGCTCGCGGTTGGCGGCCGGATATATAGACTCCTCGGACAGGCCCGATCCCGGCACCGCGACCGTCTTGAGGCCGTATCTGAGGGCGGTGCGGTGGGCGATGGAATCGATCCCGAAAGCGAGCCCCGATACGATGACGACGGGTAGGCCTGAAAGCCCAGAAAGGAGCGATTCTACGGCTTCTTTGCCGTAGTCGCTGTGCCGCCTCGATCCCACCACCGTAAGGAGCATGTTCTCGGCCGAGGGGAAGCTTCCTATCATATAGAGCTTTTTCGGCGGGCTCGGCATCTCTCGCAGAAGCGGCGGGAAATCCTCTGGGGCGAGCGTCCTTATGGAATTCATAGGAAATTAGTGTACTATTGAGAGGTTAAAGGAAATCTAAAATGCTGGATATAAAGTTCATCAGGGAGAATAAGGATATCGTAAAAGCGGGCGCCAAGAAGAAGCATGTCGATGTCGATATCGACGCTCTCGTCGCGCTCGATCTCGAGCGCCTCGCCCTTCAGGCCGAGGTCGAGAACGCTCGCGCGCGACAGAATGCCGTCTCCAAAGAGATGCCTTCTGCCGACGCCGACAAGAAGTCGAAGCTCCTCGAAGAGATGAAGACCCTCAAGGCCGTCCTCCAGGCGAACGAGGAGAAGCTCAAGGAGGCGATGAAGAAATGGCAGGATCTCATGCTTCGCGTCCCGAATATCCCTGACATATCGGTGCCCGATGGGGCGAGCGACTCGGAGAATAAGGAAGTGAAGGTCTGGGGCGAGAAGCCTGCGTTCGCGTTCGAGCCGAAAGACCACGTAGAGATCATGACCTCCTTGGGAATGGTCGATTTCGAGCGCGGGGCGAAGGTCCACGGATTCCGCGGCTATTTCCTCACAGGAGCGGGAGCGAGGCTCTCCTTCGCTATCTGGAACTACGCGATGGAATTCTTCTCTAAGCGCGGATTTACGCCGGTGATCCCGCCTACGATCGTAAGGAAAGAGAATCTCTACGGCACGGCGCATCTTCCGGGAGACGTCGAAGACTATTATATGACTCAGGACGGCGACGCTCTGGCCGGCACGGCAGAGGTCCCCGTCATGTCGTTCCATTCCGGAGAGGTCCTCGACGAGAAATCGTTCCCGATAAAATATCTCGGCTTCTCGCCGTGCTATAGGCGCGAGGCGGGCAGCCACTCGAAAGACGTCAAAGGCCTCATACGCGTACATGAGTTCTACAAGCTCGAGCAGGTCATACTCTGCGAGGCTTCTCACGAGACGTCCGTCCGTCTCCACGACGAGCTCAATCGCAATACCGAGGAGTTCATCGAGTCTCTGGGCATCCCGTACCACACGGTCATAAACTGCGGCGCCGACCTCGGGTTGGGACAGGTAAAGAAGTACGACATCGAGCTTTGGGTCCCGAAGGAAGGCAAATACCGCGAGATATCCTCCGCTTCGTACTTCCACGACTTCCAGACGAGGCGCTTTAACATCCGCTATAAGGATGCCGAGGGGAAGCTCCGCTACGCGCACTCGCTCAACTGCACCGCGATCCCTACGCCTCGCATCCTCGTGTCTTTGGTGGAGAACATGCAACAGCCTGACGGCTCCGTGAGGATACCTGCCGCCCTTAGGCCTTATTTCGGCTCTGACGTAATAAAGAAATAGACCCATGCGAGGGGAAGTACGGGTCTATCAAAGGAAGATCGTCGCTAAGAAGAGGCGACAGGCCTTCTACTATCCATTCTATTCCCTTTGCGCCGCGACGATCTTCGTCTGCGCCCTCTCTTTCGTAAGCCATATCGAATCCCTCTCGATACAGAGGGTCGAGATCGCGGGCAACGAGCGCATGCTCTCGTCCGACATCGAATCGATAGTATGGAAGTCGCTTTCAGGGAACTATCAAGGCCTCTTCTCCAGGCGAAACGCTCTGCTCTATCCGCGCGACGAGATAGCCGTGTCTATCGCCCTCGCGCCTCTCGTGAAGTCGGTCGAGGTTTCTCGAGAGGGGCTCGGTACGGTATCCGTGCGGATCGTAGAGAGAGAAGAAGCCGCCCTTTGGTGCGAGGATGATAGCGAAGAGGCTCTCTGCTATTCGGTCGACGAAGAAGGTTTCGTATTCGCGTCGGTTTTCGACCGCGCCTCTTCGACGGAGAGCTTCGTCTATCGCGGGCTCATCGAAGAAGAGCCTATCGGCAAGAAGCTCCTTTCAGGACCGGAGTTCAAGAAGATGCAGTTCTTCATCCGCGAGCTCTCCGGTCTCTCGGTCGAGCCGCGCGAGGCGCGCCTCGGCGGATCCGGATCGCTCTCTGTGCTCCTAGGGGCCGGCGGAAGGATAGTAGTAAACCAGAGGGACGACCTTTCCGCGGTCCTCGGCAACATCGCCGCGGTCATATCGGACAGGAAGGTCGCCCCTGACCTGCGCGCGTTCCTCGATACGCTCGACTATATAAAGTTCGACGCCGGCAACAAGGTCGTCTATAAGGTGAAGGGCTCGACCGCCCCCCTGGAGTAGGTTAGAGTTGTCCTCTATGGAATACGGATTCTGGAAAAAGCTCCGAAAGCCCTTCTTCGTCCTCGCGCCTATGGCGGACGTGACGGACTGCGCCTTTCGCCGGATCATCGAGGAGCATGGCCGCCCAGACGTCTTTTGGACCGAATTCGTCTCTGCCGACGGCCTCGCGTCCCCTGGAAAGAAGGTCCTCATGCGCGATCTCGAATTCACTAAGAAGGAGAAGCCGATCGTCGCCCAGCTTTTCTCTTCGCGGCCGGATAAGATGCGGGAAGCGGCGGCTCTCTGCCAGAGCCTGGGATTCGACGGCATAGACATAAATATGGGCTGTCCCGACCGCTCGATCGAAAAGCAGGGTTGCGGCGCCGCTATGATAAAGAACCCGAAGCTCGCGCGCGAGGTGATCCGTGCGGCAAAAGAAGGCGCGCCGAAGCTCCCAGTGTCGGTAAAGACCCGCATCGGGTACAACAAGAACGAGATATCGACGTGGATACCTGAGATCCTCTCGGAGGGGGTCGCCGCCCTCACCGTCCACTGTCGCACCCGCAAGGAGCTCTCGCTCGTGCCTGCGCGCTGGGAGCATGTCCGCGAGGTCGTCTCGCTTCGCGATAGGCTCGCGCCCGATACCTTGATCCTCGGCAACGGCGACGTCAAAGACCTTGACGACGCGCGCGCGAAGGCGAGCGAGTTCGGCGTCGACGGCGTCATGCTCGGTCGCGCTATATTCGGGAATCCATGGCTCTTCTCGTCCCTTCACGGAACTCAATCCGTGCCCACCATATCCGAGAAGCTCGAGGTGATGGTCGAGCACACGAAGCTCTTCGAAAAGCTTCTCGGAGATATAAAGAGCTTCGCTATCATGAAGAAGCACTATAAGGCGTATGTGAACGGCTTTGACGGGGCCAAGGAGTTTAGGACGGAGCTCATGGAAGCGAAGGACGCGAAGGAGGTGGAAGAGAGGGTGAAGGCGTTTCTTGCGGCCCGCGCAGACTTGAAATAAGGGACTTTGAGGAGTAGGGTGGGTCCGACGAATCCTCGTTCCTTTCAAACCCACGACCACCATGACCGACAAACGAAAACAGCCGCGGACGAAGGTCCGCTGGTTCCTCTGCGCTCTTACGAACGCTGCGCACCACAACCTCGGGCAGTCTCTCGGCTCTTCAGGGGTCTCTGACGAGACCCGCCTCAACGAAAAGATGAAGACCGCTGACGGAGAATACGATCTCTGGGACTGCGAAGGCATGACGTCTTCGGACGTCAAACGCCTCGCGATCGATTTCCTCAAGTCTGACCAGCCTGTGCGCATCTACCGCAAGCACGGAGACAATTTGCCCAAGCGGTGGGCGGATAGCGACGTGACGGAGGCCGAACGAGGCTCTCTCGATCGCCAAAAGGAGAAAGGGCGGCCGAAAGAGCCCTCTCCTGAAAGTCCCGCCGCCCTCGCGAAAGCGCGCCTCGACGAGCTCCTCGCCAAGCGAGGAGGGTCGAAAAAGGCTTCGTGATGGATCCGTCCCGACCATCGCGACCTCGAGCTCTGCCGCATCTGCAGCGGAGCTTTTTTATGGTACAAGGCGGCGCTTGCAAACTTCGGCCGGAAGAGTAGAGTTCATGGTACCGGCCCTGGTCCACAAGAACTAGAGGGCCACAGAGGGCGGTCCGAACTGTTCGGTTCTGACCGCCCTCTCCCGATCTTTTGAATTCGCCCGTAAGGCTTCACGGGCGCTTAGCCATACTGCGGGCGGGAGCTTCAAGTTCCTGCCCGCTTTTCATATCGAGACCTCTTCTTGCAACGCGGAGTTCGCGGGTGTAGATTTAGGGAGACCTCGGGGCGGCGGCAGTAGGACCTCTCGGGCAAGAAGCCTTTCGGCATCTAGGGCCTGCTTGGAACCGAGCCTGCCGCTCCAAGTTCTTCGTTTTTTTGGGCGGTATTCATGTATGTGGGCGCGGGCGGGACCTCCTTGGTCCTGCCCGCCTTTTGTTATACTGGGCGCATGAAGCCTTTCCGCGGACGCTTCGGCGCGCAAAGCGGGTTCACCCTCATAGAGCTCCTCGTCGTGATATCGATAATATCGCTCCTTTCGTCTGTCGTCCTCTCGCAGCTTAACGCGGCGAGGGAGAAGGGGAGGCTCGGCAGCGCGAAGCAGTTCGCGGCCCAAGTCGACCGCGTGGCGGGAGATAGGGCTGTCGGTATCTGGGAGCTCGACGAGTGCTCCGGCGCGGCCGCGGCGGATAGGTCTGGAAACGGGAACAACGCTTCGCTTTCAGGCAGCCCTTCATGGCTTTCAGATACTCCCGACTCGACAGGCTGCTCTCTGAGCCTTAACGGCTCGACCCAAGGCGCTCTCGTGCCTCATGCGCCATCCCTAGATCTCACAGGCGACATGACCTTTTCCATATGGTTCTATGCCAACGCGTCGAGCTGGCCCGCGAGCTGGCAGTCCCTCATGTCGAAAGGAAACGCGACTCCGCGCAACTATTTTATGAACGTGATGAGCGGGGAGAGCGTCGTCGCGAACGATTGCTCCGACCAGACCGGGGGCTTTCAGTTCGGCTACCACGACGGGACGACTTTCCGGCTCGTCGATATAAACGCGAGCTCTGTGCCGACCCAGCGGTGGGTGAACGCTGTCGGGGTGATATCCGCGAATGGGGCTAATCGCGACGTGAAGCTCTATATAGACGGACAGTTGAGGGCTTCGGCTTTGTGCTCTAACGCCCCTACGTCGAATACGGTGCCTCTCTCGATCGGCTCTATCCAGAATTCGATCGAGTTCTTCAACGGGAGAATAGATAAGGTCCGCCTATTCGAAAAATCGCTTACAGCGTCCGAAGTAGGCAGGATGTATGCCGCAGAGGCTCCGAAATATGAATTCGCATATGAATAGAAGAGCCTTCACCCTCATAGAGCTCCTCGTCGTGATATCGATAATATCGCTCCTTTCGTCTGTCGTCCTCTCGCAGCTTAACGCGGCGAGGGAGAAGGGAAGATTGGGCGCCGCCCGCCATTTTGCGGCCCAGGTCGAGCATACCGCGGGAGACCTCGTCGTGGGCATGTGGAGCTTCGACGAGTGCGCGGGGCTTTCCACCGCCGATAGGTCCGGGTTCGGGAACAACGGAGTCCTTCAGAATATGGCGGGCACGTCCGAGTGGTCGTCCGATACGCCGTCAGGTACGGGATGCTCGCTCCTCCTTGACGGCACGAACGACTACGTCTCCGTCCCGGATTCTGCGAGCCTCGATCTCAGCGGCGTGGCGACCTTGTCTATCTGGGTAAAATCGAGCGGCACGAACGCATATTCCGGATTCATGAATAAGACGAGCGCCCTTACCGGATATCAATTCGGCATCGGCGCTTCGAATAGCATCCGCGGGGATCTCTATAACGGCACGACCTATATAAGCCCGATGCACACGACGAACGTCCTCGATGGAAAATGGCATCATATCGCGGTGGCGTATGACGGCGTCGCCGCAAAGGTCTATGTCGACGGGATCGCGGGCGGCGCGGTCGCGGGATCAGGCTTCGTCACGGCTAACAACGCCTCTTTCGTCATAGGCAACGACGTGTGCTGCGGAGGGAGATTCTTTAACGGCAGGATAGACGAGGCGAGGGTATTCGCCAAGGCTCTGACGGCGAAAGAGGTAGAAAGGATCTACGCGTCTGAGAAAAAGGGGTCCCAGGTCGCCGGCATCTGATATACTTTCCATATGTCACACGAAGTCCTCTATAGGAAATACAGGCCCCAGA
Source organism: Candidatus Tayloriibacteriota bacterium (assembly GCA_016215405.1). GTDB lineage: Bacteria > Patescibacteriota > Minisyncoccia > Phycocordibacterales > UBA6065 > UBA6065. The sequence goes on from JACRJQ010000005.1 coordinate 101,249, forward strand.
ACTTCAAGGAGGTGATCGGCCAGGATTCGGTCGTAAAGGCCCTCAAGGGCGCGATAGAGTCGGGAGCGGTCGCTCACGCCTATCTTTTCGCGGGCTCTCGCGGCATCGGCAAGACTTCGATCGCGCGAATATTCGCGAACGAGATAGGGACGAGCCCGAACGACGTCTATGAGATAGACGCGGCGTCGAACCGCGGCATCGACGATATCCGAGCGCTCCGCGACGCGGTCGCAACGCTTCCGTTCGAGTCCAAATTTAAAGTCTATATCATCGACGAAGTCCACATGCTCACGAAGGAGGCCTTTAACGCGCTCCTCAAGACCCTCGAAGAGCCGCCGAAGCATGTCGTATTCATCCTCGCTACGACCGAGGTCCATAAGCTCCCTGAGACCATCGTCTCGCGCTGCCAGGTGTTCGAGTTCAAGCGCCCGACCCTCGAGATACTCAAGGACGTCGTCACGACCATCGCCAAAAAGGAAGGCTTCTCGATCGAGCCTTCGGCGGCAGAGCTCGTAGCCCTCGTGGGCGATGGGTCGTTCCGCGATACTCACGGGACCCTCGAGCGCGTCATCGCCGGCATAAGCGGCAAGAAGATATCGAAAGAGGATGTCGAGGAAGCGACAGGCGCTCCGAAATCAGAGCTCGTCCGCGGATTCGTCCTCGCCCTCGCGAACAAGGATTCGAAGGCCGCGTTCGATTCTTTGGCCAAGCTGCGCGCGAAGTCGTTCGACCCGAAGCTCTTCCTCGAGCTATCCGTATCCCTCGTCCGTCTCGCCCTCTTCGTGAAGATGGGCGTATCGAGCGACCTTGTCGATCAGGCATCGGACGAAGACAAGGCGTTTTTCAAAGACGTCTCGGCGAAAGTCGATTCGAAGCTCCTGCGCTCTCTCCTCGGCGCATTCGACTATATCGGCGTCTCTCCGATCCGCGAACTGCCTCTCGAGCTCGCCGTGCTCGACATAGCAGGGGAGAAGGAGCAGAGGCTTTTCGCCTAGATCGAATCGAGAAATAAACGCCTCAACCGGTTGAGGTGTTTGGAATGGCCAGGGTTAGCTATTTTTGGGCGTGAATTCAAAGACGAGCCCTTCGGATCTTAGATAAGAGAAATTGCTATCACAGACTTCGAATCCGACGAACGAGCAGTCGCCGATCTCTTTGAGCTCGCCCCATTTGAGATAGTCGCGAAAGAGGACCCTAAGAGGCCCTCCATGGGTCACGACCGCTACGCTCTCGTATCCCGATCCTAGGATGCGGCCGAACCCCGCGATGACGCGATCGCTGAAATCCTCGTAGGATTCAGCTCCTTCGATCGTGTTGAGCCTGTCTTTGAGCGCCTCGACGAGCGTCTGGTGCGATCTTTTCGCATCCTCCTTTTTCATCCCTGTAAGGATGCCGTATTGGTTGCGCTCGCGGATGTCGCTTCGCGGTTCGGTTGGCGCGCCCGTCTGCGCCGCTATCGCCGCGCCGGTCTCTCTCGCTCTCGAAAGGGAGCTCGTGAATATCTTCTCTATGCCCTCGCTCTTGAGCTTGAGCGCGACCTGCTCAGACTGCTCGCGTCCCTTCTCGGAAAGGCTGTCGTCATAATCGCCTCCGTAGCGGTTCTCGATATCTCCTGTCGTCTCTCCGTGTCTTAGAAAAATATCTTCATAGCCGATGATTTATAGTGGTGAGATGGGGTGTAGCGCGCAGAAGGCGCATCATCAGTATACGGATTATAGGAATGTGTTGCGAGCAGCACGACCTTGAGTCTATTTCTTGGTTCTTTTGTCGAGTATCGCTCGTACAGAGGGGCTTAGCGGCTTGTCGGTGCGGTGTGTGCAGCCGATCCAGCAGCAGGGCCTCCGCTTGCCTTCCTTGAGCTTTTTTACGAGTCTTTCTATATGTTCCTTTCTCGTCTCCTCCTTTTTTACGGAGACGGTCCAGCATATCCACTCGTTGCGGGAGAGCGGCGTGAGGAGCTCCCATGCCCTGAGTGCCGTCTTATTCGAAACAAGCGCCTTTCGCATGTCCGTTGGCACGGTATGCGCTGTGCCGCCTGAGATATTCTTATCGGCCATATATCTTATTGTACGCTTTTTGAGCAGGTTGGGGTGCGGGTAAGTCTGGACTTGGACCGCGAATACGCTTATCGCCCTCGACTCGAATCTCGCCGTCGCTCGATTCGGTCTGGGCACCGCCTCGCTCCCGCCGGAAGCCGTCGGGTCCTGCTCCGGCGTTCGATTCCAAACGCGATGCATTTCCATGCATCGCTGTCCGGCAACTACTCGCCGCAGCTTCTAGTTGCCGGACTTGGAATCGAACCAAGATTCTAGGCTCCAAAGGCCCATGTCCTACCATTAGACGATCCGGCAATATGTGGCCTTAAAAGTACACCAAAAGAGCTTTAATTGAAAGTTTTGGATGCTATAGTAAATGGTATGAATAAGATAATCGCATACATAGTCGTCCTTCTCGTCCTTATCGGAGGTTTCTATGCCCTTAATAATTACATATATGAGAAAAAGCAGGCCGTAGCCGCGCCTTATCCGCGCGACGCGGAATACGTGATTGACGGCAAGCGCGTAAAGCTCTCCGACGGCACGTTCGAGGAGGAGGGTGTCGTCACGACCTACTTTGGAAACGAGCTGGCAGAGGATCTCAACGGAGACGGCGCGATCGATACGGCGCTTCTCCTCACGCAAACCAAAGAGGGGAGTCCAGAGATCTTGTTCTATGCGGTCGCGGCTATCTATACCGAGAGAGGCTATGTCGGATCCGATGGTTTCCTCCTCGGCGACAGAATCGCGCCGCAGACGATCGTGGTCAGCCAGAATCCGAGGCACAAGAATGTGATCGCGGTCAATTATGCCGAAAGGAAGCCTGGGGAGTCGTTCGACGTGCGCGCGAGCATGGGAAAGAGCGCGTATCTCAAGCTCGACCCTGATTCTATGCGATGGGCGATCGTCGAGCCGGATTTCGAAGGCGAGGCCGATCCATCTCGCATGACCCTCGGCATGAAGGACTGGGTGTGGATGAAGGCTCTCTATAACGACGGTCGCGAGATCGCACCAAAGGTTCCCGGCAAGTTCGGCATATCGTTTGCAAAGGACGGCCGATACTCTCTAGCGACGGATTGCAATTCGATGGGCGGGTCTTATGTCGCAGAGGGTAGAAAGATAGCTTTTAGCCAGGGCATGTCGACCCTTATGTACTGCGAAGGGTCTCAGGAATCCGAATTCTCTGCGCTCATCCGCGATGTGGAGGGGTACAGCTTCACGTCCAAAGGCGAGCTCGTCCTCGACCTAAAGTTCGACAGCGGGTCGGTGATATTCAGATAGGTTATGGCTAAAGATATTCTTTTTAAAGCGCTCTTGGATTCGTTTGTAGACCACTGGCAGGCGTGGCTTGTCATCTTTTTATTTGTCATTATTCTTGTCCTCGCCACTTTTTTTCTTCCAAAGGGAAAGGTCTCTATTGGATATTCGTATCGCAGGCGAGACTGTATCATGACCCCATCTGAGCATGTTTTCTTCAAGGTTATGCTCGATTTGTTCGCCGACCGATACCATGTATTTCCACAAGTCCATCTTGATGCGATTCTTGACGGCAGGGTTTCTGGCCAGAATCCATTCGGAGCTTTTCGTCACATCAACGAAAAATCCGTCGATTTTCTCATATGTGACAAGTTGAGCGATAGGCCCATGCTCGCGATAGAGCTCGATGATCATTCTCACGACAGAGCGGATAGGATCGAAAGAGATCGAGAAGTTGAAAGGATATTCGCCACCGCATCTCTTCCGATTCTTCGTATTAAGATAGAGCAATCGAAAGATGTTGAGTCGGTAAGAAATTTAGTAAGGGAAAAAATAGACGGAGTAGCTAACAAATAGAATGGCGAACAAGAAGATAACCATAGAGGCGACGATACACGCTCCGATAGGGAGGGTGTGGGAGCTTTGGACGAAGCCGGAACATATCATGAAGTGGAACAATGCGTCGGAGGATTGGCATACGCCTGCTGCGACGAACGACGTCCGCGAAGGCGGGAAGTTCGATTTCAGGATGGAGGCGAAGGACGGTACGGCAGGATTCGATTTCGAAGGCGTCTATGACGAGGTCGCGACGGAGGATTGGCTCGCGTATACCATAAGCGACGGCAGAAAGGTCGAAGTGTCGTTCGAGGACGAGGGCGACGGGGATACCCACATCACCGAGACGTTCGAGATCGAGAACGAGAATTCCGAGGAGATGCAGAGGCAGGGATGGCAGGCGATCCTCGATAGTTTCAAGGGATATGCCGAGGGCGCTTTTAACGGAAGTAAGTCTTAAATCATAGTTTTATGAACAGAACAATAGTAGCGATCGGAGGTTTGATAGTAGTCGTCGTCGTCATTTTTGTCGCTATGGGCAAAAACGATGCCTCGAACGAAGTCTCGACCACTGCTGGGTTTCGCGTCGGAGCCAATGCTATAAACGTCAACACTCAAGCCGCAGGCGGCAAGATAAACGTCTCCTTCGCCGTCCTTGAAAAAGGCGGATTTGTGGCGATCCATGAAGCGGTCGCGGGCGAGCCTGGGAGAATCGTCGCGGCGAGCGCTCTCTTGAAGGCGGGCGAATCGAGCGATATCTCGATCCAACTCGCCGAGCGATCCGAGGTCGGAGAAAGGTATATCGCGATGCTTCATACCGATGACGGGAACGGCACGTTCGATGAGACTGCGGATACGCCTGTAATCGAGAACGGCGGTCCGATCATGATCGAGTTCGCGATAGGAGAGACGAGCGAAGATGGGGATCCGGTGACCATTTAACTAGAACTACCGCCAGACATGCAAAAGATCATTCCTCACCTTTGGTTCGATAAGAATGCCGAAGAAGCGGTCAGATTCTACGCATCGGTGTTCGGAGACGTCGAGGTCGGTGCGACGACCCGCTACACAGAGGCAGGGTTCGAAACCCACAATATGCCGGCAGGCACGGTGCTCACGATCGAATTCTCGATAGGAGGCTACGATTTCATCGCCCTTAACGGAGGTCCGGTTTTCAAGCTCAACCCTTCGATATCGTTCTTCCTCAACTTCGACCCGTCGAAAGACAAAGACGCTGCGAAGAAGCTCGATGCGCTCTGGCAGAAGCTTTCCGAGGGAGGCAAGGCCCTCATGCCTCTCGACAAGTACTTCTTCAGCGAGCGATACGGCTGGATACAGGATAGGTTCGGCGTCTCGTGGCAGCTTACGCTCACGAACCCTGCAGGCGACGAGAGGCCCTTCATCGTCCCGTCGCTCCTTTTCACCGGTGAAGCCTCTGGCAAGGCCGAAGAGGCGATGAAGCATTACGTCTCCGTGTTCGAGGGTTCGAAGGTAGGACAGGTCGCCCTCTATCCAGAAGACACGGGCGTGCAGAAGAAGGGAGACCTCATGTTCGGAGATTTCATGATCGAAGGTCAATGGTTCGCCGCGATGGACGGCGGCGACGTCCATGGTTTCGGATTCAACGAGGCGGTATCCCTGCTCGTCGCGTGCGAGGATCAAAATGAGATCGATCGCTTTTGGGAGAAGCTCAACGGGGATCCTTCGGAGGGGCAGTGCGGATGGCTCCACGACAGATTCGGCGTCTCGTGGCAGATCGCGGCCCAGGGCATGGCGCAGATGCTCAACAGCGCGGACCGAGCAGCGGCCGACCGCGTGATGAATGCGATGCTTCAGATGAAGAAGATCGATATGGCGGCGCTAAAGAGCGCATACCAAGGGAGATAGGGCAGGAGCGGCTTTATTTGCCTTTTCTTCCAAAAGGTGACATAGTTACCCCCTCATTATGAACAACTTCAAAAAGCAGGGCGGTTTCGGAGGCGGCAGACGGGACTTCGGACGGCCATCGTTCGGAGGAGACAGGGGAGGATTTAAGGGCGGAGGCAAGAGCTTTGGACGCCCTCTCGAGATGTTCCAGGCGACCTGCGCGTCGTGCGGAAAGTCTTGCGAGGTCCCTTTCAAGCCTAACGGCAAGAAGCCTGTCTACTGCAAGGAATGCTTCGCCGCGAACGGAGGCCCAGCGGTAGCGCCTCGAGAGTCGAACGATCGTTTCTCTGACAGGAGGCCTTTCGCTTCGAACGTCCCAGCGGCTCCGGCATTCAAGGCCGAGCCGTCTAAGGAGATCGGAGAGATGAAAAGGCAGATCGAGACCCTCGGATACAAGCTCGACAAGGTTCTCGCTCTCCTCGGCGAGAAGGCGCAGGGAGATAAGCCTACAAAGGTAGAAAGGGTAGAGAAGACCGCGGTCCCGGTAGCATCGAACATGCCGCCGGAGCCTGCTGACAAGAAGCCTGTCGCGAGGAAGGCTCCAGCAAAGAAGAAGAAATAAGCGAATACGAAAGCCCCGCGAGAGCGGGGCTTTCGTATTATTCGGCGAGGTAGCTCCGAGCCTTTCTCTCGTTCATAAGGTATGATGGATGTATGGCAAAAAGAGCGAATACTAAAAAGAGGCAGACGCGATCGCGCAAGACCGCGAAGCGGCTCGCGATAAAGCACGCGAGGCCTCTCAAGAAGCGCCGATAGAAGACGCTTCGCCCTTCTGTGGGATTTAAGCCTCGTTTCGCTACGAACTAGGTTTTTTGCGTTGAGCTGCAGCCTTAGCTAGGGGACGTACTGCTCTTGGAGCGACACTATCGTCGATCCATTGAGGAGGTATCTGAAGGTGTATGCTTTCATGAATGAATCAGGGTCCGCGAATCCGTCCGCGAACGCCTCAGAGGTCGCCGGAACGAGTACGGGCGATCCCGGGTTCTCGAATATCGCTATGTCGGCGTCAGGAAGGAGGTTGTATGTCTCGGTGGATGTCGATATGTTCCGTATATAGAAATCGTTATTGAGGCTCGGCACGCATTCCGCCGCGTCTTTCTCGCCGCAATCGGTATCCTCTGCGGCCTTTCGGTACGCTTCGTCTCCCGACAGGAATTCGACAGGGTCGATGGTCACAAGGAAGTTTACCCCATTCTTTTCTACGGAGCGGATGAAGCCGAATCTCCTGTCGGCCTCGATATCGAGTGCGAGATTCCTTACGAGGATATCCGATTCTCGACGTATGCCCTCTACGAAGACCCTCTTTCCGCCATAGGCGCCCATGATCGTCTGGTTTATCGCGACGCACGGCTCTTCCTGCCCTCCGGCGCGGCATATGCTCGATCCATCGAAGGAGATCTTCGCGTCGAGCGCCGGCTCTCCTGGCGCTTCGTAGACGAGGTAGAGGGCTCCGTTCACGATCGACGGGTCTCTGTCCGTGATATAGCCGATCTCGATAAAGTCGATGTCTGCGTCCTGCTTTTCGACGGGATCTAAAGCGATAGCGACGACGAAGGCGATGACGGCCAGTCCCGCGATAAAGACGATTATCTTTTTCATATAGATAAATATAGTCCTAGACGCGCCGTCTGCATAGGGCGCTCCTTTTATATGAAACAAAGGTTCGAACCCTTCGTACTAGGAGCGCGGGCAGATTTCGGAAAGATGCGTTCGATGCGGATCGACTGATACTAATTTAGACCAATGCATATGCCAAAGAGAATATTGATCGCGCTCCTTATGTTCGTCCTCGGGCCCGGCGCCGCATCGGCGCTCACTCTTTATTCCTATGTCCCCGGAGTAGGGTACGAGAGCCAGGGCGAATACCAAGCGACGAAGATAGAGAAAGTCGCCGAGAGGGCCTTTAGATCCGTTGTCATAATAGAGGGGTACAGAGAGTCGCCGGTATACTCCATGGAGCTCGGCGAGGATCCGGAGACAGGGGCCTTTTCGGTGTCCGTGAAAGAGATAGGCGTAGAAGAGAGGAAGGTCACTTCTGGAAGCGGGTTCTTCGCGACCGGAGACGGGTATATCGTCACTAACAGGCACGTCGTGGACGGCTTTGGCGCCTCGTTTTGGGTGGATACCGGCGCCTCGCGCGTCCCGGCTTTTGTCGCGTTCCTCGATCCCGTATACGATCTCGCTCTCATAAAGATAGAGGGCGAGGGCTATCCCGCGATACCTTTCGGCGATTCGTCGAAGATAGAGATGGGCGATGAGATCGTGAGCGTCGGGAACGCTCTTGGGAGGTTCGTGGACTCGGTCTCTTCTGGTCGCGTGATATCGCTCGACCAGACGGTCGTCGCGCGGGAAAAGGGTACTGTCGAGGTGCTAAGCGGCCTCATCGCTACGGACGCCAGGCTCTATCCCGGAGATTCCGGCGGGCCGCTCCTTAATGCGCGGGGCGAGGCGATCGGGGTCAATGTCGCGATAGAGGCAGGTACGAACGTGAGCTTTTCCATACCCTCGAACGTCGCGAGGGTCGTCATGGAGAGGGCCGGCATCGAAGTCTAGTCTTTCGGTTTGAGGGATTTCTCTTCGAATGCTACTCTCAATGTATGACTAATATGGAAAAGCTCAGAAGTCGGCTCCAGGAGATCGCGCGGATCGGCTCTCTCCTCAATATCGCGCTCTGGGACCAGGAGGTGAATATGCCGCCTAAGGCCGCTGATTCGAGGGCTCTGGCCCTTGCGGAAGCGTCGGGCCTCCTTCACCAGAAGTTCGTATCGATCGATTCGGACGGACTCCTTTCCGGCCTCAAGGCGGAGCTCGATGCGGGAGCTCTCTCGGGAGGCGATGCCGTCGTCGTGAGAGAGACGTGGAGGTCTTTCGAGCGCGAGAAAAAGCTCCCGGAGAGGCTCGTCAAAGAGATAGCCCTCACCGCCTCTCAGGCGTACGAGGTATGGGCAGAGGCTCGCAAAAAAGACGACTTCGATATGTTCTTGCCCTGGCTTCGCAAGATGGTGAAGCTCAAGAGAGAGGAGGCCGAATATGTGGGCTATGCGGATTCGCCTTACGACGCTCTTCTCGACGCCTATGAGCCCGGCATGACGTCGAAGGAGGTCACGAAGGTGCTTTCAGACCTCAAGGGATTTCTCGTCCCTTTCATACGGAAGATAAAAGCGTCGAAGTCGAAAGTCGACGACAGGCGCCTTAAAGGGAAATTTCCGATCGAGGCGCAGGAGTCCTTTAACAGGCTCGTGGCGAAGGAGATAGGCTTCGATTTCGCCGCTGGAAGGCTCGACAAGGCGACCCATCCGTTCGCGACGGGCATCAACCCTTCCGATGTGAGGCTCACGACGCGTTATCTGGTCGAAGACGTATTCTATTCCATAGGGTCGACGGTCCACGAGGCGGGACACGGCCTCTACGAGCAGGGCCTTCCTGGAGAGCACTTCGGGACGCCCTTAGCGGAATCCGTCTCGCTCGGAATCCATGAGTCACAGTCGCGCATGTGGGAGAACATGATAGGCAAGAGCGAGCCGTTCTGGAGGCACTTCTATCCGAAGCTCCGCAAAGCCTTTCCGAAGCCGTTTAGGGAGATCCCGCTTAAGGATTTCTGCAGGATGATAAGCAAGGCGAGGCCGTCTCTCATCCGCACCGAGTCCGACGAGGTCACGTATAATCTGCACATCATTCTAAGGTATGAGATAGAGAAGGGGATGATCGAAGGGACGATCGATCCAGCCGATACGCCGAGGATATGGAAGGAAAAGATGAAGGAGTATCTCGGCGTAGACGTGCCGAACGACAGGGAGGGCGTGCTGCAGGACGTGCATTGGGCGCATGGAGGCATCGGATACTTCCCGACATATAGCCTCGGGAACCTCTACGCGGCGCAGTTCTATCGGGCCATGAAGAAGGATGTTAAAGGTATCGAGAGGAAGATGTCTCAGGGCGATTTCATGCCTGTCCTTACATGGCTGCGAAAGAATATCCATTCTCTCGGGAAAACGTATCGCGCGGGCGAGCTCGTAGAGAGGGTGACGGGGAAGCCTCTCGACAGCAGATATTTTATCGAATATCTTGAAGAGAAATACGGGAGGATATACGGCCTATAAGCGTCGTCATAGCCTGATTAAAAAATAGTTCATATATTCAAATGAAAAGATCGATTTCATACATAGTTATCGCCATCATCCTAGTTTTGGGCGCGTTCGCGCTCATCCGCAAGGAGCCCGAAGGGGAGAGCGCTAGCGGAACAGGGATCTCGGGCGTCGTCGCAGCGATAGACCTCGAGCAGGCCATGGTGGACGGTCCTTATGTCGTCACCGTTCAAGACGACAACGGCTCGGAGCGCGACGTGAAGGTCCCTTCGATGGGGATAATGCTCTGCGCCGCGCGGGAGAGCATCATGAGCCCGTCAGAGCTTAAGGTAGGCGACAGGGTCGAAGCGAGAGGCGCGCTTACCGCAGAGGGTGACCTCGTCCCGTGCGAGTCCCCGGACCATTATCTGCGCCTCGCGTCTGAGAGATAGGGTTTACTACGTATAACTTTCTATCAGAGATATGAATACAAGGCTCGCCATAATGGTCATTGCGGCCATTGCCGTAATCGCAGGCGCTGTCTGGCTCGGCTCTGGAAAAGAAGCGCCGACGCTCACGAACGGAGAGGCTCTAGCGCCTGTTTCAGGCGTCGAGGTAGAGGCTGGGGACGTATCCTATTTTCCCGGGGCGACGGGATATTTCGCCAGACCTAAGGGCGAAGGCGATTATCCTGGAGTGGTCATGATCCACGAGAATCGGGGGATAAACGACGGCGTCCGCGCCTATGCCCGCGAGCTCGCCAAAGAGGGATACAGGGTCCTCGCTGTGGACCTTTTCGGACGATCGGTCGAGACTCAGGAAGAGGCCCGCGCCCTTACAGCCGCATTCGACCAGAATAAGGGCGTAGAGAACATGCGGGCCGCTGCGGCGTATCTCCGATCGCAAGGGGCTCAAAAGATCGCCTCGCTCGGCTGGTGCTTCGGCGGCAGGCAGTCGGTAGAGCTTGCCGTATCGGGAGAGCCTCTCGACGCCACGGTCGTCTATTACGGAGGAGGCATGGCCACGACGACGCAAAGGCTCGCTCCTATCAAGTGGCCGGTCCTCGGCATCTTCGGAGATAAGGACCAGGTCATCCCGATCGAGACGGTCCGCGCCTTCGAGGCGTCGCTCGACTCCCTCGGCATAGAGAACGATATCTATATCTATCCCGGAGTCGGACACGCCTTCGCGAATCCTTCTGGGATGAATTACGCGCCGCAAGAGACGGCAGACGCTTGGCAAAAGACGATAGTCTTCCTCAAGGAGAATCTCCGGCCCTGAACCTTTCTCCCGCGAGCCTCGTAGTATGTCTGCGGATCCTCATTCGCTATCACATAAAAATATGAGACGCATGACACAAAAGACATACAAGCGCGCGGTAAAGAGCCCCTACTACGGGGCTTTTTCCGTATCGCATCCGCTGGCAACTTTCCCGGCGGCCGTTTCGTCCTAGATATGAAGGTCATAGAGATAGCTATAAAGAATCCGTAACCATGTTTCTTGCGAAAGAAAGCTCGCGTCCTTATCTTTTAGCAGCCGCGGCTGCCGCCGTCTTGGCCGCGCTCGGTTTTTTTGCCTATTTCGTCTACGCGGAGAGAGCGGCTCTAGTTCAGGCTCCCGTCTCGACCGATAGGGCAGCGACTTCGACTATGGTTATCCCTTTTGCCGCGATCCCGACGACAAGGGCAGCAGATCGAGCGAATGAAGAGGTCGTTTCGCCGAAATCCATCGCCGCTTCCGCGCCCGACCTTTCACCTCAAGCCGGCACGCAAGGGGCAGGGGCTCATGATCCCCTCGGCCGCTTTTGTACGGCGAACGACCTCACAGGGAGGGCGTCGTGGGAGAAAGAAGGGCCTTATCTCTCCGGGTCGGTCAGGATAAGGAATTCCTCTGGCAGCGATTGCGTCGTGTCGGAGTCGTCGTCTATCGCCATAACGTCCGGCTCACGGGTCGTCGCTTATCTCCAGGCCTCGCGTCCCGAGACAGGGTTCGTCTTGCCGCAGGGCGAGGAGAGAAGGGTCGGTATTGACTGGTCTAATTGGTGCGGGGGGGCCCTGAGCGAGCCCGCGTTCGTATTCTTTGCGCTTCCTGGGGAGGCCGGATACCTGAGGGTCCCTCTCATAAGCTCCCTCGGCTCTCCTCAATACGACGCTCCTCCGTGCGGCTCACCGGCTTCGCCGTCGATCCTTGATCTGCGGTGGTAGGGCATCTCCCAGCAGCTAAACGGCCTGTAAAGATTCAGCTTTCCGCATCAGAGGCTCTCGGCGAACTCGAGGGCGGAGTCTCTCTCCGCGAGCGCCCGCTCTGCGGCTTTGGAGAGCGGCTCGGTGAGCTCGCGCGCATAGGATCCATCGGTAAACGCTTGTGACGAGGCCGCCGCGGCGCGCGCTTTTCGCACATGGAGGCGAATCTTCCGGCATATCTCGTCTATGGATTCTTCCCAAAATACCTTTTCCAGGAGCTTTGAGGCGCTATCGGCCGCTATCGGATTTTCTCTCCCTTTTAAGACCGATCTGAGGGCGTCCGCGCTCGCCGAATTGATCCTTCCCGAGGCGAGGTCGCTCTGCCAGTCGTGTGCGTCGTCGTTAAGCTGGCGCGCGGCGATGTAGCTTTTGAAAAAAGCTTCGACCTCCCTGAACTTCCTGCTTCTCGGGGCATGGCCGAGCGTCATCATGACGACGAGAGGGCCGAGCGCGTGGCCGAACGATTTGTCCGAGAGGATGCTTTCGTCGTAGGGTGGTATGCGGATAGGCGCTATATGCCCTTTCGCCGATCGAGGAAGGAATGAGGACGCCGCTTCTCTCGCGTTTGCTTCGTCTATGGCCCTAAACGTCCTCCGCACATACGCCTTTCCCTCCTCGTTCGGAGAGAGCGACTCGATGATCGACAAAGACTCGCGTATGAGCACGTTAGAGAGGGGTAGGAGGCGCTCTCCTTTGGATTCGTCGATGATGTCGTCTTGGATCGAGTATCCGATCCAACCGAGCATGTTCGCGTGCCCGAGCTTCGCGAGCGTCCTGTCCTCGATCCTCTCTCCGTCCTTAAGGGCGCGAGAGAAGCGGAAAGGCAAGAGAGAGATGAGCTTCTCCATATCGCCTTTCGCGACCCTCGCTCGGCATTCTCTCGCTTGGCTTTCGAAGGGCTCTCCGAGGCCCTTGAAGAACCGGTCGCCTTCCGCTCTCGCCATGTCGAGCGCGGCTTTTTCCCGGCTGTCGTCCTCTCGCGTCGCCGTCTCTTTCTCTTCGGATAGGAGAGACAGGGCCTCGATGCAAAAAGCGGTCGTGATAGCTTCCGATCCCGCGTAGCTTCGTCGTCCGCCCTTTACCTCTTCGATATAGAGAGGGAAGGCTTTCCAAGGCGAAGAGAGGATATCTTTGGCCGCCTCATCTACTGCGCCATTTCGCCGGCCGAGTCTCGTAAGCGAGCTTATGCATATGGCTTCCTCCAGGGGGTTCACGGCTTTTCGGAGCGCCTCCGAGGCGGTATCCGCAAGCTTCTCTCTCTGCGCGCTCTCGCCTCGAAGCTCATAGAAGCGCGATATGAAATATATAAACGGATAGACGGTCTCATAGTAGAGAGAGTCGAATTTCGACCTCGCGACCGCAGAGTCGATATAAGAGGAGAGGGAGTCGAGGAACACGCCGTTAAGGCCCAGGGCGAAAGCGATGTTCGCGTTTACCGCTGTGTCGACGTCGTCCCAGCCCTTTTTCGCTTTGGCTAGCCACGTCCTGTAGGGCCCTCCTTCGTTCGATTCCGCCGAGATCAGGGCACGGACGAAGCCTGCGAGAGGCCCGCCGCCGAGCTTTTCGCCGTAAAGCGCGAGCGACGCGATAGCGCAAGACGTGTCGTCGAGGTCGTCAGGGTAAGGGCGCGAGGCGGCTAACCTCGAGCCTCGTATCGTGTAATTCCACGTCCATTGGGGGCTTCTCTGCGACAGGATAAAGGAAGCAGCTTTCGCCTTTATCGCCGCGACGCCTCTTATGCCTTTGGGGACGCGAGAGAGGCAAGAGAGTATGAGCGCGGCGGGGAAGACGGCCTGTCTCGACTCCGGTTGAGAGAATAAGGCGTCTTTCGAGCAGAGGCTCTCCCAGCTCCCGTTTCGCGCCTGGAGGGCGCGGAGGCGGGGTATTCCGTTTCGAATAGCCTCGTCCATCAAACTTTTACGCTTAGAGGCCTCGCTCTTCTGCGCCTGTCAGCAGCTTTCTTGTCGAGAGGAATGGTGACGATGAATCTAGACCCTTCCTGAGGCGCGCTTATCACTTCTATCTTTCCGCCGAAATCCTTTTCGACGATATCCTTGGTCGTTGAGAGGCCGAGGCCGATCCCCGAATGCTCCGTTTTCGTGGTGAAGAAGGGGTCGAATATCCTGCAGCTCACCTCAGACTCGATGCCGCAGCCCTTGTCGGAGACCTCGAAGCGTATGCCGTCCGCAGACTCGAGGATGGATACGTCAACCGTTCTTTCGCCTTCCTTCGGCGAGCATATATATGAATCGATCGCATTCGATATGAGATTGACCGCGACTTGGAAGAACCGCACCGAGCTGCCATGGACGAGGATCGCCTCCTTTGAATCTATGCGCACCGTTACGCCGGATTTCCTCGATTTGTGCAAAAGAAGGTCGGCCGCGTCCCGCGCCTCGTTCTCGAGAGAGAATATACCTACCTTGCTCTCGGAATTGAGCTGCTTGCGCACCGTCTGGACGAACGATTCGATCCTCTTCGAGGCCCTCACCGCCCTGTCTAAGGTCTCCTTGTATTCCGCGCCTTTATCGCCTGACTCGGCCGAGAGCTTTTCGACGGTGAGAGAGACGGTCGTGAGCGGATTGAGGAGGTCGTGGAAGATCCCTGACGAGAGCTTGCCGAATTCGACGAACCTATAGAGCTGGGAGACTTTCTCGAGCTGAGCCGCTTTGAGCTCGCGGGTCCTCTCTTCGACCTTCTCTTCGAGGGTGTCTCGCTCGGCCTTGAGGGCTCTTTCGGATTCGCGCGCTCGGCGCAGAGACCTTTCGAGATCCTTGTTGGAAAGCCAGGATACGGCCACTATCGCGAAGAATATGATGGAGTCTTCGATAGCGTCTTTGGCCACCATAGGCTCCGACCTCCAAGATACGTCCGCTTGGATGATCCCCGCGGCTTGCAGATGCCCGAGGGTGATGAGGGTCGCCGCGATGAGGCCTGTTATGGCGAAACTCTGCTTCGTCCCCAAGAGTATGCTCGACATCACGATTATGGCAGCGTAGGAGAGGAGAGGAAGGGGGACTTCGATGCCCCACGCGTATATGCCGTAGGTCGTGCCCATGAAATAGAGGCCTATGAAGAGGTAAGACGCGAGCCTCGTATGGCCGCGGCGAGAGAGGGCGAGGAGCGCCGCGAAGAGGATGATGAAAAAAGAGAATATCGTAGGGCGGAAGCCGTAGGTATCGAGGTCTGCGATCTGGGAGTATATGATCGAGGCCTCGAGCAGGATGACGGCTCCGAGCACGGTCGTGGCTATGACGTTGAATATGTGCTCGCGCCGATAGCTGTCTTCGTCGGATGACCGTGGGCGGATGCAGAGCGCGTAGATATAGCGAACACCCTGTCCGGCCGCCTGTCTCGCGCGTCTGTACGCTTTTAGGCTGGTCTCCAGGGTGTTCATGGCGCCTTTAATTATATAGCTAATTCCAAGGCGCGAATTCACCGCTAACGTCCACGAGCTCGTTTCTCGCGTTCTTTCGAGCCCTTTTGTCCGAGAGGATCCTTTTTATGATAGCGCTCATGCGTTTCGATTGGCTTGTAAACCGAGAGAGGTGTCCATCGACCGGGAGCCCTTCATATGGTCTCATGTCGAGATAAAGAAAAAATAAAGAAAAGTTAAAGATTGTAGGTCGGATGGCCGTTCGGGTCTATCTTGTATCCTCGTCCAGGCACCGTGTGGATGAGCTTGTTCCTCGCCTTCTTGTCGATCTTCTTTCGCAGGTTGAGTATGTGGGCTTCGACCGTGTTCGAGAAGGGATCGATCTCCTCGTCCCAGACATGCTCGAGCAGGGCGCCGCGCGAGATGACCGTGCCTGAATTGCGCAGGAGGTATTCGAGGAGCGCGAATTCCTTTCGCGTCAGATATATCTCTTTGCCCGCCCGGCGGACCCTTTGTTTGGAGGCGTCAAGGACAAGGTCGGCCACCGAGAGCGTCGGCAGGACAAGGGAGGGCGGACGCCTCATGATCGCCCTTATGCGCGAGCGCAGCTCCTCGTAGGAGAAGGGTTTTACGAGGTAGTCGTCCGCTCCGGCGTTGAGCAGGTCGACCTTATCGTCAGTTTCGCATTGGACGGACAGGATGATTATGGGGGTCGATTTCCCGGCGGCGCGGATATCGCGGCAGACCGTGTAGCCTGTCTTTTTTGGGAGTATGTAATCGAGGAGGATGAGGTCGTAATCGCACGTCCTTCCCATATAAGAGCCTTCCTCTCCGTCGCCCGCGGTATCGACCCCAAAGCAATCGGCCTCGAGGTTCGCCTTTAGGAAACTTCGTATCTCTCTGTCGTCGTCTATGACCAGGATGCGCATGTTCGTGGAGGTGCTCTTTCTAGTCTCCTTATGGTACTACATTACGCAATAGAATTTTTGAATGTGAGTTATGCACATTTTTATTATTTCTTTATCTTTTATTTATCACCTTTGTGCGCAATGGATGCGTAAAGGTTATAATGTTCCGATATAAACCATACATATATGTTTTTCGAGAATATAAGCTACATAACGGTCGCGATAGCCGCGATCGTGTCGGTCGGCTTCGGCTTTATCTGGTACTCTCCCTGGCTTTTCGGCAAGCGCTACATGAAAGAGATGGGGATCTCCGCTTCCGAGGTAGCGGAAGCGAAGGCTAAGGGAGGCAAGGAGATGTCGAGGATGTACGCGATGTCGTTCGCCCTCTCTCTCGCGACCGCGTTCGTCGTATCGTCCCTCCTCGGGTCCCTTATCGTGGTGAGCCTCTGGGGCCTCGTCCTTGTCGGCTTTATGATGTGGCTCGGCTTCTCTTTGCCGGTCGCCGCGAACGGAGCCATATATGGCAAGGACTCTCTGGTCCTTTTTGCCATAAACAGCGGGTACCAGCTCCTCTCGCTCGTGCTCGTCTCGGTCGTCGTGGGCATATTCGGCTAGCATGCATACTCTCAAACTGTTCGCGTCGGCGATGGCGATCGGGATGGCGCTCGATTACGTCTGGTTCTCTCTTTTAGCGTCAGGCCTCTACAAAAGGGAGATATCGCAGCTTTTGCGCATGAGCGACGGCGCGATCGCGCCGAACCTCTGGGCGGCCCTTCTCGTCTACGTCCTCATAGCGGCTCTCGTCGTGCTCTTCGTCGTGCCAAAGGCGTCGTCTTTGGGCGCGGCGGCCCTTTGGGGCGCTCTCGCGGGCCTCATCCTCTACGGCGTCTACGACCTCACGAATATGTCGTTCCTCAAAGATTGGACATGGGCGGCGGCGCTTCCGGACATCGCGTGGGGCACTTTCATGGTCGGCGTCCTTTCCGCCGCCCTTTGGCAGCTCGACAAAGCCCTCTCGTAGGGTTTTCTTTGAGACCGCTTTCATATAGAATGGCCTCGCCATGAAGCACGAGATACTTCTGTACTATAAATACGCATCGGTGAGGAATCCCGAGAAGCTCGCCTCCGAGCATCGGGAGTTTTGCGCGCGACACGGCCTTAAGGGGCGCATAATAATCGCCAAAGAGGGGATAAACGGCACCCTTGAGGGGCTTTCGAAGGATACGAAGGCTTACCGCGATTTCCTCAGTTCGAAGCCCGGCTTTAAGTCGATCCACTGGAAGATAAGCGAAGGTAACGGATTCGCGTTCCCGAGGCTCTCGGTAAAGGTCCGCGAGGAGATCGTGTCTTTGTCGCTTAAGAGGTCGAAAGAGACCGACGTTGATCCGAGGAAAGTGACCGGCAAGCATCTCGCTCCTGAAGAGCTCAGGTCGTGGTTCGAGAAGGGCGAGAAGTTCACCATAATAGACATGCGCAATGACTACGAGCACAAGGTGGGCGCGTTCGAGGGCTCCGTGCTGCCGCCGCTTAGGAATTTCCGCGATTTGCCGAAGGCGCTTCCGAAGCTCAAAAAGCATGCCAAGGATAAGGTGCTCACTGTGTGCACGGGAGGCGTGCGCTGCGAGAAGGCGTCGGGGTATCTTATAAAGAAGGGCTTCAAAGACGTATACCAGCTCGACGGCGGGATCGTCTCGTATATGGAGAGATATCCCGGCGAGCATTTCAAAGGCTCGCTCTATGTGTTCGACGGGCGCGTGACGATGGCTTTCGACGAGAAGGGCGGGATCAAAAGGGAAGTGATAGGCAGATGTGAGAAGTGCGGCGCGAAGACGGAGGAGTATGCCGACTGCACGAATCAAGACTGCAGGAACCAGATGCTCTGCTGCAGGGCGTGCGTGAATGCCGACAGGGCATATTGCTCCGAGAAGTGCAGGAAGATACTGCAGAGGAATCCGAACGCCAGGTCGAGATCCGTGGCGAAGGGGATATAGCAGCCTTCCGCGTTCGACGGAGGAGAGGGCTAAAATACTGGGCGGTATAGAAACGATGCTATTTTTCGGAGGCGTGCGACGTAGTATCTGTTATATACTTATTGCATATGGATAATAAAAAGCTTCAACTTTATTTCTTTATCGGACTCCTTTTCGCGGTATTCGTTCTCGCTCTCGCGCTCTTTAAACCCTTTATCGCGCCCATCGCCCTCGCCTTCATGGCTGCGATAGTGGTAAAGCCCCTCGACCAGAAGATGCTCCTCGCGGTCCGCGGCAGAAGGACTCTCGCGGCGATACTTACCGTCGTCATCGTCCTCGTCATTATCCTCGTGCCGCTCTCGATCCTCGTCCGCGAGATAACGGTCGAATCTTTGAATTTCTACGCCGATGTCAGAGATTCGGGCATAGGAAGCTTCAGCGCGGTGTCCGGGTATTTCGTGGAGCCTTTGCAGCGCGTCTTTCCTGAATTCAATCCGGACGTAGAAGGGTATGTACGCAAGATCGCGGTCGGCCTCGTCGACAACGCCCAGGGGATATTCTCGTCGACCGCGTCGCTCGCGCTCGGCGTCTTCGTCGCTACGGTCGCCCTGTATTACCTGCTTAGAGACGGCCACTCGTTCAGAAAGAGCATCATACGGCTCTCGCCCCTCGCCGACGCCTACGACACGCAGATAATGGATAAGGTCGAGAGGGCAGTGAACTCCGTCGTCAGAGGATCCCTCTTTACCTCCCTCATCAAAGGCGTGCTCGCAGCCTTGGGCTTTGCGATATTCGGCGTCCCTCACGCGATACTTTGGGGAGCCCTTACGGCGATCGTATCGCTTCTGCCGGGCATCGGCGCGGGCCTCACGATAATACCGGCGGCTCTCTATCTCGTGGCCACCGACGCCGTGGGCCAGTCCATAGGCCTACTCGTGTGGGGCTTCGTCGTCGTGGGCCTCGTCGATAACGTCATCATGCCTATCGTGGTGGGCAAGGGAGCCACCATGCACCCGCTCTTCGTGCTCCTCTCGGTCATCGGAGGGCTTTCGTTCTTCGGCCCTATCGGTCTTTTCCTCGGGCCCTTGGTCATAGCCCTGCTCTCGGCCCTCCTTGAGATCTACAAGCTCATCATTCTCGACGATAAGGACAAGAAGACGATAAGCATTTAGGGCTGTGGTACAATTATCCGTAATTAAGAGTTAACGGTCTTAACATGAAATCTAACACCGATATAGCGCTTCTCCTGGTCCGGGTCGGCCTCGCCCTCGTGTTCATAGCTCACGGCTGGGACAAGCTCTCCAACATGGAGGGCACCGTCGGATTCTTCTCGTCGATAGGCCTCTCGGCGGTCTGGGCCTACGTCATCGCCTATGTAGAGCTCATCGGAGGCATCTCGATGCTCGCGGGAGTCTTTACAGGCTGGGCAGGAGTCGTCCTCGCGGCCACTATGGTGGGCGCCATCGGCATCGTGAAGATATCGAAGGGATTCATCGGCGGATATGAATTCGACCTCATGCTCTTCCTCTCGGCGATAGCGATATCTCTCGCTGGTCCGGGCATCTACACCGCGAAGAGGCTTTGGAAGAAGGCATAAGCGGCTAATCGATGAGCAATGACACACGCGCACGCTCATAGGAGAAGGCATTGGTACGAGGACAGGCCGGTGAAGATCGCCCTCGTCTCCGGTTTCTTTAGCACTCTCATGACCATGATCAACATCATGTTCGGAGGGAAGTAAGTCGATGTATAGCAAAAGCCGCAGGCCCAAGGGCCTGCGGCTTTTGCTATACTTCTCGCATGTCCCAATCCTTCGAAGAGCGCTATGCGAAGCTTAACAAAGCCCAACGAGAGGCCGTCGACTCTATCGAGGGCCCGGTCATGGTCATCGCCGGTCCCGGCACCGGAAAGACCACTATCCTAACGCTCCGCATCGCCAACATCCTCAAGCGCACCGATACGCCGCCTTCGGGGATCCTCGCGATCACTTTTACCGAAGCGGGAGTGAAGGCGATGAGGATGAAGCTCCGCGAAGTCATAGGGCCGAAGGCGGACGAGGTGAGGATACATACCTTCCATGGATTCGCCGCCTCTCTCATCCACGAGTTCTCAGATCATTTTCCGCATGTCTCGGGCGCTCGACAGCTCTCCGATATCGAGGCTGAGGCCCTGGTGAGGGATATCCTGGCCGAAAAGAAGTACGCCAAGCTCCGTCCGTTCGGGAATCCCGACCTCTACGTGGGAGCGATACTGCGCGCGATCGGAGATTCGAAGAAGGAGGCGTGGACGCCCGCGATGATCCGCTCGTTCTCCAAAGAGGAGGCCGAAAAGGTAAGGTCCGACGAGTCGTCGCTCTCGACGCGCGGGGCGAGCAAGGGCAAGCTCAAGGCGGAGGCGGAGAAGCGGATAGAGAAGTGCGAGAGGACAGCGCTTTTCGCGGATGTATATGAGGCCTATGAAGAGGGGAAGAAGGCCGTGAAGGCGATCGATTTCGACGACCTCATCATCGAGGCGATCCTCGCGTTCGGCCGCGACGAGCTCTTGCTCCGGCTCGTCCAGGAGAGATTCCTCTACATCCTCGTCGACGAGCATCAGGATACGAACGATTCTCAGAACCTCCTCGTCCGCCTTATCGCGAGCTTCTTCGAGAGCCCTAACCTTTTCGTGGTGGGTGATGAGAAACAGGCCATCTATCGTTTTCAGGGAGCTTCCGTAGAGAACTTTCTCGCGCTTAAGGGGATTTGGAGAGATGTCCGCCTCATATCGCTTAAGGACAATTACCGGTCCCATCAAGGCATCCTCGACGCGAGCTTCTCCCTCATCGAGAGGAACTATGGCGAGGGCGAGCATGCGGACCTACGGATAGAGCTCTCTTCGGGATCTAAGGAGGGGAGAAAGCCGGTCGAGGTCGTCATGGCGGGGAACACCGAGGCGCTCGAAGACAGGCTCGCCGAGGAGCTCTCTCGCATCTCCCAGAGAGACCCTCTCGCGTCCTCTGCCGTCATAGTAAGGACGAACAGAGACGTGGAGAGAGCGCTCTCTGCGCTCGATGCTCGCGGCATAAAGGCCTCCGCCGAACGCGGAGCGGACATATTCTCCCATCCTTTAGGGTCGATCTATTTCGACCTGGTCGAATATCTTGCGGACCCGTCGAAGCACGAGCTTCTCTCGAGGACTCTCTCTGTCGGCCTTTGGAGGCTCGGCTTCGCGAAGTCCGCCGAGCTCATACGAGGGCTCAGGTCAGGCGATGTCGCTTCCGTGGAGAGGTCAATCCCTGGCCTCGCGCGGCTCCAAAAGGCGATATCCAAGGCGGGACCGATAGAGTACCTCGTCGATGCCGCCCGCGAGTCGGGATTCGCAGAGCTCTCGGCGCGCGACCCGCTCTCTGCCGAGATATGGAGAGGGATCGTCGCCCTTGCTCAGGATATCGCGAGGAAAGGGTCGATCTCCGACCCGCGGGCGGTAATCGAAGCGCTCCTCTCATATCGCGCGACCGCGGAGAGCAAGAGCGTGAAAGTCTCTGCCGGCAGGTCCGATTCGAAGGTCTCCATCATGACCGCTCACGGATCGAAAGGGCTCGAATACGATAACGTCTTCATGCCATATGCGACGGAAGAGTCATGGATGCCTCGGGGAAGGTCGTCCTATTTCATATTGCCGCGTGAGAAAGGGGAGGGCGACGAGATTCGCGACGCGCGAAGGCTCTTTTATGTCGCCATGACGAGGGCGCGCTCCCGCCTCCTCATACTGGCGGATCTCTCCGATGGAGTCGGCAGGGACCTCACCCCGTCACGATTCATCGGGGAGATCGACCCTTCTGCGGTCTCCGTCTCCGAGGTCCCGCCCAAAAAGGGGGCGCCGAAAGCGGCGAAGAGGGACGCGGGCGCCGAGGCGTCCGAGCTCGTCGAATACGCGAAGCGGTCGATACTCGAAAAGGGCATCTCCGTGACCGCTTTGAACCATTTCGCTGCGTGCCCCAACAGATTTTTCTATCGGAGCGTGCTGAGGGTGCCGGAAGCGCCGTCTCCGAGCTCCGAAAAGGGAAACGCGATGCACGAGGCGATGTCGAGGGTCTGGGCGCTCGCAGAGAAGGGCGAGAAGGCCATAGCCTCTGCCATCGAGGATTCGGTGCGCGAGTATTTTTCGAGGTCTCTCTTGCCTTCGTACGAGAAGGACGCATTGGTCGACGAGCTCGTAGCCTCTGCTCCGAAGGTCGCGAAGGCGCTTTTTTCCCACGTATCGCAGCCAGGTACGCATCTGGCAGAGACCTGGATGGAGATCGCGTTTAGGGCCGAGGTCGAAGGTGACGCGGTCGAATGTCGTCTGCACGGCAAGCTCGACCTCGTCCTCGAGACCGACGATAAGGTATTCGTATTCGACTACAAGACGCGCGAGGCGATGTCGGAGGCGGCGATACGAGGAGAGACGAAATCGGACGACGGAGGATATTTCCGACAGCTCGCCTATTACAAGATGCTCGTAGAGGGGAATCCGAAGTACCGGGGCAAGGCGGTAGAGCCATCGCTCGTATTCATAAAGCCGGACGCGAAGGGAAGGTGTCCGATCGCGACCGTGCCGGTCTCGGCCGAAGACGTCGAGGGGGTGCGGGGCGAGGTTCTGGAGCTCCTTAAGGCCGTCTGGTCGGGCAAGGTCCCGGGAGGCAGGTGCGACGACCCAGACTGCGACGGTTGCCGCCTCTTTGAGGCTTCGAGGGCCTGAGTAGCTCTCTTTGCGTCGTAAAAGAAAAAGCCCGCGCGAAGCGCGGGCTTTTTCTTAGAGGTTCTTGAGTATCGTATCGATGATATTCTTCATGTCCTCGTAAGGGAGGGCGCCTTGGGTGATCGGTATCCTCTGGCTGTTCACGAAGAGTACGCTGTAGGGAGTGCCCTGGGCCCCTGCCGCCGTGACGTCGTCTTTATCCTTGAGTATCCTTGCCTTGTGCTTGCCGCTCGCGAGGCATTCGTTGAACCGAGCTTCGTCGATCCCAACTTCTTTTGCGAGCACCGGCAGCGTGGAGAGGTCGAGCCCGTCGTTCGAAGGCGTGGCGGCGAATATCTTGTCGAGGTACCTCCAGAAGGCGTCGTTCCCTCCGAGCTCGGCGGCGCACTCGGTCGCCTCGCCCTCCTTTACGGAGTTATTGTGGACCGGATAGTGCCTGAACGCCCATGCGAGCTGCGCCTTGCTTCCGTATTCCTTCATGAGGGCGCTTAGGGTCGAATGGAACTGCTTGCAGTAAGGGCATTCGATGTCGGAATACTCGACGAGGACTATGGCGGCGTTGGGGTTCCCGAGGACGTGGTCGTCTGGCCCTATCGGGTCGATCGAGGAGAGCGACGGCGCTTGGGCGGCAGGAGAGGGCTTTTGGATGGCTGTCCCTCGCCCTGACCAATAGAGCCCGAACGCTATGAGTACGCCCGCGATTATTATCGCGACGGGTATGGAGAGCGATTGTCGTTGTGGATTCATTTTCTTTTGGCTATATGCGAATTATACACCCTTAGAAACCGAGGGTGAACGTCATGGCGTTCGCCTCTTTCTTTTCCCATTCCCTCGTGTCGAGCTTTATATCTTTGCTCGCTTGGCCGTCCTTGAACTTGAGCGTGCCCGTCTTCATGGCGTAGTCGTATATCTCTTTGGTGACCTTCACGTCGTCTTTGCAGTACTGGATTATCTTGTCCACCTCGCCGTTCTTCCACCAGGTGATGGCCTCGAGCCCATGGCCGGATTTGCCGTAGCCTAAGGTCGCTTGCGCTATGGAGTCGAGCTTTACCCGGAATCCGAGCGATTTCTTCACCTCTTTGAGGAGGTCTAAGGATTTTATCTTCGTCAGGTCGCCCGGATAGTATTTGTCGAGGAGAGGTATGTCGAAATGGTCGCCGTTGAAGGTTATGAGCATGTCCGCGTTCTCGAGCATGGGCCAGAGCTTGCCGAGGTCCTCCTGCAGGAAGCTCTTGTATTCTCCTGTCGCGTATTCGTATGTGCAGACGACGGCTATGTCGAGGTCTCGCGGATCGTTCGATCCCACGTCTTGGAAGAGGTTCCTTGTTTCGATGTCGAAGACGATTTTTTTCATGCGGCTTGGGAAATAAGCCTAGGCATTGTAGCATATGGGCATGTCTACAAGCCTTGACGGGATAAGGAGCGAAGTGATCAATCTATATAAAAGGCGGAGCGAGACCCCTTTGCAGACCATAGAGAGGCACGTAAAATCGCATCCCGAGTATAAAGGGGTAAAGATGACGTATGCCGGAAGGCTCGACCCGATGGCCGAGGGCGTCCTTGTCGTGCTCTCGGGGGAGAAGAACAAGGAGAGGGAGGCTTATACCGGCCTTGATAAGGACTACGAGTTCGAATTCGCTTTCGGGGTGGAGACGGACACGTTCGACGTCCTCGGCAAGATCGTCGCTACGAGCGACGCGGAGAGGATCGCCAAGGAGCGCGTAGACGCAGGCTTAAGGGCCTACCTGGGCGAATTCGAGCAGAAGTATCCTCCGTATTCTTCGAAAGTGGTAAACGGGACGCCGCTCTACGAGCTCTCGCGCAAAGGGCTTTTGCACGAGGAGGACATACCTTCTCATAAGGTCTCCGTAAGGAAGATAGAGCTCCTCTCTTCGCGGACGATATCCAAAGACGACCTCGTCGAATTCATATATCGTACGGTAAGCGCGGTCTCGGGAGATTTCAGGCAGTCAGAGATCTTGAAGGCATGGAACATGTATTTCTCCGAAAGGGCGCCGGAGGAGACCGTCATATATAAGGCGCGGGTATCTTGCGGCAGCGGATTCTATGTCAGGCAGCTCGTAAGCGATCTAGGAAAGGCTCTGGGACCGGGAGCGGTTACCATCTCTATAGTGAGGACTCGGGTGGGGGAATACCGCATCGAGGATTCGATACGATAGGACGTCGATAAAGCCCCGTGCCGCGATGCGGCACGGGGCTTTATCCGTCCGGGTGGCTTATATCCTACCTGTGAGGTTCGAGTCTTCGATGAAGCCCCTCATCACGTCTTGTCGGGCGGCGACCCGTGCCGATTCGTCGGACAGGATGATAAGGAAGAGGCTCCCTGCGATGATGACGGCCGTCATGAGCCACTTGATATAGATCGCCCACTGCGGCGTGTGCCAGATCCTGTGGAGGACGAATATCGAATAGAAGGATATGAAGAACGGCAGGACGAGGGAGATGACGAAGGCCATGCCGGTGAAGAGATAGGAGATCCCCGTGAGGGCGGTGCCACCGAGGAGCGTATGGAACAAGAACTTTATGGCGAGGAGGAGATTGTCTACGTAGTAGAGCGTGAAATATCCGAATATGACAAGGTAAAAGATGGTGCCTACCGAGCGGAGCTCGGGCGCGAAATAGAAATGAAGGACATGCCTCATATAAGACTCCTTTTCCTTGGGTTTTTCCGGCATGGGTTACATATTCCCACTTTTTAGACATTTGTCAACATATCGATTGACTCGCATGGAAGTCTGTGTATAATTAACTCCGTCGTTAGTTTCTCGGTGGTGGAAGCGTAAAGTCTAAGCCATAGGGAAGGTCGGACGATAGTTAAAAGAAATAGCAAGTCGCACAATGGCAAAGAAACTTTACGTGGGAAACCTCCCTTACAGCACGACTTCTGAGAGCCTCCGAGCAGGCTTTGAGAAGGCTGGCGCTGTCCTCAAGGCAGACGTTCTCATGGACAAGATGACCGGCCGCTCGCGAGGCTTCGGCTTCGTAGAGATGGAAGACGCGGACGCTGACAAGGCGATCGCGATGTTCGACGGCAAGGAATTCGAAGGACGCTCCGTTAAGGTTAACGAAGCTCGCCCACTCGAAGACAGGCCTCGCCGCTCGTTCGGTGATCGAAACGACAACCGCCGAAGCTTCTAAAGCTTCTCGATAGTCGGACAAAAGCCGCCCTTACGGGCGGCTTTTGCTTCGAATGCCTGCTGCTATAATGAGGAGCATGCGTATAAGGAAGTCTCTCGACAAAGACGGATTTACCCTCATAGAGCTCCTGGTCGTCATATCGATAATCGCGCTCCTCTCAAGCGTCGTGCTTTCTAGCCTCAATTCCTCCCGCGCGAAAGCCCGTCTTGCCGCCGGAAAGCAGTTCGCTTCCCAGGCTGACAGGGTAGCAGGGGAGCTCGCCATAGTACTCTTCGATTTCGACTCTAGTCCGGCCGATAAATCGAGCGTGAGCGGGACTTTAACATACAGCGGCAACACCGCCTATTCCGCGGACACTCCTTGGGCTTCCGGCAGCTCGCTTTTCTTCGACGGGTCGGGCGATTACGCCTTAAGCGCGAGCAACCTGCCCTTATCCGGAGACGCCGAATTCTCTATGTGCGCGTGGATCAAATGGAACGGGGCATGGTCTTCCGACTATCCGTCCTTTATGGGAAATAACAGCACAGGCGCGGCGAATCAAGGGCTCTCGTTCACCGTCCGTGACGGGCGGCCTGCGGTCGACTTTTGGGTGAACAGGTTCAGGGCGACGTCTGCTATAACCGCCGACGAGTGGCACCATGTCTGCGGCACCAAATCGCCCGGCCTCATCGGCTCCGCTACGAAGCTATACGTGGACGGCGTCCAAGTCGCAGGCGCGGTCGAAGGGTCGAACGTCTCGCCTTCGATCGTTCTCGCTCCCGCTGTGATCGGACGCCTCGACGGCAGCCGCTACTTCAACGGATGGGTAGACAGCGCCCATTTCTTCGCAAAGACGCTCGTGGCGTCAGAGGTCCGCGACCTTTATGCCGCAGAGGCCTCCGCGTTCATAGCAGGGATATAGATATATGGATAACGCACGGAGCATACGGCACAAAGGATTCACGCTCATCGAGCTCCTCGTCGTGATATCGATCATATCGCTCCTCTCGAGCGTCGTATTATCGAGCCTTAATGCGGCGAGAGAGAAGGGCAGGAGAGGCGCGATACGGCAGTTCTCGTCCACTCTCGATCACGCGCTCGGCGCGTCATATGCGGGCGTCTGGGATTTCGACGAGTGCTCGGGCCCTACGACCTCGGACAGGTCGGGTTCTGGCACTAGCGGGACCCTTATAGGAGGCCTCGCCTGGTCGGTAGACACCGTCTCTGGAACGGGCTGCTCGCTCCTTTTCGACGGCGTAGACGACTGGCTCAACAACGTGGCTCAGCCGGTGTTTCCGACGACTCCTAACGTATTCACCGTCGCGTTCGCGATAAAGCCGGACAATCAATACGGGCATGTCATAACGCCTCAGTCTAACGGCGTAGATCAGTGGATAGAATACGATCAGAGCAGCCAAAGGATCGGCATGAGGGTGGCGCAGAGCGCGGATACGAACGAGAGGCTCAGGCCCTCTTCGACGGGATCCGTTCCGTACGGGAGATGGTCTCATGTCGCGATCTCCGTTAACGATAAAGCCATAAAGATATATATAAACGGCAAGCTCGATGCCGAATACACGGAGACTATCGATATCGGAGCCTGGGCGGGCCTGTGGGCGGTAGGCCAAAGAGGCATCAGTACCAACTGGTTCAAGGGCAATCTCGACCAGCTTCGGATATACGCGACAGTCCTCGGCGCGTCAGAGATAGGTAAGCTCTATGCGGCAGCAGTCGGTCGGTCAGAGAGGCTATCCGCCATAGAATGAGACATATGAGGCACAAAGGATTCACGCTCATCGAGCTTCTCGTCGTGATATCGATCATATCGCTCCTCTCGAGCGTCGTGCTATCGAGCCTTAATGCGGCGAGAGAAAACGCGCGTCTGACGGCCGCTCGACAGTTCGCCGGGATGGTCGAACGCTCCGTGGGCGATCAAGCCGCCGCGATATTCGGTTTCGGAGAGGGGTCGGGAGCGACAACGAGAGACAAATCGGGCTCGAATATCATGACCTTGAGCTCCTCGGGATTATGGGGCGCTTCTGGATTGAGCGGTCAGGCGTACGCGCTATCGTTCAACGGCACGAGCGATTACGCGAGCTCTCAAGCGACGACTATGAACGGCGCGAGCGAGACCGTGGGTATCTGGATAAGGACGACCGGCACGACGGGCGCGATGGCGGCGGGACAGGACTGGTGGAGGAGGCTTTTTACCGACAGATGGAACATCATCGATTCTGCGAATAATTACGCTCAGATCTACTTTCCGGCGCCGATAAACGACGGTAAATGGCATTACACCGCGTACAGTCTCTCGGGAAACTCCGTGAGGGTATATCTCGACGGCAAACAGGTCGGGTCGGCGACCTTGCCGGCGGCGATGGCTCCATATACGGGCAACTGGCAGATCGGCGGCCAGATGTGCGCGGGCACGTGTTCGAATTTCCTCCAGGCCTCTTATGGAGGGCTCCATGTCTATAACGCGAGCCTCTTTTAGGCGGATGCATCGAAAAGCCGCCCTCGGGCGGCTTTTCGCATTATGATTTCTTTTTCGCTTTTTCTCGCTCGGTCTTCTTGAGGAATTGCTTTCGGAGGCGCACCGATTGTGGCGTTATCTCGAGGAAGTCTGATTCGTGCATGATCTCGAGGCCTCGCTCGATGGTGAGCGTGAAAGGAGGGATGAGATCGATCGCCTCGTCCTTTCCGGCAGAACGATAGTTCGACATGACCTTGCCTTTGCATGGGTTAACGTCGAGGTCGTCGCCTTTCGACGTGTTGCCGATGAGCATGCCTTCGTAGACGGGCACGCCTGCGCCGATATAGAGGGTTCCGCGCTCCTGGAGGTTCCAGAGGGCGAATCCGACGGCGTCACCGGTCTCCATGGAGATCATCGATCCGAATTCGTGCTTCTC
This sequence comes from Candidatus Tayloriibacteriota bacterium, assembly GCA_016215405.1. Taxonomy (GTDB): domain Bacteria; phylum Patescibacteriota; class Minisyncoccia; order Phycocordibacterales; family UBA6065; genus UBA6065. Next base: position 130,350 of record JACRJQ010000005.1, read on the forward strand.
GATGGCGCCCACATGAGGCCTAAATCCGACGAAGCGCGACGACAGGATGCCTTCGCCTCTGGTATCGACGACGAACTCGCCTCGGTAGCCGAGGAGCCCCCTGGTAGGTATCTCGAAAGTGAGGCGGGTGATGCCCTCGCGCTCGACCATGTTTGTCATGATGCCCTTCCTCTGGGAGAGCTTGCGGATGACTTCGCCTGAGACTTCGTTCCTGACGTCCGCCGTGACCTCTTCGAACGGCTCGGACTTTACTCCGTCGATCTCCTTGATGATGACCTGAGGCTGGGAGACCTGGAGCTCGAAGCCCTCTCGGCGCATAGTCTCGAGGAGTATGGAGACGTGGAGCTCGCCGCGGCCGTAGACCTTGAAGGTATCGACGCCTGGGATGCTCTCGCCTGCGGCAGGAGAGAAGTCTATCCTGAGGCCCACGTTCACCTCGAGCTCCTTTTCGAGGCGCTCGCGGATCTGGCGGGTCGTGACGAACTTGCCCTCGCGACCTGCGAACGGCGAGTTATTGACGAGGAAGTTGAGCGCGATGGTGGGCTCGTCGACATTTATGGCGTGGAGAGGGACCTGATCAGGGGTCTCACAGATGGTCTCGCCGATAAAGATATCGGAGAGGCCGGCTAGCATGACGATATCGCCTGCGCCCGCTTCAGTCGATTCGATTCGGTCGAGGCCTTCGAAGGTATAGAGCTTCGTCACCTTGCCTTGGCGCGTCTCGCCGGTCGGTTTCTTGATAAAGACGTTTTGTCCCACCTTGACCTTGCCCTCGTATATGCGGCCTACCGCGAGGCGGCCGGTATACGAGTCGTACGCGAGATTGAACGGCTGCATGCGCAGAGGGATCGCGGTGTTCGATGGAGCCGCAGGCACGAGCTCGAGCACGGCGTCGAGGAGGGGAGACAAGTCTGAGGACTCGTCGGTAAGGTTCCTTTTCGCGATGCCCTGGCGGCCGATCGCGTAGATGGTATGGAAATCGAGCTGCTCGTCCGTCGCTCCGAGCTCGATGAAGAGCTCGAGGATCTCGTCGAGAGCCTCTTTCGGCCTGGCTGCCGGCTTGTCGATCTTGTTTATGACGACGATGGGCTTCATCCCGAGTTCAAGGGACTTCTTCAAGACGAAACGGGTCTGTGGCATAGGACCCTCCTGCGCGTCGACGAGGAGGAGGACTGTGTCGATAGAGCGCAAGACGCGCTCGACCTCAGAGCCGAAATCGGCGTGCCCGGGAGTATCCACGATGTTTATCTTCGTCCCTTTGTAGTGGATAGAGGCGTTTTTCGCATAGATGGTGATGCCGCGCTCCTGTTCGAGGGCGTTCGTATCCATGGAAAAGCCCTCTTTGGCGACTCCTGCCTGCTTCATGATGCCGTCCATGAGGGTGGTCTTGCCGTGGTCGACGTGTGCGATAATCGCTATATTGCGGATCTCCATAAGGCTGCTTAAAAAATAAAACAGAGCCGACGGCTCAGATAGGGGTATATTTAAGCAAAAAAAAGCGCGCCTGGCAAGGGCGCGCTTCGCAAGCGGGTTTTCGCTCCGTTTAGGCCACCGCGGCCTGTTCAGGCGCGTAGCGCTCGGTATCGAAGGACGCGTCGACATCGGGCTCCAGGCAGGCCTGGATCTTGGGGAAGATGCCTTCGGCGATGCTCTCGTCGCCGTCGACCTCGATCACGTCGCACGCCGTCTCCTTGAACATCTCCCGCAGCTGGGGAGCCGTGTTCTGGTGGAGGCGGAAGCGCTTGTGGAAGGTCGGCAGCTCTGCGTCGATGCGATTCTTGCCGTTAGGCTTGTTCTCGCAGCGATGCATGAACCGGGCGAGGCAGGTGCTCTCGGAGGCCTCGATCATAAAGACCTTGTCCCCCTCGGCGAGATACCCTTCTCGGGCGGCGAACGCGATCTGGTTCGGCGAGCGGCAAAAGCCGTCGACGAGGACCATGTTAGGCATGCCGTTCTTGGCCATCTCGTCGATCTTCCGTTCGAAGAGGATGATCGCTTCGGGGTCGGGGATCAGATCCCCGGCCCTGACCATCGGCCCGTAGGCGCGATTGAACTCAGGGTCGCTCTCGAGGAGGTCTTTGACGATGTCGCCAAAGGACACGATCCCGACGCGGACGAGCCCGCGATTGATCATGACGCGCAGCCACGAGAGGAGGAGCTTCATGAGATAGCCTTTGCCCACGCACGTGGGCCCGATGAAATACACGAAACGGGTCTCGCGGTATTTCTCGCGCGAGAACAGTTTGGACGCTAGGGGAGCCAGAGCGGCACAGAGGACGGAAACCAACTTGGTCATTCGGCAATGAGGGTCGAGGGTTGATGTATAGGTTTACATCCTATTCATTCTCAGAATAAGAAGGAGCAGGACTGGTGAGGAATTCTACATGAAAACCCGAGCGGGTCAATTTACCCGTGCTTTGAGAGGAGAAGGAGGAACTCTTTATTGCCCTTCTCGCCCTCGATAGGGGAGACCGCCTCGGCCTCTATCGAGAAGCCCGAGCTCTTTGCGACGTCGCGCACTCTTTGCAGCGCGTCGTGGCGGACCTTCTCGTCCGAGATGATCCCCTTGAACCTGTCTGCGATCTCTTTGCCGACTTCGAACTGCGGCTTGACGAGGGCGACGACCCTGCCGCCGTTCTTAACGAGCTCGTATGCCTTGGGAAGGATGTGTGAGAGAGATATGAATGAGACGTCTATGACCGCTGCGTCGACGGGTGAGGGGAGGCAAAATTTCCGTATGTCGGTGCTCTCGTGGAGTTCGATCCGTGGGTCGTCGCGAAGGGAGCTATCGAGCTGATCCGTGCCCACGTCGACGGCGATCACCTTCGCCGCTCCTTTCTTGAGGAGACAGTCGACGAACCCTCCCGTGGATGATCCTATGTCAATGACGGTCGCTCCAGCGAAGTCGAGCTTGAAGGCCTCGATGGCGAAAGAGAGCTTCTCTCCGGCTCTTGATACGAAGGTGTCGCCGCCCTCGATCGATATGTCGTCCTCAAGTCTCACTTCGAGGCTTGCTTTGAGAGCGACTTTTCCATTCACTCTCATTTTTCCTCGCTTGATGAGGTCCGCCGAAAGCGATCTGGAACGGGTAAGCCCCCTCCGATAGGCCTCGACATCGAGTCTGTTTCCGTGTTCTAGAGATGAAGGATTTTCCATGGGTAAACCATACCCGAAGAGTCGGTATAAAGATAGTTTTAACGTATCGAGTCACCGGTGGCAGTGGGGGATTTGAAGAACTATCCATGGAGCTCGCGCCCCATCAAAATATGGTATTCATTTTTAAACATTTATAAACATTGATAGATAATTTACGTAAGTTAGCCACCTAGAAAAATGGGTGTTTTCTAGGTCCAGGACCACATACCAGTAACCGCTGAAGACACAATCCTCTCTGGCCCCAGAGGTCGGGTCAACAGAGAGGGGGTATCTGGTTCAAACTTCAAATAACGAAAACTCGCGATCGCTCTTTTCCACAGGGCCTATTCCTGGGCTAGAAACTATAATTAGACGTAATGAGCAGCGATCTCTATTTAGAAGGAAAAAAGTATATCTCGTCTAGACGAGCTGCGGCTGAGTATGGCTATACTCAGGACTATGTCGGCCAACTCATACGCGGCAAAAAAGTAGATGCAAAGATGATAGGCAGGTCGTGGTATGTCTGCGAGGAGTCTCTTGCCTCATATCAGACATCCGCGAACCTCTTTTTGAAGGAAAAAGCCGAGGCTCTCAAGGCTCAGGCCGCTACGCAAAGGGTCATCTCGGCTCAAGAGAAGCCCTCGCTCGCGTACGCTCCAGACGAGAGCCCCCTCATGCCGCCTCTCAAGAAGGTTGGCATCGAGAAGCTTATAGACGAGCCAGTCATGTCGAGGGTCGCTTTCGGATCATGGAAGGCGGCTGATCTCTCGAAGAAGGCTGTCGCTGCGACGCTTTCGCTCTCGCTTGTCCTCGGCGCTGGCTGGTTCACCTATCCCGGTAACGCGAAGGCGGCCCTTGGAGCGATCGCGAGCGGCCTTCAGAGAGTCGATGATGCGGCAGCGATCGCTATGATCGATTTCGTCGGGCATGTCCGAAACGCTCTCGGAATCAACCTTGCGGCGGTCGAGAGTTCGATCGAGGGTGTCGAGCGGTCTATCGATCTCGCGACAGAGGCTTCGGAGTCGATCGTCTCTTTCCATGAGTCGAGCGTCTCGAAGGTCGGCGACGCGATCGCAAGCGCCTTCGGGTCAGTAACGAAGATCTCGGATGGATTCGCTTCTCTCGCGGCTGTCGGAGCGTCACAAGATTCTTTCCTCGAAAGGATAGCTCGCGGCGTCTACGAGAGTATTCACGCGCTCTTTGGCGGAAAAAAGCAGATCGCCCGAGAATCGGCACCTGCGCCTCTCGCAGAGACAAAGACGATCGTCGCGCAGAGCGATCGCTTCGAACCCGTATTCCCTGAGGGCGTCGTACCGGCGACTTCCACCGAGCCTGACGTTTACGCACCGCAGGCAGTGACGGTCCCTGCGACAGCTGCGGCGTCGCCTGTCGTGAATAACTATTACTCGACCGAAGGCATGAGTGCGGCGGAGGTAAAGGCTCTCATCTCGGCTTCGGAGAGCGAGTTGCGCTCCGAGATAGCGGCAGCCGCGAGTTCGGCGGCGCGGGCTACCGGAAATGCGCGCAACGCGCGAGAGGATAACAGCGTGGGCGACCAGTACAGGCCGGTCATCCGCGAGGCGACCATAAAGGACGCGAAAAGCCTCTCCGTCGCAGGCGATACGACGCTCTCTGGCGGCCTTTCGGGCACATCGGCATATTTTAGCGACGGGATAGGCATAGGCGGCAGCTTGAACGCATCCGGCGGCCTCGTCGTGTCAGGAGCGGCGACATCCTATGCGACGAATACCGCGCCATCCTTTGCGGCGACCTCCACCGCGGCGACGTCGACCTTCGCCGGAGGCATAGCTATCGGAGACACCGGTTTCGTGTTCCAGCAGGCGACGAAGAATATCGGGATCGGTACGACCTCGCCCGATGCCACCATATCCCTCCTGCAGAGCTCGAACGGCACGACCATGATATCGGCGTACCGCGCGACCGACATCGCTCCGTCGGGGGATTTCATAAACTATAAGTCGAACGCAGGCACGACCCTCTTCCGCGTCGACAATTCCGGCAACCTCCTCGCTGGCGGCATCATCAACACAGGGAGCCAGACCGTGACCTCCGTGTCCGGCCCTCAATTCCGCATCCAATACGACGCTTCGAACGAATTCACGACCACGGTGAGCTCGTCCGGTACGACCACTTTGGCGCTCAACGGCACGACGCCTTCCTTGGCGTTCACTCCGCAATCGAACCAGCGGAACACCTTCGATTTCACGAATGCAGCCGGAACCTCTATCCTCTCTATAGATACCCAGAACAGGCGCGTCGGCATCGGCACCACGTCTCCGTCTCGGGCGCTCGACGTCGTAGGGGTCGGAGGATTCCACGATCCGTCCGGGTCCGGCAGCTATTTCAGGATCGGCGCTGATTCGACCGGTTCATATTTCGAGGGTGATCCTACCGGCAGGCCGGTATCGTTCTGGGTAGGCGGAGCGGAGAAGGTCCGGTTCTCTACGACGAGCGTAGGCATCGGCACTACGTCTCCGTCGGCAAAGCTCTCTATAGAGCAGAATGCCGGGGAGACCGGATTCGTCGTCGGATCATCGACGCAGACGTCGTTTATCGTAGACGCGAAGGGAAACGTCGGTGTAAACATGACCAATCCAAATCCTGGCGATTTCGGAGGAGGCGCTCTCGGAGTGAGAGGCAGGAATAATTCGACGACAGGAAGCCTCGTCCTCGTCGGTAACAACGTCACTGGCACGAATCCGGTAGGCAGGGTTGCGTTCACCCAAGAGGTCGCAGGCGTGAATACGAACATCGCGTTCATTCAGGCGCTCCGTGCGGGGGCCGACGATGCAGGAGACCTTAATTTCATGACAAAGGCGGCAGGAGGCTCTCTCTTGGAGAGGATGCGCATAACGTCCGTCGGAAACATTGGCATCGGTACGACCACTCCGGGAGCGAAGCTGTCGGTAAACGCCGCTCTGGGCGACACTAACACCACGCTCTTCTCGATCTCGTCATCGACATCCTCCGGAGCATCGACCACTTTCGCCGTGCTCAATAGTAATCGAGTCGGTATCGGTACGCTGACCCCGTCCCGCCCGCTGCAGATATGGACGACCGAATCCGATTCTATACAAGTGAATCGCCAAGGTTCATTTAACATAGGCGACACCGTGGGCCTCATAGCGTTCCAGACCGGCAGCGGCAGCGGTACAGACGCCAATGCCCAGGTACGTTCGTTCGTAAAGCAGGCTGGGTCTGAATACGTCTCCGATCTTCGTCTGAGGGCGAGGTCACTTGGGGGCGGGATGAGAGATATCCTCACTGCGGATTATACGGGCAATGTCGGAGTCGGCACGACGTCTCCTTTTGCCCAGCTCTCGGTCAATCCGGACGGGATTTCAGGACCTTCTTTCGCGATAGGATCTTCGACCAGGACGAACCTCATCGTGACGAATGGGGGCAACGTGGGCATCGGGACTTCGAGCCCGCTTACGCGACTCGATGTCGTAGATAACGGTCAAGTCGTGGCTGCGTTTCGCGGTTCGAATGATCACAACACCGTTGCGATCGATAACCTCGGCGGGACGAGTTTCAAGAATCAGCTTTCGTTTAGGACTCAGAACACAGAGAAGTGGGCGATAGGAAACGATATCAATGCGAATGGCAGCGATAACTTCTATATATGGAATGCCACCGGCGGAAGGACTCCTTTCTCGATCGATGGAACAGCAAACACGATTGTGCTATCGCAGAGCGGTAGTTACAAAGTTGGCGTGTCCTCGACCACGCCATGGGCCCAGCTCTCTTTAAATCCGAATGGAATTACTGGGCCGTCATTCGTGGTTGGAAGCTCGACCAAGACCGATTTCATCGTGACGAACGCCGGAAGGGTCGGTATCGGCACGACGACTCCGCAGAGGTCGCTTCATGTAGTGGGTAACGGCGCGATCATAGAGAGATTTGGTGCAACGCCTCTCCTTGTCCTCCGTGGCGGACCTACCAGCGCGACCGGTAAGGATTGGAAGGTTAATGTCGACCAGGCGACGAGCAATTTGAATTTTGTCTACGACAACGTAGGTGAGTCAAACAATCAGTTCGCAATGGGTATCGATACTAACGGCAACCTTGGTATCGGTACGACTACGCCCGGAGCAAGGCTTGCCGTAACGGGAAATGCTTTAGTGAATGGAAACCTCACGGTCCAGCCTGCGGGTAACGGACCCCAGCTCAACGTCCTCGCGAACGGGTCGGGGAACGATACCGAGATAGTCATAGGAGACGGCCTCGGATCGTTCTGGAACCTCTCGCGCGAGAATAGCGTAGGGAACGTGAACCGCGGCGACCTCACGTTCGAGTCGTCTGCGGCGGGCACCGTGCTCTCCCTCGAGAATTCTGGGACGGTGGGGATCGGAACGACGACATCTGCGTCAGGGCTCACCATCGCTTCGACGACAGCGGCGAGCACGTATTTCCAAGGGCTTACGATCACGACCAATAACGCTACGAGCTGGGGAAACTACATGATCTTTGCCCGAGGCGGCACATCGAACCGCGGCCTTGTCCTCGGAGAGCAGTACGGGGGAAACCTTGACGCGCCGACCATACGGTCGGCCGGAAGCGTATCGCAGGACCTCGAGATCAGATCCGGCCGCAACCTATCCGGAAACAGCGGCGTGATCTACTTTAATACCGGCGGCGATTCGACCGCGCAGATATATCAGGGTACGACCACGATCACGACCGACCTCTCTGTTTCCGGCGAAATCGGAGTCGGCACGACTTCTCCATGGGCAAAGCTTTCGGTAAACCAAGGAGCTGGTGATGTTGCATTCGCCATCGGCTCTTCGACTCGAACGAGCTTCATCGTCGCTGCGAACGGGCATGTAGGCATCGGCACCACCACTCCGCCGAGGCCGTTCTATCTCCAGGGTACGAGCGACGGCACCATCGGAGTCCAGACCACAGCGACGAACAATTACACCGGTATCAATTTGTTCGACGTCGATAGCAATCTAGTGGGCTCGCTCGGATACGGCAATTCCGCAGCCGGAGTCTTTGCGGACACCGTCTTTGTCGGGTCGCGTAACGCGACTGCTCCTCTCGCGTTCGTCACAGGCGGCTCGTCCGAGAGGATGAGGATCACGCCGACAGGAAATGTGGGTATCGGTACGACATCTCCGTCGGCTCTCTTTGCTGTCGAGCAGGATACTGAGGCGAATTCATTCATGATTGGGAATACGGGTAGTACGACATGGAATGGACTAGCGTCCCCATCGCTCGTCGTTAAAGGAGTGAATGGAAACGGTAGGGTCGGAGTAGGTGTCGCGGACCCTGCGGCGAGAATGGAGATCCTCAACACCTCTCCAACGAGTGGTATAAACGAAGTGCTTCGGCTGTCGAATGGATTCACCACAGGTGCTCTCAATGAGCCGGCGATAAGATTTGACAATAGTCTCGGTACGAATTGGTGGAGCATAAGCGCTGTGGTCGCCGGAGGCGCTCAGCATTTTCGTATAGGAAAGAGTTTGGCGGGCGATCCAAATACGTTGGAAGAATATATAAGAATAGTCGGTAGTGACGGAAATTTAGGCGTTGGGACGACGTCTCCTTGGGCGAAGCTCTCTGCCTCGAGCACCTCTTCGTATCCTGCGCTCGCGATCGAGCAGAGAGGTGCTGGCGCCGCTGCGGTATTTTTGGGAGGTAATGTCGGCATCGGCACCACATCGCCAACGGCAAAGCTCCACGTCTACGGGTCTGGCGGAATCGAACCTATAATCCAGAGCTCGAACAGCTATTCGGGGATCACCCTCGTCGGCGGCCAGGCACAGGACGGAGCGAATGGATACGGCATCTATTCCGGCTACCCGACGGCTGGTAATTTCTCTATCGGCGAAAACGGCGTAGGCACCCGACTCACCATCCAAAAGACGACCGGCAACGTCGGCATCGGTACGACGACACCCTCGGCGATGCTGCATGTTGCAGGTAGTGGGTCGACCTCGCTCGGGAATGGAGATTTGAGCCTCAAGCTTACAGGTACTGCGGATAACACATATTCCGGTTTCAATATCTATAGTCCGAGCAATTCGAATCAGTTCTTTGCCTGGGCGATGGCGGGGAGCACGACCGCCGATATGCGATTCGGATTGCCGACAGCCAATGGCGCGTTCATCTTCGCGAATGGACCGTCAGGGCAGACTGTATCGAAGCTCGCTATTGGACTTACGACGGACGCTCCTATATATCTCGCGAACGCGAACACGATAAGGCTTACAATCGCTTCGACGACCGGTAACGTCGGTATCGGCACGACGACGCCTGCGACGAGGCTCGAGATCTCGACGCCTGCGTCAGGTAGCGGCGTCGACGGTCCGACCCTCAGGCTCACGAACGCGGCCCATGGCGGTCCTACGGGTGCGGGAAATCTCGTGGGCGGCCTCGACTTCTTCTCATTCGACGAGAACGTCTCGGGATTGAAAGCTCAGATAAAGGCGATAGGGGACGCGTCGGGCAACTGGGGACCTGGAGGAAATAGCAGGACAAACCTCTTCCTCGCGGGATCTGATAGCGGGTCTCAGGCGAGCGGGCTCACTGTAAACTATGCGGGCAACGTAGGCATCGGTACGACGAGCCCTACGACGCGGCTCGAGACCGTTCAGGCCGGCACGAACGTCTTCCGCGTCACTACGACGGGCACGCTCGGCGGCACGAGGAACCTCATACAGCTTATGAACGCCGGTTCGACCGATAATGGTTGGGAGCTCGGGTATAACACAGACCTCTCGTCCCAAGATTTCCGCATACGAGAGGCGGTCAACAACGTCTCGTCCTACATGTTCACCATCCAGCACAATACGGGGAACGTGGGCATCGGCACCACGACGCCGCAGACCAAACTCCATACCTATGGTGCTTCAGGAAATATTTTGAGCGCTGTGCAGTCGGGAGCTCGGTGGCTCACGTCGTTTACCAACGATTCTGGAAATCCGGCTCTCTACTCAGACGCCTCTTCAGATATCCGATTCGGTAAATCGACGCTTGTGGATGGCACAGGATTCGCTGAAGCGATGCGCATCACATCCGGAGGTAACGTCGGAATCGGCACGACGACGCCTTCCAGGAAGCTGGAGGTATATGCAGGAGCATCGGGCGCCGGGTCGCACTCTCTCTCGAATCTCGTGATCGAAGACAGCGGCACGAGCTACCTGCAATTTCTCACCCCTAACACCGCTACCCAGGGCATACTCTTCGGGGATCCAGAAGATTCCGCGCGTGGAGGATTGTTCTATAACCATACCGCAGACTCGTTCGATATACGGACTGCAGGGACGAACGGTGTCGATCTTATCGTGAGCAGCTCGGGTAACGTCGGCGTCGGCACCTCAACCCCGAACGCAAAGCTCGAAGTTTCCGGTACTGGCGCTTCTACGGATTTCAGGGTCAGCCGCAATAACGTTCCTGGATATTACACGGCGATCTTTGCTCCTGGGGGCAGCAACACCAACTCGGAGTTCATGGTGAACGGAGCACACGTTTTGGGCCTTCAGGGCAACACGAGCGGCGTCGGTATAGGAAATTCGTATTCGACAGGAATATTCATGGCTCCGACGAACGGCCTCATGGTTGAAGGGAATGTCGGCATCGGCACCACATCGCCGTTCGCGAAACTGTCCGTGGCGGGGAATGCGTACTTTGACGGAAGCATTACCGCGTCGAACATCACCGCTACCGGTACGATGTCGTTCGGCACGACGACTCTCACGAACCTTACGGTTACAAATCTCTCGACCTCTACCTTTGCCGGACCTATCGTTCTCAATTCCGGCATAGCGAAGGACCAGGGTCTCTCTGTGAGGGGTGTAAACTACGACAAATACCTCGAGATACAGCGTGACAACGTGGGGGGAGAATTCCTCCGCATCATCGGTGCTGCGGGCGGCAGTATCTCTGGTGGTGGAAACAACGCATTCTTCTTCGATACGATCGGACCGAACCCTTCGCAGACACGTCCGATAAACTGGAGGTTCTCGTCGAACGGGGGGACGAGTTTCGACACGGCCCTGACTCTCACGCCGTTCTCAAGGCTCACGTCCGCGTATCCGATCACCGTCTCTACGACGACCGCGACGTCGACATTCTCGACCGGCGGGCTCACCGTAGGCACATCGCAATTTGTCGTCCAACAGTCATCAGGTAACATTGGTATTGGGACAGCGGCGCCGGCTGCACTGCTCGACGTTTCGGCAGGAGCCACAGGCAAGGGAGGAGAAATCGTCATCAGAAATACGGTTGAGGCGCTCAACAACTACGCTGCGCTTTCGTTCAACCTTGCCGGCGCTACGTCGAACTACCAGAAGGGAGCGATCTATTACGTCGGTAACGGAACGGGCAACGGTCGCGGAGATATCGTCTTTGCGCAAAATTCAGTCGCTGCTTCGGAAAGCGTTGCTCTATCAAGTGCTGTCATGACCATTAAAAATAATGGTAATGTCGGCATCGGCACAACATCGCCAATGAGCTCTCTTGCGGTAAGTTCTCCGAACGGAAACGTCGCAGAGGATGTCATAAACGTTTTTGGCGGCGCCACGAGCAACACGTTACATACAGGTATAAAGATTTGGAATAATACGGGCGCTGATAGCGTCGCGCTCAGAAATGTTATCGGAGCCTCCGGCTTTAACAGGTTCGGGGTATTCGTAAAGGATAATGCCGGGAATCCAGAAACAGAAAGACTCTCAGTTTTGTCTTCTGGAAATGTCGGAATTGGCACCTCTTCACCTGCAGCGAAGCTCGATGTTGCAGGTAGTGTACTCATCAATGGAGCTCAACCCGCAGGAAACAGGCAACTTTCAATAAACCACGCGACGCAGGCTAGTCTGACATATCAGCTCAATGGCACTGAGATGTGGACTACGTACGGCAATGCATCTTTCGGCATCCAGCAGGCGGGTGTGGGCGACAGGCTGACAATAAGCAGTGCGGGCAACATCGGCATCGGTACGACATCGCCGTATGCGAAGCTTTCTGTAGTAGGGGAAGTCGTCGCACGGAATTTTACCGCCACTTCTACGACGGCGACTACGACCATAGCCGGAGGCCTCGACGTCGGGAACGGGGCTATCAGATACGACTGGAACACCGGCCTCACGTCGATCGACAATGCTACGATAGGCTCGCTCAATTTCGAGACGAACGCGGGCATCGTGAATTGGGCGGACATGCTCGTTACATCGGCCGCATCGGCCGGAACCGCGCAGAGCTATAGCGCGTCTGTAAACGGAAATCCTTTCCTCACCGTCTACTCGGAGTCTGACGGAGCGGGTGGACTGCAGAATTCCGGAGTCGGCGTCGGATCGAGCACGCCGTGGGCCTACCTCTCCGTGAATCCGAACAATATCGGTTCGACTCGACCTTCCTTTGCGATAGGCTCTTCGACGAAGACCGATTTCATCGTGACGAACGCAGGAAGGGTCGGCATCGGCACTACGAGCCCATATGCCAACCTCTCTATCGCCGGTACGAGCGCGCGACAGGTCCTTCAGGCGACCACCGGCGACGCCACGCTCGTGATCCAGGGACAGAACGCGGCTACCCAGCAGATAGCTCGCGCGAATACCAGCGTCGCCTCCGCAATCTACTTCCAGACAGCGGGCGCGAACGATTGGGCGATAGGTCTCCCGAATTGGAGTGGGGTCGCGAATAGCGACTTTAGGATAGACAAAGGGGATGGTACGACCAAATTCACTATATCTGCGAGCACCAGCAATGTGGGTATCGGCACGACGACGCCGCTTACTAAGTTGGCTATCGGCGTCGCGGGTGTTGGCACTGAAGCATTCTCGCTTCAAGATGGTTCTCGAACGACCGCGACATTCAGTTACAATGCTTCGACTGGTGAGAACAGGATCGGTGGAGTAGCTTCATATGCTTTCCCGACTTTCTACTCGGGCAATGCCGAGGCGGTGAGGATAACGACCGGCGGTAACGTCGGAATCGGCACAACGACTCCACTCGGGCCTTTGGATGTCTATGGCACAGGTACGGTTACCTCTGTTTATTCTAATGGGTCACAGGCTGCAGACTTTAGAGCTCAGGCAGGGACGAGGTCAAACGAAGCGAGCTTAGGACTCTTCCAGAACGAGGGAGGTTATAGGACCTATGGTAACTATTTTGTTACGAGAGCAAATACCTCGAATCTCTCTATCGTAAAGAGAACGAACAATGCCGACACTGAAGTTATCACGATCGCGAATTCGACCGGCAATGTCGGAATCGGCACTACGACGCCGCAAGACACGCTCACCATCACCTCACCTAACAGAACGACGAATTATGGAGGGGGAGCCGCTGTCCAGATCGGCGCATACTCGAGCGATGCTGTAGCGATAGACAAGGGAGGACAGATCGCTCTCGGCGGTACGAACGGAGGCTGTGGAGCGAACTGCTCGACCTATGCGTTCGGTACGATCGCCGGTCGAAAGGAGAATTCGACGATAGGCAACCTCGCCGGCTATCTCCAGTTCTCGACCACCGATACCGGTTCTACTATCGGTGAACGCATGAGGATCACGTCGACGGGAAACGTCGGGATCGGAACGACCACCCCTCAGAATACCCTTAGCGTTCAGGCTGGCGCCGCAATTGCTTTTAGCGCTACTTCGAACGGTTCAAATGCGGTTTTCAAGCTTCAGAACTATGCCGTAAACGGTTGGGCAGCAGCAGATGTCTATGACAATGCAGGTTCACAGGTCGGAGGCTTTGGATACGGAAACGCGTCAGTGAGCAACTTCCCGAGCATGATGTACATGTTTAGCGGTTCTGGTAAAGATATCGCCATTCAAACGAACGGCGCAGGTTCTCTTTCCGGCAATGGGATCTATGTAAAATCTTCCGGTAACGTCGGAGTAGGCACGACCTCTCCGCAGCAGAAGTTCGATGTATGGGGCGCCGCGAACACAGAGATAGCGAGGTTCACCGGAAACGGTTCCGGCAATAGGAGCTTTGGAATCGGCACGTACACACCGAATAGCGGAGGGGCTAACCTCTTCGTAAACGGCGTCGCCGCGATGTCCCTTCATGCTCTTCAGGGCGTGAACATCGGCGCGGGGTATACCGGCATCCTCGGTCCTCAGAACGGGCTCATCGTCGAGGGCAACCTCGGCATCGGCACCACCTCCCCATACGCCCGACTCTCCGTCGTAGGCGAAGCGGTAGCCCGCAACTTCACCGCCACCTCCACCTCGGCCACCTCGACCTTCGCAGGAGGCCTCGACGTAGGCAACGGAGCCATCAGATACGACTGG